>NZ_CACAYO010000001.1 GCF_902536725.1 uncultured Prochlorococcus sp.
TTTCTTTCTTTCCATAGCCTAAGTCATTAAGAATTTTTATGGCATTAATACTTTTTTCAAAAACGCCAAAACCTCTTTGAAAATCAACATTATTTTTTTCATAACACGGTAGCGAAGCAGTAACTATCACTTTATATTTTGCAAGAAATTGAGGAAGATCTTCATAACCTTGTTCAAAAAAAATTGTCAAATTGCACCTATCAATAATATCAACTTGTTTTGTGCTCAAGCTGGTTATTAGGTTTTTAAATTCTGGGTGAAGTTCTGGCGCACCACCTGTAATATCTAGAGTCTTGATTTTGTATTTTTCAATTATCTTTGGAATAAGAGATATCAATTCATTGGACATCTTTTCTGTCCTTAGGGGACTCGAATTGACATGACAATGTTTACATGCCTGATTGCATTTATAACCTATGTTAATTTGCAATGTTTCTATAGGTTCTTTATATATTGAGGGGAATTTTTCTTTCATGAATCTATTACTTATAAATTGTCATTCGAAAATAAAAAAGTCAACAATTTTTTTTAAAGTTTGATCTTTCATTAGCAAGTTCAATAAACCAACTTATGTATTCTTGGGGACCATTTTTAAAAACTATGTCAAATTTTAAGTTGTCATGAACATCACTGATCCCTATTAAGCCAGTTTTTTTTACAGATGGTCTCTCAACTTCACCAGAACTACTATCTACAAAAATTATTTTATTCTTAATCCCAAATTCATTACCTAATATTTGTATAAATTCTAGAAAAGACCTGTCACTTCCTCCTCTTGAATAACTTTTTTCATCATTATTTTCTTTTGATGTGACTGTGTCACCAACTCCTACAATCAAAGGCATATCTTCTTTTTGAATAGTTCTTTTGCATAAATCAATTTTTTCCGTAACAGAATTTGGAGAATTTCTAAAATTAAAATTTCTTCCAAAAGGAGCTTTGCCAGTTTTATCCTCAATAAATTTATTTAAAAGAAATAAAACACCAGAGTCTTTAACTGCTCCTTTAATAAGTAATTGTATGTCTGTTGATCCGATATCATCTTGAGAAGAAAGTTTAATTGTTTCTCTACCATTTTTAATACCTAAATTTGGTGAAATATGAAGGAAAAATGAGTTTTTGAGACCTTCGGATTCAGCTTTTAAAATGATTTCATTCATCATTTTTTCAAAACTGATTTGAATAAGCTTTCTTTTATCAGAATCTTTAAGAACTAAATCAAATAGACTATTGAAATTAATAGTTGGCGAGAAGCGTGTCTCACATATTGATTTTGCTGCGTGAAAATTGATATCCTCTTGGCTAAGTTCAGGAAAAATATTCTTAACTATATAATTAAATTTTGGTTTTATTAAACTAGGTACTTTAGATAAAAAACTTAGTTCTTTTTCTGAGACTCCTTCAAAACTTGTTTCACCATTACTGTCTTGATACTCTACTCCGCAGGCAGCTAAACCTCTTAAATATAGTTCTTTGTTTTTAGGCTCAGTAGTGCTCCTCAAACTCCTCTCTATTATTCTGTTAACTCCCCTTGGACCTTCATGTTCTCCGCAAGTTAATACAAAGAATTCCTCAGCAAATTCTTTTACTGCATAGATATATTTTGATTCTAATTCTCTAGTCATTGGATCTTTAACTAAAGGGATACAAACTCCGTCAATATCTTGAATAAATAAGATATTTTTAGAAGAAATTAATTGTTTTTGTTCATTTAAATTACTTGCCATATATTCCATATTTATAATTATTTTTCTTTTAATTTCCACTTTTTCAGAAATTATAAATTAAAAAACTCAATATTTTCAATAAATAATTTGCTATGGTCAAGAATTGCTTTAATGTAGAAAAATGTTGGTATGGGTAAGAAATTAAAAAATTATCAAGAGTTTCCAAAAATGAAGAATAATTTCGTAGAAAACATCAAAGATGAAAAATATTTTTATTCATTGATTAAAAATATAGAGAATAGCAAAGTTGGATTTTACAGTGTTGGTTTATATCCTGCATCACTAGCATACAACTGTGCTATGCATGGAAAATCAAATAATATTATCTTGGCTCCTAGGGAAGATAGAGATTTGTTAGGTGCTTTCTCAAATGATGTTATTTCTGATATGGACAATGAGATTATTGAGAAGATTAAGAGAATGGGAAATTATTCTTCAGAGGAAAAAATAAAGTCTTTTGACTTAAAAGATCTTATCTTGAAATGTGAGATAGTTATTCTTGCTTCAAATAGTAATCACATACAAGATGATGTTAAAAATGCTTTAGAACTCAGAAAAAATTTAAAAAAAGAAAATGTGGTTTTGGGCTGTTTAGTCGGTTCTTTTTGTATTGATAATAAAAATAAAAACCCTTTTATTCTTTGTAATAAATATCCAAATTTAGCTTTTTTTACAGGATTTCATCGTCACGGAGCTTTACGAAATCCTAATGATAGTTTTACTGCAAATTTCTGCCATCCTGATGCGCTAACAGCATTAATAGGGGCACGCATTTTGAATCAATTATCACCGAAAATTCAAGTTTCTCCTGGAGTTCACAATATTGAATGTCAATATATAAAATCAATAAAAAATATCTCATCAATATTTGCAGGTTTTGTAAATAACTTTCATTCCGATAAGCCAGGAATGCTGCCTACCATTAATACGATTTTGTTAACTCAATGTTTAGATCAAGCCGCATCAGTATCAAAAAAAGTTAGAAAAGAAAATAAATTAGAGAATAAATATCTTTCATTAAAAGAACTTGGTTATGGAGAAGAAATAATTAGTGCAAGGGAAATAATTAATGATAAATTTTGTGAAAAAGGAGATTATACTTTTTCTCAATTAAATGCTGTTAAGGCTGATGTTTTAGGGAGTATGACTCTACCAACTGAAGGAAAACCAACACGGAATTTTCAAGCAGGACAAGTTTTATCAGATATGCTTTTACAACTCAACAGATGTCCAAAAGATGTCTCAGAATTTGTAAATTGGTGTAATAAATATTCTCTCAGTCAAGGAGGTTTAGAAGGTCTAAAATCTTTAAAATTTTGGCCAGACATTTATAAAGAATTCAAAATTAAAAATAACAATTGTTCAATGATTAATTTGATTTATTTATGCTTTAATGCAAATTCAGAAGAAAAAAAAGAAATTTATAAGGTTTTAATAAGTTCAGAAGAAATCACTAATTTTTGCCAAGAATCTGTGAAATCTGAATTATCTATCGAACTAAATGAAAAATTAAAAGGAGATTATCTTTTTGATGATATTGAAAACTTTTATAAGAAATTATTTATTAACGAAGAACAAATAGCCTCTAAAAAAAATAAATATATTAATCAAATTTCTAAAAAAAATCCTAGTTATATCAATGTATTGAAAATTATTAATAAATATTTTAATAATTGATTATTTTTCAATTTGCTAGAAAGCATAATTCTTAATTTATTTACTAATCTTGATTGCAGGGTTAGAATTATTATGGTTTAAAAGGTTTTTTTTGAAAAAGGAATTAACTCATCGTTCTCATGAACTTAAAGCTCTTGGTTGGAATCAAGAAGACTTAACAAGATACGAAGATTTATGGGACTATAGTCAAAGATGGGGATTAATAAATTTAGAAAGAGAAGACAGACAGTTTTTAAAGAAGGCAGAAAAGTTACTCCCAAAGATCCAAAATAAAAAGATATCCGTTAAAAAAACTATTGAAGAAAAATCTTATTATCTATGGTTAAAATTTTACCTCGATGAAATTACTATTTTTAGTAATTCTAATCTTCCAAAAAATAAATATGGTGTTTGGACACTCTTAATTGAAGAGGAAATAAAACTTCTTAAGGAATTACAACCAGTTATGGGTCTTCCAGATACTTTAAAAGCTAAGAATCTATTTGAAAATAGAAAAGAGCTTATAGATAAAGCTTTTAGCGAATTTAATGCTAAGAACAATGATAAGTGTTTCAATTTTGATGAGGTTCTTAACAACTCTGAAAAAGATGTAAGTAAGAATTGGAAATCAATTTCTGAAAAAGATCCTGAGGCGAATAAAACTTTTCCAATAATTGATTCTGTAAATATTGAGAAACTCAGATCTGCGATAAAAGATAATTTAAGTTCATATATGAACGATAATTACCCCTCATTAAAAAAGGATTTATAAATTTTTATCTTTTTTTTGTTTTTTTTTGGGACTTTTTTAAGTTAAATAGATAATAGGATTATTTAAAAATTTTGAGCAACCAAAAGTTCGAGACTCTTCAGTTACATGCAGGTCAAGTACCTGATCCAACTACAAATTCTAGAGCAGTACCCATTTATCAAACTAGTTCCTATGTCTTTGATAATGCCGAGCATGGCGCGAATCTTTTTGGATTAAAAGAATTTGGAAATATTTACACTCGACTTATGAACCCCACCACAGATGTCTTCGAAAAAAGGATGGCAGCTTTGGAGGGAGGTATGGCAGCACTTGCAACATCCTCAGGTCAAGCTGCTCAATTCTTGGCAATAGTGAACTGTATGACTGCAGGGGATAATTTTGTCTCTACTTCTTTTCTATATGGTGGAACCTACAATCAATTTAAAGTACAATTTCCAAGATTAGGAATAGAAGTTAAATTTGCAGATGGCGATAGTATCGATAGTTTTAGAAATAAAATTGATGATAAAACCAAAGCAATATATGTCGAATCAATGGGAAATCCTCGATTCAACATCCCAGATTTTGAGGGACTCTCTGCTTTGGCGAAAGAAAATGGAATCCCCTTAATAGTGGATAATACCCTTGGTGCTGGTGGTGCTTTAATAAGACCAATTGATTTTGGAGCCGATGTTGTTGTGGAAAGTGCAACAAAATGGATCGGTGGACATGGAACAAGCATTGGAGGAGTTATTGTAGATGCCGGAACCTTTGATTGGGGAAATGGTAAATTCCCACTAATGAGTGAGCCAAGTGCTGCTTATCATGGGCTCGTTCATTGGGATGCTTTTGGTTTCGGTAGTGATATCTGCAAATCTTTGGGAGTACCTGATAATAGAAATATAGCTTTTGCGTTAAGAGCAAGACTTGAATGCCTCAGAGACTGGGGATCAGCTCAAAGTCCTTTTAATTCTTTCTTGCTATTGCAGGGTTTGGAAACTCTCAGTTTAAGAATAGAAAGACAAACTTCTAATGCTCTTGAATTAGCAAAATGGCTGGACTCTAATTCTTATGTAAGTAGTGTTAATTATCCTGGCCTAGAATCTGATCCATATTACTCAAGTGCCAAAAAATATACTACTGGAAGAGGAATGGGTTGCATGCTTATGTTCTCTCTCAATGGGGGTTATGAAAATGCTGTAAAGTTTATTGATTCCTTAAAATTAGCGAGCCACCTTGCTAACGTGGGGGATTCAAAAACATTAGTAATTCATCCTGCTTCAACAACTCATCAGCAATTATCTGAAGAAGAACAACTATCTGCAGGTGTTACTCCCACTATGGTAAGAGTCTCTGTAGGAATTGAGCATATTGATGATATAAAAGCAGATTTCCAACAAGCACTTTCACAAATCACATAGGAAAGGAGATTTATTGGCTTTAATAATTCCTAGTAACTATCACAAGATTAGTGATGTTGAGAAAAATCATATATCTTGGATCGAACCAGAATTGGCAAAAAGACAAGATATACGTCCTCTTAGGATTGGTATTTTAAATATCATGCCTCTAGGCAAGCAGTATGAATTTAACTTGCTGCATCCACTTGGTTTATCTCCCCTTCAAATTGAGCCAGTTTGGATAAAGCTTAAAACTCACTCCTATAAAACATGGGATCTTAATCATCTGAATAATCTATACATTAATTGGGAAGAAGCAAATAATCCAGAACCGTTAGATGGAATCATTATTACTGGAGCACCTATTGAACACCTAGCCTTTGAGGAGGTTAAGTATTGGGATGAATTTGTAAAAATTGTAAATGAAGCCAGAAATTCTTGTGCGAGTACTCTTGGATTATGTTGGGCTGGCTTTGCGCTGGCTTATTTAGCAGGAGTTAATAAGCAAGTTTTTGATAGGAAATTATTTGGGGTATTCCCTTTAAAAAGTCTTGTTCCAGGACACCCTTTGATGGGTACGCAAGATGATGAATTTATATGTCCTCAAAGTAGATTTGCTGGATTACCAGATTTGGAAATGGAAAAAGCCCAAAAAGAAGGGAAATTGAATTTGTTAGCTTATGGAGAAAACGTTGGATATACAATATTTGAATCTAATGATCAAAAACAACTTATGCATTTAGGTCATCCTGAATATACGGTGCATAGAATTATTAGTGAAGTTGAAAGAGACAAAGAAAAGGGAGATGTTCCTCCTCCTAAAAATTTTGATCCAAATAGTTCAAAAACCGCTTGGAGGTCTCATAGGAATTTGCTTTTTCAGCAATGGCTTTGGTTCTGTTATCAACAAGTTAGTCTTAATTAACTTTTTTAATGAGTGCTTTCCAAACCACCTAGTCTTTCAAATAAGTTAAGACTTTCTTTATTTAATCCTACAATTTCAACTTTAGAACCACCATTCTGGAACTTTCTAATAATTTGCTCAAGAGCAACTACGCCACTTTGGTCCCAAATATGAGCTAAAGACATATCAATTACAATATTTTCTGGATGTTCATGAATATCAAATCCTTGTAAGAAATAAATTTTACTTACAAAAAATAATTGTCCTTTTACTTTGTAGGTAGTCAAATTATTTTCTTTATCTCTTGAGACAGTTATAACTTTTGCGACTTTTCTGCTGAAAAGGATTGCAGCTAATGCAACTCCAGCAATAACTCCAAGTGCAAGATTATGAGGTTTTGTCAGCATTGTAACCGCAAAAGTCATAAGCATTACTGCAGTATCACTTTTAGGTATCTTTCTAATATTTTTTAATCCATTTATATCTGCTGTACTTATTGCGATCGTTATCATGATTGCTACTAAAGCCGCCATTGGTATTGCTCCAATCCAAGACTTCAAGAGAATAATCATAATTAGTAGAGATATACCTGAGGAGAGAGTTGATAATCTAGATTTACCACCATTTTCAGTATTCATAACAGATTGCCCAACTAGGGCACATCCTGCCATTCCACCAAATAAGGATGCCACAATATTTGCGATTCCCTGCCCTCTTGCTTCTTTATTTTTATTAGAACTTGTATCAGTTACATCGTCTAAAATGTCTTGAGTTAAAAAGGTTTCCATTAAACCTACGAGAGATATTGCGAGTGAAGTCGGTAAAATGATTCCTAATGTTTCAAGACTAAAAGGTACTTTCCCATTTTCTATTGATCCAAAAGGAAGAGAAATACTTGGTAATCCATCAGGTAAATTACCCAAATCGCTGACTGTTGGGACATCTAGATTCAAGAATATGCTTATGAGAGTAATTACTACTATCGCGATAAGTTGAGATGGGACCACTTTTGTGATTTTTGGAAGCCCATAAATAATTATTAATCCTAGGATTACAAGAATCCAAACTACTGGGATCTGAGAGTTAACTGGATACTGACTCAAAGTTTGTTCAATTAATCCTTTTGATTCTTTAATACCTATTCCTAACTGAGGTAGTTGTGCCTGAAATATTAAAAGCGCCAGTGCATTTACAAATCCACTTAATACTCCCGTTGGCACGAATCGCATTTGGTAGGCAAGTCTTAAATATCCCCAAAGAATTTGGAAAATTCCAGTTAATATCCCAGCCGCAATAAGATATGAGACACCTAATCCAGGAGCTTGTGATTCTCCATAAGCAACAAGTCCAGTCATCAAAAGAGCTGTTGAACCTGTAGCTGAAGTGATCATCCCCCTTCTTCCTCCAACAATCGCAATTGTTATAGATAAGCAAAATGCACCAAAAAGGCCAACTTTAGGATCTACACCAGCTATACCTGAAAAAGCAATTGCTTCAGGGATCATTGCAAAAGCAACAACTAAGCCTGAGAGAATATTTGACTTTGGATCATCTAACCAATTTTTAGATAAATATCTTGAGAAATTTGACATTTTAAGTTTCTTTATAATAAAGAAGTTACCTCATAAAGGAGGCAAAATACCTTGTGGGTCAAAAATATTCTTTAAAGTTTTTAATTCATTCATTCTATCTCCAAAGGCTAATGTAATTTCTTCATCATGAGAATTCAAATGATTATGCAATTGGGCTAAGTGAATATTTGGATAAAACTTTTTTAGCTTGCTCCACGATTTATAAATCCATTCCAAAGCGACTTCTTTTTCTTGAAGATCATTTTTTTTCCATGATGCATATATCCATGGTTTCCAAGTGCTTTTTCTATGAACAAAAAAGCTTGAGCCATGATTTAACTTTTTAGTTTTGCAACCTAATTGTTGAGAAGCAATGTAACAGGAATTATTAGGTTTATTATCCATTATTTCATCCAAACATTCTATAAAAAGTGGGATATCATTTTTTAAATCTTCTCCAAGAAGACTAATTACCTCAGAATGGTTATTTGCATTCAGCTCATATAAATTCAATTCCTTAGGGAAGAAATTTATTTTGTTAAAGTTTTCATAAAATTGTTTTTCTAGAGTAGGGTATTTTTCTAGAAGCATTAGGCATTCTTCTGTTCTTTTATCCTCTAAATTATTTTTGAGTTCAACTAAAATATATATGTAAATTTTTTGGGCATAAATCCATTGAAGACTAATATTTTCTGGAAATTCCTCTGATAGTTTTATTATTTCTGTAAGTTCATTTAGATTTACAAATCCTTCAATAACCTTAATTGAATTAGATTGGATAGTCTTAAGTTCTATTTCAGTAATAATTGAAAAGAAGGGTGCTGCGCCTTTAATTCCTTCCCAAATTAATTGTTCTTCTGTATTTATTTGATTTTTTTTTAAAGAAATAAATGTGCCATTACCCAGGAAACCTTTTATTGATTCAATATTATCAATGGCTAATCCGTAGGCTCTACTCAGCGGGCTTACTCCACCAGTAAGTATATAGCCTGCTCCAGGAAGTTTAGAAAGTCCGATTGGAAAACTTCGATTATATTTTTGTAAATGATTTAATAGATCCCCCATTATTACACCACCTCCAATTGTTACTAAATTGGTTTTTCTATCTAGATGAATTTTGCTGTGATTTTTTCTTAGATCAAGAGTTGTAAAACCATTTTTTGCACAGCTAGAAGTTGTACCTCCACTACACACGCAAAGGTGCTCGAATTTTTCGTAAGAATAGTTATCCTCATTAAATAAGGATTCATCCACGTCATAAATTAATTTCTTTAATTTTGCATCCTTTGAGTTAATATTTGGAACTTTAAGCAAGTTATTATTATTTTTCACTACATGATATTGATCTTTACTATTATGGTATAAGTAATAATTTGAATTTGGATAATTTAGATTTGAAGTTAAACAATCAAGTTGCGATACTTATCTGTGGACATGGAAGTAGAAATAAATTAGCCATTACTGAATTTCAAGAATTAACTAATTTCATCCAAAAAAGATATCCAAACTTTTTAGTTGAATATGGTTTCTTGGAATTTGCAAAGCCTTCGATTGTTGATGCTTTAGACAAGTTAAAAGATCTTTCTATAAAAAAAGTAATTGCAATACCTGCAATGCTTTTCGCTGCTGGTCATGTAAAAAATGATATACCTAGCTTGCTTATGAATTATTCAAGTAAAACAGGAATTGAAATAACTTATGGAAGAGAATTAGGTATCAATAATTTAATGATTAGTGCAGCTTGTGAAAGAGTAAAAGATGTATTTAAACAAAAAAATAATCTCAAACCTGAAGAATCATTATTAGTTGTGGTGGGTAGAGGCTCTTCTGACCCAGATGCGAATTCCAATGTTTCAAAAATTACGAGAATGATCGTAGAGGGTGTTGGTTTAGGGTGGGGGGAAACAGTTTTTTCTGGAGTAACTTTCCCCCTTGTTGAACCTGGCTTGAAAAATGTTGTGAGACTTGGTTATAAAAATATAATTGTTTTCCCTTATTTCCTTTTCTCAGGTGTCCTTGTTACAAGAATAAAAAGACAAAGTGATTTAGTTGCGATTAATAATCCAAATATTTCATTTATACATGCAAAATATCTTTCATCACAGTCTTATGTGGTCGATACTTTTGTAGAAAGGATTGAAGAGATTCTTAATAACGAAGGTAATAATTTTATGAATTGCTCAACTTGTAAATATAGATCAAATTTATTTGGCTTTGAAAAAGAAGTTGGAATGGTCCAGGAAAGTCATCATCACCATGTAGAGGGCTTAGGTATAAGCTGTGATTTATGTGATCCTGAATGTAGTGGTGCTTGTGAAATACAAAATCAAATCCCAACTCATAATCAAGAAAAATCAGACACAGGAGTAGGTGATTACTTAGAACATGAACATGTAGAGGCTCATCAACATGAACATAATCATCATCACAATCACCATAGTATTTATCCAAATTCAAAACATCCTTTAGGACCTGTCACGCTTCGCTTGCCTAATAAAGACTAAATCTTAAGAAAATCCGTTGAAATCAATGAATCACCTGTCTCTTTCTCGACTTAGTCTTAATAGACTCAGTATATATAAGTATTCTTAATATAAAATAGTGAAAGTATTTTGAGCTAGATTTTCCACAATTTGCAGGTTGTTTTCCACGTCCAAATCCACATGGGATTAGAAATCCCA
Source organism: uncultured Prochlorococcus sp. (assembly GCF_902536725.1). Classification (GTDB taxonomy): domain Bacteria; phylum Cyanobacteriota; class Cyanobacteriia; order PCC-6307; family Cyanobiaceae; genus Prochlorococcus_A. The sequence goes on from NZ_CACAYO010000001.1 coordinate 10,691, forward strand.
GTAGCTTTAAAAAAAAACAGGACTTCAACACTATTGTTGACTTTTTTTAAAAATCCAATCAATTTCCTTATCTAAAAAGTAAATTTTTTAAAAATCTATTTATAACATGAGTCTCATTTGATAATTTGAAAAGTTAATATGCAGATTTTTTTTGATTTTTTTTGAAAAAAATATCATTATATTGATGAAAAAAATATAAATCTATGGATCAAATCAGACAATCAAATTTAACAGATAACAATCATGTCAAGTGCTCCTCAAATAAAGTCTCATTAGAAACAGAGCTTTCAGAAACTCTTTATAACACTATGAAAGATTTCGTATTAAGTAACCCGACTTGGGATCAATATAAGCTTATAAATTCAGCATTAGCTACTTTTCTCGTTCAAAACGGTTGTACAGATAATTCTGTCTCTGAAATTTATTTAAATCAATTATTTACACCCTCTAAGTCTTTTTAATATTTAAACAGGCTCTTCTACTCAATGCCATCATAGTAAGTGTGGGGCTTTGCCAAGATGATGTTGGCCAGCATGCTCCATCTAATACCAGTATGTTCTTACATCTCCACAATCTATTAAATTTATCAACTACGCTATTTTCTTCATTCAACCCCATTGGTGCTCCTCCTAACTCATGAATATAATAACCGGGAGGAGGAGGACTGTCTGAAAGTGCTATCAAATTTTTTGTAAATAAACTCCCTAATGGAATATTCATTAGTTCATCAATATTTTTTATTTTTCCATTTGCAGCTTTGACTGATTTTTTTATTGTTTTTTCCATATGTTTTGCCATATTTAACTCATTCTCGCTCCATTCGAATTCAATGTAGGGTATCGGTACTCCCCATTCATCTGTTTTTCTTGAGAGAGAAACTGAGTTTTTCTCTCTAGGAAGGACTTCTCCATGGGCGATAAGAAAGCCAATGGACTGGTTTGAGTCTTTTTGTAAAAATTTAGGTATCCCTAATCTATCAATTGCTCCCCAGATTCCATAACCTCTATGGAAATTTATGTTGTCAATTTCTGGTAAATTTGAACCAAAAGGAATAAAGAAGCTGCCCGCTCCAGAAAGATCGGGAGGATTATCTAGTGATTTATCTGAGTTTTTTGCTTTTGGGACTGAAAAAAATCTACAGATAGATATGTGATCCATGAGGTATTTACCTAATTTCCCAGAATTATCTTTAAACCCTGAGGAATTTGATTTGTATTCTGAGTTCAGTAGTATTCTCAGTGTTGAAATTGTTGATGCGCAAAGAAGAATCAAATCACAATCCAATACTTCTTTGTGCCCATTTTCTAGGTTTACAATCGTTAGTTTTGAGGCAAGCTCTGTTATCTTGTTAATCTCAAAAGACTCCACTAGATAATTAGAGATTATTTGTACATTTCCAGTATCTAAAGCTTTTTTTAAAGAGCTTCCTACGCTAGAGGACTTGGGCCAATTTTTTTCTTTTACAGATGAATTACGGTCAAATCCTCTTGATTGGATAAATGGATAGTTTAATTTTGATTTAACTTTGCTGCCAAAAACTTTTTCGTTTTCTGTAAGAGGAATATCACCAATATATTCACCGTTTGGGACCTCCTTGATATCATCTTTTCGTCCATAAATTCCGCAGAAATTTTCAATAAAATCGTAGTGCGGGGAAATTTCTTCGTACGAAATAGGCCAGTTTGGCCCGAATCCGTCTTTTTTAGCTGGATGAAAGTCTTCTGATGAAAGTCTTAATGTTATACCTCCCCAAGTTAATGATCTCCCCCCATATTGTTTACCTTGTGTCCAAAGAAATGGCTTTTTTTTTGGGAAGTCATACGGATGCTTCAATTCATTTGAATATAAGTCAGGATTATTTTTCCAATAGCCAGGATGTTGGCACTGATAGGCATGTTTTTTTGTTATTACTCCAGATAATCTTTTTAATGTACTTTTTGGCTCATGAGTACTAGCTTCATGTCTTTTAACTTGAGGCCCTGCTTCTATTACTAAAACTTTTATCCCTTGTTCTGCCAATGTAAGTGCTGCTATTCCTCCTGTAGCTCCAGAACCAACAACAATTGCATCATAAGGACTTATATCCAAAACCTATTTCGTGATTTGCTACTTCAATAAATATAGCATTCAGTAAATAACTAATTTTTAGATTTCAACTTAAGAAGTTAGAATTTATTGAAATACTACTCAAACAAATGAGATTTATAATTTTAACTTTTTTAATAGTTGTTTTAACCCTCCCTTCTAGAAGCTTCGCTGCGTTGGATTATGGTAAACAATCTTTGGTAGGGGCTGATTTTTCTGGATCTGATTTAAAAGGAGCAACTTTCTATTTGACTGATTTACAAGACGCAAATTTGTCAGGTTGTGAGCTCCAAAATGCGACTCTTTATGGAGCAAAATTGAAAGATACTAATTTGAGTAACTCCAACTTAAGAGAAGTAACTTTAGACTCGGCTGTTTTAGATGGAACAGATTTATCAAATACTAACTTGGAGGATTCTTTTGCTTATAGTACCAAGTTTGAAAACGTAAAAATACAAGGCGCAGACTTCACAAATGTTTTTTTGCCAAAAGATATTATTAGGAAATTTTGTGAAAGTGCTACAGGAACTAATCCAATTACAAATAGAGAAACTAGAGAAACTCTAGAGTGCGATTACATCTAAATTCATGCACATACAAGTTCTTTTTTAATCTTTCTTTGTTTATAAAGTGATCTTCCAACAGGCCAACCTAAAGTAGATAAATGTTTCATTAGAGAACCTGAGTATTTGAAATAAAAATTGTCTGAATATTTGATGCCAAGTTCATTTAGAGTGGTTATTAATAAACATAGATCTTTCTTTTTGCCTTTTTTCATATCCAATAACATAAATCCTTCACTTGATAATTTTTTTTCTAGTACCTTATCATTTTCAGCAAAACCAACTTTAAGTGAATTAAATGCATCAGAATAAAGAGTATAAATTATTCCGTTTTTAGATTTATCTACAGAAGTCTTTACATTAAATCTTGATGATATTAATGTTTTGTATCCTTTAATGATTTTTCTATTATTCATAATTATTTGATTTCATCGTGAGCTAATTCGTATTTCTCCAATAGATTGTTTACTTCTGCTAGTGCAATCCTCTTTTGACAGGCCGAGTCATATCTATTTACTGCTATAGAAGGTATTGAACCTTTGCTTTTCATTTCCCTTATACCAGTTTCTAAACATTGAAAAGCAACACTTGATAGATCTCTTCCCTCTGCTGCAGCCCAAACTTTCAAAAGATAAGTAAGATTTGATGGTACTGAGATCTGTACTTTGTTTGAATTTGAAGTATTTAATGCAATATCATCGAGACTAATTTCTTTCAAGGAAATAGTTTCTTTTACCTTTTTCTTCAAAAATTTTACTTGGCTTATAGCGTCCTCTCTATTCTTTATTTTTTGTTCTATTTCAAATAACTCTTCTTCTGAATTTATTAAAGCTTCTAATGCCCATTTAGCATCATCTTTCGCAACCGCGGTTCTATCAAGCCATTCATCTCTTATTTTTGACCAATTACTAGGCATAAGCTTTATAAGATAATTCTATGATATATATATCTATATAGATTGTCTACATATTCAGTATAGATTTTATATAGATTGTTTAAAGTTTTAATTTTATTTTTAATAATTCCTCGTCTTAGGAATAATCTTTTAAAATAATTGAAACTGCAGAATACATCCAATTTGATCTAAGAGGTATTTTTTCGCTAATTGAAAACGATATATTTGAAAAATCAATTTTTTAAATTTTAGTTATTTGTTTATTTAATTAAAACTTCTGAGCTTTTAATCTCTTTCAATAAGTTCAATTTTATAACCATCAGGATCCTCAACAAAAGCCAAGACAGTAGTACTGTTTTTCATTGTTTTAGGTTTGGTTGTTATTTTACAACCATTTTTTTCTAATCCTTGACAAATTAGATGAATATCTTTTACTCCAATAGCTATATGACCATATTTATCTCCAAGCTCATAGTCTTCAGACTTTTTGTCCCAGTTATAAGTTAATTCAATTACTGAGTTTTCTTTTTCTGAGCCATATCCAACAAATGCCAAAGTAAATTTTCCATGAGGGTAATCCTTTTTTCGCAATAAATTCATTCCTAATCTATTGACGTAGAAATCAATGGATTTATCTAAATCTCCAACCCTCAACATTGTATGTAGGATACGCATTTTGAATTATGAACCTGAATCAATTATCTAATATTTAATAACCATCTGCCAAAGTTGATTTTTCCGAAAGTAAGTCTTTTTATTAAGTTCAAAAAATTAGGTTAAAATATGAATACGAAATTTCAATAATATATTGAATCATATATTCCAAAGACTATCATCAGTTTTTTTGTATACTTTGCCATTAAAGGCATCAATACCTTTTGGATATTTTTTGTTCTATAAATATTCATTTTTAAAAATACTATTATTACTAACTTTTCCGATAGCAATAATTGAAAAATCTTTGCCTTTTGGAAGTTTTTTATTATTTATAATTTTGTTTGCTGGATTAGTAAGAAATCCAAAAGTTCCCTATTTCGTTAGATATAACGCATGCCAAGCATTACTTATTGATATTGCTTTGATAATAATTTCATATCTTTTGAGAATATTTCCCATAGTTGAATTAGGCTCAATAATTTTTATATTTACACTATGTATTTTTATTTATTCGATTTCTCAATGTATTTATGGAGTTGAACCTGAAATTCCCTTAATTAGTAAATCTGTAAGAATGCAAATTTAAAAAGATTTTTAGATTTTCTGACTTTTTTAGCACTCATTCAGAATAGATTCCCATCTTTGTTGACTTGCCTTTATTGATTGCATTGGCGGATTAGCCCCCTCTATTTCAAAGGCTTTAATTAATGATTTATTAGCTAATAGGCCTAATCTTGCTGCCTCTCTTTGCCTAGAGCATACTTTTTTTCTTGATCCCTCTTTTAGACTATTTTCGATTTCTTTAAGAATCTGGCTAGCTTCATTTGATTTGGAATAAAAATCATTCATATAAACATCAAGTGCCGTATCAGCAAAGATCTCAACAGGAGAAATTATTGTGACAAAGCACACTATAAAACTTAAAAATACAAGTATTTTCATAAGAATCTTAAGTAAATTTTTTGTCTGATCTCTTTAATACTAAATAAAAGATAAGAACGCTAGTTGTTCCAGATGGGCCTATTAAAACATGCCAAAATTGATCGCCACTAATTGAGAGCCTTGTGCCAAAGAAAGTCGTGAAAATAATACCAAATATTGGGTAAAGAATAAAAAGCCAATCTTTAAAAACTCTTTGCCAATTGATAATTAGAAGGATACTTATTATTACTTGAAAAAGGAGAGCAATAGTTTTATCAAATAAAAAATATGAGATTATTGAACATAAAGAAATACAAATATTAGTTTTTTGAATAAATTTATTTTTTATAACTGATATAGATAAACAAGTTAGGCCTAAAGATAGGAAAGAATAAAATAACCAATTAAATAAAGAGGAGTGATCTACATAAATCCAAGATGTTTGGGTATGATCTATCATTTCAGAAATTGATGCCAATCCTAAAAAAATAAAACCGAAAGGTATCAATTTGTTCTTGCTTATATGTTTGAATTTATTAATCGATCTAATACCTAATAATATTGGGATGATCGCCGCTTGAAAGTGGGCAAATAATAAAATTAAAAAAAACAAAATAAATTCTCAAACTTAATTCACCTTAATTTAAATAAAAACAGTTTAGGGTCACCTTAGTAGAGAAATGTACCATTGCCCTATTACTATAATCAATATTGTAAGAACAAAAGGGAAAGCAGGATATCGTGTTTGAAAATTAGCAGGTGGCCAAGGAGACCATGATATTAATCTCCCTTGCGATTCATTTGAAAAAACTTTTTTTTTTGATTTTTTGGATATTAAATTATCTGCGGCAAATCCTTTACTCATAATCTAAATAAATTTCATTCTAACAAAAACGTATCAAAAAGGCGTTTATATTTTTAGGTTCTCTTTAATTGAACAAAGGGGGTGTGATTTCGTTTTAGCCCGAATAATTACCTATGACTGTCTTTAGCGATATTTATTAAACTGGATAAACTAAATTCTCCAGTAGATTTTTGCCTTATTTTTTGGAAGTTGTTAGGGTATTATTTAATCTTCTGCATTTTCAAAATCTCTTAGCAAACGAAAAGTTTTGGAAATAAAAGGGAAGATCCATACCAACAACCCCACTACTGTTATCAAAGCGACAAGAAAACCCAAAATTGCTAAGAATCCGCCTGTTACATCCCCTTCGTAAAAGCGATCAAGCCCAATCGGAGCACCAACTCCTAAAAGGAAGAGTCTTGTTAAAGTTTGTTTTTCTTTTTTTCTCAACATAAATAATATAAAAAGAGATCTTATCCCCAATTTTAGATCGACTTTTAATTCGGATTCAATCCACCAGTATTTTTTAACAAATCCCACAGTAAATCCCCCAGTAAATAATTACCCCTATGTGATTGTTTATTGATGTCTATAACAAGGGAAAATTTCTTAAATCTTTCAAATATGGCTTTGTATCTACGATTAAAATAATTCTGCCTGCCTATGGGGGAAAATGACATCCTATGCAGGTCAACTAAATACGGAGGGGGTGTTAGTTTATATAAATTTATAAGATATTCTCATACATCTTCTGAGACAACGATTATCACAAATAAGTCAAATTCCCCCAACATTTCCCCCAACACTTTTAATCAAAATTCTGATAATGGAAGACATACTCTGACACTAAGGGAAGCAGCTTTTTAAGAAAAAAATGGATTATTTTTTGAAAATACTTATATTTTAAAAATTTTGATAATCTCTGAACATAGCAGACACTATCAGAGACGATTATTTGAACGGAGGGGGTGGGATTCGAACCCACGGTACCCTTGCAGATACGCTAGTTTTCAAGACTAGAGCCTTAAACCACTCGACCACCCCTCCAGGCAAAAATTATTAAATTTTTCACAAATATAATTATACATCAGATTAGATCTTTTAATTTTTAAAAAGTCTTTTAATTTTATGCAGGTTTTGCTTAAGGTAATCTATTACTGAATCTGTAAAGCATCTCGCCCAAAATCTATTTAATCCTAAAATTCCTGAATATTTTGTATGGCCATAAGGACTTGGGCCTATTATTAATTTTGGATTAATAAAAATTGATCCTTGATTTTGCTTGATTGAATTGTGAAAAGATACATGCTCACAAATTTTTTCACCATTTCTACTCAAGCCTATGTATTTTGCATTATCAGGTATGCTCGATTTTCTATAAATGGCTAAACCCCCGAAAGCAGAATCTACCGCAATAATTTTTTTTGAAGGAATTATTTTAATCATTCTTGAATATACATTTCTTGATTCCGATTCAAACCTACTGAATCCAATGTTTAATTCTTCTTTTGTTGCTTGCCAGCAATCATTAGGAGACCAAATATTATGACGTAGTGCCCAAATATCGTAGTATGCACCTTTTACATTTGCTGTCTGAACAGACCACCCTTTTTCTGAAATACATTCTTTAATTACTTGACTATTGATATTACTACAAACACCATCTGTATCGACAACAATTAAATAGTCTACCCAATCATTTTTTTTACTTTTTAACTCCTCTAAACATCTGTTTCTACATAGGGCCAATCTTTGTGTATGAATTGGTAATTTCGTTCTTAATCTTCCAAAAGATTCATAACGAAAGTTTTTTTTCTGCCTTGAAAGTTTTTTTAGGCTATCTAATGTTTTGTCATCACTATCAGATTCAACAAAAAAATATTCAATTTTATTAGCAAAATATAGACCTTTATCTAAACATTTTATTGTTTGGAAAATTTGTCTTTGACAATTTCTTATTGTGCCAACTATTAAAAAGTTCAAAATCTGTTAGTTTAGGTGGAATCAAACCTTACATATACTAGTTATATCAGTTAAATTTTTAAAGATTTTTCTTATTACAAAAGGAAATTTTTTTGTGTTGAGCAAAGAAATTTTTGTAGTCCCCAATGGTTCCCTTATCTTGATAGGGTTAATTTATTCTTATTTTCTTACTTGTAAGATCAACTTTATATCAATCATAGAAGATTTATTAAGTTTATTTTTTCCTAAAAAAGATAGTTTTCAAGACTAGAGCCTTAAACCACTCGACCACTCTTCCAAAGGGTTTTTCAGTTTTATTGGACTTAAGACAATAACATAAGAAATTAGTCACATTCTAAAAAATCGAAGATTTAAAAATTATTTCAAGATAATAATTTAAGATAGGAATTTTTATTAATAATGATGAGTTAAATCGTTATAACAATCTATTATTAGTGAAATTTAGTTCACAAAAAATTTAGAATGCTGCCAAAAAAATCACCCAAAGTTGACATTTTGTTGAAATATACCAAATAAGTTATTCCCGACTATTGCAGCGATTATTAAAACCAAGGCAACTATGGCGAAAAGAGCACTAACATCTTTTATGTCATAAGGTGCTTTAAATAAAGGTTTTTGGTCTGCCATGGTTATCTAATATATAAATGCAATTGAATCATATTATTTTAATGCTTGTGAGAAGTATTAAGTTACTTTTTAGTGTAAGAAAGGACAATAAAAAAGCCACTAAAAGTGGCTTTTTTTATTTAATGGTCAAATAAACTAGCTTGTGTAAGCTTTCCCTCTATAAGTTAGTTCATTGTGCTGCTTTTTAGCTGCTTCTTTATTCTGGACGTACTTTTGTCCTCTGTAAATTAGAGTCATTGTTTTAGCTCCGGTTTCGCTTAAGTCCCCGTTCCATGGCTTAAGTCGATTTGCGGCTTGCTATACGCAAGTTGAACGTTTTGGTAGCGGTTGCTACAAATTTATAATAACATCCATTAAAATTATTTGTCTAGGTTTTTAATAAATAACCCTAATATATTAATAATAGCTTAGGTTTCTGTTAAAAATATTTAACATAATCCCAGCGTAATTACTTACAGGTTACATTTTGTTCGTTTTTGAGAAGTATTTTTTATTTAATGAACTTTTAAATGTAAAATTCTTAAGATTATAAAATTTGTTTTATGTTTTCTAGAAGCAAAAAACCTACAGTAAAAAAATCTGCAATAGTTGAAGAGACTCCATTATTTGCTCAATTATTACCATTCGCAAACAGAATGAATGATAAGGTTCAATTGGTAAATGCTTTGGCTTTTACTTTTATTATGGGATTCTCAATTTTTGGAATTGCTCTATGGAAACTATCAGGGCTAACCTAATTTTTTAATTTTTTCAAAGCATCAATTTTTGATTCTTTGTTTTCAATTATGGTTATTAACCATTTAGAGGCAAGGCCTCTCGATATTGATCTATTTTTTAGAAATCTACATATATATACATGTAGATTTTTTTCGTTTTTGGAGTTAAATTTCTCCTCAAAATCTAAGATATCCTCTTCTGATGTTCTTTTTCTTAGCTCATCCACTAACGCATGACTAGAGGAATCATTAAAAAAGTTCCCAATATTTAAGCTTAATGTCATTAATAATTTATGTCCCTATTTAAGAGGTAGCCATAATTTAAATTTTTAAAAACTAATTTATATTTTTTATTTACAAATAATTCAAAATTTAATCTTTTGGTTTAGCAAGAGGAAGCAAGCACTTGTCTGAATCACAACCTGCTGGTCCTGCTTCAGATAGTTCTCCAACATCATATTTATTAAGAGCATCAAAGAAATCGTTATTAACTTTCCTTTCTATTACTTTATTTTGCAATGATACATATTCATCTTTACTTATTGGTTCAAAGGGTAATCTAGGGAAAGTAGCGTTAGCACTAAATCTAGCTAGCAATGCCGCTGAAATATATCCCTCATTATTTTCTATTGCATTATGAATAGCCTTAGCTAGGTCCTCGATTTCATTTTCTCTAAATTCTACAGTTGCAGAGGTATTATGCTCTGTGTAAAATTTCTGGACTTGCATATAAAAATCGAATTGAGCTAGTGCCGAGAAATTATTGATGTCTATTTGGTCTGCACCATCTATATTTGCCCAACTAACTTCTGTAGGGATTTCAACTAACCATTCTGTGCATCTTGGATCAAATGGATTATCGAGTAAGCAACCATTTTCATCTTTATCAGATTGAGATGGTACAACTGAGTAACCATAATCCATGCAAGCTAAAGCGATTGGATCATTTTTTCTGAAAGTTATTCTTCTAATGAATCTTTGAGCCTTAGGAGGATGCCATCCTGGAGCTGCTCCAGTAAGAAGACTTTTAGTCCCAGCTGGCTGGACTGTTGTGCATCTATTTGGTCTCCTTAGATTATGTTTATCACAATATTCCCAGACAGTTTCTTTTACTATTTTTCTCCAAGAATCTAGGAATTTAGCTTCCTTCTCCTTGAAAACCTTTCCTTCTTCATTATTTGGCCTTCCTGCTTCCCACCATTTCAACCATGGCGTACCAAAGGCATGGACACAAAAATCAAATAATCCAGTGAAACTTACTCCTACAATAGGATCATATTCCCTACTTTTTCTATAACGCTCAACTTCAAATTCATGATTAAGTAAGCATGCTACAGAAAGAGCTGCTGCCTTAAAAGCTTTTTTTTGCTCTTCAAAATTTTCAGGATCTATCTGATTCAAATGAACTTCAGCCAAATTGCAGTGGAAATCATTTCCCAAGATCTCACCACAAGGGTTAAGCCCATATCGGCTCATCCTGTGGTCTAGCTCCTCTTTAGAGAATGGACCATAACTACTATTTATCCAATTTTTCGCTTCATCCTTACCTTGCTCTGAGTAGATTTCAATAAATTCCTTTCTCAATTCGTCATCTTTGAGAATATCGGCATTCGACCTTGCGATTGCTTCTGGAGCAAATTGAATAGCTCCCTCACCTGAATGGAATTGTTTTGTTACAGCATCCAAAACAGTTTGGTAAGTCGGTTTTGTATGGTAAACCCTAGTATGATTAGCCATCCTGAGGGCATCTTTTTCAGGATCTATTCTCCAATTACCATTCTCATCTTGACTCCATAAATTTTCTTTTGCCGATGCTGCTTCCCTATCATCTGAAGCAAATTGTCTCATCCCAGCACTTCTTCTTATATTTCCAGCAACTATAGTTACTGCAGCTTCATCAATTAATAAACAACACTCTACTGTACTTAATTTTCTGCCTATTGCCTTTCCAAGAAGTGATGCGACTCTGGAGTATAGATCTTTCAATTTAATCGGATTTGCCATCCCACCAAAACCTTTTAATGATTCTCCAGCAGGTCTAATATCTTCCAAATTTATATAAACATCAATTTCTCTTTCAAGATTTTCATTACTTGATGCCTCAAGAAGATACTTATAGCTATCTACCCAGCCTCTTCTGCTGTCCCCAACTTTGATGTGAAGGTCTTTTCCTTTGATTTCTATTGATGACTTTTCTTCTCTTTGATCTTTAGGAGTTATTCCAACTTCACTAACTGATTTAATGTTTATTTTGTTTATTACCGTAGGTAGATTATTTATAAAATGAGGCTCAATTATTGCACCTGTTCCACATCCCATCATTGCTAAGTCCATCATTAATGCGAAGGCTTCCCAATCAATTAAGTTTGTTGAGGTGCAGTTGTATGCTCCTGAGAAATTTTGGTTCTTATTAATCCAAGGGGTTCCGCCTATCCATAACCACCTTCCTGAAGGTTGGGCTTTTTGGTTACTTTGCATTTCTCTCATTAGAATTAATTCTTCTTCAGAAAGTTTTCCTAATTCTTTTAATCCCGATAAATTCCTTTCGCCAACTTCGCTCCAGTTCTCCCTTTTGCCAGATGAAGTTTTTCTACTATAAGATCTGAAAAAAACTGGATAAGCAGCTGGCGCAGTCTTTGGAAAATCATCTTTTTTAAGATTATTGGAATTGCTCTCAGAAGAAGCTTTATTTGGTGCAACAGTCACAATAAAAAAAAACGTATGTAAATAACCCGTACTGGAAGAATAACTCTACCTGTGGCGTCTGCAACCATTCTTACCACTATTTAACGGTTTGTGTAGAATTATGTTTAATATGAAATCTTTGTTTCAAGAAAGTATATGGAAAGAGTCCCCGAACCTGAATTAATGGAAGAAAAAGAGCAGGTCATTTCTTATGACGAAGCTGACTTTTCAGAAGGGGAAGTTAATCTAATTAATCAAATAAATCAATATTTTTTTAAAAAAAATATTTCTTTAGGTGAAAAAGATTTAATAGTTGATTTAGGATGCGGACCAGGAAATATTTCTGAGAAGTTAGCAATAAAGTGGCCTAATACTCAAGTCTTAGGAATAGATGGTTCTAAAGAGATGATTTTGAGAGCAGAATTTAATAAAAGTATTTCTACTAATCAAAAAAAATTAAAAAATTTACGCTACATTTGTTCTGACATAAAAGACATTAAATCAAATAATTTCTTACTTAAACAAAGAATTAGTTTACTTGTAAGCAATAGCTTGATTCATCACATTACTAATCTTGAAGATTTCTTCAACACTATAAGAAGTTTGTCTAGTAATGTCACTGTAAATTTTCACAAGGATTTAAAAAGACCATTAGATGAAAAGTCGGCTTTAGAACTCAAAGAACAATGTTCAAAAAAATATAACGAGATTTTAACTAATGATTATTATGCCTCTTTAAGAGCTTCTTATACTTTTAAAGAGTTAAAAAATTTCATCTTAGAGAATGATCTATCCTCTTTAGATGTGTTTGAGGAAGGTGAAAATTATTTAATAGTCTATGGTAATGTTTAAAAACTAAGTGAAAGGCCCTTATATTATATAAATGAGCTTAGGTACTAAAATTATAAATAATAAAGAAATACTGGATGCGGTAAATAAAAGAAGAAATTTTGCTATTATTTCACATCCAGATGCTGGGAAAACGACTCTTACCGAGAAGCTTCTTTTGTATGGAGGTGCCATTCAACAGGCAGGAGCAGTAAAAGCTAGGGGTAATCAGAGAAAAGCCACCTCAGACTGGATGGAACTTGAGAAACAAAGAGGTATTTCTATTACATCAACTGTATTGCAATTTGAATATGAAAGATCTGTAATTAATCTATTAGATACACCAGGACACCAAGATTTCTCCGAAGATACTTATAGAACATTAGCTGCTGCTGATAATGCAGTTATGTTGGAAGATGCTGCTAAAGGACTAGAACCTCAAACTAGAAAATTGTTTGAAGTTTGCAAGATGCGAAAAATACCAATATTTACTTTCATAAATAAAATGGATAGACCAGGAAGAGAGCCATTTTCTTTACTAGATGAAATTGAATCAGAACTTGGATTAAATACCCTACCTATAAACTGGCCAATTGGGAGTGGCGAGGAATTTAGAGGAGTTATTGATAGATTTTCGAGAGAGGTGATTTTATTTGATAAAGCAGTGAGAGGGAAACAATCGAATGAGAAAAGATTAAGTCTTGAAGATAAAGAGCTATCAAAATATGTAGAGAGAGATTTACTTGAAAACTCACTTGAAGAATTGGAGGTTCTTGATGAGGCAGGATCTAAATTTGAAAAAGAAAAAGTTTTTAATGGCTCTTTAACCCCAGTTTTCTTTGGATCTGCCATGACTAATTTTGGCGTAAGGCCATTTTTAGATAGTTTTTTAAAAATGGCACAAAAACCAACTTCAAGAAATAGTAATAAAGGGGATATTGAACCTGCAAGCGATGATTTTAGTGGGTTTGTTTTTAAGCTTCAGGCAAATATGGATCCAAAGCACAGAGATAGAGTTGCTTTTATAAGAGTTTGTAGTGGTAAATTTGAAAAGGATATGTCAGTTAAACATTCCAGAACTGGAAAAACAATTAGATTATCAAGACCACAAAAAATATTTGGGCAAGATAGAGAAGTAGTTGATGATGCCTATCCTGGAGATGTTATTGGTTTAAATAATCCAGGGATGTTTTCTATTGGAGATACTCTTTATACGGGTGCTCAATTGGAATATGAGGGTATACCATCCTTTAGTCCTGAAATATTCAGCTGGTTAAGAAATCCAAATCCCTCAGCATTTAAAAACTTTAGAAAGGGTGTTAATGAACTTAGAGAAGAAGGTGCTGTTCAGATTCTTTATGACTTTGATGAGAGTAAAAGAGACCCTATACTCGCAGCCGTTGGTCAATTGCAGCTGGAGGTAGTAACTCATAGATTAAAAAGTGAATATGGTGTAGATGCAAATCTTGAAGCAATGCCATATCAATTGGCTAGATGGATTTCTGATGGATGGCCAGCCATTGAAAAACTAGGCAGAATATTCAACTGTAAAATAGTTAAAGATTGTTGGAATAGGCCGGTTATTCTTTTTAAAAATGAGTGGAATCTAAATCAATTTGTTGAAGACAATAATCAATTAAATTTAAACAAAGTTGCGCCCGTTGTTAGTGGAGTCGAACCAATTGTTTTATAAAGTCTTAATGGATTATAAAATTAGTTAATCTGTTAGTATTGGTAAAAAATTTTGGATTCAAACAGTAATAAAAATAATAACGAAAAATCACCTTATGAAATTTTAGGTGTAAAAGAAGGTGCTGCTTTTGAGGATATTCAGAAGGCTAGAGATATTAAAGTTAAAGAGGCTGGTGAAGACTTAATTTTAAAAGCGAAAATAGAATCTTCCTTTGATCAATTACTCATGGGTAGTCTGAAAGCTAGGCAATCAGGAAATGTAAGCTATGAAGCTGTTAGTGCCTCAAAAAAAGAAAAACAAATTAATCAATTTACCAATAATAACTTCCCACTTCTTTCTAAGATAAAAAATTTAAATAATAACTCTAACAATTCAAGTCAGTATAGTCTGCCAAAAATAACTACCCCCTCATTTGATAATCTTTCAATAAAAATATCTGTTGGGCTATTATTTTTAATTTTGTTATTTATCAGTCCAGACTCTAATAATAGACTTTTACTCTCTATCTCAACATTAATACTTACCTATACTCAAATTAAATCAGGGAAAAGATTTATAGGTTCTCTGGGTTGGAGTGTTACCTTTCTCTCAATAGGATTAATATTTGGTGGATTGCTTGAAAATAATTCTTTCATTCAGGAAGTATCAAACAACTCTTTATCAATACAAAAAATTCAAAGTATTCCGGCCATGGTTATTTTATGGCTAGGCGTAATTTTTTTATGATTGATTTTCTATCATAGATTTAATTTCTTCATAATTTATAAGATATTTATTTTTACAAAATTCACAAACCAACTCTGCTTTGCCATCTTTCTTGAGGATGTCCTCTAACTCGCTCTTATCAAGCATTTTCATCGCATTTAAACTTCTTTCTTTGGAACACTTGCATTTAAAACTCACTTCTTGAGAACGAGCTTTTTCAGAGATTGATTTATCGTCAATATCGGGAAATATATTTCTAATTAAATCAAGAAGATTATCTTTTGACTTAAATAGATCTTCGCTGAAAGAATCAATTTCTTTGCATCTTTCTTCAAGTAGAGAGACTAGCAGAGGGTCAGTATCTTTTTTAGGTAAAACTTGAGCTAATAAGCCACCACTACAAATAACACTTTTATTTTGAATTTTTTCTCCAATAAATACAGCAGAGGGAGTTTGCTCTGAATGATATAAATATGAAGCTAAGTCTTCAGCAATATTCCCATTTACTAATTCAACAGTGCTTGTGAAGGGTTCTCCAAATCCACTATCTCTAATTACATTTAAATATCCTGTACCTAATGCTTTTGTGAAATCAAACGAATATTTATTATTATCTATTTTAACTAGGTCCAATTCTAAATTAGGATTCCCTACATAACCCCTAACTTTCCCGTCTCTACCTGCATCAACTAGTAATCCCTTTAAAGGTCCGTCAGATCTAACTCTTAAAGTGACTCTCCCATGCATTATTTTCATCGAGCTTGCTAAAAGCAGTGAAGCACTAAATGCTCTGCCTAAGATACAGGTGGTTAAGTAAGAAAGGCTATGTCTTTTTTTTGCTTCTAAAGAAGATTCTGTTGTTAAGACCGCAACTAATCTTATTCCTCCATTGGCTGCAGTAGCCCGAACTATCCTATCCTGCATGATTTTCTTTCATAAAATTTTTGATTTTCCCTTTTTCCAAGAATAATATCCTAGAAGGAATTCCCTCAAATAAGGCAGGTTCATGAGTAACAATAATAATTGTATTTTTATTTTTTAAATCAAGAATTAAATTCTTCACATCATTTCTCATTGAATAGTCTAATCCAGCAGTTGGTTCATCAAGTAAAAGAATTGAGGGGTTTCTAAGTAGTTGAACTGCTACAGCTAACCGCCTTTGTTGCCCGCCACTCAGCTGTTCTGGTGGTTGAGTTAGATTAATTTTTTTCAAACCAACTTTATTTAAAACTATTTCTATATTTTTTTCTCTTAAAGATTTATGGCCTATTTTTAATTCTTTACCAATGGTTGTACCTATAAAGTATCTTTCAGGAAATTGGAATACTACTCCACAAAACCATCTTCTTTGTCTAGAAGACAAAATTTTATTCTTCCAAGTAATTTTTCCCTTTTGCGGATTTGTTAATCCGCTTATTATTTCGAGTAGTGTTGTTTTCCCAGAGCCACTACTGCCGCATATTAAAATGATTTCATTTTCATGAACTTTTAAATTTAAATTGTCTATTATTTTTCTTTCACCAGTTTGGGGTTGATAAGATATTTCTTTTAAATCAAGCATTATTAATTAAGTTATAGGTATGAATTTGAATCTAGTAATAACTTACTTATAATAGCTTTAGATCTAAAAAGATATTAGTCAATATGAATATTACTTTTAGGGAAGTTGATCCTTTTAATTGTTGGATATGGATCAGGTTTTCAGAATCACCAACTCAAGACGAAAAAAATTATTTAGATGGTGTTTTTGATAGTTGGTACGTTTTAGGAAGGTTAGGTGGATTTAATTCTGAAAATTTGCAAACTCATGAAGAGGGTTCCGATCTAAGTTGGATGTCCTATGATAATGACCAAAAAAATTCATCTCTTCCAGCCTTAATGCATAACTTAGGAATTATGGAATATCAAAATCTTTGGGGAAGATGTTGGGTTGATTTTGGAACATCAGACTCCATTTCAATAGATATATTAATTAATTCTTTGAATGAGATATCAAATAATTATGTAAAAATTGAAGAGTTAATTATTGGGGGTGAAAATAATGATTGGTTAGTTGAAGAACATGAAGATTTAGTTTTTAAAGATTAAGTGTTTTAGATGGAAGACTTAACAAGATTAATTATTTCCCATGAAAGAATTGAAAATATTAAGAACAATAATTTAGAACTTTCTAAAGAAGAGGCTCATTATTTAAATAAAGTAATGAGGATAAAAAATGGAAAAAAAATATTTATAGCTAACGGAGAAGGTTCATTATGGAAAGCTGTAAAAGTTAAAAATGATTGCTTAGAAATAATTAAATCAAAAAAACCTTACTTATTTCAAGAACAAGAAATTCACTTATTAGGAATAGCTGTTGTTATACCAAAAAGTGGTTTTGAGGATATTTTAAAAATGTGTACTGAAATAGGGATTGATTATATACAGCCATTATTTTCAGAAAGACAGGTAAACAAAAATTTAAATTTTTCTAGAAAAATTTTGAGATGGAATTTAATTATCAATGAAGCTGTTGAGCAAAGTGAGAGATTATGGAAACCATCCATTTTAAATGGAATGGATATTATTGAATGGCTAAAAAGTAGAGATAATCAAGAAAGAGTTTCTATTTCTATAACTAGAGAAGAAACACTATATGACTTAAATCAATGGTTAAGAAAAAAACAAGAATTTGGAAATAAAAAAGGAGGTATTTTTTGGAATGTAATTGGTCCTGAAGGAGGTTGGTCCGCTAAAGAAATTGATTTTTTTAAAAAAAATAATATTAGCTTTGTTAAGCTTTCCGACACTATCTTGAGAACTTCAACGGCTAGTATTAACGCATCATCAATTCTAAATCAGTGGAGAATTGATTTGAAATTAAAGAATTAGATAAATATGGATTTAATTAGAAATCAATTTTTTATAGGTTTTTGCATTAATTTTATTTTGATTTACATATTTTGCAGGATTCCTTTGATGACGAAAAGTGGTTGGGTAAGTGCAGGCATCTTAGGCACAATTTTGTGGGGATGTTTGTCTTGGAAGGGATGGATGTCAGTTGTAATTTATTTATTATTTGGATCCCTCGTTACCAAAATAGGTTTTAAATTTAAAAAAGCACAAGGAATTGCTGAAAAAAGGGGCGGGAGGAGAGGTCCTGAGAATGTATGGGGCTCAGCAGCTACAGGATTATTTCTTGCCATTATGACCAAATTTAATGCTGCCAATGTAGTGATGTTTAAAGTAGGTTTTGCTGCAAGTTTTGCTGCAAAGTTAGCGGATACTTTTGGTAGCGAAATTGGGAAAAGATTTGGTAAAGATACATACTTAATTACTTCACTTAAAAAGGTGGATAGGGGAACTGAGGGAGGAATAAGTATAGAAGGAACATTAGCTAGTGTTTTGGGATCAATATTTATGGCTTTTATAATGCTTCGTCTATCAATTATTTCTACAAAATATCATTTTATAGTTGTTGTAGTTTCTGGATTCTTGGCAACACTTTCCGAAAGTATTATTGGGGCTAAATTTCAAAACAAATATAAATTAAGTAATGAATTGGTAAATGCTATTCAGACAAGTATTGCTTCTGTTTTTGCTATCTTTGCTCTTATTTTATATTCATATTTTTTAAATTAATAATATTTGGAAAGACCTAAGATCCCCTCCATTTTGTAAGAATCTCCCAGCTTTTAAGTCTTTGGAAAAGCCAGAAATGACCTTCGGAATTTAGATGAATTCCATCATGCGCAATCCAATTTTTACTCCTTTTATCAGAGTACATTTCTCTAAAAGTAGGAAGAAATGGGACATTCTGATTGAGGCATACTTCCTCCATTCTCCTTTCATAAGAATTACAAAAATCATTTGAGTACCATAGACATCCTGCGAACGGCATTTTGCTTTCGTCAACTGGTGTCAAACCAATAACAAATACATTTGTTTGAGAGTTCATTTCATTAATTAGCCTCTCGAATCCATATTCAAATCCATCTATATCTAATTGATGTCTTCCATTTATCTGACCAATTGCTGCAGTGTCGTTAAGACCTACATTTAGTAGGATTGCTTTAGGTTTATTTCTTCTCGTTTCTCCTCTAGATGACCATTCTTTTTCCCATCTAGATGAAACTTTTTCTATCCCATCACCCCTAACGCCAAGTTGATAAATAACTGGCCCATTTTTGTTATTACCCCAATCTTTTCTAAGCCTCTCACACCATCCACCACCCTCATTATCTCCCCATCCATAAACTGAGCTATCTCCAATTACAACAAGTTGTTTTGGTAAACTAATCACTATTACCGGAAAAAAATCATTACTTGATTTAACAAATTATTCTTACAAATCAAGTTAAACTATTTTTGATTTTACCATTTATTAATTCTCCAACTATTGCGATGGAGCTATAAGCTATCAAAACTATGGTGACTTCTTGCCATGCGAAGGAACTTAGTGATTCTTTTAATTGCCAACCTAGACCAACACTTCCAATAACCCCAACAATTGCAGTTTCTCTAATAATGATGTCAGATCTATAAGCGCAATATGCTAAGTAACTTTTTGCTTGTTGAGAAAATAAACCTAAAAGCCAGCTAGTCTTTTTTGAGATTCCTAGAGAATTCATTGCAATATAATTTCTCTTGTCTTGGCTATCTAGATTTGTAAAAAGTAATTTGCAAGTAATACCAGCGTTGTGGAGACCTAATGTTAAAGCCGCTAAAGATAAAGAAGGATTATTAAAAGTTAATAGAGTTAGAAGTATTACAGGTGTAGGTATTAAACGTAATAAAAATGCAAAAATTTTTATAAAAATTTTAGAACTATTGTTGTTAAAAATTCCTATTACTAATGGAGGTAAACTAATTGCGATTCCTGTTGATAAAAGACTTAAAATTATTGTTTCTAATATAAGTTTTAAGAAAACAAATAATCCTAAATCTGAGCTTGATTTAAAAAAAGAATTAACGAAATTAAAATTTTCAAAATTATTATTAAAAATAAAATAAAGAAAATATGAAAAAGAAAATAAAATTGTTACGAAAAAAACTGTAATAAAAAAAATAGATAGGATTTTATTTGTAGTATTAAATTTTATTTTTTTGAATATTAATCCAGAAAGAATTATCAAAATTGCTAAGGACCATAAATAAGTCCATAACTCTCTAAAATTCAAAGTTTGGAAAGATAAAAAAATACTGGTACCTATTCCTCCAATCCCAAAAAGTCCTAAAATCACAGTACTTCTTATTGAACACTCTAATCGATATAAACCAAAGTTTTTAAATGTATTTATTATTGGATTCCATATTAAAGTTAGTAAAGAAGAAAATTTAGGTGCATTTATTTGATTTATAGATTCAAAACTTTTGTAGTCAATAGTTTCTAATTGTTCAGCAAAAACTTTTGAATTTACAGCAATATAAGGTATACATATAGCTATTATTCCTATCGAAAAATTTATTCCATATATTTGCATTAATATTATTCCCCAAACCACTTCGTGTATAGATCTAATTATTGTTAGAAAAAACCTTATTATGCGGTAGAAGAATTTTGGGATATTAAAGATTTTATAAAAAATATTTGAGGAAATTATTCCAAAAATTGCTCCAAAAATAATACTTACTAACCAACTAAAAAAACCAATAAAAATAGTTTCATTTAATCGCTTAATTATGGTAATAATAATTTCATTATCGATCTTGGGATTAAATGCAGAAATTAAGAATTCTTGGAATAATTTAAATCCTCCAAAATGAATATTGTTTATTAATTGATACCCTAGAGGTATGCATACCAAAATTGGAAGAAAAGATAATGAGGTATAGTTTAATTTTAATTTGTTCAACTAATTAATATATTTTCTCTAAATGAATCTTCTTTAAGTTATTTCTTTTGATATTGAAAAAAATTTTACCATCCCTTATTCCAATCACTTTATCGAAATCGTTCAGCAAATCTAATCTATGTAATGCAACTAATGCTGTCTTTGGAGATTTTTTTGTATTATTTTTATCTACATTTTCTAGCAGAAGGTTTTTAATTGTTGTTATCAATTTGGGATCTAGGTTATTAAAAGGCTCATCTGCAAGTAATATATTTGATTCTTGAATTAATGATCTAGCTATAGCCACCCTTTGTTTTTGCCCCCCAGATAGTTTTCTGATTTTTTTGTCGTAAATAGAGTTATGAAGTCTACATAATTTCATATATTTATGCGCCTTCTTAAAAGAACTTATATTTAGTAAATTTTTAAAAGCGAAATAAAAATTATTTTCCGCTAGTAGTCCACAATTAACATTTTGTTCTGCAGAGAGATCTTCTATTAATCTTAAATCTTGCCATATAGTTGTTATTTTACTTTTCTGCTTTCTATCTAATTCCTCGAAACTTTCATTGAATAATTTAACCTCACCTTGAGTTGGTTTTATAGTGCCATTAAGAACTGATATAAGTGTAGTTTTTCCTGAACCGCTTTTACCTAAAAGTGCAATTTTTTCCCCAGAATTTATTTTTAAATTTATTTTATTTAGGATCAGATCGTTTTTGTATTTATAAGATATATTTTCTAATTCTAAGACAGTATTATTCATCTAATTTTATTTAATTCCCTCCCGATTTCCTCTATATTTTTATATTGTTTTGATTCTGCCTTTATAAATCTTTTTGCATTAAACATATCTAATATCTGTTTATGTGATTTTTGCTTTATATCTAAATTTAGAATTACTGATTTAAGTTCTTTTGTAAACCCTTCCCCGAATCTATTTTCAAGATCACCTTGAGCTACCCAATGATAGTCAACATATTCTGGTGTGGTCCAGAATAATTCTAAATTACTTGTTCTTTTGGGATTATTTTTAAGGTTGTTTTCCCAAACCTGTTTATTTAAAGCTCCAGCATCAAATGCCCCACTATTAACTAAAGCTATAGTGGCATCATGACTCCCACTAAAACCTGCTTTTTTCCCTTTAAAATGTTTAATTTTTACCCCTGCTTGATTTAAAAAATATTCTGGCATTAATCTTCCAGAAGTTGAGTTTTCAGAGCCAAAAGTAAATCTTAAATTTTTTAGTTTTTTAAGTCCTTTAATGTTTGAAATTGAGTTAAGTTCTAAATTTTTGTTTACTATAAAAACACTTTTAAATTCCTTATCGATATCTCTTTGAGCTATGACAATTGAATTAGGTGTTTGTAATCTTGCTTGAACTCCTGATAAACCGCCAAACCAAACTAAATCTAAATCTTTAGTTCTAAATCCAGTTACTGCTGCAACATAATTAATAACAGGAATGTATTTAACTTCTACATCAAGTTGTTTGGATAATTCTTTTGAAAATAAATTAAATCTTTTGTCCAAAACATCTTGGTTTTGATCAGGTATTGCTCCAACTTTTAAAACTTTGGGATTTGAAAATACAGGTGATGAAAAAACAGAAAATAATAGATATGAACTTATTAGGAAATTCTTTAAATTAAACATGACTTATTTAAATTAATAGTATTCAGAGATTGCTTTTTCAATTCTCTTTAGTCCATTTTTTATTTTAATCTCTGAAGCTGCACAAGATATTCTTATACATTGATCAGCTCCAAAAGCTTTTCCAGGTACAACAACTAATCCGTAATCTTGAAGAGCTTTATTGCAGAAATCAACAGAAGTAATTGAAGAGTTGGGTAATTTTGGAAATGCGTAAAATGCTCCGTTAGGTTCTTCAATATAAATCCCATTTATATTATTAAGGCCCTCATAGAGAAGTCTTCTTCTTTGATCATAATGGCTATTTATCATTGAGAAAAACTCATTATTAATTTTTAAAGCCTCTAAAGCACCTTTTTGAACAAAAGAGCAAACATTACTTGTACTTTGACTTTGTAATGCTGAGGATGCTTTGATTACATCTTTTGGACCTACTAAATAACCTATCCTCCAGCCAGTCATAGCCCATCCTTTCGCAAACCCATTTATTATAAAAATTCTATCTTTTAAGTCATTTGCTAATGAAGATAAACTGTAGTGTTTAAATTCTTTTTTAAGGATTAGTTCGTAAATCTCATCAGAAAGAATATTGATATTTGGATTTTCTCTGGCTAAATCGGCAATTTGTAATAATTCTTCCTTTGACATAACTCTCCCAGTAGGGTTATTAGGAGAATTGATAATTATAAATTTAGTTTTTGAAGAGATTTTAGACTTCAAATCTTCTATATTTATTTTGAATCCATCCTCTGCAGAAGAATTTGTAAAAATTGGCTTCCCACCCGCCAATCTAACCATCTGGGGATAACTTAACCAATATGGAGAAGGAATAATAACTTCGTCTCCAGAATTTAACAATACTTGGAAAAGATTATATATTGCTTGCTTAGCACCATTTGTGACCATTACATTTTCAAATTCATAATTTAAATCGTTTTGAATTTGAAGTTTATTTGCAATTGCTTTTCGGAGATCTAGATTCCCCGCTGCGGGCCCGTACTTTGTAAATCCATCAAATATAGCTTTACTTGTAGCCTCTATAACTTCTTTTGGGGCATCAAAATCAGGTTCACCTGCACTTAAATTGCAAATATCTACTCCTTCTGCAGATAATTGATTTGCTTTAGCACTTATCTGCAATGTGAGAGAAGGCTCAATTGAAAGTGCCCGATCAGATAAATTAACTTGACTCATTGACTTATGACTTTTCAAATATGACTTTTAATAATGACAAATGCATAAATTAAGAATAAATAAAACTATCACACTATGGTTTAATTTAGTTCATTTTCTTAATCTATTTTATTTTCATGTTTTGAGTTCTTAAGATAAAAATATTTAAAGTTTTATTTTCGGTGAAAAGGTTAGTAATTGGGAGAGGAAGTGTATTTGCAGATTTGTTAGTAATTGGTGAGGCACCTGGAGCCCAAGAAGATTTAGAAGGAAAACCTTATGTAGGTAAATCTGGTAAGTTATTAAATGAATTATTAGTACAAGCTGGAATTGATTATAAGAAGGATGTTTATTTTTGTAATGTAATTAAATGTCGTCCACCAAATAATAGAAAACCCACTGCTAGAGAAATTAATATTCATAAACCTTGGTTATTACAGCAAATAAAGTTAGTCGATCCAAAATTTATATTACTTACTGGTTCTACTGCTATGAGAGCTATTTTAGAAGTTAAAGATCCTATAAGTAATTTAAGAGGTCAATGGATTAAAAAAGATGGGAGAGAAATTATGGTAATTTTTCATCCATCTTATTTGTTGAGATTTCCTTCAAAAGAAATCAATAAACCTTACCATCTAACTTTGAAAGACCTAGAGAATGTAAGTGGTAAACTATATGCCGTATAATTTAGTGAAATCCTTTTTGAATATCAAGAATTTTAATGTCATTAACTCAATCTAAAGAGGTTAATAGTCTCTCCAAAAGATATTCAACTCATATTGAGAGAAGGATAACTAGAACAGTAATGGTGGGTGATATAGCTATTGGAAGTGATTATCCAGTAAGAGTTCAATCGATGATAAATGAAGATACTATGGATGTCGAAAATGCTTATTTAGCTATCAAAAGACTTCATGATGTGGGTTGTGAAATAGTAAGGTTAACTGTCCCTTCCTTAGCACATGCCAAAGCAGTAGGAGATATAAAGGCAAAATTACTAGAAAATAATATCAATACCCCCTTGGTGGCTGATGTTCATCATAATGGTATGAAAATTGCAATGGAAGTTGCAAAACATGTTGATAAAGTAAGAATTAATCCTGGATTGTTTGTTTTTGAAAAATCAGACCCTACAAGAACTGAATATACAGATGAGGAATTTGAAACTATTAAACAAACAATACTTAAAAGATTTACCCCTTTAGTTGAAGTTTTAAAGGCTGAAAATAAAGCTCTAAGGATTGGAGTTAATCATGGGTCTCTATCTGAAAGGATGCTTTTTACTTATGGAGATACGCCATTAGGAATGACAGAATCCGCGATGGAGTTCGTCAAAATTTGTGATGAGCTTGATTTTCATAACATAATCATTTCTATGAAAGCTTCTAGGGCTCCGGTCATGATGGCAGCTTACAGAATGATTGCAGATAGGCTTGACTCAGAAGGATATAACTATCCCTTACATTTAGGAGTGACCGAAGCTGGTGATGGTGATTATGGAAGGATTAAAAGTACTGCTGGAATTGGAACGCTTTTAGCAGAGGGATTAGGAGATACCATTAGGGTTTCCTTAACAGAAGCTCCAGAAAAGGAAATACCAGTGTGCTATTCAATTTTGCAATCTTTAGGATTAAGAAAAACAATGGTTGAATACATCAGTTGCCCCAGTTGTGGTAGAACACTTTTCAATCTAGAAGAAGTTGTAGATAAAGTTAGGAACGCTACCTCACATTTGACGGGTCTAGATATAGCAATAATGGGATGTATTGTTAATGGGCCAGGAGAAATGGCAGATGCTGATTATGGTTATGTTGGAAAAGGTAAAGGAACTATTGCCTTATATAGAAGAAAAGAAGAGATAAAAAGAGTACCTGAAGATGAGGGTGTTAATGCTTTAATTCAACTTATTAAGGATGATGGGAAGTGGATTGATCCTTAAGGATTTGTCAAATTTTTGAATTATAAATAAATTCTTTTTATAATAAAAAATATCGAATTATTTGAAGATAAGAAAATTGCTTAAAAAAAAATATATATTTCTGTTTGCGACATCCTTTTCTGGGTTATTTTTAAATAATTTTGCAGAGGCAACAGTTTTAAATAATAGTTATAAAGAAGTAATTGATCATGTTTGGCAAATTGTATATAGAGATTTTCTTGATTCAAACGGCAAATTTCAAAAGTCCAATTGGATTAATCTAAGAAAAGAAGTTTTATCAAAAACATATTCAGACAGCAATGAAGCATATGATGCGATTAGAGATATGCTTTCTAATTTAGATGATTCTTATACAAGATTTTTAGAACCTAAGGAATTTAATCAAATGAGAATTGATACCTCTGGCGAATTAACTGGAGTTGGTATCCAAATAGTTAAAGATAAAGAATCTGATGATTTAATAATTATTTCTCCCATAGAGGGCACCCCTGCATTTGATGCTGGAATTAAAGCTAGAGATAAAATATTATCCATAGATGAAATTTCTACTGAAGGTATGAATATTGAGGATGCCGTGAAATTAATAAGAGGACAAAGAGGTACTAAAGTAAAGCTTGAAATTCTTAGGGGTTCTCAATCCTTTTTTAAGACTTTATTAAGAGAAAAAATTGAAATAAAATCTGTATCAAGTAAAGTCAATAAAACCAAAAATGGCTTATCAATTGGCTATGTAAGAATTAAACAATTTAATGCAAATGCATCCAAAGAAACTAGAGATGCTATTAAGGATTTAGAAACAAAAAAAGTCGCAGGATATGTTCTTGACTTGAGAAGTAATCCTGGAGGTTTATTAGAATCAAGTATTGATATCTCAAGGCACTTCATTAACAAAGGAGTAATAGTAAGTACAGTAAGTAAAGATGGTTTAAAAGAAACAAAAAAAGGAAACGGTCAAGCTCTAACAATAAAGCCCTTAGTTGTCTTAGTTAATGAGGGTTCTGCTAGTGCTAGTGAAATAGTTTCTGGTGCAATAAAAGATAATAAAAGAGGAAAATTAGTTGGGAAGAAAACATTTGGTAAAGGTCTAGTTCAATCCATGAGAACTTTAGTTGATGGTTCAGGACTAACTGTTACAGTCGCTAAGTATTTAACTCCGAACGGCACTGATATAAACAAATCTGGAATTATTCCAGATATAGAAGTAAGAATGAATATAAACCCTATACTTCAAAGAGAGATAGGAACTAGAAAAGATAAACAATATAGAGCTGGTGAAAAAGAGCTAATAAATATAATTAATAGAAAGAATCAGATAAGCGAATTTAATCCTGACACCACAAACCTTAATGCATTCCTAAAAATTAATAAGGAAGATAAAGTATTTTCATTAAATTAATTACTCATATCCAGCATTCTCTTTATTGGTACATAGGCTCTTCTTATTATTCCTGGGTCTAGTTCAATAGACGGGGAATTTTTCTTCAAACAATCAAGAATTTTTTCTAAAGTATTTAATTTCATATATGGACACTCGTTACATTTACAACCTTCTACATCAGGAACTTCAATAAAAATTTTATTAGGTTCTTTCTTTTTCATTTGATGAATTATTCCAGGTTCAGTTAGTACCATATAAGTTTTAGATGGATCTTTACTTACGAAATCAAGCAGCTTACTTGTTGATCCAATAAAGTCTGAGAGAGTTAGTAAATTTTGACTACATTCAGGATGAGCAATTATTTTTGATCCTGGATTTTGATATTTTAATTTTAGAAGTGCTTCTTCACTAAATGATTCATGAACAATGCAGCTGCCAGGCCATAATTTAAGATCTCTCCCTGAATTTTTCTGTACCCATCTCCCAAGGTTCTGATCTGGCGCAAATATTATCTTTTTATCTTCAGGTATCTTTTTAATTAATGAGACTGCATTACTGCTTGTACATATCAGATCACTTTGAGCTTTTACTTCTGCAGTGCAATTTATATAACTTACGACATAGTGATCTGGATTTTCTTCCCTGAATTTTTGAAATTTATCTGAAGGACAATCGTCTGCTAATGAGCATCCTGCGTCAATATCTGGTAATAGGACTGTTTTATTAGGGCTAAGTATTTTTGCGGTTTCGGCCATAAAGTGCACACCGCAGAAAATTATTATATCTGCGTCATTATTTGCAGCTTTCCTAGATAGATCTAATGAATCGCCAATAAAATCTGCAATTTCCTGAATCTCTGGAGCTTGATAATAGTGCGCAAGAATAATTGCATTAGCTTTCCCGCAACGCTCCTTTATTTCAGAAATCAAATCCTCTTCGTTTTGAACTGATTTCTGTTTTGCAGTAGAAGTTATACTGGTCAGGATTTAGAATATCTCTAAATAGATTATATGCCCTTAAACAGAAAAAATTCTGACAAATTTAAAAATTGCTATTGTTGGTGACTGTCATGGTCAATGGTCTGAAATAGACTTGAAAGTTTTATCGATTATCAAACCAAATATTGTTTTATTTGTTGGTGATATTTCTGATGGAAGTATCAAAATAATTAAAAAAATCAATGAGATCAAAATTCCAACTTTTGTAATTTTAGGAAATCATGATAGAGGGAAAGATTCTACAGGCGAAACTCTCTCAAAGCAGATACGTGTTCTTGGTGAAAAATATTGTGCATGGGATTTGAAAGTTTTTAATAATCAAATAAATTTATTATCTGCAAGACCATGTAGTTCTGGCGGCGGCTATTATCTTTCGAAAGAAGTTAAAGGTCTTTATGGACCTATCACCGAACAAGATTCAATAAATAAAATCATCAAATGTTCAGAAGAGAGTATTGACGATATACCTTTAATAATTATGTCTCATGCAGGCCCCTCGGGTTTAGGCTCAGAACCTAAAAGCATTTGTGGGAAAGACTGGAAATTACCCTCATTAGATTGGGGAGATAGAGATTTGTCTGTGGCTATTTCTCAAATACAAAAGAGAAGAAAAGTTGATCTTGTGATTTTTGGTCATATGCACAACCGGCTTAAAAGAAATCTTGGTTTAAGAGAGATGTTTAAAATTGATACCAAAGGAACAATTTATTTCAACACTGCTGTGGTGCCAAGATATAAAACTGATGAAGATGGGAAATTACTAATTAACTTTTCATGGATTGAGTTTGAAAAAAAGGGATTAAGGCATGTTTCTCATCGATGGTATTCAGAGTCAGGTGAAATTTGTGAAGAAGATAAATTTTTTTAGGATTAGATACTTTTGATCATATTTTAAGTATTTTTGGGCTTTTCATATCTCGAAAATAATGTTTGAGATAAGATATAACCCGCAATTCCTGCGGCTGTAAAAGCTAAACCATTTTTAAATAAAGGTAATAAATCATTTGTTCTGGATATTATCGGTGCTAAACCAAAAATTCCAAATAACATTCCCCATAAAGGAGAAAGAAGAGCTAAAAATCCAATTGATATGACTTGACCTTCTTTTCTTGGGGCAGAAGCGAAACCTGCTACTAAACCTCCAAGAATTGATGTACATAAAGTCCATATATATTGCTCTTTGGGTAGGCCAGGCACAACTTGACACCCTCCTCTTTCAAGGCAAATCTTTACGGAATTAATTGCATCTAATACTGCGCCATCCTCACCATGATCTTTCACATAATATTGATTACCAAATCTTGTTTGGAGTTCAACCCAAAATAACCTTGGCATAAAATTAAAATAAGCCTCTCCGACGTTAAAGTTCAGTAAATTTCCTCCTCTAGGATCTGCAACTATCAACAAACTTGTCTCATCTAAATCCCAATAGTCCTTTATTGCGCTACCAGGGGAACTCTCAAACTGAGATAAATATTTAATTTTCCACCCACTTTCAATTTCTAGATTATTTAAGTTTTCCTCTAAAGATTCTTTCTGATTAGGGCTTAACGTTTTAGCTAAATCAATTACTGGTGTTTTTTCTTCTGGTAAGAGATTTGGATTATTTATAGCGAATACGGGTTTATGTGAAATTAAGACTAATATAGATAGAAATATTCCCAATAAATAGTTAATCTTTGAAAGCATAAATAAGTTTTATCTTTATATATTCTCGCCGATGAATAGCTTACCCGCGAATAATCCAGATTGGTTAGTGAAAAAAATAATAAAAATGGGAGGGACTATAAGCTTTTATGAATTTATGAATTTTGTTTTAAATGATCCTATTAATGGTTATTACGGCAGCGGCAAAGCTGAGTTAGGCGTTCGAGGAGATTTTGTCACATCACCCTCTTTATCTGATGATTTTGGCTTTTTGGCTGGTAAACAAATAGAAGATTGGCTAATTCAGTTCAAAAGTAGTTTTTTATCTAATCAGAAATTAGCTGTAATTGAATTTGGAGCTGGAGATGGAAGCTTTATGAGCGGATTAATTAAATATTTTTTAGAAAATAACAAGAATTTTTTGGAAGGAGTTTCTTTTGTAATTATTGAACCTAATAAAGGGATGGTAGAAAAACAAAAAAATAAATTGGAGGAATTTTTAAACTTTGGTATTGATATTTTATGGAAGGGTTTAGAAGAAGTAGAAGAAAATAATATAAATGGAATAGTTCTTGCAAATGAGGTTTTAGATGCTTTGCCGGTAGAGAGAATAACCTTCTCAAAGGGAAAATTAATTCGACAAGCAGTTTCTATAGATAAAAAATCTCATAAGTTATTTTTTGATGAGATGCCAATTACAAGTGAATTGGAAAAAAGTATTGAACTTGCTAAAAGTGAGTTGGGAATTACTATTCCGCCCGAGGATGCTCTCGAAGGATGGACAACCGAATGGCATGTAGATAACTCAAAATGGTTAGAAGCTATTTATGGAAAAATCAATAATGGTATTTTATTGATAATTGATTATGCTAAAGAAGCTAAAAAATACTATAACTCTAAGAATTCTGACGGGACGATAGTTTCTTATGAAAATCAAAAAATGATGAATAATGTCCTAGATTCTCCTGGAAATTGCGATTTAACATCTCATGTATGCATAGAAACTTTAATTAATGATGCTGAGACTATTGGATTTAATACTGTTGGAATAACTAAACAAGGAGAGGCTTTGTTGGCACTTGGATTAGCAGAGAGACTTTATGGAATTCAGAAGGAATTTAAGGAGGATTTATCAAAGGCTCTTTTAAGAAGAGAGGCATTACTTAGACTCGTAGATCCTTTATGTCTAGGTGATTTTAAGTGGTTTGTTTTTAATAAGTTTAAGAAGAAGGAAATGAATATAAATTCAACCTGTTTGCGTTAAGAAAAAAACTTTAAAAATAATGAATCCTCTACGTCATCATATATATCTACTGCACCAATTTCTCTCGGTAATATAAATCTCATTTTGCCATCACGAACTTTTTTATCGCCCATAAGTATTTTAAGAACGTCTTCTTTATTTATTTTGGGAATCTCGGTAGGAAGATAATAACTCCTCAAAAGATTCTTCTGCCTTTCTAATTCTTCTTTAGACCATAACCCTTTTTCAATTGCTATTTTCCCCGCAATATTCATACCAATTGATATTGCCTCACCATGTAGAAATTTGCCGTATCCACATAAATTTTCAATAACGTGACCAAAAGAATGACCATAATTCAATATTGCTCTAATACCATTTTCATGTTCGTCTTGAGAAACAATATGAGACTTTGTTTTTATTGAACTATTAATTATTTTAATTAGATAATCATTCTTGAGATTTATAAGTTCATTCTTGTTTTTTTCAATTTCTAAGTATTCGAAAAGTTCTTTATCTCTTATTACTCCGTATTTTATTACTTCTGCCATGCCTGCATTAAATTCTCTTTTGGGCAAACTTTTTAAAGTTTCCGGATCAATAAAAACTGCTTTAGGTTGATTGAAAGCTCCAATTAAATTCTTACCTTTTGGATGATTTACCCCTGTTTTCCCTCCCACAGATGAATCAACCATCGATAATAATGTTGTTGGAATCTGAATATATTCGATACCTCTCAGCCAAGTAGCAGCTGCAAAACCACTTACGTCTCCAACAATTCCTCCTCCAAGGGCAATAATTATTGAATTTCTATCTAAGCCAAATTCAAATGCTATATCATATATTTCACTTAAGCTTTTTAAGTTTTTATACGATTCTCCAGCCTTGATAAGGAACATTTTGGCCTGAAATTGATTATCTTTTAAATTATTTAAGAATTTTTCTCCATACAAATTTGATATTTCTTCATTTGAAATCACAAGTATTTTTTTATTCTTTGTAATTCCAATTTTTAAGAGTTCCTCGCTGATATTATTCAATATCCCTGCTTCTAGAGTTACTTCGTATGACTTATCACCTAATGGAACTAATATTTTTCTCTTTTTCACAATTGATTACCTAGTTAAAATTTATAAATATTTGGTATTAAATACTTTATATATTAGCAAAATCTAAGCTCTAGATACTTAAAAATTCAGTTGTTAAGAATTAGAAATGGTAATAAAATCATGCTATGAGTTTTAAAAAAAATATAAACGATATTAAGAAAAATTATTCCCTTGGAATAATTGGAGGTGGTCAACTGGCTTTGATGTTAACCGAGGCAGCAAAAGAAAGAGATTTAGAAGTATGTGTGCAAACTAAATCTTGTCATGATCCTGCTGGTTCAAAAGCAGATCATGTCATAGAAGCTGATCCTTTAAAGATAAGAGGTAATAAATCATTAATTAATGAATGTGAAAAAATAATTTTTGAAAATGAATGGATAAAAATTGATAAATTAAATTTAATTGACAATAACGATATTTTTGTTCCAAGCCTTAATGCAATTAAGCCACTAGTAGATAGGTTTTCTCAAAAAAAATTAATAGATAGGATGAATATTCCTTGTCCAAAATGGATAAGTATTGAAGATTTTAAAAGTCTATCGGATGAGGAAATCAATAATTGGACTTTTCCTCTAATGGCAAAATCAAATAAAGGTGGATATGACGGCAAAGGGAACAGAAAAATAAAGACAAAAGCAGATTTAGATTCTTTTTTAACAGAGAATAATTCTGATGAATGGTTAATAGAAGAATGGATAGAGTATGAAAAAGAACTGGCTCTTGTTGGTTCGAGAGATAGGACCGGTAAGATAAGATTCTTTCCAATAGTTGAGACATTCCAATCAAACCATGTTTGTGATTGGGTTCTTGCATCTGGAATAAAGGAATATGATTTGAACTTATTTGCAATTAACATTTTCTCTTCAATAGTTAATGAACTTAATTACGTTGGAGTTTTAGCTATTGAATTCTTCTATGGAGATAATGGTCTTTTAATTAATGAAATAGCTCCTAGAACACACAACTCAGCTCATTTCTCTATTGAAGCTTGCACTTCAAGTCAGTTTGATCAATACGTTTGCATTTCTTCTGGGATAACGCCACCTGAAATTAAAATGAACTGTGAAGGGGCAATTATGATAAATCTTCTTGGATTAAGAAAGAATTTCCCAATCTCAATGGAAACCAGAATTAAAATGTTATCAGAAATTGAAGGTTCTAATATTCATTGTTATGGCAAATCTCGAGAAATTCTGGGAAGAAAAATGGCTCATATTACATTTTTATTAAATGGCAAAACACATTCAGAAAGATATGATGAGGCACAAGTTTTATTAACTATGGTAAGAGACATTTGGCCATCTCCAAATGGATAAAAAAATAAGTTAAAGTTAAGTCACTGGATCTTTGGTTAAGTTCTTCATTATGTGCTCTGATCTGACTCTCTTTCGACATGAGGAGACTGTCGTGATGCGGTAGTAAACCGATCTTGTAATCGGAAACGAAAGCCCACTTTGAATCCTCTTCTGGCATTTCCAGGTCGATGCAGCAGAGAACTGACGGGGATCCGGTATTACCTATCAAAATGCATGCTAAAACAGGCTTTTGGTAGGTATTTTACTTTTTAGGAATAACTGAGCTGTTTTAATTCTTTATCAGTGTAAATAATTTATTTGCCAAAATACTTGACGAACCATTTCTAATGTATTTATATTAGTAGTACACATGTATTACTAAGTAATGACTTTAGGAGGAGCTAATGTTTGGACTAATTTTTCTTACGGTTATCGTAATGAGTCCCCAAGTGGTTGGTTGCTTAGCCCAGACCGCAGAAGATTAATTTTATTTATAAAGAATAAAAAATCTCCAAGAAATAGTATGAGAATTTTTGCTCATACATATTATGCAAATGATTTTGGTGAACCAATGGCAATTAAATCATCCACTCAAATGTATTTGGATAATGCTTGGGATAAATGGCATGACCTTCAATTAGAGGGTTGGACTTTTGAAGAACTTGAATTACCTGAATCAGTATGACTAACTTAAATCCAATCAAAAAGAAACTATCAAAAGCAGATAGAAAGATATCTATACAAGACCCATCAAAATTATTAGCAGAATTTTTTAATGGTGTTGTCATTGAACTCGATGAAGAATATAAATATGACTCATAAAGAATTGATAGATCAAGTTTCCGCAAATTTATTTAAGCAAAGTGGAAAGTTAGAAAGCAGAAGATCTTGGTTGGCAATGAGAAGTTATCTTGAACAATTAGACAGCGAACAACTTAAATCCATGCTTAAGGAACTCGGATGATTAAAAAACTTTATTTAGTTTTTATTTTTTTCTTAATTCTTAGATAACCGTAAGTTGCAAAACCAATCAAAAACATGTCTAAGTAAATATGCCAAGTAGGAAAAATCTGGTGTATTAATTCCATTAACTTTTTATTGCAACTTGCCAATAAGGATAATCTAAATTTGATTTTTCTCTAATTAATTGTAATTTTCTAGAATTTATTTTTATTACTATTCCATCTGTTGGATATTTACTAAAAAGCTTCCCTTTCAGCCATTGTTTTCTAAAAACTTCAACTTGAGACGTAAAGTTGCATGAAATATCCTGCGGGATTGTGAAGCCAAGCTTTGAAAGACTCTTTTTAGATTCATATTGGTTAAGTTTTGAATTAAGTATTTGAAATGCGCAGAAGCTAAGACTTTCAGAAAATCCCTCTTTAGCTCTTAGAAATCCAGAAGCGATTGTCTGGGAGATATTTGGACTTTGGTTGGGTGCATATAATTCACCTCTAACTTGAAGAACTCCTCGTAAAGGGAGATTATTGGGAATGTCTTGGACTTTAATAATTTTACTAGTAACGTCTGACCCTTTTTTTGAAATTGCTTGGTCCAAGTTTCCATCCCTATATTGCAAAGCAACAGCACAACCATCAATTTTTGGTTCAATTAATAATCTGGTATCTACTAATAATCCTCTCAAAAATTCATCTATTGAATTCTTTTCTAATGAAGGTAAAACTAGTTTATTTTTCTTTTTAAAGTAATCACAATTAGGGTTTGTTCTTAATAAATTTTTTTCAAGTTGGTCGAACTGCTTATCAGAGATTAAGGCATTACCATTTCTATAATTATCGTCATACCATTCAATTCGTTCTTCTAAATAAGTCTTCATTTAATATGATGGCTTAAGTTTTTGGCCAGGAATCCAACTTGGTTTATCTTTAATCCATTTTTCTCTATTTTGATATTTAACAGTCCATAAAAGAAATGAAGAAATTTCTTTTAGAATTATGCCAACCAAATAACTTTTTTTTAGACTTATTGATATAAATCCAAATAATAATATTAATAAGATAAGTTTAAATATGCTTTTAATCATTTAAAAATTAGCTTAATTATTGCGAACTTTTTAATTCATACAATTCTTATAACCTTCAATTTTTGCTAGTTCATCAATCTTCAAGCCTGTTTCCTCAAGTAAAGTTTCTTCTATATTGTCCTTATTAAATTTAGTTAAGGCTCCTTTAGTAGAGTACTTAATACATTGGTTTTTGTATTTTTCTCCTTTGATAACAGGATATAAATAAAAACCAAACAAGATGATAAAAGCTCCATAGGTTACAACTTTTCTATGGTTTTTCCACCATTCATAAAATTTATTGGACACGAAAATAAATAAATAATTTCTATTTTAAATTGATTGTCAACAAATTACTTTATTAATTGAAGGATTACTTAATTTATTGTTTTTTCATTAATAGATTTAAGCCAAGAATAATATCTTGATTTTCTAATCCTTTGCTCTTTCGAGACTAATCTATCCGCAGATTCTAGAGGTGATTCTCCCTTCTCAACTTTTGTTGTAATCGATATACCAAAACCTTTTGCTTCAATTTTTGGAATGCCACCCTCTAAAAAGAATAAAAAAGACCAACCTTTGTTCCATCCTAAATAGAAGGGATTTCGATACATTGCATTCTTTGGTTATACTCTTTAATTTTATTTTCCTTTTCAAGGTGTTTCTTGTATACACTATTACCAAATAAGAAGTTTACGTCTGCTTATTTCTGGAGAAGTAACTTTAGTATTTAGATAATTACTTCGAGGAATACTTGACGCCTAACAGTAGTACGTTTATATTAATAGTACAACTGTATTATTTTTATGACTTTAGGAGTCGCTAATGTTCGGACTTTTTTTTATCGTGGTAGCCTTATTGACCCCCCAACTGGCTGGTTGTTTAACAAAAAAAGTGGTTTATTAATTTTTTTTGAGAGTTATAAGAAATCTGAATCTAATAACTTAAAAGTATATTCTCATCTTTTCTATGCAAACGAATTAGGCGAACCAGCCCAAATTAAAAATTCAAGACTTCATTCTATTGAGTGTGCTTGTGAAACATGGAATGAATTAATTTCAAGAGGTTGGCAAATTGTTACTAATAAATTCCAGTAATTATGATCAAGGTAAATCCGTCAAAATGGGAATATCTAAAA
This sequence comes from uncultured Prochlorococcus sp., assembly GCF_902536725.1. GTDB lineage: Bacteria > Cyanobacteriota > Cyanobacteriia > PCC-6307 > Cyanobiaceae > Prochlorococcus_A. The sequence goes on from NZ_CACAYO010000001.1 coordinate 47,302, forward strand.
GAATCTACCCTAAAACGAAAACGAACAAAGATTTGCATTACTTGCAATCACTTTCGCTACAGCACTACAGAAACTTTTGCTACTTTCTTGATCTGTCCAAAATACGAAAAACGCATACCACAGGGGGATCATTTACTTAAAGGTTGTAAGTATTGGAAAAAAAATAGAACGATATTTTCTCTTGATGCATCATAATTATTCTCCAATTAAACTTGTCTAGGTAGAGATATTTAATTATGTAAACAAAGCATTATTTTATACAACTTAAAATATTCTTTTTAAGTAATTTTGAAGCATGATTCAATTCTATTTTTCAATATTTTTGTTAGTTGTGCTTACATTTTTTGCACTTTTATTAGATGCACCAGAATTGGCTTCTTTAATCCAAACATTTTAGAAAATAATAAATCAGCATTTTTACCGATTTACTTTTTTATAAGTAAGGCGTAGGTTTAACTTGTTGAATAGGAGGGATCTAATGATTGACAGTCCACCAGAGGAGTTAAATTATAAAATTTAAATCTAGATAAAACTTATGCTAAATCTGGAATGAATCTTCTATATGTGATTCATTCCTTTTTAATTTCTTTCTAAAAATGTAAATTATAAATATTAAATTTTTAAAGTAAAAAATCTGTTCATATTAAAATGATTAAATGCCTAAGTCTCTTCTTAGGTATTTGCTAACTTTACCTGAATCCAAAACCAGTTTTTTGTGATTCCTTTTCCTCCCATTCATTCATAATTAGTTTTAGTAAACTTTTAATTTCTAAATTCGAAGCGTCAGTATCTTTTTGAAGATCTATACAAATATTTTTAATTTCCTCAAAAGCATTATCGATTAATATAGTTTTCTGATCTGGGTTAGCCATAGAATTTTAAAAAGCTCCATTACAGTTAAAGCCACTGCAGTTAATGATCCTAAAAATGTTCATTATAAAATTATGGAATCTTTCATCAAAAAAAAATGCCCAGGTCGTAAATATTGCAAAACCAGAAACTGCAAAAGCAGCATATTGAAGCCAATGTATTCCATAGCTGTCGATTCCATTTTTATCAAAATCAGAATTACTCAAAAGTTTTTTTTCATATAATAAAAATTTTTTTTTAAAAAAGAGAGTTTGTTTTGAACGATAGACTTATTACTTGAATCTTAGATGTATTAATCCCTTAAATAAACCCTGGAATTATCCACCCAAAGAAACCGTAGTTAATTGTTAAAGCTAAAAAACCGATCATAGCTAATCTGCCATTTGTTATTTCAGCATTTTTCCAATATTTACCCGTATAGTTTTTAATTTTTTTTGAATCTTTAGCTATCAAATAATTTGGTTCTAAAGGTTCTTGCAACCTTTTGATGGCGTATAAAGAGAATTGAATCGTAATTGCGATGATAACAACTATAAAACTAGTAAGAGCATCCATTTTTAGATTTCAAATGAGATCGATTAATAAGCCAAAGAGTAAATGACATTAGTATGCATCAAATATTTCCTTATATCTGCTTTATTCACAGAGGAAACCTTAACTTTAATTATTAACAAATGTAACATAATTAAAGAAAATTAGTATGAATCCTTACTTTTTCTTTGGATTTCATATGTTTAAATACTTTAATGTTACATTTATGTGTCAGTTATAAAAGCATTAGTTTTAATTGAATTACAAATTAGCTTTAAAGTCTTAATTCTCCAAACCAGTTAGAGCATTGAAAAGTTTTTTAATAGAAATATTTTTCAATGTTATTTTAAAAAATTTTTAATAATTAGGATTTATTACTTTTGTTTAATTTCTGGAAGGTAAAATTTATTTCCTAATGTATAACCAATTGACATGAGTACGAACCCAATAAGTTGAGGTAAATGAGAATTTGCTAAAGATATTTTTTCAATCATTTCTCAATCTTTAAAATAATATAATAATAAAAAAAATTTAATTTTGTAAATCTATTTTTTTTTTGATTCTTTAATTTCCCCAGATTTTTTTAGTGAATTCACAAGTCTTTCATTTTCTGTTTTTAAATTTTCTAATGCAGATTTTGTGAATTGTTCTTTAGCCTCAAATTTTGCTGAACTTATAACTTTTTTATTAGGAAGTTTTTTCTTCGGTTCTGGATTCATATTAAACATCTTTTTAAAAATCTTATAAGTTATTTTTTTTGTACTAGGTATTATTTTTTACAATTTTCTGGTTAATAATATTTGTTTACATAAATAAATTAATCGTTATCTTTTGGGAGCCTTAACCATCCAGTGGTCCATTCTGATTTTAGTTTTGCCCATGAAATCCTTTTAATATATTTTTTATTTTTGGTAGGAAATATATCAACCCATCTTTTTTCATTTTTACCACCGTAAGCTTTAACTTGAAAATGCCTATTACCATTAATAGTTTTTGGTGCTGTCCAACAAAGAGTAGGAGGCCATTTCATGAGAAATTTTAAAAGTTAAAAAATTAAAGGTTGCTTTGCCCAGTTAAAACTAAACCATAATAGGCAATCGTACCAAGGATAAGTACTATTCCTAGTATCCTAATAATCATGATGTAATATTTTAAAATTCAAAATATATTAGAGAAATTTTATAAATTTGAGTTGAAGATTTAATGTTTTCTAATTTTTCATTCATTATTTCTAACTATGGAGTGGCAGAATTCAGAATGCCATCCATTCGGAAGCTTACCAATAAAATCATAAATAAATGAATCGGGATATCCAGTTTTTTTTTGAAGTTCTGAAAGTTCTTCTTTAATGAATTCATATACACTCGTTATTACCCCTAAATTTTCTTCTTGGGAGGGAGCCCATTTTTCTATTCTCCATTAATAATTTTTAATTATTTTCCACAATATCGTAATAGGTTATATCTCCATAATCAGCATCTGAACAACATAAATCTCCATATAGTTCCTCTAACAAATCGTACGCTTCTGAATACTTATCAAAACTTTGAGCTGTTAATTCGTCATCTTCCCCATCAATTCTAATTATTTTGTAGGTCATATTTTAATAAGTTGCAAAAAGTATTTTTTTTTTTATTCATTAGATCATCTTATAAATAAAAATCTTATTTAGGAGCATTAGTTGGGTAAAGCTTCTGAATTTTATTTTTCTGAATTTCTATTTTTCTTTTTTCATATTTTTTTGCCATTATTTTTCTGATAAATAATTGTGGGATAAGCCAAACTAACGCAATAGCTATAGCCATGAAAGCAGGATTTCTCCACGTTAACCTAATAATCTCTTGTAAAAATTCTTGATTGAAAATTTCCATACATTAAATTTTGATGATAAAAATATCTTTGCTTTCTTTTATAAAATCTTTTAAGATACCTAACCTATCATAACCTTAAAAAATCTAGTAAGGAATTTTATAAATTTTTTCTTTTTTTAATCGTTTTTTTTATATATTTGGATTTAGATTAATTTTTTATTTTTCAGTTTAGAGATGTCGACTTATTTAATTACAGGATCAAATAGGGGTATTGGATTAGAACTATGTAGGCAAATTCAAAAGAGGGGAGATGATGTAATTGCAACGTGTAGAAAAGCTTCAAAAAAACTTAGAGATTTAGGAGTGAGAATTGAAGAGAATATAGAAATTTCTTCTGATGAATCGATAACAAATTTGTGTAAAAAACTATCTGGAGTTAATTTAGATTGCTTAATTCATAATGCAGGAATTTATGAATTTAATTCTTTCGAAAACTTAGATAAGAAAAGTATTTTGCGCCAATTTGAAATCAATGCATTGAGCCCAATATGTATGACTCAATCACTTAAACATCTTTTAAAAAGATCTTCTAAAGTTGCTTTTATCACAAGTAGAATGGGATCTATTGAAGATAATACATCAGGAAGTTCTTATGGTTACAGGATGTCAAAGGTCGGCTTGTCCATGGCAGCAAAATCACTTTCCATAGATTTATCAAGGGAAGATATTTATGTAGCTATCTTGCATCCTGGGTTAGTGAGTACAAGAATGACTGGCTTTACAAGAAATGGAATTAGTCCTGAAGAATCAGCAAATGGCCTTTTAAAACGTATTGATTCTTTAAATAAAAATAACTCAGGTACCTTTTGGCATGCCAACGGAGAAGTTTTGCCTTGGTAATATCAATACATTTATATTGAAGAGATTTATATCTTTAATTTGTTAAAAAAATTTTAAATATTTAACGAATTTCTTTCCTTGTTTAATTCTTTTGGTTATCTTAAGTAAAACATTAGTAAAGGAGGTGATTCATTGTCGTATCTACCGAAAAATGCGGTTACTAAAGGGGCCGTGAATTCATTATCTTCATCATATTCAACGGTCTCTTTATCTTTGATTAAGAAAAAAGGTTTTATAATCAACAGATTTATATAAATCTGTTGATTAATAACTAAAAGCTCTGCATCCCGTTAAGCTGCAGAGCTTTTTTTATGAATTTAAATAGTCTTTCAAAATTTACTCTATTTTTTTTGGCCGAAGTAAATTAAGGCTAAAAAAGATAAAGTGCTTACAAAAGCGATTAAGTACCATCCAGTTGAGGAGTTGCTGGTTACTTCAGTCATTTATTTTGATTTATCGGAGGAATTGATTATTTGAGTGAATATCACAATTGATATCATTAAAAAAACCAAAAGAATGTAAGTTACGTTCATTTACAGAAAAATGCTAATTATCAAAAAGATTATTCCTAGAACTACCGTAACAATTGCTCCATCTACTAATAAGTCTTTCCATATATAACTTTTAAGCATCCTTGTTTTATCTTCTTCACTCATAAGGTTTTTTAACCACGTCCAATCTAAAAGCTTTGTTAAAGCAATACCAAAAATTAAATGACCAAACAAAATACCAATTAGATCAAGTCTAGAAATATCTTTAGCGAGAGTTGTAATAATAAAAAAGTCCACTAGCTTTTTTCTTTATTAGATAAGGCACCACCTTCTTCTTTGTATTTTTCCCAAGCTTCGCTTATTTTTGCTTTAGAGAAATTTTGTTTTGCCTCAGAGAATTTATTTTTGAGGTTATTTAAACTATTAGTCAGTTCTTTTTTTGTTGGTTCATCAAGAAAGTTTGATGTTAATTTCCATAAATACCAGCTACTAGCTAGAAGAAGAATTAATCCAAGTAATTGCATATTAGTTTTTTATTATCCTACTACTTTTCAAAAGGTTTCGATAAATTAATTTATTTAATACCTGCAGAAGTTATTTGACCTAAATAAAAATTAAAACTTTAACCAGTGGAAAAATATTCTATCCAGCAGCCATATAGTTAGACCCCCTTCCAGGAAAGCTAGCCAATACATCCCATAATCAGAAAATCCCATTTGTTCTTGTACTGTTTTAATTAATCTTTTGTGAGCTTGAATGAGATCCTTCATGATCAATTAATTTTTTTAAACCTGCTGAATTTCTTTAATTAAAAAACCCTTACCGTAGCAAGATAGACATGTTTTAGTCTCATCTAGTGAAATTCTTAGAAAACCTGCTCCATTACATCTAAAGCAATTTACTTTTGTGTTTGAGTAGATTTTTGATTTAATTTTAGCAGCACGATTTAAGTAAGAAACAGTTTCTTTTCGGCCGTTTGCTTTGGTAGCTTTGTTTAAAAGCTTTTTGTAGTTGACTTTAAGTTCTTGAATATTCATATTTTATTGAAACTAAGATAGGAATACAGGAAAACTAAATTTTTCAATGAATTAAAAACCTGGAATTTCCCGTTAATATTTCTAATCTGATCTCTTACGGAGATCTAAACAATATAACTAGAATTTGGTTTATATGTTTGGTATAAAGAGTATTAATTTTTATATTTAATAGAAATTTTATATTTGATAAAAAAAGGTTATTTGGGTGATCATTCAAGAAATAATTATTTGGCCCTAGAAATGAACTTTTGAGATTTTTGTTGAAAAAATATTTTTAGCTCATAAATCATCCAGCTTTTTTGAGGTTTTTTACTAAAAAATCATATTCATTGGTAAGAACTTTGAATTTAGATTTTTCCAACTCTTTTTTGATTTCGGAGTTTAAATCCTTATTTGTCTCATTTAGATTCATAAATTTGTCCTAGAAATATCATAAAGACATATGTAATGATAGTGATCCCAAAAAAAAATTGCGGAAAGTTTTTTCTTAAAAGAAGTTAATATTTAATTTTGCACATAGAAATTCAAATTTAATCAACATATTGTGGAAAACCCTGTTGAAAAACGCTTAAAAAGTGGATAACTCTTGGGGAGCATTATCAAAACAAGCTTTTCTGAAAAAATTTTTAAGTATTAATACTTCATCAAAAAATATAAAATATAGTTTAAAAAGTGACATAATCTCCTGTTATAACTGCGGGATCATTACTTTTTAAAAAAAATAATTTTTTTATACCAGCAGCTCATGTTGATAAAAAATTAAAAAAGTTTTTTCTTCATGATGTATCAAATTGAAAATTAAAATGAAGAAAAATCAATCTAAACTTGAAATTTTTAATTTTTGTTCTAGAGCTAAAAAGTAATTGTTTAATTCGGTTTTCTCCATGTAAATATTTCTCGTACCTAAAATTAATCTAATAGATTCTAATAAGTTAAAAATTTATCAATGTCAGAAGAAAAAAAGGATTCAAAAAAGTGTTCTGGTAAGAAAAAAATTATGTTTGCATATGGTTTTATACAACTCGGTTCTAGTTTCGTATCTGCAATAGCTTTAGCTGCGATTGCTTTTGGATTCTGTTCAGTAAAAAAAGAGTCTAAACTTTTTAATAAATGTGTTGCCGAAATTATTGAAGATGGTGGTTCTAATTCAGAGGCGGTAAGGTATTGCAATGGGGGCAATTAAAAGTCTCACTCAGAAAAATTAAATGGATTCGACAAGTGATCTGATTATTGACTCTTTAAAAAATGAGCCAATTGGAGAAACTGATCACTTTATTTGGTTCATAACAGATATTGGTATTGCTGCCCTATTTAAAAGAGAGCAAAACTTTGAAATTTATAGTTCAAGTGTCGAAATTGAGGCTAATAAAATTGGTTTAGATATAACTAAAGAGGAAAAAGAGTATCTCAAAATAAAAGAGAAACAACTTTTCTTGTTTTATTCATAAGTTTAGATCTTTTTTTATTTAATAAGAGGGTTCAAGGTTAAAGGCTGGCTCCATAATATTGTTTTCGCTAATTAATTCGTAGGTTAGCTCTTTGTTTAGGGCATTTATATAAGATGTATAAAGTTTTCCCCAAACAAATTCAAATTCATCCTTACTTAAATTCTTGAAAAGAATTTCTCCTTTGAAGTAAATGTGATAAGAATCATTCATCATGGAAAATTAATCTTATCCTTTTTAACGCAGTGAAATATGAATGTAGTATTAGGTGCTACAAAAAAAATATATCTTTAGATCTTAGAAATACTTTTAGACTATCCGTGTATTCATTTTTTGTTTTTTGAATAGTCCGACTGTCTCATCAAGATCCATACACGGCTGAATACTTATATCCATTAACCTTCTCCAGGGATGCCACTGCTTCCAAATTGTCTCAAGTGAATCTGCACTTACTACAGAATGTCCAATCCCATTTTGAACCATAAAAATCCAAGAATGAACCTCATAGTTTTCAGGCCGATTTTGGGGACCACCTGATTCGTACCAATTAATTAGCATTTCTGCTCCTTCTTCTTGATCCTCACCATCTGTAAATTCGTAGGAAATCAAATACCTTTGCATATAGATTATTTTTGAAATCTCTAAACTATTTTAACTCTTGATTTAGATATTGCTTCGCAATTTAATTAATGCTATGAAGTTTATAGAAGTGATTGTTTTAAATGACAGAAAGATTTGGGAAAATCAAAAAGAATATTTTGACTAATTTATCTTTTATAAATAAAACAATCTTGAAGTATTTTCAAAACCATGATCTGTTCGTATAGCTCCAGCTAACAGATAAAATTTGATACTTTTTAAAATACCTTAAATTAGTTACCATATTTGTACAGTATAGATATCAATGATAAATAAAAAGGATAAAACCGATCCTATTGATAATTTAGAGTATGAAAAAGTTCTAGAAGAAGAAATAATTAATTCGTACGAAAGTAAATTTCAGAAAGATACTGAAGAAGATAGTAAAAAGATTAAATTTTACAGACTTAAAAGAACTCCATTAGAAATACTAAATAGGACATTTTTCTTTTTCTTTATTGGAAGTTTTCTTTTCTCTTTGTTTTTAGCTTATTCAGAAAGTAAGTTGTGGTTCATACTTTATGTAATAAGTGCATTGTCTTGTGTTTTTTATACTCCTAATAGAAAAGCACTTAAAGAATTGATAGCAGCTTGGCCAAATATAGAGGATCTCATTAAAGGGAGGAGTTTATGGAGAAAAGGCAAGTAAATAGATTATGAAACCTTTAAGTTCATTTAAAAAGTGGTTATTAAATATTCTTGTGCCATACATAGAGGGCACCAACAAGAAAAAAGAGGATAAAAGATGAGCCTTATACAGCTTGGAATTATTGTTGAAATATTTTTGTTTGTAGGAATTTTTTTATGGGTTAGGAAACTAACTAGTAAAAAAGGTAGGCAACCGTCTCTATCAAAAAAAACAATTAAAAATCTCAAATTTTAGAATTTTGATCACAAAAAAAGGAATCTTTATAAAGAGATCAAATTTATGGGAAAATTCTTTACTTTTTCCCTCTCACTTTGTGTATGAAATCGGTTAGAACATTTATATAGTTTTTAAAAATATGGTTTCCTCCATCCAAGGTCTTGCTCCTATAACTAATCCATTAAATAGTGTCTTAATAGAAAAGAAACTAATAAATGTTGATCAAAAGTTCATTCAACTTGTCTCCCTAGCAGAAGGATTACCCCGTACAGAAGTCATCGAAAGTGGAAGGACTTATTGGAGAGGTGTTTGTAGAAGCTTAATTTTCAGATTTCCAGATGACCTCGAAATTTTGAAGCTTGATGTAAGAAGTTATGTAGATAGATCAAAAGGAATCATTCAAATAAGATCTGCAGCAAGATTAGGTCAATCAGATTTAGGCGTTAATCTAAGAAGAGTGGAATACTTGTTTAATCAATTAGAGAAATTTTAATTAATCTGTTTTTCTATAAATTTAAGGTTCTTTTTACTAAATAGTTGTGCTTTAATTCATAAGAATATTGCATTGCCATGGTAAAGATAATCTTAGTTGGAATAATTGTAGCTCTTGTATATTCTCAACCTGACCTTCGTCTTACAGTCGCTGATTGGTTAAGAGCAGCTTCTGATTTTCTTATTGAATCAGTACAAGTAAAACCTTGAATTAATTTTTAATGAACATTAAAAAAGACCTGAAATAGTAATCATTTGTTTAATGCATCCAGCTACGAAAATTAATATTATTATCCTGCTTAATATGTATTTCACTTAGACAAATAAATAGTTTTAGGAACATAATAGAAAATTTTTTTGAAATTTTTGAATAGTTAACGATAATAAGGGATATGAAGCTTAGATTATTTGAGTTCTATTTTATTAAAGACTATTTAAGACCTTGGTTTGGTCTTATTTATTCTTTATTCTTTCTGTTTTTTTTAGGTGCAATTGGGTATCGAATAACAGAAGGATGGGAATGGAGTGATTGCTTATGGATGGTTCTGATCACAATAACCACCATTGGTTTTGGAGAAGTTCAACCTTTAAGTCCTGAAGGAAGAATAGTAACTGTTTTAGTAATCGTTGGCGGATTGATCTTTATTCAATTTACCTTTCAAAAAGCTGTTAGATTATTCGAATCCGGCTATTTTCAAAGAGTAAATGAATTACGTTTTAAAAGACTTCTTAGAAAAATGGAAAATCATGTAATTTTGTGCGGCTATGGGAGGGTTGGTCAGGAAATATCTAACCAGATAAAAACACAAAATATTCCAATTATTGTTGTTGAGAGTGATGAAGATAGAAAAAAGATTGCTGAAGAAAATGGTTTAGAAGTTCTTTGTGCTGATGCAACTCTTGATGAGACGTTAAAACTGGCAGGATTAGAAAAATGCAAAAGTTTGGTTGTTACTTTGCCCAATGATGCTGCGAATTTATATGTTGTTTTAAGCGCTAAAGGAATAAGAAGTTCTATAAGAGTAATTGCAAGAGCAGGAACTGAAGAGGCCGCAAGTAAGTTGAGATTAGCTGGGGCAAGTATAGTTGTAAGCCCTTATATCGCAGCAGGAAGGGCAATGGCATCAATGGCTTTAAGACCAATTGCTATTGACTTTCTTGATCTGCTTGCTGGAAGTGAATGTGAAATTGAAGAATTTGAATTAAGTAATGATATTAGTCTTTTTGAAACAGCAGAGAAAAGATCACTCTCAGAACTTGGAATAGGCAAAAAGAGTGGTGCAAAAATTTTAGCTATTAAAGAGAACGAAAAATTATTTACCAACCCTGGAGGTAATTTTATACTTCAACCAGGTCAGGTATTAATAGCATTTGGTAGTAAAGAACAGCTAAATATTTTGAATGGTTTGTTGGGTAATCTTGTCGTAGCAGTAGAGCTATTAAAGTAGATATATCAAAATAATTTGATATATAAATTTTTCAATTTTTAAATTTTTTAAAGGCTTTAAATTATCTTTAAAGTAAACAAACTTATTTCTCATTACTAAGTGGGCATTTTCAAAAAAACTCTCATTTTCTCTTCTGCAATTTCATTAATACTTTCTCCATCTGCGATGGCTTCAAAAAGATTGAGTGGTGCTGGTGCTACATTCCCCTCGAAAATTTATACTAGGTGGTTTTTTGACATAGCTAAATCTGGAGGCCCTAGAGTTAATTATCAAGCAGTTGGTTCTGGATCTGGAAGAAAAGCTTTCATAGATGAAACTGTTAATTTTGGAGCCTCTGACGATCCAATGAAAGAAGCTGATATAAAAAAAGTTACTAGAGGACTTGTTCAATTACCGATGGTAGGTGGAACAATTGCGTTTGGATATAACTACGATTGCGACTTGAAACTAACACAAGAACAAGCTGTTCAAGTAGCAATGGGAATGGTTAAAAACTGGAAAGAATTAGGCTGTAAATCAGGAAAGTTAACTTGGACGCATCGTTCTGATGGTTCAGGAACTACTAAGGCTTTCACAAACTCTATGGAAGCATTTTCACCAACATGGACTTTAGGAACTGGTAAATCAGTTAAATGGCATTCGGGAGTTGGAGCAAAAGGCAATTCTGGTGTTGCAGGTGTTATTCAAAACACTCCTGGCGCAATTGGTTATGTAAACCAGTCATACATTAAAGGTAATGTTAAAGCTGCTGCACTTCAAAATCTTTCAGGGGAGTTTCTAAAACCATCTGCAGAAGCAGGAGCTAAGGCTCTTAATGGTATTACTTTAGATGAAAATCTTGCGGGTAAAAATCCTAATCCAACAGCAAAAGGAGCGTACCCTATCGCTTCATTGACATGGATACTTGCTTACGAAAAAGGTAATGGTAGAAATACTAAAGCGATCAAACAAGTCTTTAATACATTGTTAAGTGATGAGTATCAAGATAAGGCTTCATCCCTTGGATTTATCCCCTTAAAAGGGAATATCCTTTTGAAATCAAGAGCTGCCGTTGAAAAAATAGGTAGTTAAAAATTTTAATAGATGTCAAATTATCATGACTTTCATATACCTTTAAGTCCTCTTAAGGTCTTTTACAGCATTTAGTAGTAGATTTATAGAGATATTCTTTTTTTAATGGAAGAGAAATTAACTCTTTTCAAGAATCGTAAAAGATTCGGTATCGAAAAAAATATAGATATTATCTTCAAAAATACTGCCCTAGTCTTGTCTAGTTTCGTAGCAATAATACTTTTAGGAATTATTTTAGTAGTTTTTTTTCAGTCATTTGAATCCTTTTCAAGGTATGGCTTGAAGTTTCTAGTAACCTCTGAATGGAATCCAGTAAAAGATGAATACGGAGCTTTTACTGCAATATATGGCACATTAGTAACCTCATTTCTTTCTTTATTAATAACTATCCCTTTGGGCGTTGGAACTGCAATATTTATTACCGAGGACTTTGTCCCGAAAGTTTTTAGAGAAATAATAGGTTCTTTTGTTGAATTGTTAGCAGCAATTCCATCAGTTGTATTGGGACTTTGGGCAATATTTGTTATGGAACCTTTTTTTAGAGCCTTTTTTGTCTTTTTACATAATTTCTTTGGTTGGATACCTTTATTTAGTACAGAACCTACAGGTAGGAATTCCCTGTTAGCAATATTGATTTTAGTAGTAATGCTTTTGCCAATAGTGACCTCCATAGCGAGAGATTCTCTTAATCAAGTACCTAAAAAGTTAAGAAATGCAGCCTATGGAATTGGAGCAAGTAGATGGAAAACAATATTTTCAGTCATTTTGCCAGCAGCGTTATCAGGAATTATGGCAGGTGTTTTATTGGCTTTAGGCAGGGCAATGGGAGAAACAATGGCTGTCACAATGATTATTGGTAATTCAAATGCATTTAGTTGGTCTCTATTATCTCCTGGATATACCATTTCCTCCATGCTTGCAAACCAGTTTGGGGAAGCTGATGGAAGTCAGGTTTCATCACTGTTTTATGCGGCTTTTGTTCTTATGATCCTTTCTTTGGTAGTAAATATCTTCGCGCAATGGCTAGTTAAGAAATTTAGTCTCAAATATTAGATAATTATGAATTCACTTTATTACCAGAAAAGATTATCAAGAAATATAGGAGATAAATTCTTTACTTCTTTATCCGTTATTTGTGCATTAATAGCAATACTTCCTTTGATTTTTCTAGTGACTTATATACTTTACAAAGGTGGATCTCAAATCACACCAGAATTATTTACTTTAGAACCAAATCCTCCTGGAGATGATTTAGATGCAGGAGGTATTAATCCTGCATTAATAGGGACATTAATAATAACTACCATTGCTTCAATTATTGCGATACCAGTAGGTGTTGGCGGGGGAATATATCTGGCGGAATATTCTAAAGGCGGTGCTTTTTCAAGGTTTATTAGATTCGGGGTAAATGTTTTGGCAGGAGTTCCCTCAATAATTGCAGGTGTATTTATTTATGCATTAATTGTTTCAACAAAGATCTTATTTGGCAGTATGTACAGCGGGTTGGCTGGAGGGATGGCGCTTTCAATATTGATGTTGCCTACTGTGATTAAGACCACTGACGAAGGTTTAAAGTTAGTTCCTAACGAATTAAGATATGCTTCTCTTGGTGTTGGAGCAAGTATGTATACAACTATTTTGAAAGTTACTTTACCCTCTGCCTTTAGGTCTATTACTACTGGCGTTGTTCTTGGTATCGCAAGAGCTGCAGGTGAAACAGCACCTTTGATATTTACGGCTTTATTCTCTTACTACTACATAACAGGCTTTGGAGACTTGTTTTATGAGATGGGTTCTTTGGCTGTATTGATATACAACTTTGCTCTAGAACCATACGATGCCCAGAATAAATTAGCCTGGGCAGCTTCCTTTATTCTTGTTTTATCGATACTATCAGTAAATATATTTTCAAGGATAATGGCCGCTTTTACTGAGAAAACCAAGAGAGTATAAATGATTAAAAGTAATAAAAGAACACCAAAGAATATCATTTTATCTCTTGAGAATGTCTCTATTAGTTATGGAACTTTTGAAGCTGTAAGAAATGTTTTTTGTAACTTTAAAAAAGGCAACATAACATCTCTTATTGGTCCTTCTGGTTGTGGTAAATCAACGGTTCTGAGATCTTTAAATAGGATGAACGATTTAATTCCTAATTGCTCATTAAAAGGGACTGTCCTCTTTGATGGCACTAATATTTACGATAAAAGAGTTGATCCAGTTGAAGTAAGAAGAAGAATTGGAATGGTTTTTCAACAACCTAATCCTTTTCCTAAATCCATCTATGAAAATATTGCGTTTGGAGCAAGAATTAATGGCTTTAATGGAAATATGGATGAATTAGTGGAAAGTTCACTAAGAAAGGCTGCCTTATGGGATGAATGTAAGGATAAATTAAATGATAGTGGTTACTCTTTATCTGGTGGGCAACAACAAAGATTATGTATCGCTAGAACTATTGCTATTGAGCCTGAAATAATTCTCATGGATGAGCCATGCTCAGCGTTAGATCCAATCTCTACTTTGAAAATAGAAGAGACGATGCACGAACTTAAGAAGAATTACACAATAATAATCGTTACCCATAATATGCAGCAGGCTTTAAGAGTTAGTGATATGACGGCATTTTTTAATGCAATTGAATATGAAGATGGTGACGGAGGAAAGGTTGGTTACCTTGCAGAATTTAATTCGACAAAGAAAATTTTTAACTCTCCAAAAGAAAAAACTACTCAGGAATACATATCTGGTAAATTTGGTTAATGTTTAATTTTTACTTTTATGAGAAAGATTTTTAGCTTTAAAATGGAAAAAGGGTAGACAAACAGTATAAATACCTATATAGTTATTTCGAATTAGCAAGTTTATCTTTGAAAAACTACCCTTTTCTACCTTTCTTGATTTTCGCAGGGGCTCTCATAACAACTGCAACAATAGGATTGCCTGTATTTACTTCATAATTTAATAGTATTTCTATTTCAGGTAAAATTATGCTTTTAAAAATTAATAAAGAATTAATTGGAAGTCCTCATAAAACTTTAATAAAGGGAGATTTATTTGACTTTATAAAAAAAAGAGAGAATATGAATCTGTGTGGGAGTGAAAAATCTGTATTAAAACCATTTTTAAAAGTGGTTAATTTCTAATTTATTTATCATGGATAAAACTAAAGAACAGTTAGAAAAATTAAGAGAAGTAGCAGAAGCATCTCTTACAAAAACGGATGAACTTCAAAAAGTTCTTGCTCAAATCGAAGCTTTAATGTCTAGAGAAGAATCACAAACATTATCAAAGAAGAAATAATTTTTCGAAAATATTATAGGTTTTGTACTTTTAATTACACCTCTACAATTCCATAGTAGTTATTAATTGGTTATGCAGAACCCGTTCCAAAGTTTTCTGTTAGGTCTCGAGGTCTTACCTTCTTTAAGTAAAAGACCTCTTTAATTTGTTTGTTTTTATTATATTTTTATAATCTGCTTATCTAATTGACTATTTTATAGATTTCTTTTAAGCAGACATTTACATCGAAAGATTCAGTATTTACAACTTCTAATCCTGTTTTTTCTGTAACTTCAACAGTGGCATTGCATTCGTCTTGTTTAAGAGCCATGTAACTTGGCTTTTTATTTTCCATGTCTGATTCATTACTTGATTCAGTTTCTTCCTTATATTGCTCCATTACTAGTGTAAGTGCCTCTATCTCCACAGAAAAATTATCATTTGCTTTTACCCCAAATGGGATCATAAGAAATGGAAATAAAATCAAGGCTATTAATTTTTTCATTTCTATAAAATGTGTTTATTTTTTTTATAACGTGGATTGTCAGCTAAAGAAAGGGCCATTAGCTCTATATATTTTTTTCTATCTTTACTAGTAAAGTTAGACTTAAATTAATTGATAAAAAAACTGAACGTGACTTTTAAGTATAAATTGGTATATCTGAATGAAAAATTTAAGTCAATTTAATAGGATTTTTCTTAAGATTTTATTTCGATAATTTCTTTTTCAGAAACAATTGCCCATTTTTTAAATGACTTTTTGCAGGGATATCCCCCTGTTAAGTCTCCAAATGCCGGTAAAAATAAAGTATTTTTTTTCTTATCCATTGCAAAGCACCTAAATGATAATTTATCTCCGTTGTTTTTTAAATAGATTTTTGGATGATAATGTCCACAAATATTCAGGGTTTTTTTGTTTTCTGAATTAACTGGCTCATGACTAAAAGTAATATTTTTAGTTTTTTTGATATCAAAAATTTTTATATTTTTAACATCACAACCTACATCGTGATTTCCTTGGACTAGTTCAACGTTAGTTTTTAGTATTTCAGGAAGATCCTCAACTTTTTTTTGAAGAGTTTTATCTATTGAATATTTGCTATGGAATAAATCTCCCAATATTATTAACTTTTTAGGACTATATTTTTTTACTAATTTTTTTATTCTTGCAAAATTGTTTTTATCTGAATTATTAGTTAGAGGTATACCATTTTGCTGAAAATACTCAGCTTTCCCAAGATGAATATCGCATATTAACAACTCTTTTGTTTCCGATAAAAATAACGCTCTAGATGGAAGCATCTCTAACAATGTATCTTCCCAACAAAATTTAAAAGAACTTTTTTTCATTTAATCACTATATTTTTTTATAAGTTTTTCTACTCTTTTTTCTATTGGTTCATTGCTTAAAGTATTTTTAAGTCTCTCAACTAATAAAGGGAAAGCAAAAGGAGTTGGAGTTTTTATCTCGTTTAATAGCATTTTAAAATTTTTTAATCTTTCTAATGATCTTGATATTCTTTTATTTTCTAATTGATATTCTTTAACTTCTTGATGCGATTGTTTTATCAAAAGATGGCCTTCTTCATATTTAGTAAAGACATCGTAGAAAAGACTTGAACTTATTTGAAGTTGAGAAGAGGTTTTTGTTTTGGTTGGATTATTTTGATTTACTAGTCCACTTATCTGGGCAATATTTTTAAATCTACGTTTTGTTAATTCTGAAAAATTAATTGCATTCTCTAGATCTTCCTCTAATTTTTTGTTATCCAAAAAATAATCAGCTTCTTTTTTAATTATGGAAAAATCATAATCTTCTGAGGTAGTTAAGCTGAATCCAAAATCATTAGCAGTAATACTAAATGTACATTGTTTTAATTTTGCTAATCTTAAAGCCCACAGAAATCCAATTCCCTCATTTACAAATTTGCCATCAAATGTAAAAACAAAAATATTTGATAAATCCTTCGTTTTATATATTTCTATAAGGAATTCATCTTTCTTTGGAATATTTGAAAGAACCTTTTGTTTCTTCAATATTGGGCGTAATGAATTTAGTTCAGGATTTAAATAATCATAATATTCTGATTCATTGCATATATCTATTTCTTTTCTCAAACTTTCACACAGTAGATCAGAAATTGCCATTTGGCCTCCAACCCATGCAGGAATAAGAGAACTTTTTTTTGTTGATTTTTTAACGTATAAACTCATATCTCTGATTTTTACAAATTGAAGCATTTTACCGGCAAAGTAAAAGGTATCTCCAGGATTTAATTTTGAGGCAAAATTCTCTTCTAAATTCCCTAAGGATTTACCTTTCATATATTTAACATTCACAAATTTATCACTTGTAATTGTCCCAATATTGAACTTATGCATTCTTATTAAAGATTTGTCTTTTACAAAATATTTAAAGTTTTCATTATTATTTTGTGATTCTTCTTTAACTATCTTTTTATATTTTGGATATGCTTTAAGACATTTTCCTCCATATTCTAAAAAGTCAAGACACCAATTCCAATCTTGATCTTTTAAGTTTCTATAACTCCAACAACTTTTAATTCTTTCTTTCTCAATTTTCGGATCAAAGCCATTTCCGCATGCCAAACTTATTAGATGTTGAAGAAGCACATCATAAGATAATTCAGGAAGTCTAATTTCCTCAGATATACCACTTTTTATTATTCTTCTCATGGCACTAATCTCTAATAACTCCAAAGAATTAGTAGGCATAAAAATTATTTTTGATTTCCCGCCTGGTCTATGAGCACTTCTTCCAGCTCTTTGGATAAGTCTAGCTAAATTCTTTGCACTACCAATTTGTACTATTTGATCTACAGGTTGGAAGTCAACTCCCAAGTCTAACGAGCTAGTGCAGACTACCCATTTTATTAATCCGTCTTTAACTCCTTCTTCAACTCTTTTTCTATCCTCTTTATCGAGGGAGCCGTGATGAAGTGCGATTTTGTCTCCCATCTCTGGGAGAAAAAATTTAAGACATTGATACCATCTTTCAGATTGGTTTCTTGTATTGGTGAATAATAAGGTGCTTTTATTTTTATCTAGAATTTTTAAAAGTAAAGAATGACTTCTGATTCCAAGATGGCCGCTCCATGGAAAGGTCGTTTCCTCCTCTGGCAAAACACTCGTAATTTCGATCTCTTTTTGAATATTTGTACATATAATTTTGGGTTTAATAGCCTTCATCCCAACTATTGCTCTTGCTGCTTCTTCAATATTTCCAATAGTTGCAGACATTGCCCAAATTTGTAAATTTTTTATATTGCCTCTTAGCCAACTTAAAGATAACTCGCATTGGTTTCCTCTTTTACTACCCATCAATTCATGCCATTCATCAATAATTATTGATGACAACTCCTTGAAAAGATTATTAGATTCTTTATTGGAAAGTAAAAGAGATAAAGACTCTGGAGTGGTAATAAGAATATTAGGTGGTTTAGCTAGTTGCTTTTTCTTTTCATATGGGGTTGTATCCCCGTTCCTAATTTCAACAGTGATTTCTTTATTAAAATGCAAAGCTGCTAATTGTATGGAATTTTTTAGATCTCTACTTAGTGCTTTTAAAGGGGTTATTAATAATATATTCACACTTTTATTTTTTTTGGGATCTTCTATCTGTGATAGAGGTCCCATTAATGCTGCATAAGTTTTGCCGCATCCAGTAGGAACTTGTATTATTCCACTCTCTCCATTCAAAAAAGCTTCCCACGATTCGATCTGATAGGGTAGTGGCTCCCATCCATTTGTGGAGAAAAACTGTTTAATTTTAGAAATTAAATTATTTTGCTTATTATTTTTCGTAATATTTTTCATGATTTTTTTTTCATTAGTTCATAAGCATTCTCTAGGCTATCTGCGTCATTAATTTTTTTATCTTTTCTCCATTTTGTTATTCTTGGAAATCGTACTGCTATGCCTGACTTATGACGTTTAGAAATTTGTATTTTCTCAAAAGATATTTCAAATACCATTTCTGGTTTTAACGATCGAACAGGACCAAATTTTTCTACTGTATTTTTTCTTATCCATTTATCTAACTCTTTAATCTCAATATTCGTTAAACCAGAATATGCACTTGCAAATTTAATTAATTCTTTGTCTTTCCATAATGCAAAACTGTAATCTGTATAAAGACCAGCTCTTCTACCGCTACCGCCCTTAGCGTAAATTAGAACAGCATCCAGTTGCATAGGATCAACTTTATATTTCCACCAAATACCTTTCTTTCTACCAGAGGAGTATTTAGAAGTCTTTTTCTTAATTATTAATCCTTCAGTATTATTCTCTCGAGATTTTTCTTTATAAGTTAAAGCATCAGGCCAATCTTTAGGAAAGATTAAATCACATATTTTGAAAATATCAGTGATATTATTATCAGTTTTAATTTGCCATTTTGAAAAATATTTTTCTAACTCAATTCTTCTATTAACTAATTTAATTTCTCTTATATCTTTCCCATTAATCTCTAAAAGATCATAAGCAATAAAAATAATTGGATATTTTATTTGGATTGATCTAGTAGGAGACTTTCTATTTATTCTTTTTTGAAGTAAAGAAAAATCAAAGGCAATTTGTTCTTTAAAATTCCAAACTAATAATTCCCCATCAAGAACAAAATCATCTTTTATATGTGACATTTTCTCTACTAATTCTGGGAAAGATTCATTTACTAATTCTTGCCCTCTTGTCCATAACGAAACATTGCCTGATCTTTTAATTAATTGCATCCTTATACCGTCGTATTTCCATTCAAATTGAAAATCATTTATTGAATTTTTGAAGATTTTATCTTCAATAGTATTTGCTAGAAGAAATGGGAATGGTTTGGAATTTAACTCTTGAAGATTGATATTCTTGTTAATTAAAAATTCATATGAATCAATTGAAGGTTTAAAATCACCCATCAATCTATGAGAAATAATCTCTTCCTCAATATTAATTAGTTTTGATATTGATTTTGTGATTAATCCGATAGATACTCCTACTCTAAAAGTTCCAGTAAGAATTTTATTAAAAATTAGATGGTTATCTTCAGGTAATGTTTCCCAAAGATTTTTAATTTCTAAATTTTTCTCTTCCTCATTAAGTTTTGATAATGCTGGTATTGTTTCGCTTAGTAATTCATTGAGACTTATATTTGATAATTTCTTGTTTCTAGAATTAGTTTTATTTTTAAGTAATAACGTTATTACCTCAGCAGAGTCACCAACTTTTAAATAACATGTATCAATTAACCAATGAGGATATTCATATATTTGAGAAAAAAGATTTTTTAAATATCTTCCACTAATAAATCTCTTATTACTTTTTCCCGTTAGTAAATATATTGCCCATGAATTATCTACTGGATCATTAGATAAAAAAAAATTCTTTAAAACTTCAATTTTATTATTTGTACTATTAATTGAATCTAGATCCCCAAATAATTCTGAAAACTTTTTTAAGCTCATATTTATTTACCGAATAAAAGGACATTTATTGATTCCTTTTCAACTAAATATTTACTCAAGGCTTCACTATCTCCATGATGAAAAAATACATTTTTTGCTTCAGACTTTTTTACTACTTCCAGAATTCCATCCCAATCCGCATGATCAGAGATTGCGAATCCTTTATCATATCCTGATCTTTTTCTTAGAGCTCTTATTGACATCCATCCACTCGCGAAAGCTGTTTGAATATTTTTGAAATTTTTTAAATAAGAACCCTTACTTAAAGATGGCGGTAATAAAATTAGACTTCCTTTAATTTCATCTATCTTTTTTTTATTTTCAATTTTTATAGTATCTTTAATATCAATTCCAAGTTCCCTATAACGATTGTTCATTTTGTGAATACTGCCATGGGAATAAATATTGCCTTTAAAATTTGTTTGACTAATTTCGTTTAACAATCTCTGAGCTTTTCCAAGTGAATAGCAGAAAAGTAAAGAAGTTTTTTCTGGTGAATTAGTGATCCATTTTGAAATATCATTTGCTATTTTATTTGGTTCATCCCACTTAAATATTGGCAAACCAAAAGTACATTCGCTTATTAAATAATCAGTTTTTACTATTTCATATTGTTTGCAAGTCTGATCTTTTTGAAGCTTAAAGTCACCTGAAATTAGCCATTTTTCTTCAGCAAAAATAAACCTTATTTGACTAGATCCAAGGATGTGACCGGATGGATGAAAAGAAATATTAATGCCATTTATCTTAAATTCTTCTCCATATTCAAAAGTCTTAATTTTGATATTATCTCCAACTCTTTCTTTAAGAAGTATCGCAGTTTCCTTAGTAGAAATATATTCTTCACAACCAAATGTAAAGTGATCAAAATGAGCATGAGTTATCAGTGCCTTTTTTACTGGCTTGCTTGGATCAATCCAAATATCAGCAAGTTCACAATAAAGATTTCCATCTTTATATCTAATTAAATATTCTTGTTTGGTTCTCAAAACTACATCTCTTAAATGAAGTTAATTTAGCTAATTATGCCCACGCTTGTTTTGATAAAGCTATGGCTGAAATTATTAATAAAGCAATAACTACAAATTTGTTACTCCAATTAATCATGAATGAACTAATTTTGTTGAGAGAAACTCTATTAGATGGCACAATCTTTTTTTTATTCATAATGTGATGATTTTCATTATTTTCTAAGTAATTTAAATTTTTAATCTCATTTATTAATTTAGATTCGCAAGTTGAGAGTTTTTCTACGTGATTTAATAATTCAATATCTTCTTGCCTTAATAAAGAATTTAATTCTTTAATTTGTCTTTCGTTTTTCATGAGAAATTCATTAACTATCTCATCTGTCCCTAACCCCTTTTTTATATTTAAAAGAATATCATCTCTTTTCCAGGATTTTTCAAGAGAATTTAAAATTTTACTTTTGCTCATTTTAAGTATTTTTACTTATCATAAATTATTATTTTTTTCTTCTGTGGCTTATTCCTTTAAGTAATTAAAAATAATTATTTTTATTTAAGATTTACGAATAAGTCTGTTAGCAA
The DNA here is from genome assembly GCF_902536725.1 of uncultured Prochlorococcus sp. Lineage (GTDB taxonomy): Bacteria > Cyanobacteriota > Cyanobacteriia > PCC-6307 > Cyanobiaceae > Prochlorococcus_A. Next base: position 69,208 of record NZ_CACAYO010000001.1, read on the forward strand.
AATATTTTATCTTCACCTTTTCTACAATTTTTTTAGAACTACTTTTAGTTTTAAATTTATTTAAATTGATCACTTCATCGGACACATTTTTGCCCGTTTCAAAATAGCTTTTAATTTTTTCTAATTCTTCTTTATTTAATCTTTTTGTTGCACCTTTTGCATTGATTCCAAGTTTCTTGCAGGCTAATAATATTCTATTACTTTCGACATTAAGGTCTTTGGCAATAGTAAAAATTGGAGTGTGGGTAGACATTATTTTTATTACGATTGAATTTATTATTTATATTATATTTATAAATTAATTATTAACTTCATTTTTAACTATTATTAATTTCAAAAATTTTTTAAAATTAAGCAACTTCATCTTCTAAATTATTTAAATCATTAAACTTTTTTTTCATAGTTGGGTTATTTCTAGTTAATTTCTTAACTGTTAAATCTTGCGACTTGCTGTCAGCGGATAAAAGATGTTTTTTTGAGAGAATTAAAGCCTCTTTAGTTTTTTTTAAGTGTGAGATTGATTTATCAATTTCTGAAATTGCATCATTAAATCTATCTTGGGCCAATGAAACATTTTTACCAACTGCATTTTTGAATTGCTCAAGAGTAGTTTCAAAATTTGTTATGTCGTAATTCTCGCGTTTCATTAAATCAATTTGTGATTTGTATTTTAAGGTTTCCATAGATGCATTTCTTAATAGAGAAATAATCGGCAAGAAAAATTGTGGTCTTATGACATACATCTTTGGAAATCTATGAGACACATCAACTATGCCGGCATTGTATAGTTCACTATTTGGTTCTAACAGAGAAACGAGTACTGCGTACTCACAATTTTTTTGCCTTCTATCTTTATCTAATTCTTTTAAAAAATCTTCGTTTTTTCTTTTATTAGTTCCACTTAAACTTTCATTCTTCATCTCAAACATTATTGATACTACTTCAGTTTTATTTTCATCAAATTCTCTAAATATGTAGTCCCCTTTACTTCCGGAAGTGGCATCATTATCCTTTTCGAAATATGAGTTTTTAAACGCAGAAGAACGATTCAGATTAAATTGAGTTTCGCAATGAATTTCTAAGGTTTCACCTACCATTTTTGTAGATAATCTTGATTTCATTTCTCTTAGCTCCTGAATAGTCAGGTCCCTTTCACTAATTTTGCTTTTAAACTTTTCTTCAATTAATTTTTCATTAATTGAATGTTCAAGCCTCATTTTTTCAATAGAATTTGTTAATGAAGAGTTTTCTTTTTCTAAATTAGTAATCGCTTCGCTTACTTTATTTTTTAAAGATAATTCTGAAATTAAAGACTGGTTTTTCATTTCATCCTTTAACTTGAATAATTCATTATTCAGTAAATTAATTTTATTTGTTGCTTGATTTTTTAAATCATTAAGAGCATTTATTTTCTTTTCTTCAGCAATTTTTAGTTTAGATTCAAGAGTTTGGATCTCAGACTCTTTAATGCGATTTTGGTTTATTAGCTTAATTTCCAACTCACTTTTTAAAATTTCCATAGCTTTTTTATTATCTTCTTCAGCCAAAATAAGTCTTTCTTTTATTTGTTTGTTAAATTCTTCGTCTTTTATCTGAAGAAGTATTTCTTCAAAGCTGCTAGGGTCAATTCGAAAAGTTTTGCCGCATGAAGGACATTTAATATCTTTCATTTTTCAGTTTTGACATTGATGTTTGGAAGGATTTAATATTCAAATTCCTTAAAAAGAATATTATTCTTGACTTAGAATAAACAATGATTTAGTGTTGTGCATTAAAAAAAAATAATTACTCTATGAAATTCATATTAATCCAGATTCTTTTAGAATATTAATTTTATTTGCCAATTCAATATCTGCAGAAGATATTGAGCGATCTGAAGTTTTGTTAGAGGAAACTGTGTAACCACTGTCATCAACAAATTCATCTTCCGAATCTTTTAAGTGGGTATTCTCATTATGGAGATTTTTATGATTATTCGACTTGTATATATTTGACTTAGTGATATTGCTATATCCAAAATTCGCAATCCCTCTGGCATCTAATGCTTCTTCAACTAATATTCCAACTACTTTCGATCTACTTATTGATTCGCTATTAGATATTTCATCAATAATTTCTAGTACTCTCTTTCTAGGGAGATATCCTATTCTTTTTACTTTATTTTCCATAATTTTTACATATGTCAATATTGTAACACTTCTGTCAAATCTTCTCAGAATTTATTGTGAGTACTTTTTGTGAATTTTCTAAAAGGAATAAACTATAATTCATAAGGAGCATTTATAGAAAGTTATTTCTCAAATAGTCATAGGGAAATTTTTAAATGCTTCTTCTAATTACTCTTTCAGAGTTTTTAGTATCTTTGAAATTTTCTTAATTAAATTTTAAATATTATGAAAGATAAACTATATGACAATGCTGATAGCTTTGCAATGTCATTTGATGAGGAATGGAAGAATGTTGATTGTGATGATTTACAATTAAAAATAGATAAGGTACTTGAAATTTTATCAGACCACCCTTTTTTAATCTCTAATCCAGAAAATGCAAAAAAAATGTCGGAATTTAGAATATTTTCATTAAAAAAATTTCAGTAATTATTTATCAATGTTTTTGTAGGTAATTTAATTATCCTTACTTAAGTTTACATAGTTGGAGAATTAAAAAACCCCTTAGTGTACAAAAATATTATTATGCCAACTATTGGACCTATTCCAAATACAAAAAGTACTAATTTTGCAGAATTTTTTGTTTGACCTAATTTCTGATCTTTTAAATTTGATTTAGCTTGAATCTTTTTTGATTTTTTCTTTTTCATGAATGGTATTTTACTACAACGCAACTTTAAAAGATTCTTATTTGTTATGGAGTTCGAAATAATTTTTCAATTTAACAAAATTAATACTGAAGTTAAAAAAGACGGTGTTGTATAATATAAAGACTATGAAGCAAATATGAGTGCTACTAAGAGAGAGGAGGTATGTTCTCACCTACGATATATAAGGTTAGAGCTTAGAGAGATGCATCAAATGCTTATTAAAGAAGATTTAATGCCAGATCTTAATGAAGCAAAGGAAGTTCATGCACAACTTGATGCTTTATTGAATTTATTATCAGAAAAAAGAGTAAAGAAGATAAAAAGCCAATATTGAAATTTATTATTTATTAAATAAGTTTAAAGATAATTTGTAGCTGATTCTATTTTTTTACGATTATCATGCATTTGTTCTAATTTATTGTAAATTTCTTTAATTTGGATTTGTATTAGATCAGTTGAATTTATATTGCTTAAGGCATCTAATGCGGATAGAAGACTTTCCTTGGCTTCAATTAAATGTCTACATTCTTTACTGCCTGCTTCGTATGACATAAGATTAATATAAATTATAATTATCTCAACTATATTAGAGATTCTTCCGTATTGCTTGATACTCTTATTAAATCAACGCCTATTATTGTAATTATCAATACATTAAAAGTGATTAATTTTACTAATATTTAATAAAAACTCATGCAAAATAACTCCAATGATTATGAATTCTGTATTAGGTTAACTATAGATAATGCAAAAAAAAGAATTAATTTATTAGAAGATTCCAATAAAATTTGCGTTATTGAAGAATATAGGGAATGGCTTAATGATGGTTTAAATAAACATACTGTTTTACTACTGAGAGATGATCCGATTATATAAAAAAAGATTTTAAAATATTTTCTAATTCTTTGTACTTGATGTAACCTTAAATAAGAAATAAAGACTTACAATAAAAACCATAGTTAAAATGATAGTTAATGAAGAAAAATTATCCATTTCTTTATTAATTAAAAAATTGATTTAACTATAGCAGTATAATTAAGTAGATCTTATATTTAGTTATCTTTAAGAAGAGAAAGAATAAATTTATTAAGACTTTCTTTTTCTAAAAATATTTTTTTTTTCTTATAGGATTTTAATTTATTAAAAATTAAATCAACTATATGTTCTGATTTTGGAGTCATAATATTAAATTTATTTTTCTAACAAATAAATTTTCTCTATACCTATTTTATCTGGCTTTGTTATTTTACATCCTTTATCTTTTTCCATATTACAATCTTTTGTGGCAGGAACAGATTTCCAAGTGCAAATTTTTTCTTGGGAATCTTCTTTTAAAATATTCCATCCATCATCTAAGTATTCTGAAATACCATCCTCTCCACAGGAAAACTTTATTTCCATCCTTTTCTTTTCTGAACTAGAAATCTCATTAATATTTTTTTCCAAATTTTTTCTTTGATTCTCTTTATTTATTTTTGTCCTACAAGAACTTAAGAAAATTGCAATTAGAATTATTTGTAAAAATTGTTTAATTAAGTTCATTTCTTTAACTTTTGATAACTCCTAATAATCCAAATTATAGTTTATTTTGATTCTATTAATTTTAATAGTTTATCCATTTTATTCATCAAAAATTTTACATCCTCAGGCTTCGGTAATATTAATTCCTCTGTAACTTCCAAATGCATTTTCTTTAAGTTTTGCCTCAAATCTTTCAAATGCATTTTTACGTTTTCCTTATTTTGTCTTGTATCAGTCATAGGGTGAAAATTTAATTTTTTATAAACTTAAAATTACTATCATAATATTGAGATGGTTATTTTTTGAAAATAATTTAAGATTTAATTTCTTAAATTTTCTATTTCATAAATTTCTTCGCCACCATAACAAAAATTTGTAGATAACATTTTTAATTCCCTATTATTAATTCCAATTGTATTTTTATTTTTAATAATATAACTTTTGGCAATAGCTTCACAATCTAATTTGTTATTAGCATGTTTAATAACCGGATAAAAATATGCAAATGTAGTAATTACAAACAAAAATGTTATTAATGATTTTTTATCATTTTTAATAAATTCTTTAGAAGTTTTTTTGGCTTTTAATATTTTTATGAGTAATTTATCTGGCAATCCTATTTGAACAAATAATAACTCTACCCACCATGGAAGATTCTTATCTGTCTTTTTCTTAAAGTTTTCGGAATTATTCATTTTTTGGGCTTCATAATTTTGCTTTCTAACCTCTTTAGAATTAGTTGTTTCTTTTTTACTCATATCATCGAATGATTTATTTGGAATGTAGAGGTTTTATTTTGATTTGGAAACTATATTTTTATTTTATAAGTTTTAATTTAATTTATCTATGAATTTGAGTATTGTTAATCTGTGTTTAAAAATTTTAAATGACAAAAAAACGAAGGAAGTTAAATAAAGATTTTGAGAGAAAAATATATTCATCAAAAAAAAATGTCGAATTAGTATTGGCAAAAATCTATGATATCGATGATGAGGACATACAAAAAGAATATATGAGCGCTTTTAACAAAGTGGTTTACATATATGATGAATTAAAAGAAGATTATGAACGTCAAGGATTCACTGATAATTCAGAAGAACTTCTTATAAACTATAAAAATGCTTTTGATCTTTTCGAATCAGAATTTGAAATTTAAATGCTATTTCTTATTACCTTTTATAAGGTTTTACAGGTATTTCAATTAGTTTTCCTTTTTGGAGATCAGATCTTTTCTGTTGTAAATTTTTTATACATAAAGAAACCTTTTTCTCCTTTGCACAAAATCTTTTTATTTGGAAGTTAGAAAGTGAGAATGATTCATTACTATATGAAAAAAAGGCAAATAAATATATAGAAAAAATTAATAACAATTTCATTTATTCTCTCCAAGCCATTTTCTAATTATCTTAATATTATTTAGTTTTTATTATATAAATCTAAAATTTGTTTTAATTCATCTTTACTCAAGTCTGTTGAAATAAAAACTTCTTGTGCTGTTTTACCCTTTCTTGCTATTGCTTTATAACCGTTTATTGTTTTTACTGATAATCTAATGATCAATTTAGAAGATCTTCCCCTAGCTCTTGAAATAACAGCTGGAGTAATTGTTTTGATATTAATATCCTGTGCTAATTTTTGGAGAATTGGAATTAGACCTTCTATATTTGAACTATGATTTAAAACTAATCTTCCCAATTTAAATTTTTGTTCATTCTATTGAGAAAATTTTGTTTTTGAGAAATTAAATTTGACTTAAAAATGAATAAAAAATTTTGAAATTCTGGTATATTTATATTAGCGATTTAAATTAAATGATCTTTCAAATAGGTTGGGCGGCATTAGCTGCAATTTTTACTTTTTCAATTGCCATGGTTGTTTGGGGAAGAAATGGTGATGGTTCCATTGATATATGATTTCATTTTTAACTTATGAAGTCTATTTAAGTAAATTTCTTATCATAACATCCTTCGTTTTACTCATCTTTATAACATTTGCTGTAATTTATATATCCTATGTCTCTTGGAAAGATAAAAAAAGATTAAAAAAATAAGTATTATTGTTTTTGGTCTTTTTTCTTTTCTTTAGTCCTGAGCTCTTCAATTAATTCTTTTGCTTGTTCCATTTTTGATATGCTGTTTTTGTAAATCCCAATATCTTTTTCTGCTTTATTAGCAGATAAGTTTAATTTTTCAAAAATATCAGAAATAATCTTATTTGTCCCTGATTCGTCTTTCTCTTTGAGATCTTGGGCGCTTGAAATTATTATATATATAGCTAAATTCAAAATCCTTGAGGGATAAAGCTTAGAATTGCTTTTTTCTATTAATAATTTCAAAATATCGTTATATGTTTTATTTTTGAATTCCTTTTGAGATTTTTGAGATATTTCATTAATTACCTTTGCTTCAAAATTTGTAGAACTGCATAAAGATTCAAAAAGTAGATCCAAGTGTTGTTCAGGTTGATAGCCTTTCATTAATTCTTTGAATGTTTCGGTGAGACCGATACAAAAGAGATACTCTTGAGTAAATTCATTTTGGTGGTTTAGAAGATTAAGTTCGACAAGTATTTCATCAACTATTCTTTTATATAAACCTGGAATGACGTAAGGAAATTTTTCATGGAATAACCTTTTGCTATCTGAAACAGTCAGTTTTTCTTTCAATTTTTTATATGTAAACCTTAATAAGGTTAGCGTATGTTGACTCAATATCGTTAATATCTAGTAAATAAGTAAATATTATTATGATCCCCTTAGTTTTAGAAGAATCAGGCGGTAGTGAAAGAGTCTTTGATATTTATTCGAGACTATTAAGAGAGAGAATAATCTTTTTAGGAGAACAAGTTACTAGTGAAACAGCTAATAGAATTGTTGCTCAATTATTGTTTCTTGAAGCAGAGGATCCAGAAAAAGACATTTATATGTACATAAATTCTCCCGGCGGATCTGTTTATGATGGATTGGGCATCTTTGACACAATGCAACATGTTAAGCCTGATATTCATACAGTTTGTGTAGGCCTTGCAGCTAGTATGGGTGCATTTTTACTTGCGGCAGGTACTCAAGGTAAAAGAAGCAGTCTTAGACATTCAAGAATAATGATTCATCAACCACTTGGAGGTGCTAGAGGACAGGCAAGTGACATAAGAATTCAAGCGGACGAAATTCTGTTTTTAAAAGAGCGACTTAATACTGAATTATCAGAGAGAACCGGAAAAGATTATGACACTATCAAAGAAGATACTGATAGAGATTTTTATATGTCCCCAAACGAAGCTGTTGAGTACGGTTTAATTGATATGGTACTAGATAAGAAACCTATTAAGGTCTAGCTTAATAGTTGAGGTGTCCTTTCTTTCTCAGGGATTTTGGTGAATTTGGAAAGAATATTTACAAATTCTTCACCATCTAATGTTTCTTTTTCAATTAATAGGTCGACTATTTTATCCATAGCTTCTCTATTTTTATTTACTATATCGTAGGTTTCTTTGTAACAATCCTTGACCATTACTCTTACACTTTCGTCAATTTGTTTAGAGATTGAATCAGAAACTTCACTTCTAGTCATTAAATCTCTACCAACAAATACTTCTTGATTACCACTTTCTAAAGCTATCGGACCTAAATTACTCATTCCAAATCTGGTGACCATTTGGCGGGCCATCGATGCAACTTGTTGAAAATCACCTCCCGCTCCTGTTGTAATCTCACCTTTTCCAAAAACTACATCTTCAGCTGCTCTTCCTCCTAAAGCGCCCATTATTCTCGCTTTTAGTTGTGCCCTGCTAACTAAGGTTTGTTCGTCGTCTGGTGTAAACCAAGTTAATCCTTTAGCCTGACCTCTTGGAATAACTGTCACCTTTTGAACAGGATCATGAGCTTTTACAAGTGAGCCTATGAGAGCATGGCCAACTTCATGATAAGCAATTAATCTCTTGCTTCTACCATCTGTTAATGGTGAACCTTCCATTCCTGCGACAATCCTATCTACAGAGTCGTCAATTTCTGAAATACTTATAGAGTCTTTTCTCCTTCTTGCGGTTAATATAGCAGCCTCATTTAGTAAATTTGCTAAATCTGCTCCAGTAAATCCCGGTGTTCTTCTCGCAATGCTTTCAAGTGTTAAATCTTCTTGAAGTTTCTTATTCCTTGCATGAACTTCCAATATTGATAGTCTTCCCTTTATATCAGGGGCGTCTACAGTTACCTGTCTATCAAATCTGCCGGGCCTCATTAGAGCTGAGTCTAAAACATCCGGCCTGTTTGTGGCTGCAATTATGATAATGCCACTATTACCTTCGAAGCCATCCATTTCAGTAAGTAATTGATTAAGAGTTTGTTCTCTCTCATCATTACCACCACCAATACCAGCACCTCTTTGCCTTCCAACAGCATCGATTTCATCAATAAAAATTAAACAAGGACTATTCTCTTTAGCTTTTTTGAAAAGGTCTCTAACTCTACTAGCACCAACACCGACAAACATTTCAACAAATTCAGAACCCGATAACGAGAAAAATGGTACACCTGCTTCGCCTGCGATTGCTTTTGCTAAAAGAGTTTTACCCGTACCAGGAGGTCCTACTAATAAAACTCCTTTCGGTATCCTTGCACCTACAGAGGTAAATTTTTCTGGTTTTTTTAGAAAAGTGACAACTTCTTGCAAATCCTGTTTAGCTTCATTAACGCCTGCAACATCATCAAAAACAACTCCTGTTTCAGCTTCCATTGCAAATCTTGCCTTTGTTTTCCCAAATTGCATTGCTTGACCAGGGCCTCCAGGCATACCATTCGATCTCCTAGCTAACAAAATTAAACCTCCAATTAAAATAGCTGGGAAAAGTAAATTACCCAAAATTCCCAGTGCAGGAGGGGCTGTTTTAACTGGATGAACATCAAAACTAATTCCCTCATTTTTTAAAATGTTTATGAGTTCTGGTGTTAATCCTGGAAGATCTACACGCAACCTTTGTACTTTATTATCTAAATCCGAATCTATTGTCTCTATAACTGCATTTCTGCCTCCCTCAAAAATATCAACAGACGTAACTCTTCCCGAATTAATGTAATCTAAGAATCTGCCGTAACTAACTCTTGCTACCGCTGAATTTCTTGGTGCAACAGTAGTTCCATTGGATTTAAGTGAATCAACATTGCTGGAAGATAAAAATTGGTAGGAAAGTGCAATTACTAAAAGTATAGGTAGAGCCCATAAAATTAATGTTTTAAATTTCTGATTCATTAATTTGTTGAAAGTCAATCCTAGGATTCTAGAATGAATCAGAGCATTTCGTTGATATTTTCTCTAACTTTATGCTTATACTACATTTGTATGTATCCAATCTGTAAATGAAATTTGAGATCAAGGATAAGGTTAAATTGATTGCGCCAGTCTCTTACTTGAAGACTTCAGATAATATGCCGATGTTAAGACCTCCTGATCTAGTCGCCATTGATGAAATAGGAGAAATTCTATCAATCAAATCTCCTGATACTGTTGAAGTGAAGTTTAGAAGAGGTTCGTTTTTGATCGATATTGATAAGATTGAGAAAAACTAACTCAAAAGTTCTGCTTCCACCTTTTAGATATTTCTAAACATATTTCTTTATTGCCAGAAATACTAAGAAAAGGTTTTGAGAAATACTTATTAGTTAATTTAAGAATATCTAATGAAGAAATTTTATCTATTTTAGAATTTAAATCATACTCAGAAATTGAGTTAATACCATAACTAATTAATTGTATCTTTCTCTGTAAAATTTCATCTATTGTTTGATTTCCCAATAGAAAAGAACCTTTTAGTTTTTCTTTAGCCAATAATATTTCAGTATCAATCAAAGGATTTAAGAGTAAATCTTTCCATAAAGTTGATAAAAGTTCAAAAGCAAAAAGGGCTTTTTTATTTGAAACTGACAAATAAACTAAAAATGGAGTATTCCCGCTCCTAACTGGAAAATAAACACCTAAATCGTAAGTGATTCCATTTTTTTCCCTAAAAAGTTTAAATAAAGCAGCACTCATTCCATAAGATAAATATGACTCTAAAACCTTAAGAGGCAAATATTCATTACTTCTTCGCGAACAAGTTTGGTTGCCAACCATTATTATTGTTTGATTTGAATTATTGTTACTGAAATCAAATCTACTCTCAGCAGTTAAATTATGATTTATACATCCTGATTTTTCTTTTAGGATATTTTTTTTTAATGTTCCAAAATTTCTTCCATTTATTTCGTGATTATTTGAAATTAAATACTTTTCTCTATTTTTAAAATTTTTAAACTCGAGTAAAACATCTTCATAGGTAATCTTTGAGATATCGTTTGCATTGCCAATAGTGTTAAAAGCATAAGGATGATTTGTGTAAACTATTTTTTTCCATTTTTCAAAACAGATATTGAATGGATTCTCTTTATCTTTCTTAATGTAATCAGTAGAAGATTTTTTTACTTTTTTAAATTCTGTTTCTGAGAGTGTTGGCTTATTAATTATTAAATCTAATAAGGGGAATAACTTACTGAAATGTTCATTTAGGGATTTAAGGCTTATTGAAATACCATCTTCAAATATTTCTTGATTTAATTCTGCTCCATAAGACTCAATATACTCCGAGAGAGTGTAATTATTAAAACCTTCACATCCTCTTGTGAGTAATGAACATAGGATCTTGTTTATCCCTTTTTTGCCAGTACTATCCATATCACTCCCCCCTTTAATCCAAATTGAGGCAGTTGTAAAATTTCTTCTTTTATTTAAAAAATATCTTTTTAACATTTACTAGGTGATGCGACTAAAGTAAATTTCTCTCCACGGATATATTCTGTAATCTCTTTGAAGTTATCCAAGTTATTCCAATACTTTAAATGTCTCTCTAAATTATTGATTGGAGATTTTCTACCCCAAAGAAGTTCATTTCCAAAGAATGAAGAGAGTTGTGTAGATGTCTCTAAATTAAAGATATAATTACTTTTCACAATATTTATTGCTTTTTTTATTTCATCCAAAGTCAATGCTTTAGCATTTGAGATCTCATCTATTATTTTATTAATTTGCTCTTCAACCAAATAAATATCTTTGGACTCACAACTTGCTTCCATTATAAATAATCCTCCTAATTCTCCAGCATTTACATCTACATATACCGATTCAACAAGATTACTATCTTCTTTTAAAGTTTTTACTAATCTGCTGTTTCTTCCAACAGAAAGTATAGATGCTAATATCTCTAAACCAATAATATTTTTTTGATCATTTAGGTTTGGGATAAACCAAGCCATAAATATTCTTGAAAACTCTAAATTATCAAGCTTAACTGACTCTCTACTATTCCTAATTTTTAAAGCAGGTTTATTTTTTAGATTTATTAAATTTGGACTTTCTTTTATGCCAGATAGATCACTTTTTTCAAAAATTCCATAAATTTCTTCTGAGAGATTCCCCGCAATTGCAATACAAATTTTTTCGGTAGTGTAATGTTTTCTATGAAATTTCACAAGGTCATTTATCTCCAAGTTTTTAATACTAAGTTCAGTTCCCAGAATCGAATTGGCATAATTCGGAGTTAACCAAACCCTTTTCAAAAAATAATTATATAGTCTCTCTTCAGGCTGATCATTTTGTTGTTTTATTTCATCAATAACTACACCTTTTTCTTTTATAAATTCATCAGGATTAAAATCTGGAGCAACGACAATATTTGTCAAAAGAGCAAGTGATTCTTTAAAGTTATTGGGTGGAACTAAGACATGGTAATGTACATCATCATAACCAGTTGAAGCGTTACTTACTCCGCCTAGTGATTCAATTTTATGGTCAAATTCACCTGGCATTATTTTGTTAGATCCTTTAAAAATCATATGTTCTAGAAAATGAGCAGTGCCATTTTTATCAACATCCTCAAATGAAGAACCTGCTTTGCACCAAATATCAATGCTTATAAGCGGCAATTCTTTATTGTCCACAAACACACATCTAGTTTTGCTTGAATGGGTGTAGTAGTTAACATCTCCTACTTTCATTTCGTTTCTCTCTTTAAATTCTATTTTGGTACTTTTTAGCCTTGTTGTCTGAATCTTTAACTAAAACAAAATTAAATGACCCTCTTATTTTGGATTTGTTACAAAATATTAGAGAGCATAGATCCATGCTTGAGGACCTTAAGAGTATAAAAATTGATCCAAAACTAACTAACATAATATCTAAAGAAATTGGAAGAGAACTTTATATTGAAAATGAATTTCATAAAGCAAAAGGTTTTAGAAAGTTACATATTGAAGTAGCAGAATTTTCAAAGAATCTTAAAATACTACACTGCGTTTTTTTCCCTGATCCAAAGTTTGATATCCCAATTTTTGGAATGGATTTAGTAAAAATAAATGATATTGTTTCTGCTGCCATTGTTGATTTATCCCCGGCATCACAAAACCAAGGTTTAAAATACGAAAAATTACTTTCTGAAGTTGATAAAAGTTCTTTTACCTCTTTGAGAGAGATTCCTAAATGGGGGGGGATTTTTTCTAATAATGTATTTTTTGCTTCCTTAAAAAGTAAATCTGAAAAGAATGATTTTTGTAGAGTTGTGGATCAATATCTCACTATTTTGATCAAATTAAGTAAGAGAGCTAAACCGGAAGTTAATGAGGAAATTATCCAAGAGAGAATAGATTTTCAAAAAAAATATTGTGTTCAACAAATGAAAAACGAGAAGACTAGCATGGTGCTTCTAAAATATTTTGATGAAAAATGGGTCAATAATTATATAAAAACAGTACTCTTCGATTTTTAATGAAATTAAAAATATTAAAAAATTTATTTATTTATTTTTTATTATTTACACCAATATCTCTTGGTGTTATTTCCTGTTCTGGAAATAATAAATCTAGTTCAAAATTTAAAGAGGAAATAACTTCAGATTTCATACCTCCTATTACAGCTGTTGCCGCACTTGGTCAACTTTCTCCTTCGGGAGAGATTAGACAATTGGCAGCTCCAATAAGTCAGTTTGGCTCTTCCCCCCGAATTGTCGAAATTTTAGTAAATGAAGGGGATTTTGTAAAAAAAGGTGATATTCTCGCAATCTTTGAAAATAGAGAAAAATTAATCTCTGATCTTGAAAGAAACGAAAATCTAATTAATACTATTAACGAAGAAATTATCCTAAAGAAAGATCAAATTCAAAGGTATGAGTTGGCTTTGAACAAAGATGTATATTCTTTTGTAGAGTTTTCACAGAGAAAAGATGAATTACTAAAATTGCAAAAACAGAAAATAAACCTTATCGGAGATCAAAAAAACATCAAGATAGATCTATTTAATTCAAAACTAAGGAGTCCAATCGATGGTTTTATCCTTGGAATAAACACGAGAGTTGGTGAAAGGCCCCAAAATGAAGGGATTTTGGATATTGGTTCTAGTCAAAAAATGGAAGCTTTGATAGAGGTTTATGAATCTGATATCGATAGGGTCTTTATCTCTCAGAATGTTGAATTGAGAAGTGAGAATGGAGGTTTCCAAAAAAATCTTAAGGGAAAGGTGATTAGGATTAGTCCTCAGGTAAAACAAAGAAAAGTTCTATCGACTGATCCAACGGGGGATGCTGATTCACGAATTATCGAGGTACTAGTAAAACTAGATCAAGATTCTATAGATATCGTTAAAAACTATGCAGGAATGAAAGTGATTGCGAAATTTATTCCCTAATGAGTTTTTCTTTTTTAAAATTTAGAAAAATACCATTAGCTTGGTTGTTATTAACTAGGCAACCATTAAGGTTAGCAGTTGCCATAGCTGGAATCAGCTTTGCAGGGATTTTAATGTTCATGCAATTAGGTTTTAGAGATGGTTTATTTGACACGAGCGTAACTATTCACAAACTTCTAGATGCCGATCTTGTTTTGATAAGTCCCAGATCAAAAAGTTCTATAAGCATGAGTGGATTCCCAAAAAGAAGATTAATTCAAACTCTCGCAGTAGAGGATGTTGAAAAAACTGCTCCCGTTAATCTAAATTATTTACTTTGGAGAAATCCCGAAAATCTTAAAACTAGATCAATACTTGCATTAGGTTTTAATCCCTCCGATTCACTTCTTTTAGATGAGGGATTCTCAACGAAAGCTTATAAATTGAGAAATCCATCAAGAGTTCTTTTTGACAAACTATCTAGACCTGAATTTGGACCGATTGAAGAATGGTTCTTATCTGAAAAAAAAGTTGAGACTGAGGTAGCTGGTAAAAGAGTAATTGTTGAGGGCCTTGTGGAGTTGGGACCATCTTTTGGCGCAGATGGTAATTTGATAACTAGTCGAGAAACCTTCTTAAGACTTTTTCCTGCGAATCCTCCTGGTAGTATAGAAATTGGTTTGGTAAAGCTAAAAAAAGGATCTGATCCTGAATTGATTTCAAGGATATTAAATAACTCACTCCCAAATGATGTTAGGGTTCTTACAAAAAATCAATTTATAGAATTTGAGAAGAATTATTGGAAAAATAGTACTGCAATAGGTTTTATATTTAGTTTGGGAGCATTGATGGGTTTCGTCGTAGGGTGTGTGGTTGTTTATCAAATTCTTTATAGTGACGTTACTGATCACCTCCCAGAGTACGCCACCTTATTGGCAATGGGGTATAGACTTAAGTCCCTTTTCTTTGTTGTAGCTAGAGAGGGTTTTTTGTTGGCATTGTTTGGTTATTTACCTGCTTATTTCTCTGGTCAAATACTTTATTCAGTTATAAGAAGTTCTACTAAACTCCCGATAATAATGGACGCAGACAAAACTATTTTAATTTTCGTATTAGTTTTAGTTATGTGTATGGGGTCCGCCGCTGTTGCGATGCGTAAATTAGTTGACGCTGATCCTGCCGAAATTTTTTAATAATTGAAGATAAATGGTTAAAACTAATACATCAAAAAATAATGTTAAAAACCTTAAAACAGTCTCAATAAATAATTTGAGTCACTTTTATGGAAAAAATGAGAATAAAAAACAAGTTCTTAATGACGTTAATTTAAATATTGATAAGGGAGAGTTGGTTCTTTTGAAAGGACCTTCTGGATGTGGTAAAACGACTCTTTTAACTTTAATTGGTGCCTTGAGAACCTGTCAAAGTGGAGATATAACTGTATTAAATAATCAGTTAAATGGAGCATCAAGGAAAACTCGTCAAATTCTTAGAAGAAGTATTGGAATGATTTTTCAAGGTCACAATCTTCTGAGATGTTTAACAGCAGAACAAAATGTCCAGATGGGCGCCGATTTAATAAAAGGTTTAACATATTTGCAAAGACGTGAAATAGCAAGGAATTGGTTGTCAGCAGTTGGATTAGAAGAACATCATAAAAAGTTGCCAAATGACTTATCTGGTGGTCAGAAACAGAGAGTAGCGATTGCTCGAGCTTTATCTGCTAATCCAAAACTTTTGTTAGCTGATGAGCCTACTTCTGCTTTAGATAGTGTCACAGGAAGAGAAATAGTAACCCTTTTAAGGAAACTAGCAAAAGAGCAAAATTGTTCTGTACTTATGGTGACGCATGATCCAAGAATTTCTGATATGGCTGATAGGATATTAAATATGGAAGATGGTAAAATATATAGTGCTCATAGTGAGCTAATATAATTAAATAGTTAAAAATTTTATGTCTAAGAGAAGGAATCTAAAAAAAGAAAAGCAGGAACGTAATAGAGCCTATGCTAGAAAATTCAAAAAAAGGAAATTAAGAACTGATGGAAGACCTGATGGTGGAAACGTTACAGGCACAGCAAATAATGGCGGTGCAGCTGATTAGGGAATATCTTTTATTTCTATCTTTTGGAGTTTAATAGATCATGCATATTTAAGACATAATCATGAATGTAAGTATTGTTATACCGACTTACAATAGATTACCTATATTAGAGAAATGTCTTTTTGCGCTTGAGAATCAAAAATTAAATACAAATATCAGTAATTATGAAGTAATAGTAGTTGATGATGGATCAACAGATGGGACAACCTCATGGATAAAAAAAAACAAAGCTAATCTCCCACACGTTGTTCTATTTCAGCAAGAACATGGTGGGCCTGCACTTGGAAGAAATCTGGGAGTAATTAAATCAAAATATGAAATTATTATATTCATTGATAGTGATCTTATTGTTTTAGACAATTTTATAAATTGCCACGTAGAAAAATTACTTGCCTATTGGAGAAAAAATGATAAAAAATGTTTTACCTATGGCTCGGTAGTCAATACATCTAATTTTCTAAATCCTCAGAGTGAAAAATATAAAATAATGGACACTTCTTTTGCATACTTTGCTACTGGGAATGTAGCGATATCAAAAGAATTGATCTTAAGTGTGGGATTATTTGATACTTCTTTTAGTCTCTACGGTTGGGAGGATTTAGAACTTGGAGAAAGATTAAAAAAAATTGGGACTAAATTAATTAAATGCCCAAATGCGGTAGGTTTTCATTGGCATCCGCCATTTAATTGCGAACAAATAGATTCATTAATAGCTCAAGAAAAAGAGAGAGCAAAAATGGCTTTAGTGTTTTACAAGAAACACCCAAATTTAAGGGTTAGATTTATGATTCAATTTACTCCTCTCCATAATTTACTCTGGCAAACTCTTTGCTTGGGAGGACTAATTAGTGTTAATAGAATCCTTCCTTTATTAAAATTCCTAGTAAATATAAGAAGAAATAGACTTGCACTTGAGATACTTAGGATCCCTCTAAATATGATGTACATTAAAGAGTTAACCAAATCAAGATAAAAAACTTTTAGAAATACACATCACTTGCTAAAATATTCCAAGTAAATTTCACACATCTGACAGTTTCGGGTGAATTATTAATATTAATTCCCCGTCAGATGGAGGCTAACCCGAAACCCTTTTTTTAATTATGGCTGTTGTATCACTATCAGAAATGATGGAAGCTGGTGCTCATTTTGGGCATCAAACTAGACGTTGGAATCCCAAGATGTCTAAGTATATATATTGCGCGAGAAATGGAGTTCATATTATTGATCTCGTCAAAACAGCATTGTGTATGAACAATGCATATAAATGGACGCGAAACGCTGCAAAAAGTGGTAAACGCTTCCTATTTGTCGGCACAAAAAAACAAGCATCAGATGTAGTAGCTCAGGAAGCTACACGCTGTGGAGCTGCATATGTAAATCAAAGATGGCTTGGAGGGATGTTGACTAATTGGACAACAATGAAAGCTAGGATTGAAAGATTAAAGGATCTAGAAAGAATGGAAAGTAGTGGTTCAATAGCAATGAGGCCTAAAAAAGAAGCTGCAGTATTAAGAAGAGAACTTGAAAGATTACAAAAATACTTAGGTGGACTTAAGGGTATGAGAAGATTACCAGATGTAGTTGTATTGGTTGATCAGAGAAGAGAATCTAATGCAGTATTAGAAGCTAGAAAATTAGATATCTCACTTGTATCAATGTTGGATACAAATTGCGATCCAGATTTGTGTGAAGTTCCAATTCCTTGTAACGATGATGCCGTTAGATCTGTGCAACTTATTTTAGGAAGACTTGCAGATGCCATAAATGAGGGCAGAAAGGGCTCTAATGCCGAAAGGAAAAATTAAATTCTAATTTAAAACTTACTATTCACTATTTTTAATTACTTCAAATGGGAAACATTACAGCAAAACTTGTAAAAGATCTTAGAGACAAAACTGGCGCAGGAATGATGGACTGCAAAAAAGCACTTAACGAAACTGAAGGGAATCTAGATAAAGCTTTGGAATGGTTAAGAAAGAAAGGAATAGCTAGTGCCGAAAAGAAATCAGGAAGAGTAGCGGCCGAAGGGTCAATTGGTAGTTATATTCATACTGGATCAAGAGTCGGAGTTTTACTAGAGTTAAATTGTGAAACTGATTTCGTTGCTAGAGGTGATATATTCCAATCTCTGTTGAAGGATGTCTCAATGCAAGTAGCAGCATGCCCAAATGTTGAGTATGTATCAATTGATGAAATACCAAAAGATGTTGTGGAAAAAGAAAAGCAGATTGAAATGGGTAGGGATGATTTATCTGGAAAACCAGAACAAATTAAAGAAAAAATAGTTGAAGGGAGAATATCAAAAAGACTTAATGAGCTTGTTTTGCTTTCACAACCCTACATTAAAGATAGTTCTCTTACAGTTGAGGATCTTGTTAAACAAGCAGCTGCAAAAATTGGGGAAAATATCAAAGTAAGACGCTTTACAAGATATACATTGGGAGAAGGTATCGAAAAAAATCAGATGGACTTTGCTGAAGAGGTCGCATCAATGCAAACAAACTAGTCACTTTAATGATTTGAATAATTTCAATAATTACATAGATTTAGATAAAATTAAGTCTCAATTAGAAAGAGCAGAAATACAAAAAAGAATATTAACTAGAAAAATCTTTAGGGAGTATGAACTTTATCTTAATTTAGTAAGAGATTTACTTTGCAACTCTGTAGTAAAAGGCATTAATCAAATATATAGTTATCCAACAATTAATGATAATTTCTTAAATGAAAATGAATTCTATAGTCTTTTTGAAAAAAAAATAAGTGAATTAATATTAACAAATTTGCCCTTTTTAACAGTAGAACAATTAAAGATAAATGATATTGAAAAAAATACAAATAAGGAAATTAATCTAACTATTTTGGATACTTCCACAAAAATAAAGGATGATCAAAAAGAAAAATTTCAATATGAAGATGGTTTTCAATTAAAAGAACCCTCTCAGTTAGAGATTTCTGAAGACTTTTCAAATACTTCTGAATATTATCAAGCTCATAATTTTGAGAGATTCGTGTCACTTGATTTAGATAATAACCACCATAATAATTATTTATCTAAAGACAATATTTTTGAAAATTTAGGAGTTGAAAAACAATTTATTTCATCCTTACTTGAATTAATAGGAGGAGAAAAAGTTGAAAAACCAAGATATCAAGAAAAAGAAAATATCAATCAAATAGATAATTTACCAAAAAATCAGATTCTTAATAATTTTGATTTAATAGACAAGTCATTGGAAAATTTACTATTGAATCTTTCATATATTATTAATAAAGAATTATTCGAGGCAAATCTAATAAAAAAGATGATATCTAAAGATTCCTTTGATTACTTAGTAGGTAAAAATTTTATGATAAAACATCCATATCCTTTTGTTATTAATATCGAATTAAACTTAAATCGGTCATCATTAGTCGGCAATAATTTTCCAAGCATTATTTTCTTAAATATATCTACTGTTGAGTTAGAGTTTAAAAATTTAAATCTTTCTATTCAAAGGCAAAAAATAAATGAGTTAAAAAATCAATTTCAGCGTTTGATTAAAAAAGAGACATATTGGAGGCAAAAAGAAATAACTTTTAATAAGATACGTTGAAAAAATAATTCTTTTTTCAAATGTGACTATTAGCGGGAATAATAATAAATTAATTAAAGATTGGATAAGACCTCTTCAAAAATCTCTTACTATTGAAACTGAAAACAAATTTATTAATACTTTAGGAAGAGAAAAATATTTTAATGATTATTTGCATGAATCTTTAAAAAAAATAGATAATCTAAATCTCTCAGATGAATATTTAAGAATATTTTATAAACTTTCCAAAAAATATAATGAATACAATAAATTAGATGAAAATCAAAGAAAAAGGTTAATTATAGATACAAGAAAAAATCTTTATAAACTAGGGAAAACTATAGAAATAGATAGTTCTGATAATATTTCTTATAATATTTTTCTGAATAAAGCTGATGCAAGTTTGTCTTTTGATTCAGATATTTCATTAATAAAAAATGTAGGGAAAGTTTATAAAAATAAGCTTAATGAATTAGGGATATTTCATATAAAAGATCTAATTAATTATTTCCCGCGAACATATCTAGACTATACGAATAGAGTCAAGATAATAAATTTAAAACCAGATAATTTATACACTTGCATCGCAAACGTCAAAAGATTTTATATTCATAAGAGTAAAAAAAATAGTAATTTATCAATAATGAATATTCTCGTTTTTGATGAGACGTCTTCAATAAAGGTTACAAAATTTTTTTTAGGAAGAAGATTTAGATCTTATTCCTTCTTCACATCTCAAAAATCTTTGTATACTCCTGGAACCAAATTAGCAATTTCCGGTAAGGTTAAATTGACAGAGTATGGCAGAACTTTTGTAGATCCGCAGATTGAAATTCTTAAGGATAACAATGATAATTTCAACTTTTCAGGCAAAATATTACCCTTGTATTCATTAGGTGAAGCATTATCAAATATGAGTTTTATAAAACTTATGAAAAAGGTACTAATTTATGCAAAGCAATATCCAGAAATTTTAAATAAGAAGCAACTTGATTCATTATCTTTATTATCAAAAGGAGAGTCGTTGATTAATATTCATTTTCCACCAACTCAACAGGCACTTATTGAGTCAAAAAAACGTTTGGTTTTTGATGAGTTATTCTTACTTCAAATAAAGTTCCTACTTAGAAAAAGAAAGACGAATAAAAATGCAACTTTCCAACAATTACCTCAAAAGAAATCTTTATTAAAAGAATTTTTAAATACTTTTCCTTTTGAATTAACAAAATCTCAAGAAAATGTTTTAAATGAAATTAAGAAAGATTTATCTAGTCCCGTACCAATGTCTAGATTGCTTCAGGGAGATGTAGGAAGCGGTAAAACCATAATTGCAATAGCCTCTCTTTTACTTGTCATTGAAAAAAACTTGCAAGGAGCATTTATGGTCCCAACTGAGGTATTGGCAGAACAGCATTATAAAAATTTATTAAAATATTTGAACCCCCTTTTAGTTTCTGTTGAGCTACTTACTGGGAATACTCCTCAAAAAAAGAGAAAAGAAATTTTATCTAATTTGAACAATGGATTAGTTGATATCCTCGTGGGTACTCATGCATTATTTGAGGATAAAGTCATCTTTAATGCATTAGGGATGGTTGTAATTGATGAACAGCATAGATTTGGAGTTACTCAAAGAAATAGATTACTAAATAAAGGGGAAAATACTAACTTGTTATCAATGACAGCAACACCTATTCCAAGAACACTTGCGCTTTCTATTTATGGCGATTTAGATGTGAGTCAAATTACAGAACTCCCTCCTGGGAGAGTTCCAATAACAACAAAAATAATTTCAGAAGATGATTTAACTAACTTGTTCAAGATTGTTGAAGATGAGATCAATAAGGGAAAGCAAGCTTATGTGATTTTGCCACTTATAGAAGATTCAGAAAAAATGAATTTAAGCTCCGCAAAGAAAACATTCAAACATTTATCAGAAGAGGTCTTTCATAACAAAAAAGTTGGATTATTACATGGCAAATTAAGTTCACAGGATAAGAATGAAGTAATTAATTCTTTTTTAAAGAATGAAATAAATATATTGGTTTCAACCACCGTTATTGAGGTTGGCATTGATGTGCCTAACGCCACAATTATGATTATTTATAATTCGGACAGATTTGGATTGTCCCAGCTACATCAATTAAGGGGGAGAGTTGGAAGAGGATCAACAAAATCTTTTTGTTATTTGGTAACCCCCAATAAAAATGGATTAGAAAATAAACGACTTTGTGTTTTGCAAAAATCTAACGATGGCTTTTATATTGCAGAAAAAGACTTGGAGCTTAGAGGACCAGGCCAGATTTTAGGATATAGACAATCCGGATTGCCTGATTTTGTACTGGACAATTTACCTAACAATAAATTTCTTATTGATAAGGCTCGTGAAGAGGCTATTAAAATTGTTAGAGATGATCCTGATTTAAAAGAAAATATTCTTTTAAGGAATATACTTATTGATAATTCTGATAATAAATTCATTCATGATTTCTTAAATTGAAATTATCATTGTTATTTTTGATATATATGCCACTATAAATCAATTGCAAATTTCAATTGAAAATTTGGAATAAAATACCAATTAAAGATAATGGAGAAAAATTAATAGCTATACCTACTTGCCTAAAGTTTCTAGATCCCCACCCTTACTCACATTTAGGAGCACCATACAAAGATAAAACTTCTATTTGGAAATTAAGGGAGGAGGTTGTAAATAGATTAGTAAAAGTACATGATTATTTGATATCAAAGAGTAGTTTTAATCTTTTAATTTATGACAGTTGGCGACCTCTAGAAGTCCAGGAATTTATGTTTAAAAGAGCAATTTTATTAGAGTGTGAAAAATTCGATATTGATATTTCATTTGAAGATATAAAATCTTATCCATCCATTTTAAAAAAAGTTGAAAAATTTTGGGCATATCCTTCTTATGACACTAGATGTCCGCCCCCTCATTCAACTGGGGGTGCATTGGATGTTTGTTTATCAGATACAGACGGAAATCTTGTTGAAATGGGAAGCATGGTTGATCAAATGGATGAGACCTCAAATCCCTATTTTTATGAAAACATAAATAATGAAGAGGCAATTATTTGGAATAGTAGGAGAAATTTATTAAGAGAAATTATGACTAAATTCGGATTTGCTCAACATCCTAATGAATGGTGGCATTTTAGTTATGGTGATCAATTATGGGCTTGGAAAAATCATAAAGCAAATGCCCTTTATGGAAAAATTTAAAATCTATTGGTTTTCATTTAGTAAATTCAAAATATAATTTTCATCTTGAGTATTTATAAAATCTCCGAAATCTAAATCCAGATTGCTCCTCCAATTATCAAATAATGGTTGAAGAGTTTTTTCTAAATCGTTAAGTTCCATTCTTTGTAAAAATGGTTTAGCAAGCCTTTGTAGATTTTTACTTCCCCCCAACCATAATTGGTATTTGTTTTGCCCACTCCCAACAAGTGCTAATTCGGCCATATAGGGCCTTGTACATCCATTCGGACATCCTGTCATTCTGAATAAAATTGTCTTTTGTATTTTTAGATCTAATAGTAAATTTTCAATCCTTTTTAGTACATCAGGTAATATTCTCTCAGCTTCAGTCATTGCAAGACCACAAAGTGGTAAAGCAGGGCAAGCTAAAGCGTGTCTTTGCATTTCATTGATATTTTCTAAATTTTCGTATCCAATTTTTGATAGAGATTTTTCAATTTCACCTTTGTTTTTATTAGCGATATTACAAAGTAAAATATCTTGATTAGGTGTGAGTCTTAAATCTAAATTATATTTTTTTACAATACTTGTGATGATATTCTTCTTCTCTCCAGATAATCTCCCTGATAATAATGGTAAACCTACGAAATGGGAGGTTTTATTTTGTTTATGCCAACCTAGGTAATCAATAAGAACTTTATCAGGTTCTTTTCTAATTTTTTTAATTTCTTTTTTGAAATACTTATCAGAAAGAATTTTTTTGAACCATTTAATACCTTTTCTATGAAGAAGATATTTCATTCTCGAATTTTTTCTTGATTTCCTATCACCATAATCTCTTTGAATAGCCACAATGCTTTGTATTAATTCATAAACATCAGGTTCTTCAACATATCCAAGTGGATCTGCAATTCTGGCAAAGGTCTCCTCATTATTATGTGTGCGACCCATACCACCTCCAATATAAAAGTTGCACCCTTCTAAGTTTCCATCTTTAGAAGTAAAGGCAACTATTCCTATGTCATTGGTAAGAAGATCAACAGAATTGTCCCCAGGAACTGTTACGGCACATTTGAATTTTCTCGGTAAATAAGTTGATCCATAAAGTGGCTCATCTTTTATCCCACTAAAAACATTATCTTTGAATTGGAGCTTCCTAATAGCTTCAATATCTTTGTCAGGCTTTATGGTGTACTCTAAATCTCCATCAGCCCAAAGCTCTAAAAAAGTGCCTTGGCCTGCCATTGGGGTGAGAAGATCTGCAACTTTTTTTGCCAATGCTCTCGCAACAATATAGTCTGGCGAATCAAATGGAGCCGCAGGGGCCATAACGTTTCTATTTATGTCTCCACATGCAGCTAATGTGGACCCCATTGAATTTACTATTGTTTGGATTACTTCCTTTAGGTTCTCCTTTCTGATTCCATGCATTTGAAAGGCTTGTCTTGTAGTGGCCCTAAGAGTTCCATTTCCTAGTTTGTCAGATAATTCATCTAGTGCTAAAAATAATTTCCCAGGGACTTCACCGCCTGGATTTCTTAACCTAAGCATCATTTGCCAATCTTTACTTTTGCCCGGCCTTCTATTTTCCCTATTATCTTGTTGATAACTACCATGAAATTTTAATAACTGAACTGCATCATTAGTAAAATGATCACTTTCATTGACTAATTCTGTGGCAAGTGGTTCTTTAAGAAATTGGCTACTTTTTTTAAAATTTTCAAATTTAGAAACCTCTAATCCATTTGCCAAGCAAACTGTCTCTTCCTTTAAAGAATCTTTTTTCTTTTTTACTTTCTCAACCTTGATCAAAGGACCAAAACATATCTCTTTTTATACATTAGCGAAAAGCTTATTTAACTGGTAGTAAATTATAGTAAGTGAAGTCATATTTTTTTCTTGTCTAAATATTTACTTGAGATAGGTACAGAAGAGTTGCCCGCAAAATTCTCTTATTCTGTTCTAGAACAATTTAAATCTCTAATAGAATTTGAATTAGATAAAAAGTTAATCAAATTCGAACATATAGTTGTTACCTCCACACCAAGGAGGATAGTTCTACTTCTCGAAGGTTTAGTTGATAATGCACAAGATAAGATAATAGAAAGAAAAGGGCCTAAAGCAAATTCAGCTTATTTAAATGGACGTCCTACTAATGCTGCTTTAGGATTTGCTAATAGCTTAGATATAGATGTAGGTGAACTAGAAATAAAAAATACAGAAAAGGGTGAGTTTGTTTTTGGAAAAAAAGTTGAGAAAGGACTATCAACAAAAATTTCTTTGTCTTCGATTATCCCAAAATTAGTTAAGAGTCTTCAAGGCCCTCGATTTATGAAATGGGGGACTGGGAACATAAAATTTTCAAGACCTATTAGGTGGATTGCCTCTATATATAATGATGAAATTCTTGATTTTGAATTTGATGAATGTGATCCAAAGATCAAAATAAGTAATAAAACAAAAAGTCATAGGCTAATCAATGAAGTTTTAGAAGTTCAGAATCCTGATGATTTTTTTGAATTGTTGAAACAAAATAGAGTAATAGCTATTCGAAAAGAAAGAAAAGAAAAAATTGAAAGTTTAATAAATCAGGCATCTAAATCTTTAAATCTGAAACCTGACCTTTCAGAAGAATTATTAAATGAACTAACTGATTTAGTTGAATGGCCAGAATTAATTATTGGCAAATTTAGTGATGAATTTCTTGATCTTCCGGTTGAAGTTCTCTCTACAGTTATGAAAAGTCATCAGAGATACGTTCCTCTTTTATTGAAAAACAAAAGTTTTTCTAAACTAGAATTAAGTTCTGAAAAAAATATTAGTACAACTTTCTGCGTTATTTCAAATGGTCTCGAAGAATCAAATAATAATATTGCCAAAGGTAATGAGAAAGTTTTGAGGGCAAGGTTTTCAGATGCAAAGTTTTTTGTAGAAAGTGATAAAAAAGTTGCTTCAATCGTAAGAAATAAAAAGCTTAAATCTGTTTCCTATTTAAAAGGACTTGGAAATATATTTCAGAGGGTAGAAAGAATTGAGGAGATTACTAAAAAAATTCTTAAATTTTTAAATGATAAATCTTTAGAAGAAAAAACAATAATAGAAGCAGCCAAATACTGTAAAAACGACTTATGTAGCGAAATTGTTTTCGAATTCCCTGAGCTGCAAGGCATTATGGGTGGTAAATATCTTAAACATGAGGGATTTAGTGAGGATGTTTGCTTGGCTGTTGCTGAACATTATTTACCTTCTTTTTATAAAGATGCTTTGCCTTCCACAAAATATGGTGCAATAGTTTCCATAGCAGATAAGGTCGAAACTTTAATAAGTATATTTATTTCTGGTAAACGTCCCAGTGGGTCATCTGATCCTTATGCTTTAAGAAGAAATTTGAATGGAGTGATTAAAATAATTTGGGATTATGAACTTGATTTGCCTTTGGATAAACTATTTAACGAACTTATTAATTGTTGGAAAATCGCATTTCCGAATTTAAACTTCTCAAGAGAAACAGTATTTAATGATTTAAATGAATTTTTAGTTCAAAGAATTGTTAGTCATCTAGAAGAAATATCACTAAGTAAAGAATTAATAAAGGCTGTTTGCTCTTCTGATGAATTATCTCAAAAAAGAGTATTGAATATTGTTGATCTTAAAAATAGGATTAAATCTATCATGAATTTTAACGAAAAGGATAATTTTGTTAAAATCAAGAAGGTAATTACTAGGGTAAGCAAATTAGCTAATAATAGTGATCTTTCAAGAGATGTTCTCTCAACAAGAGATTATGTAAACACAAAACTTTTTGAAAAAGATTGTGAATTGAAAGTTTTTGAATTTATTCGAGAATTAGAAAAACTTTTTTCGGAGGGTTATTGCAATTATTTGGAACTTCTAAATTTGTTTGAGATTAATGTAAACACTATCGAGGATTTATTTGATAATGAAAATGGAGTCCTAATAATGTCAGAGGATTTAAAAATAAGAAATAATAGACTCAATTTGTTGAGCTTAATTAGAAATTATTCTCTAAAAATAGCCGACTTTACACTTTTGAACTCTTAATTTTAATGCCTCCCTTTATTGAATAATTTTCTAGCATTTTTTCTACTTCTTTATTTTCCCTTACAGCACTATCAACGGGTTTATATTTTAGAGGTGCTAGGGCTTTCCCTCTTAAAATAGAACCAAGTGTAAGCATTGTAATTTTAAGTTGTTGTAATGGTTTCATGGAGACAACTTTTTTGTACAAGTAACTATCAAAAGTAAGTCTTTGTACATCCATGTCATCACACATCTCAACAAAGGCTTCTCTTGCAGAGTCATTTCTGTAGAAAATATTTTGAAGGATTTCTAGCACCTTATAAGTTGTGCCATATTTTTTATCCCATTTTTTGAGATAATTTTTTAAATCTTTTTCTGATGGAATTACTTGACCGTTTTTTGATGCTTCAACAATTTCTTCAGCACACATTCTTCCGCTTTTTGCAGCAAAATAAATACCCTCTCCAGAACTTTTTGTAACATAACCAGCTGCATCACCAACCAATGCCATCCTCCCAACTACTCTTCTTGGCCTTGGATGCTCAGGAATAGGGTGAGCTTCTACCTTTATTACTTCTCCATTGACAAGTCTTTTCTTTGCCCTATTTCTTACACCCTCTTGAAGTCCTTTAATTAAGGATTGATTCTTTTGCATGGTTCCAGTGCCTACAGCAACATGATCATATTTAGGAAATACCCACCCATAAAAATCAGGAGAAACATCAGTTCCAACATACATTTCAGCAAGATCTTCGTAGTAACTCATTTCTTCTTTAGGCAATTTAATTCTTTCCTGAAATGCTATAGCAACTTTATAATCTCCTGCATCCATTGCTTTTGCAACTCTGCTATTGGCTCCATCAGCTCCGATCAAAAGGTCAACAGTAAGCTCTTTGAGTTCCCCTTTTTTATCTCCATTCGTAAAATCTGAGTAGGAAAGCTTATATGGCCCTTGATTATTATCGCCAGTATCAATAGAAGTAACTAGTCCATTAATTAATGTAGCACCAAGGTCGGATGCTCTGTTGCGCATAAAGGCATCCATAACTTCTCTCCTACACATCCCAATAAATTCATTATCACTTTTTCCATAAACTCTATCTAAGCTTATATCTACCTCTCTATTTGATGGAGATATCATTCTCATATGCCTTACTTTTCTATCAATAATTGACTCAGGTAAATCAAATTCCTCGACCATGCAAAGTGGAATTGCTCCTCCACATGGCTTTGCATTATCTAATTTTCTCTCGAAGAGCCAAGTTTTTATTCCAGCTTTAGCAAGTATTTCTGCAGCACATGAACCACTTGGACCTCCACCAATAACAGCTACCCTCAACATATGAAAAAAAAATTATACTGTATATAAAAGCTACATCTTTTTTGCTTATAAAAGTGCATTTCTTAAAATAATAGTTAATATCGAAATATGTTTTCCAAGTTCACTTATTTATATTGGAACAAAACGAAGATTTAAATCAATTTGAAATACCTCAAGCCAAAAGAATCTACGTAAATAAATCCAACTCAATATTAAAAAAATTATTAATATTTTCTCCATTTCTTTTCCTCCTTTTTTCTTTCTTTGCATTGCGATTAATAAGAAATATAGAAATAGGATCACTTGGCAATATCAATTTTCAGACTCAGATAAATCGCGACCATAGAATTTTGGGCCATTTACCTTACTCGGAAATTCCTAAAGAGAAACTAGTTTTAATTGAGCCCAGTATTCGAGTTCACATTGATATGCGTGATTCCTTGTTAGAGATGAGGGATGAAGCAAAAAAGAATGGGGTATACTTAGTTTTCTTGAGTGGTTATAGATCAATAAATTTGCAAAATGAAATCTTCTATTCTCTTAAATCATTTAGAAATCAGGAAGCTGCAGAAAGGGCTAGAGTTTCAGCCCCACCTGGATATTCTGAACATAGTACTGGTTTTGCAATTGATATTGGTGATGCAACTAAGAGAGAAGCAGACTTTGAGACCGAATTCGAAAACACTGAAGCCTTTAAATGGTTAATAAAGAATGCAGCTAAATTTCATTTTAAATTATCGTTCACGAAAGATAATAAATTTATAGATTATGAACCTTGGCATTGGAGATATGAGGGTTCGATTGAAGCTTTAAAAGTTTTTGAAAGATCAAATAGAAAATCATAAACTAATTGATTAATTTAATTATTCAATTAGATTATATTTTTCAAAATCTTAAAAGAAAAATTCTCATAATAAGCATACTTTGAGTTAGCCTTAATAAAGTCAATCTACTATTTATATAAATTTTATAAATGTCATCTTCGATAAAAGAAATTAGAAATGTTGCAATTATTGCTCACGTAGATCATGGGAAGACAACTCTTGTAGATGCATTGTTATCTCAATCAGGGATATTTAGAGACAATGAAGTTATCCCTACATGTGTAATGGATTCAAATGATCTTGAAAGGGAAAGGGGTATAACAATTCTCTCAAAAAATACTGCAGTTAACTATAAAGACACCAGGATTAATATTATAGATACACCTGGTCATGCTGATTTTGGAGGAGAAGTTGAAAGGGTTTTAGGAATGGTTGATGGTTGTCTACTTATTGTTGATGCAAATGAGGGACCTATGCCTCAAACAAGATTTGTTTTAAAAAAAGCATTAGAAAAAGGACTAAGGCCTATAGTCTTTGTAAATAAAATTGATAGACCAAGAGTAGTACCAGAAATAGCAATTGATAAGGTCCTTGATTTGTTTTTGGAATTAGGAGCTGATGATGATCAATGTGATTTCCCTTATCTTTTTGGGAGTGGCTTATCTGGTTTTGCAAAAGAAGAGATGGAATCTAGTAGTGACAATATGATGCCTCTTTTTGAAGCTATTATCAGACACGTTCCACCTCCAGTAGGAGATGAAAATAAGCCTCTTCAGCTACAAATAACTACTTTGGATTATTCTGATTTCTTAGGCAGAATTGTAATTGGAAAGATCCACAATGGAACTATTAAAAACGGCCAACAGGCTAGTTTAATTAAAGAAAACGGAAAAACTATTAAAGGTAAGGTTAGTAAACTTTTAGGATTTGAAGGATTACAAAGAATTGATATAAATGAAGCATTTGCCGGCGATATTGTTGCTGTTTCTGGTTTCGATGATGTCAATATTGGTGAGACCATAGCATGCCCCGATTCTCCTCATCCTCTTCCATTAATTAAAGTTGATGAACCTACCTTAAATATGACTTTTGTTGTCAATGATTCACCATTTGCGGGTAAGGAGGGGAAATTTGTTACTAGTAGACAATTAAAAAATAGATTGGAGAGGGAACTTTTAACAAATGTTGCTCTGAGAGTAGAAGAAACTGATTCTCCTGACAGGTTCTCAGTTTCAGGAAGAGGAGAATTACATCTAGGGATATTGATTGAAACTATGAGAAGAGAGGGCTTTGAATTTCAAATCTCACAACCTCAAGTAATTTTCAGAGAAATTGATGATGTTCAATGTGAGCCCATAGAGACTTTGGTTTTAGATGTGCCTGAAGTGTCAGTTGGTTCTTGCATCGAAAAACTTGGATCTAGAAAGGCAGAGATGAAAAACATGCAGACAAGTTCAGATGGTAGAACTCAATTAGAATTTCTTGTTCCATCAAGAGGCTTAATTGGATTTCGAGGGGAATTTGTAAGGATAACCAGAGGTGAAGGTATCATGAGTCATTCGTTTTATGAATATAAACCTAAAACAGGAGACTTTGAAACAAGAAGGAATGGCGTCCTCATAGCTTTTGAGGAAGGTGTAGCAACATTTTATGCTTTAAAGAATGCTGAAGATAGGGGAGTCTATTTCATAAAACCTGGAGTTAAAGTTTACAAAGGAATGATAATTGGAGAGAATAATAGACCTCAAGATCTTGAGTTGAATATATGTAAAACTAAGCAGTTGACTAATATGAGGTCTGCAGGGGCAGAAGAACTTGATACTTTGCAGTCACCTGTCGATATTACCCTTGAAAGAGCTCTCGAATATATTGGTCCAGATGAAATGCTAGAGGTAACACCGGATTCAATAAGAATGAGGAAAATAAATAAAAAGAAAAAAAATTAGTAATTGGTTTAATGAACGAAGAAAGTACAAAAAATTTTCAAGATTCCCTTTTTACAGCTTTAAATCTTTTTAACAATCATGAATGGTATGAGGCTCATGATGCTTTTGAAGAAATATGGAATTCCTTAGATGGTGACGAAAGACAAGTTATCCAAGGAATTTTACAAGTATCTGTTTCTCAGTTTCACTTAAGTAAAGGTAATTTAAATGGAGCTACTATTTTGCTTGGAGAGGGTTTAGGCAGAATAAAAACTAGAACCAAGATTGATTTAGGGATTGATCTTGAATCCTTCTGCCTATGCTTGGAAGATTTATTGAGGAAATTACAATATGGAGAGCTAGTAAATGATAAAGATAAGCCTTTTTTGAAACCTCTTTGATGAATATATCGTTATCTTCAATTAAATTATTATTATCTATATCATTTTTTTTTCAAGAAAACAAGAAAACTAATCGATCATAAGGAAAATGAACTTAAAGATTCATAATGTATCCCTTTCAATTAAAGGAAGACTAATCGTTAATGATGTTTCCATAACTGTTAATCCAGGGGAAGTTGTAGGTTTGATGGGACCTAATGGTGCTGGTAAAACTACAACTTTTAATCTTGCAGTTGGGAATATAAAACCAGATAAAGGTAAAATTTTGATGAATGGGAAAAATATAACCAATCTTCCTCTACCAATTAGATCAAGACTTGGCTTAGGGTACTTAACTCAGGAAGCGAGTATATTTAGAGACCTCACTGTTAAGGATAATATAGATTTGGCTTTACAAAATTCATCTTATAGTAGAGCGGCGATAAGAAATAGAAGAGAACAATTAATTAATGAATTTAATTTAAATAACTTTGTAGATAATTATGGTTATCAACTTTCAGGAGGAGAGAGGAGGAGGTGTGAGATAGCTAGGGCTCTTACTGTAGGCAGAAAAGGGCCTAAATATTTGTTGTTAGACGAACCCTTTGCCGGGATCGATCCTCTAGCTGTTAATGATCTAAAAAAACTAATTCTTAAATTAAGTAGCAATGGGGTTGGGATTCTCATTACAGACCACAATGTGAGAGAAACCCTACTAATTACAAACAAATCATATGTATTAAGTGAAGGAAAAATTTTAGCTAACGGTTCATCAAGTGAATTGGCTGATAATCCAATAGTCAAGAAGTATTACCTAGGAGATAATTTCAAACTTTGAAATGCTTTTTTAAAAATAAATTAAAACTTTATTATTAAAGATTTACTCATATAAGAATGATTTTAATTATTATTTGATTGTCATCGAATTTTAAAACTTGAGAAATTTCTAGAAATGATACTAGATAATTTTTTTAAAAATTTAATATATGAACCGGTTTCAGTTTTAGGTCTTTTAGTTTTTTATTTTTTATTAATTAACTTACCAATATCTTTGGGTGCAGTTTTTAAAAAAAAGTCTTCCTCTGCAGTAAGACTTATTACGATTTTAGTGAACTTATTAATAACATTACAATTACTTTTTAGGTGGTCAATTTCTGGGCACTTTCCTATAAGCAATTTGTATGAATCTCTTTATTTCCTTACTTGGGGTATCACATTAGGGCAACTATTGGTTGAAAGAGAATACCAAGCTCCAATAATTCCCTCAATTGCTATACCTATTGAGTTACTTACTGTGGCGTTTGCCTGTTTTGTTTTACCTGAGGATTTAAAATTATCATCCAACTTAGTTCCAGCTTTAAGGTCTAGTTGGTTAGTAATGCATGTAAGCGTCGTAATGCTTAGTTATGCAGCATTAATAATAGGTTCTTTACTTTCAATTTCCGTTTTGTTTATCAATAAAAATGAGCCTCTTCAAATCAGAAGTAGTTCTACAGGTATAGGAGGATTTAAACTTTCAAATAGCTATCCTATTAATGATTTTGTTGAACCTATTGAATTCTCTCATTCAGAAGAATTAGATACATTAAGTTATCGCTCTATATTAGTAGGTTTTGTTCTTTTGACTCTCGGCTTAATTTCGGGTGCAGTTTGGGCTAATGAGGCATGGGGCACATGGTGGAGTTGGGATCCAAAAGAAACATGGGCATTTATCTCATGGTTGTTTTATGCTGCTTATCTGCATATGAGAATAAGTAAGGGTTGGCAAGGACGCAAACCAGCATTATTAGCATCTACAGGCTTTTTAATTGTTTTGGTATGTTATTTAGGAGTTAATTTTTTAGGAATAGGGTTGCATAGTTATGGCTGGATCTTTGAATGATTTGTTAATCATCCATAAAATTTATTAATGTTCTGAAAGAACATTCCCCTTTTGTGCTTCTTGTGCAACTTTTCTCAAGTCATCACATCCTTCTTTTAATGTTGGGTAAGCAAACATTCCACTACCTGCAATAAAACAATTCGCACCAGCATCGGCACATTGTGAAATAGTCCAATTTGCTTTTATCCCCCCATCAACTTCAATGTCGATATTTAAGTTTTTTTCGATAATAAAGTTTCT
The DNA here is from genome assembly GCF_902536725.1 of uncultured Prochlorococcus sp. Taxonomy (GTDB): domain Bacteria; phylum Cyanobacteriota; class Cyanobacteriia; order PCC-6307; family Cyanobiaceae; genus Prochlorococcus_A. Next base: position 102,741 of record NZ_CACAYO010000001.1, read on the forward strand.
TATTTCTCTGATTTTATTAAGCATTGTAGGTATATAAGTTTGTCCTCCAAAGCCTGGATTAACTGTCATAACCAAAACATGATCAACCATATCCATAATGTTTTTAATCATTTCAAAAGGAGTATGAGGGTTTAATGCAACAGAAGGAGATCCTCCTAAATCTCTTATCCTTCCGAGAACTCTATGCAAATGAATATTTGCTTCAGCATGAGCTATTACTACTCCTGGTTCACCATTTGCCCCTTTTGTAGCGTTTACATAAGATTCAAGCATAGTTTCACAGTTGTACTGGCTAACCATTAACTGAGTTTCAAAAGGGACATTGCAATATTTCCTACATGCAGCAATCATTTCAGGACCAAATGTAAGATTTGGTACGAAATTTCCATCCATTACATCAAATTGAATTCTATCTACCCCAGATTCCTCGAGTTCTTTCACACATGCCCCCATATTTGCCCAATCTGCTGGTAAAACTGAAGGAATTATTTGAATTGGTCTATTAGCACCAGTTAAATTTACTTGATTTGACTCAGTCATTTAATTTTTAAAATATTTAATAAAGATACTATATTTAGTTGTTTATTCCTAATTTCAAGTCACGGCCTGATAAAGTAACAGCTGTTAAGAGTTAAAAAAAGCTTACTAGCATAATAATTCTTATAAAAAATGGCATTTTTTATGAGATTATACTCAAAACCTTTTAGAAAATCCTCAAAATTTAATTGTGAATCAAACTTTAATTCAAGAAATTCTCGAAGTTGTCGAGCAAGCTGCAATTGCCTCAGCAAAACTAACAGGACTTGGTCAAAAAGATGAAGCTGATGCTGCAGCTGTCGAAGCAATGAGATTGCGAATGGGCAAAATTGAAATGAAAGGGAAAATCGTTATTGGAGAAGGTGAAAGAGATGAAGCACCTATGCTTTATATAGGTGAAGAGGTTGGGAGTGGAAGTGGCCCTGGTGTCGACTTTGCAGTAGATCCTTGTGAAGGAACTAATCTTTGTGCGAATAATCAGAGAGGATCTATGGCGGTTTTAGCTGCCTCTGATACCGGCGGCCTTTTCAATGCTCCTGATTTTTACATGAACAAATTAGCAGCTCCTCCTGCGGCCAAAGGTAAAGTAGATATAAGAAATTCAGCTACTGAAAACTTGAAGATACTAAGTGATTGCTTAGGTCTTTCTGTTGATGAGCTTACTGTTGTTGTAATGGACAGAACTAGGCATAAAGATTTAATTAAAGAGATTCGAGGATGTGGTGCAAAAGTACAACCGATTTCTGATGGTGATGTTCAAGCTGCGATTGCATGTGGTTTTGCAGGAACTGGAACACATTGCTTGATGGGTATAGGTGCAGCTCCTGAGGGTGTTATATCAGCTGCTGCAATGAGAGCTCTAGGCGGACACTTTCAAGGACAACTAGTTTATGATCCAGCAATCGCTCAAACTTCTGAATGGGCTGATTACACAAAAGAAGGAAATATAAAACGTCTTAATGAAATGGGCATAACTGATATAGATAAAATCTATGAAGCTAATGAATTGGCATCGGGAGAAAATGTTGTTTTTGCTGGAAGTGGAATAACTGATGGATTACTATTTGACGGAGTTAAATTTGAAAGGGATTGTGTTAGAACAAGTAGTCTTGTTATTAGTACATTAGACAGTACTGCAAGGTTCACAAATACTGTCCACATAAAAGATGGTGCTAAGAGTATCAGCCTTTAAAAATTCATTTTTGATATTATGCATATAGTTGTCGTCGGACTGAGTCATCGCACGGCACCTGTTGAAGTGCGTGAGAAGTTAAGTATTCCTGATCAATCCATAACAGAATCATTGAGAGCATTAAAAACTTTCTCTGATGTATTAGAGGTATCGATCTTAAGTACTTGTAATAGGTTGGAAATATATGCACTAGTAAAGGATAAAAATACTGGAATTTCATCTATAAAAGAATTTATATCAGAATATTCTGGAATTATTTTTGAAGATTTAAATCCACATCTTTTTTGCTTTAGACAGGAAGAAGCAGTTTTGCATTTGATGAAAGTCTCGGCAGGACTCGATAGCCTCGTTTTAGGTGAAGGACAAATCCTTTCGCAGGTAAAAAAAATGATGAGATTAGGTCAAGAGAATCAATCTACTGGACCAATTCTTAATAGACTATTAACTCAATCAGTTAGTACAGGTAAAAAAGTAAGATCTGAAACAAATTTAGGAACTGGAGCCGTATCAATTAGTTCAGCAGCAGTAGAGCTTGCCCAATTAAAAATTGGCCAAGAAAAGGGTTTTGATACTCTTGTAAGTTTGGAATCAGAGAACGTTCTCGTTGTTGGCGCCGGACGAATGAGTAGGCTCTTAATAACTCATTTAAAATCAAAAGGTTGTCACAAACTTACCCTTTTAAATAGAAATATTGATAGAGCATTAAATCTTGCTCAAGACTTCCCTGATTTAGAGATTGTTTGTAGAGGGTTAAACGAATTAGAAGAAAACATATCACTATCTTCCATTGTCTTTACCAGTACTGCTTCTGAAGAGCCAATTATTGATCTCGCAAAAATTGAAAAATTAAATTTGAGTAGTAGACTTAAATTTTTTGATATTGGTGTACCGAGAAATATATCTAATGACTTAAAACAACATGAATTTGTAAAATCATTTGATGTTGATGACTTACAAGAGGTCGTTTCAAGAAATCAAGAATTTAGACAGAAAATAGCAAAGGAAGCAGAATCTCTAGTAGAAGAAGAAAGGATCATTTTTCTAGAATGGTGGGCAAGTTTAGAGGCGGTTCCAGTAATTAATAAACTTAGATCAGATTTGGAGTTAATTAGAAAAGAGGAATTGCAAAAAGCACTTAGTAGGATGGGACCAGATTTTTCGGCTCGAGAAAGAAAAGTTGTGGAAGCGCTGACTAAAGGAATCATAAATAAAATACTTCACACGCCTGTTACCAAGTTAAGAAGTCCTCAATCAAGAGAAGAAAGACAAGTTTCTTTGAAAATCGTGGAAAAATTGTTTTCTTTAGTAGAAGAGGACAAAAACAACTAATTTTCCCAATTTATATTAAGTTTTTCTAGTGATTTATCGAAATACCTTCGTAAACTGACCATTGGGATTTCTAAATATGCCCATAATCAGTTACGTTAAGTAATTGTATATGTACCTCCATTAGATTTAATGAAGCGTGTGTTGGCCATTATCCTCGGAGGAGGAAAAGGTTCTAGACTTTACCCTTTAACAAAAATGAGGGCTAAACCTGCTGTGCCGTTGGCAGGTAAGTATCGTTTAATAGATATCCCAATTAGTAATTGTATAAATTCAGGCATTGAAAAAATGTACGTATTGACCCAGTTCAATAGCGCATCTCTAAATAGACATATAGGAAGAACTTATAATTTGAATGGTCCCTTTGGCCAAGGATTTGTGGAGGTTTTAGCCGCGCAACAAACTCCTGATAGTCCAAAATGGTTTGAAGGTACTGCTGATGCTGTAAGAAAATACCAATGGTTATTTCAAGAATGGGATGTTGATGAATATTTAATATTGTCAGGGGATCAACTGTACAGAATGGACTACAGTTTATTTGTTCAACATCATAGAGATAATGGTGCTGATTTAACTGTTGCAGCATTGCCTGTTGATGAAGCTCAAGCAGAGGGTTTTGGCCTCATGAGAACAGACGATGTAGGAAATATAAAAGAATTTAGTGAAAAGCCCACTGGAGAGAAGTTGAAGGCAATGGTCGTAGATACTTCAAAATTTGGATTAAGTAAAGAGTCAGCTACAGAAAAACCTTATCTAGCCTCCATGGGTATTTACGTTTTTAGCAGAAATACCCTTTTCGATCTTTTAAATAAATTTCCTAGTTATACGGATTTTGGTAAGGATATAATTCCTGAAGCCCTAAATAGAGGCGACACTCTTAAAAGTTATGTATTCGATGATTACTGGGAAGATATCGGCACCATTGGGGCATTCTTTGAGTCAAATCTTGCCTTGACTGAGCAACCAAAACCTCCATTTAGTTTTTATGATGAAAAATTTCCAATTTATACAAGACCAAGATTTCTTCCCCCTTCTAAATTAGTAGATGCTCAAATTACTGATTCAATAGTTTGTGAAGGTACAATCTTGAAGTCATGTAGTATTTTGCATTGTGTTTTAGGAGTTAGAAGCAGGATTGAAAGTGATTCGGTTCTTGAGGACACTCTTGTTATGGGTGCCGATTTCTTTGAATCACCTGAAGAAAGGATTGAATTAAGAAAAGGAGGCGGAACACCTCTTGGAGTAGGTGAAGGAACTACTGTAAAAAGAGCAATTCTTGATAAGAATACAAGGATTGGAGATAATGTTGTGATCATTAATAAAGATCGAGTTGAAGAAGCAGATAAGCCAGAATTAGGCTTCTACATAAGAAATGGAATTGTTGTAGTAGTTAAAAATGCAACTATTGCAAACGGAACTATAATTTAAATCTTTTCGATCATTTTTCGCTGACATAAGTATTTTTTTTGAGCAATTTTGTTTAGTTGCATGCACACTATATTTATTGAGTTTTTTATTTTTTTATGTCCAAGGCACATTTTGGTTTAGTAGGTCTTGGTGTTATGGGCGAAAATTTAGTTCTTAACGCAGAGAGAAATGGATTTTCTAGTGTTGTTTTTAATAGAACTTATTCAAAAACTGAAGAATTCTTACAGGGTCGAGGCCTTGGGAAGAATATAGAAGGTGCTGAAACTCTTCAAGAATTTGTAAACAAGCTTGAGAGACCTAGAAGAATTCTTATGATGGTTAAAGCTGGACCAGCAACTGATGCTGTCATAGACAATATTTCTGAATATCTCGAGGAGGGAGATTTATTAATAGATGGCGGCAACTCTCAATTTAAAGATACAGAAAGAAGAGTAAATACCCTTGAAAGTAAAAGTTTTGGATACATCGGAATGGGAGTCTCTGGTGGTGCCAAAGGAGCACTAGAAGGGCCAAGTATGATGCCTGGCGGTACTAAGGCTTCATATGATGCAATCGAAAGCTTATTAACAAAAATGGCTGCCAAAGTTGAAGACGGGCCATGTGTTGCATATGTTGGACCAGGTGGCTCAGGTCATTTCGTAAAAACTGTTCATAACGGAATTGAATATGGAATTGAACAAATACTTGCTGAAGCTTATGACCTTATGAAGAGAGTTAAAGGTATGAATGGACAGCAGATGTCAGAGGTATTTGGTATTTGGAATAAATCTGATGAATTAGCTTCTTACCTAGTTGAGATAACAGAGATTTGTCTAAATACAAAAGATGAGATAACTGGAGATGATGTCGTGGAGAAAATATTAGATAAAGCTGGCCAGAAAGGTACTGGATTATGGACTGTTGTAAGTGCTTTAGAACTAGGGGTATCAGTCCCAACTATTTATGCATCTTTAAATGCAAGAGTAATGAGTTCTTTAAAAGAGCAACGTAGTGAGATTGAAAAAACTATTCCATCTAAAGAGATAGAGGATTTTGATTTGGGAAATATATCAGATGGAATGAAACCTTTATTCGATGCTGTAGTCCTTGCCACAATTGCTAGCTATGCCCAAGGTATGGATATTTTAAGAGAAGCATCTGCAGTATATAACTATGCGTTGAATATGCCGTCAATTGCTCAAATATGGAAAGGTGGTTGCATAATTAGATCAAAATTATTAAGTAAAATTCAAGATGCTTATAAAAAAGACCCTAATCTAAAAAATTTAATTTTTGATGATTGGTTCAATAATGAAATTGCGACAAGATTAGATAACTTATCTAAGGTAGTTTCTTTATCCACAAAAGCTGGTATCCCAGTCCCATGTCTATCCAGTACTTTAGATTATTTGAATAGTTATAGAACTAATAGACTTCCTCAGAATCTTGTTCAGGCAATGAGAGACTGTTTTGGCTCTCATACATATGAAAGAATTGATAAGGAAGGTAGTTTTCATACTGAATGGATGAAATGATTGAAAAGGTCAAAAATGGATACACCATAAATATATACAAAGACAAGTTAGAACTATCAACAGCGGTTTTTGAGTTTATTGAGAGTCGAATTATTCGTACTTTGAAAAATAAGGAAAGGTTCAAATTTTGTGTATGTGGAGGTTCAACTCCTAAAGCTGTCTATCAGCTCTTATCTAATAGTGATCTTAGATGGGATATGGTTGATATTTTTTTAGGAGATGAGAGATGTGTTGATCCATGTTCAGAATTAAGTAATACGTTAATGTTGAAAAATTCATTGTTAACTAATTTTGGATCTAAAGCTTTTTTTTATGAAATTTTCAATAACTTAAATGTTGATGATGAAACTACAAAAAATAAATTTATTTCTAAGTTATTTGAAAAATGCGGATCAAACCCACCCACTTTTGATTTAACTTTATTAGGTCTTGGAGATGATGGTCATACAGCATCACTATTCCCTTTTCAAAAAAATAATAATGTAGATGATTTTGTGATTTTTAATGAAGGTAAAGGATTAAAAAGAATTTCATTAACTCCAAAGGTCCTTTCAGCCTCATCTAAGATAGTATTTTTGGTTAGTGGAGCCAATAAAAGAATTGCTCTTGAGAGGTTATTAGATGAAAAAGAACCTCTTAATAGAACACCATCAAAATTAATAAAATCTATTAATCAAATTTCAATATTTTGTGATCAAGAATCAGCAAAAGAATTAGAAATTTAGTTAAAGTCTAAAAATAATTTGAATTATTAAATGAGTAAGAAAAAATTTTTATTCCAGAAAAGGGAGTTTGATGGTTGGAAAACATTAAATGATACTGTTATGGGCGGATCAAGTTCAGCTTTTTGTGAAAGTTCAAATTCTGGTTTGATATTAAAGGGCAATATTGTCGAGAAAGCAGGAGGATTTGTTAGTTGTAGATCTTCTATATACAAACCTTCTTTAAATGTGTCTGAGTATTCATCCTTTGAATTAAATATTGATGGACAAGGTAGAACTTTTAAATTTGCTGTCGCTTGTGAAGGTGATCTCCTTGGTCTAACCGAATTTATTCCAGGCGGTCTCAGGTGGATTAAATCATTCCCAACAAAAAAATTCGGAACAACAAATGTCCAAATTCCTTTTAGTGAGCTTAAACCTTCAGTAAGAGCTAATAAAGTGCGTTTTCCATTTAAATTCAAGCCATCTAAAATTAAAAGATTGCAACTACTACACTCTAAGTTCGGCGATGATGGATTACTTAATAATGAGTTTAAACAGGGTTCAATAAAAGTTTTAATTAAATCAATAAGTGTTATTTGAAAATCCACCTAGAAATATAGAGAGTATAATCGCTAAGTCAGCAGATCTAACAAATAAACCTTTTGTTCATTCTGTCGTAAAAATAAATGGTGAATACGAATTAGAAGAAGATATTGATTTAACAGTTAATATCTTATGTCGAGATAAAGAAGGTAAAAGATTAGAAATTTATGATCTTGAATTAGAACTTTTTAAATCAAATAAAGAGTTGGTTTTAGTAATCTCTAAGCTTAACTTCCCTGATGAACCAATATTATGGTGTGGAGTTAAAACATTATGGATGGATAGCAATAATGGGAAAAAATGCGACGCACCACAATACAGCGCTAGATTGGAAAATTTAGCGAATAGGATAAAAAGTTTTATTGATTAAGAAAATAAACTTTGAGCTGACTTATAAATCGGTAACAGCCCCTAAACTTGATGTGCTTACGATTCTCGAATATTTTGAAAGGATACCTCTTTTGTATTTTTGTATAGGTTTAACCCAATCTTTTTTTCTTTTTTCTAATTCTTCGTCAGATAAATCAACTTCAATTAGTTGTTTTACGGCATCTACTGTAATTAAATCACCTTGTTTTATTAGAGCAATATTTCCTCCAACAGCAGCTTCTGGAGCTATGTGACCCACAACAAGACCATAGGTCCCACCGCTAAATCTGCCATCGGTAATTAAAGCTACCTTCTCTCCTAGCCCTTGACCAACAATCGCAGATGTTGGAGCTAACATCTCTCTCATGCCTGGACCTCCAACAGGACCTTCATTTCTAATAACAACAACATCACCAGCTTTGATATCATTATTTAATATCGATTTTAAACAATCCTCTTCACTTTCAAAAATCTTTGCTGGACCTGTTAATACAGGGTTTTTTACTCCGCTAATTTTGGCTACAGAGCCTTCACTTGCTAAGTTACCTTTTAATATTGCTAGATGTCCTTTTTTATAAAGAGGGTCATATATGTTTCTTATGACATTTTGATTTGTTGGAGGCTTATCTGGAATATTCTGTAAGTATTCCGAGATGGTTTTGCCTTCAATGTTTTTGCAATCGCCATGAATTAATCCTGCATTTAAAAGTACTTTCATTACTTGTGGAATCCCACCTGCCTTATGAAGATCCACCGTCACATATTTACCACTCGGTTTAAGGTCACAAATAACGGGTACTTTTTGTCTGATTCTCTCAAAATCATTAATATTAATATCTATTCCTGCAGTATTTGCAATGGCTAAGATGTGCAATACCGCATTAGTTGATCCACCAATTGCCATAATTACAGTTATCGCATTTTCAAATGCTTTCTTAGTCATTAGGTCTAGAGGTCTTATATCTTTTTCTATTGCAGAGACTAATATCTCAGCACTTTTATCTGCACTTAGTTCTTTTTCAAGATCTTCAGCAGCCATGGTGGAACTGTGCGGAAGACTTAACCCTAATACTTCAATAACCGCAGACATTGTATTAGCTGTAAACATCCCTCCACAGCTACCAGCACCAGGAATACAATTTTTCTCAACTTGGATTAGCCTTTCTTCAGTAATTTTGCCTGATGTTAATTGTCCAACAGCTTCAAATGCACTAACAACAGTAAGATCTTCTCCATGCAATTTCCCAGGCTTTATTGTCCCTCCATAAATGAAAATAGAGGGAATATTCATTCTTGCAATCGCAATCATGGCACCCGGCATATTTTTATCACATCCACCGATGGCAAGCACTCCATCCATACTCTGAGCATTGCATGCTGTTTCGATTGAATCAGCAATAACTTCTCTTGAAACTAGGGAATATTTCATGCCCTCTGTCCCCATAGAAATGCCATCACTTACTGTTATCGTCCCAAACATCTGAGGCATCCCGCCTGATCTTTTTATTGACGCTTCAGCTTTTAGAGCTAACTTATTCAAACCCATATTGCATGGTGTTATGGTGCTGTATCCATTTGCAACTCCAATAATAGGTTTATTAAAATCTTCATCATTAAATCCAACAGCTCTTAACATCGATCTGTTTGGGGATCTTTGCACACCTTGGGTTATTGCAGATGATCTGAGTTTATTCATATTATTTGAGAACCTTTTTTATTCTATTGCCCCAACTCTTCAAGTTGCTTCCTCACATCAGCAATTGCAGAATTAAGTTGTTCAACTTTCTTCTCCAGATTCTCTCCTTCAACTTCATTTATATTTTCATTTGAATCAATGGCTTCAGAGCCGTCTTGAATCCTAGAGGAATACATCATAGCTTTTTGTTTTTTTTCCTCCTTTCTTTTATCTGCTTCGGATATTAACCACCAAGCTAGACCTGCTGCTCCAATAAAAGCACCGCTTATTAATGATAAAAGATTATTTGAAGACGAATCTCTGTATTCAGACATTGGGAAAATATTTACTCCTATATTCTATATTAGTTCTTATCTTGAAATATAGTACTCAAACGCAATAAAGGATTCCCTATCCCCGGCACCAATAATTTTGTGCTTTCATCTTCCTCATCTATGCAAGAGGTGTAGATTACCTGATTAGGGAATAATTTCGCAATTTCATTTAACCCTTTATTTGAGCAAATAGCAGTTATTAATAAAATCCTATTGGAATCAACACCTAATTTCTTTAATTTAATTAAAGTTTCTAATGTTGCTGATGTTGTTCTTATTTGTTCAGAATAAATTATAACTCCTTCATTTGATTCAATACATTTAGGTAGTTCTCCCAATGAAAGTGTCGAATTAGGAATTACTTCTTTAGATCCAAACCATAGAGATAACCCTTCGGGCAACATTGCGAGCACTTTTATTGGATAATTATTATTAATAAAAAATCCATCTGTGTCCCCATTTTCAGTATTTACTATTTCTTTTTTATATGGCAGCCAATTACGTAATGCTTCATATGTAAGCCATTTCCCTAATTGCTCATATCCTGTTGAGTACAAAATATTTGGAGTATTTTTTTCTCGTAATATTGAAAGCCAATGTTTTATTAATGGATGAGGAGGAACAATAACCTTTAGTGACATTGCCATATATTTTCCTTTAAGATACTCTTACAAACTTTAAATACTTAAGTTCTAAAATACAGTCTTATTATGATTAAATCAATTGTTTTCCCCTCTTTAAAAAAAGCATTAATTACTTTGTTATTCGTTGGAATTTTATTTTTTAATTCTGTAAATTCTGCATGGGCTAAAAGACCTCCTGAGATTAGAAACCAACAAGATCTTAATTTAGAGCCAGATATGCATGGTCAAGATTTAAGCGGTAACGAATACGTTAAGTTTGATTTGAATGGGTTTAATTTCAGTGATAGTAATTTAGAAGGCGCGGTGTTCAATAATAGTAAATTGCAAAACTCAAAGTTTACTGGAGCCAATTTAAGAGATGCATTAGCTTATGCAACAGACTTTACAGATGCAGATCTTTCAGATGTAAATTTTACAAATGCTTTATTAATGGAGAGTAATTTTGAAGGAGCAAAAATAGATGGTGCAGATTTTACTGATGCTGTTCTTAGTCGTACACAACAAAAACAATTATGTGCGATTGCTAATGGCACAAATAGTTCTACAGGAGAGAGTACAGAATATAGCCTAGGTTGTTAATTATTAAGAATGAAAAAAAAAATACCTGTAATAGTTGTTTCCGGTTTCCTTGGTTCAGGTAAAACAACTTTTCTTAGATATTTGTTAAAGGAGAGTAATAAAAAATTTGGTTTAATAATCAATGAATTTGGTGATGTTGGAATTGATGGAGATTTGATTAAAAGTTGCAATAGGTGCGATGAAACTGAAGAAGAATGTGTAATCGAATTAAATAATGGGTGTTTATGTTGTACTGTTCAAGATGATTTTGTTCCATCAATAAAAGCTCTTCTCGAATTTAATCCTCCTATTGAATCAATAATTATCGAAACAAGTGGCTTGGCACTACCGATTCCCTTAATTCAAGCACTTAACTGGCCTGAAATTAGGTCTTCCATCTACCTTGATGTTGTGGTTGGTATCGTTAATGGAGAGTCAATGCTAAGTGGTTCACCAATTAATGATCTAAATAAAATAACAAAACAATATAGTGATACAGATAAAATTAATCACAACGCCACTATTGAAGAACTTTTTGAGGAACAACTTGAAGTCTCTGATATCGTTTTAGTCTCTAGATCAGATACCTTAAATGATAATCAGTTTAATGTTGTAAAAAATAAAATTGAGGGAAGTCTAAATTCATCAACACCGATCCTTAAATCTAAGAATGGCAAAATTGATTTAAATTATCTATTTGATTTTAATTTTAAAAAAGAGACTTATAAAGAATTTTTAACGGAAGAACATGACCATAATCATGTTGAGCTTGTATCAGATTCAATTAAATTAAATTACTTCCTTGAAAAAAATGACTTTGAAAAAGAGATGTCAAAAATCTTGGATGAATTAAACATTCTTCGAATAAAAGGGCGTATTTGGATACCAAACAAATCATTGCCTTTACAAATACAAATAGTTGGGAAAAAAATTAATACTTGGTTTGAAGAAGCTCCAGACAATTGTTGGAGACCAAATTATAATGCTGGACTTGAATTAGTAATAATTTCTTTTGATGAAAAATCGATAAAAATATTGGATAAAAAAATTAAAGAGAAATTTAAGATTTTAAGTGAGCCAAAAATAGCAATTTGACTTTATAGTTAGCTGTCGAGATACTTATTATAGTAGATAGTCCTAAATGGAAAATCCAAAAATTGCTTTAAAACAAATAATCTCTGACGATGTAATATCAATTGATAAAATCAAATGCTCCAAATGCGGTGGGGCAGGAAATTTTAAAACCCCTGAAAATTCAAGAAGAACTTGTTTAGTTTGTTTTGGTAAAGGTTATATAAATATTTAGAAAATTAAAAAACCTTGAGGTAAAAATATTTGTTTATTAATCAATAGTTCTTTTTATTAGAAATTAAACTAATCTTCTAGTAGAAATTATTTTTTAATTGGACCAATTTGCTGTAAAAGTTTTTGTAAGACTAAGACCTTCAGTTTTAGATCCAGCAGGGGAAGCTACCAAATCTGCTTCTATAAAACTTGGAGCGGAGGGAATAAAATCATTACGTATAGGAAAAATGATTGAAGTAAAAATAGAAGGTAATGGTGAAAACGAAGTACGAGAAAAAATTGACTTATTGTGTGATAGGTTATTCGCAAATACTGTTATTGAAGATTATGAGTATTCATTAGAAAAATTATAAGATGGATAATTTTACTGTAGGAGTCGTTGTCTTCCCTGGTTCTAATTGTGATCGTGATGTTTCATGGGCACTGGAAGGTTGTTTAGGCATAAGAACAAAATACTTGTGGCATGAGTCTTCAGATTTAAGCAATGTTGATGCAATAGTTTTACCTGGAGGATTTAGCTATGGTGATTATTTAAGATGCGGCGCAATTGCTAGATTCTCCCCATTAATAAATGCCTTGGATGAGTTTGTAAAAAGCGGAAAAAGAGTTTTAGGAATTTGTAATGGGTTTCAAATTTTGACAGAATCAGGCTTTTTGCCAGGTGCCCTTACTGCAAATAAAAACCTTAATTTCATCTGTGATGATGTTGAACTTGATATCGTCTCTTCAAAAGGAGGTTGGTTTAATAATGGAGATGAAAAACAAACTATTAAGTTACCAATAGCGCATGGGGAAGGAAGATATCATTGTGATTCTGATACTTTAAAAAAACTTGTTGATAATGAATTGATAGCTTTGAGATATAAAAATAATCCCAATGGATCCTCATTCGATATCGCAGGCATAACTAATGAAAAAGGAAATGTTCTAGGTTTAATGCCTCATCCAGAACGAGCATGTGAAGAGACAATTGGGGGAACTGATGGTCTCTTTACATTAAAATCATTAATATTGAAATAAAAAAAAAGACCCCCAATTGTGGAGGTCTTTTTTTATTTAATTTGAGAAGAAATTAAACAGTAGCTTTTACTCTTGGATCTAAATCACCTTTTGCGTAAAGATCCGCAAAATAATTAGTACTGTTTTGTTTGATCTTACTTGCTTGACCTGCGCACCAGAACTGCTTGTATCTATCAAGACAAACTTGCTTCATGTATTTTCTAGCAGGCTTGTTGAAATGTCTTGGGTCAAAGTTTGCTTTATCAGCAAATGCTGCTTCTCTAACCGCGGCAGTGAAAGCAAGTCTGTTATCAGTATCAATGTTAACTTTCCTGACTCCATTTCTTATTCCCTCTTGAATTTCTTCAACAGGAACGCCGTATGTTTGAGGAATTTCTCCACCATATTTGTTAATAATATCTAACCATTCCTGAGGAACTGAACTAGATCCATGCATTACAAGATGGGTATTTGGAAGTGCTTTGTGAATTTCAGCAATTCTGCTAATTGCAAGAACTTCTCCTGTTGGTTTCCTTGTAAATTTATAAGCACCATGACTTGTACCTATAGCAATAGCTAATGCATCGACTTTTGTTTTAGCAACAAAATCTGCAGCTTCTTCAGGATCAGTCAAAAGCATATCTGTAGAAAGTTCACCTTCAAATCCATGACCATCTTCTGCTTCTCCTTTCCCTGTTTCTAAAGAACCTAAACAACCTAGTTCTCCTTCAACACTAACTCCAACTGAATGAGCAAAATCTACTACCTTTTTAGTAACTGCAACATTATATTCGTAACTAGCGGGTGTTTTTGCATCTGCCTCTAGAGAACCATCCATCATTACTGATGTGAAACCATTTATTGCTGCTGAATAACATGTTGATGGCTCATTACCATGGTCTTGGTGCATTACAACTGGAATATTAGGATATGTTTCTGTAGCAGCAAGTATTAGATGACGTAGGAAAATTTCTCCTGCATAATTTCTTGCCCCTCTTGAAGCTTGGAGGATTACAGGACTATCAGTTTCATATGCTGCTTCCATGATTGCTTGAACTTGTTCAAGATTATTAACATTGAAAGCTGGAATACCGTAACCATTCTCAGCAGCGTGATCTAAAAGTAGTCTTAGTGGAACGAGGGCCATAATTAAAATAAGTTAAATGCTATATAAAGCATATGTTTCCGAGAGTTTAGTATAAAGAGGTATCAAATGTCACGTCATTAGATATACAAAATACTAAATTAGAGAAACTAATTTTATGACCCAGAGTATATTTTTAAGGTTTTTTGTTAATAAGTGTAGCCTGCTACAAACAATTGCTCATCAGATGAAGGTTGAGATCCTGCTACATAGGCACCTTTTGAAGCTTCAGAGTTTGCTTGAGCTCTTGCTATTAATGCTTTTTGACCTCCTTCAACGTCGCTTCCTTTCCAGGCCTTTAAGCATGAGTGCTGTAATGCTCTTCCATAGGAGAATGAAACATTCCATAAAGCTTTCCTGTAAAGAGTGTTCATATTATTTAAATAAACAGAAGCAGCTTCTTCGCTTAACCCTCCTGATAAGAAAACTATTCCAGGAACAGATGCAGGAACGCATCTTTCCATAGTTCTGATTGTCATTTCAGCCACTTTCATCGGATCAGCTTTTGTTGGACAATCTGCTCCATTAACAGTCATAGAAGGTTTTAATAGAGTGCCTTCTAGAAAAACTCCATTTGCTTGACAGGCAATATAAACCTGCTTTATTACCTCTTCTTGAACTTCAGCAGTTTTTTCAATAGTATGGTCGCCGTCCATTAAGATTTCAGGTTCAATAATTGGTACCAACCCAGATTCTTGAACTGATCTTGCATATCTTGCTAATCCCCAAGCATTCTCTTGAATTGATAGTTTTGAAGGACAACCATCATTTGTAATTTGCAGAACTGCTCTCCACTTTGCAAATCTTGCGCCTTGCTCGTAATATTTTGCTGCTCTTTCAACTAACCCATCTAGGCCAGAGCAAAAAGTTTCTACACTTCCTCCTCCTGGAAGTGGATTTAGACCTTTATCGACCTTTATGCCTGGAATAATACCTAAATCATTTAGTTTCTTAACCATTGACTCACCATCTTGGTGATTCTGATAAAGAGTTTCTTCGAAGAGAATCGCTCCACTTATATATTTACCAAGACCTTCTGTAGTAAAAAGCATTCCTCTATATGCTTTCCTATTGTCTTCAGTATTCTCAACGCCTATTCCAGCGAGTCTTTTACCTACTGTTTTAGTGGATTCATCTACCGCTAATATCCCTTTTCCTTTAGAAGCTAGTAATTGAGCATTTTCTTTAAGCTCATTTTTGTAATAATTTAAAGCCATTCTTTAATAATTCAATTCAATTGATTTTTCCAGAATATGAAAAAAAAATAAAATCAATCCAATACTTTATCGGGTGATAATTGCTACTTATAAATGTATAACCTTAAATTTTGATACTCAATCCACTTTTCGAAGATTCTCTTATGGCTTCGCAAATTTTATGACTAGCAAGTCCCTCACATAAGCCTGGGATTACGGGTGTTTTGTTAATTATACTCTCTGCCCATAAATTTTGAATTCTCAAAACTGGAGCTATTCTCCCATCAGTCCATGTTTTTTCAAAATTAAAACTTGAATCTGCAGTTAGATTTTGTATTTTATTTTCGTTGTTTGAATATTTCAAATTAAAACCATGTACATAATCTTTTTGGTTTTCGCTTTTAAGAATAAGTGAACCTTCGCTTCCATATATTTCTAGACTAAAACCTCTACCATTTTTAGAAATCGATGATAAAGATACCTGACATGGAAAAAGATTCGAGCTGTAGTTTGATATTTCTATATTGGCTAAACATACATCTTCGCTCGTAACATTATTTAAATCAGATGAATTAGGTAGAGGTCTTTTTTTTATTGATGTTGCTAATTTACCAGATACATTTATTACTTCTCCAAAAAACCAATTCAACATATCGAATGCATGAGTACCTAAGGCGCCAATAACTCCTCCACCTTTTTCTTCCAATGAATACCAATTCCAGGATCTTTTGGGGTCGGATCTACTGCCCATTAACCAATCTAATTTGACTAAATATATATCTCCTAAGATATTTTCATCAATAAGTTTTTTTGTCTGAAGGAAAAGAGGTACTGCTCTATATTCAAAATCAACACATACGCTTAAATTATTTATCAAAGATATTCTTTGAAGCTCTTCTATCTCAGAGGCCGTTATTGAAACGGGTTTTTCAAGCAGCAAATTTTTATTATTCTCAAGGGCCTTTTTAGCTAATTTAAATCTTGATTCTGGAGGGGTTGCAATAATAACCCCATCAATTTCTGGAGATTTTACTAAGTCTTCCCAATTATGAAAAAAATCTAAACCCGTTTCTTTTTCTAATATTAATTTTTGCTTTTTCTCGTAATGATAAATAGCTATAGGAGTTAAGTATTCAGACTCATTTAATGCTTCTAAATGAACTTTTTTACCAAACCCTAGTCCAGCAATTGCTATTTTTAATTTTTTATTTTTGGTATTCATTCTTATTCATTAATAAGCTCTGAACAGCTATTTTCAATAACAACATCAATAAGTTCATCATTATTAGAAGTTTGCCATTTTGAATTGAATTGAGGAATTCCATTTATAGAAGTATCTTTGAACTTTTTTTCATCACAATTAATTCTCATAACATAAAGTGATAACTCTCCATCATCATCAGAATTAGTTGGATTTTTAAAGAACTTTGTTAATACACTTATTTCACCATTTGGAAGAGGCTTAATACTTCCTTTATCAAGCCATTCTTTCCCTACATTATTCTCTTTTAGGAGGACCCAGTCAACATTTCCTATTCCATAAGAATATGGAGCAAAATTTAGAATAAAAAATAAAAGGCTTAAAGAAAAATATAAGAAATTTGTAATTATTCTCATTTTATATATTTGCTTTTGTAAGTTCTTTCACCCCATGAATTTTTAAAATTTTAGTAAGAGTATCCTTGAGATCTTTCCTTTTTACAATTACATCAACAAAACCATGTTCAAGCAGATATTCAGCTGTTTGAAAATTATCGGGTAATTTTTCTCTTAATGTTTGTTCTATAACCCTTCTTCCAGCAAATCCAATAAGAGCTTTAGGTTCCGCCAAAATTAAATCACCTAACATTGCAAAGCTTGCTGTAACCCCCCCGGTGGTTGGATGAGTTAATAAGGGCATATAAAGAAGATTTTTTTCTTTATGTTTTTTTAGTGCTCCAGATATTTTTGCCATTTGCATGAGACTTAACATACCTTCTTGCATCCTTGCTCCTCCTGATGCGCAAATAATAAGAATTGGAAAATTTTCTAATGTTGCTCTCTCAATTATTCTTGTAATTTTTTCACCAACTACTGAACCCATGGATCCTCCCATAAATCTAAAATCCATAACAGCTAATGCTAAAGGCATAGAATTTACAGAACAGATTCCTGTTACCACTCCATCTCTTAAACCTGTACCTGCTTGACTTTCTTTAATTCGGTCAGCATATGACCTTCTATCTTTAAAACCTAAAGGATCTGTTGGACTTAGTGAACTATCAAACTCTTCGAATGAATTTTTGTCAGCAATGATATTTATCCTTTCATCGCTATTAATCCTATTGTGGTGTCCACAATTACTGCAAACATTGAAATTTGAAATTAGGTCTTTTCTATAGGCAACTTGAGAACATTCTGAACATTTAACCCACAAACCATCTCCGTCATCAGTATCTTGCGAAACTTTCCCAACAAATTGATCTTTACGCCTTGCGGCAAACCAGTCGATTAATGACACAACGTTACCTGTTTTTTTCTATTTAAATCTAAACAAGGTACTTTTATCAAGAAAGATATATAAAAATTTGAGATCCTCTAGATTAAAAACTCCTCAAAGTAAAAAAAAATAATGATTTGAGTTAATAATCGAAAATTAATTACTATTTATTTTTCTCCTCAATCATCTTATGGATTATGGGAGTGAGAATTAGTTCCATTGCGAAACCCATTTTCCCTCCATTTACAACGATACTTGTTGGACTTGACATAAATGAATCGTTAATCATTCCAAGCAAGTATTGAAAATCAATCCCCCATTTCTCTCTTGCCCCTTTTCTGAAATGTATGATCACAAAACTCTCATCAGGAGTTGGGATATTCCTGCATATGAAAGGATTAGAAGTGTCAATTGTGGGAATTCTTTGGAAATTAATGTCGGTTTTGCTGAATTGTGGGCAAATGTGATTTATATAATCAGGCATTCTTCTCAAAATAGTATCCACAATGGTTTCCGCTGAGTAACCTCTTTCTGCGTTATCTCTATGGATTTTTTGAATCCACTCTAAATTTGTTATCGGAACAACACCTACAAGTAAATCAGCATAAGATGCCACATTGTATCCATTACCTTCTACCCCGCCATGCAAACCTTCGTAAAAAAGTACGTCTGTTCCCTCAGGAATATCTTCCCATGGAGTAAATTGACCAGGTTCTAAGGATGTCCCAAGTCTTGTGTTATGTTCCTCTGCTTCTTCGAGACTATGTAGATAATATCTTTTCTTCCCTCCTCCAGTTTCACCATAGATTTTAAAAAGTTCTTCTAGCTTGTCAAAAAGATTAGCCTCTGGACCAAAATGAGAAAAATTTTCACCTTTTGAAAGAGCGTCTGCCATAGCTTTTTTCATAGGCATTCTCTCAAATCTGTGGTAACTATCACCTTCTACAACTGCAGGAACAATATCTTCTCTGGCAAAAATATGCTCAAAGGCTCTTTTTACTGTACTTGTTCCTGCTCCTGAAGATCCTGTTACAGCAACTACTGGATGACGTTTTGACATTTTTAAAAAACAATATCTAATGATTCTGACAGGTCATATGCCAACTTTATGTTCAACTTAGAAATATTTTTTTATTTATTAATTTTTTTTTAAATTTCGTCCATTATTTTATTTCCGATTTCACTGCAAGATAAAACTTCAGAAGACCCATTAGCTAAATCTGCAGTTCTAAATCCTTTTGACAAAACTTTATCAATGGCAGTTTCTAAATTTTCTGCAGCCTCTTCTTCACTTAATCCAATTTTTAACATCATGGAAGCAGATAAAAGCATTGCTATAGGATTCGCTATGTTTTTACCAGCTATATCAGGAGCCGAACCATGAACAGGTTCAAAAACACCAGGCCCACTATCGTTTAGAGAAGCAGATGGAAGCATACCAATAGAACCAGTTAACATAGCGGCTAAATCGCTTAAAATATCTCCAAATAAATTACTAGTTAAAATTACATCAAATTGACTAGGATCTCTAACTAATTGCATTGCGGCATTATCAACGTACATATTGCTTAGAGATATATTTTTATCTTTTGAGGTTATATTTAAAACTGTATCTCTCCACAATTGACTAACCTCAAGAACGTTTGATTTATCAACAGAACATATTTTTTTATTTCTTTGGTTAGCAATTTTTATTGCTATTTCAGTTATTCTCTCTATTTCGGCCGAATCATAAACCATCGTATTGAAAGCTTTTGGAATTTTTGTATTTGTTATATGTCCTCTTGGTTTTCCAAAATAAATTCCCCCTATTAATTCTCTTACAACAATAAGATCTACATGCTCAACGATTTCTTTTTTTAATGTGCTTGCATCTAATAGAGATTTTCTTATTTTGACAGGCCTTATATTTGCGAAAAGGTTTAGGGCAGATCTTAACTTTAGTAACCCACTTTCTGGCCTTAATTCTCTTGCAAGAGAATCATATTTAATATCTCCAACACAGGCTAAAAGTACAGCATCACTTTTTTTGCATTGATTTAGTGTCTCATCTGGAGCAGGAGTCCCATATTTTTCATAAGCTATCCCTCCAAATAATTTTTCAATAATCTCAATATCGAAATTATGATTTTTCGAAAGCTTTTTTAAAACTTTTTTTGAAACTTCTGAAATCTCTGGTCCAATTCCGTCTCCTGACAATAAAACAATCTTATATTTCTTCATTTAAATTTTTGTTTAATAGAACAATAAATTATTGCTTGTCTAATTGTCTAAGTTTTTTTGCCAATTCTGGTAATTTTTTAAAAATACTTGAACTCCTTAGCCATGATTTATTTTCCATCGCAGGGAAACCACTAATTACCTTGCCATCTTCTATGTCACAATGGATTCCGCATTTTGAACTCGCTATGACATTATTACCAACTTTTACTCTATTATTGACTCCTACTTGCCCTGCCAAAATAACACCATCTCCAATATTTGCTCCTCCAGCGATACCAACTTGAGCTGCAAATGCACAATTCTTTCCAATTTTAACTCCATGGCCTATTTGTATTAAATTATCCAACTTTGTTCCCTCATCAATAAAAGTAAATCCAACTGCTGGTCTATCAATACAACAATTCGTTCCAATTTCTACAAAACTCATTATTTTTACACCACCTTTTTGAGGCATCTTGACCCATTTGCCATTTTTAGGAATAAAACCAAATCCCTCTGATCCAATAACAGAATTTGAGTTAATTACACAATTATCTTTTAGAGTGGTATTTTCGTAAATAACGCAATTTGGATGAATTGTATTATTGTTCCCTATTCGAACATTGCCTAAAATTGATGATCCAGGAAGAATACGATTATTATCACCAATTACAGTATTTTCTCCAATATAGACATTAGGTCCAATATGGCAATCTGTTCCAATTATTGCTGTTTTATCTATAACTGCTGAAGCGTGAATTCCTGATTTGAAATTGATAGTTTTATATAAACAATCCAATACTTCTGCAAATGCAATTCTTGGATTTTTAACGACTATGTTTGATATATTGAGTTTCTTTAGAGCACTAACGATTTCATCGTTGTTAGTAGTTATTATTGCTGATGCTTTAGTTTGATCTAATTTTTCTTTAAGGATATTATTTTCTTCTAAAAAAGATATTTGATGTTTAACTGCAGTATCTAATGAGGCAGCATCATCTATATTTAAATCTTCGAAAATATTGGCACTAATAAAATTTGAATTTCCCTTTTTTATTAGATCAACTAAATCACTTAAAAGCATTTTTCAGTTTTGATTTTTTTCTAAGAGAGAGCAAGAACATCTCTGTGTACGACAATTATCGAGGAGTTGTTATTTTCTTTATTATTTAAGATACTTCTTAATTTGTCGCTACTTATTGATACTAAACCTTTTGCAACTTCTTTATCATTTGTATTTACGATTTTAACTGCTTGATTAATCGTAAAGTTTCCTTCTACATTCTTAACACCAACCGCTAAAAGTGAGGCACCTTTTTTTTTAATTGCGAAAGAAGCGCCATCATCCAAAGTAATTTTCCCTACTGTTTGAATTGCATGTGAGAGCCAACTTTTTTTGTTTCCTATAGGTTTATCTACTGGATAAAATAGAGTTCCAATTTTATTATCATTAAAAATTTCAATTAAGTTTTTTTTATTAGTTCCATCAACTAGTTGGACTTCAACCCCTCCTTTTGTTGCTATTTCGGCAGAAATTAATTTTGTAGAAATTCCTCCTGTTCCCCATTCATTATTTGAGTTTTGACTATTTTTATCTTTTATTTCTTTTAATTCACTATTATGAACTTCTTTAATAGGTTGCGCATCTTTATTATTACGTGGATCTTTTGAGTATAGATTTTCAATATCGGTTAATAGAATAAGCTTGTTAGCATTTATAGCTAAGGCAACTAAAGCAGAGAGGGTATCATTATCTCCATATTTAAGCTCTTCATTAGCTACGGTATCATTTTCATTTACTATTGGAATAACATTCAAATCTATTAATTTTTTTATAGTTTTAGAAGCGTTATTAAAGGATTCTCGTGAATTGAAATCAGCTTTAGTTATTAAAATTTGAGCAATATTATGACCTAATTTATTAAATACTTTATCGTATAAGGACATTAAATTAACTTGACCTACTGCAGCAGTGGCTTGAAGGGTACTTAAATCATTTGGTCTCGTTTTAATATTCAATTTTTGGCAACCTAATCCAACGACTCCACTAGTTACTAGAATTAATTTGTTTCCTTTTAAAAGAAAATTTGTAAAGGATCTAGAAAGGGTTTCAATAATTTCTTCCGTGGATGTTTCATTTGTCCCTCTTAAAATACTGGTACCAATTTTTATAACCCAAGTTTTCATTTTATAAAATGAGAAATTAATTTTTCTATTGTCAAAGTTAAATTAAATTTTATAGGCAAGCCATCACTATTTAATCGCTTAACTAATATTGTTTTTATATTACATCTATTACCAACAATAATATCTGTAAAAATTCTGTCGCCGATAATGGCTATATTTTCTGGCTTAATGCCAATTTCTTTGATAGCAGACAAAGTTACTTTTTTTCTTGGCTTTGATGCATTGTATTTATACCTTAAATTTAATTCTTTCGCTAATTTTGCGATTCTTTTTTTTGATGGATTATTACTTATTAGATATAAGGAGAAAAGTTTTTTAGATTCTACGATCCAATTTTTTACAGCTTTAGGGATCATATTTGATTTTCTATTTACTAGAGTCCCATCGACATCTAGCAATAAAGAATGAATTCCTTTTTTTTGCAACTCAGTTTGAGAAATCGCATATATTGGTAAGTCTGAATCCCAATTAACTTTTAGGATAGATCTCATTTATTTTAAGAACTACTTTTTTCAAGCTCAGTTTCAATCAAAGGTTGAATTTTATCAAACTCATCATCTTCGACTAATAATGCACCTTTATCTTTTAATTTACCCACAATAAAAAAAGGATCTAGTGGAATATATAAACCATATTCTTGGTCAAAAAGATTAAAGTTAACGAGCAATTCATAACTCTCACTATCATCATCGACGTAATCTTCCTCTAATTCATCGTAAATTGGTTCTTCAAGTTCTCCTGATACTGTTAATGTAACTGCTGATCTGATAAGCCTTAAATCATGTTCTTGAAGAACAGCTTCAGCATTTTTTAGTATTTGTTCATTTTTATCTATCTTCTCAATTAGTTCAGGTTCATCTTTCTCATTGATCTTAAAAAGACTTACTGGAGTATCAACTGGCGTTAATAAAGCATATTCTTGTCCTTCAACACTTACTAATTGTTCAAGATAACAAAATAGCTCGTTCCCATTTGAGTCATTTAATAAAAGAGTCTGTGCATCATAATTATCATTTGAGTTGGCTTCTTTCATTTAAAAATTATCTATACTTTTTAATACTAATATTTTATCTGCCGTTTACCAGCTATTTCTTCTAATTCAGGACCCTCTTCGATCCATTGTTCAAGTATTATTTTTGCTGAGAAACTATCAATCAATCCTGATTTATCTTTTTTTATTCCAAATCTGTCTGAGGATTCCCAAGTTGAACTATGTTCGTTGACGTAAGAAAATGGAAGCTTTAATTCATTTGAAAGTAATTGACCGTAATTTTTACAGTCAATAGCTTGAGTGGTCATTTGACCTTCATCATCTAGTGGAATACCAACAATAAAACCAGTTAAATTAAATTCATTTATATAATTTCTAATGATTTTAATCTCTTGATTATTTTCAAACCGTTTTACTGCTGGAAGTATATTTGATGTTATGCATAAGGGATCACAATAAGCTAATCCAATTCTTTTGGTACCTATATCCAAACTCAAAATTGATTTGGGTTTGGGTTTGCAAAATTTCACTTTGTTTTTAATGGAAAAGGAGATGGATATGGATTACCTTGTGGACTTAATTTTTCAAAGATTGATTCCAAAGATTGATTTATAATGTTTACTTGTTTGGCTTCATTCTTAACTATTGTGTTCCTTATAAGAATTATTTCTTGATTTTTTTCTTTGAAATTACATTCTTCGAGAAAAAGATTTAATTGAGAATTTTCTTTATAGGTTTTTAAATATGAAATAGGTGATATTTCAAAAAATCTTTTTATAAATTCTTTTAAAATAGGATTGAATCTCTTATCCCAATATCTACTTATGGTTAAAGTATAATTTTCTTCGTTTTGATAATTTATATCTTTTAAAATTGCGCATATAACTGAATTTTCATATATTAAGGCACCACTTTTAGAGTTATTTCTTTTAAGAATGTCATCTTGATCAAAATCTAAAATATTTCTTATTAAGGGAGATTGATTTGATCTTATGAAGTTCACTATTTTTAATATATTTTGTTTATTAATGTTTTGGAATTCATTAATTAATTCATAGGCATTGGCATTTTGCTTCGTAGATTTATTGAGATCAGAGCCATCCCAAAGGATTATCTCTCCTAATGGCTGAAAGCCTAATTCTCTTGAGGTTGATATGAGGTCAACATTATTTATATCAGCGTTAATAATCCAACTTGAAGTTTTGATGTCTTTTATTGAAATAGATTTTTTTATCAATCCTAAAGTTAATTGCTTATCTGTTAAGGAACACTTGTTGTTAATCAATTCAGGCTTAGATATTTTTAAGCAAGTCTCTTTTTTGTTTAAAGGAAAAATATTCAAATAACCAATAATTTCGTTTCCATGTATGGCAATTATGCATTTATTTTTATTTTTCTTGAGTTTATTTAAAAAAATTTTTAGATCATCAAAGGTATTTATAATTGCCATCTTTAAAAACCAATTATTCAATTCCTTATTTTTAATATCTATTAAAAGGTTAATGTGCCTTATGTGGAGTTCTTCAAAAGTTACTTCAATTCCTTTTTTAGAATGAAAAGAATAAGAGGTATCTTTTTTCATTTACTTTTTTTCTCTTATTAACACTATAGGGGTTTTTTCATCTCCATTGCCAGCTGGATTAGATATTAAGTTTCTTTTGAGTATTTTATTTACTTTTTTATTTGAACTAGCTAAGACTTTCACACCTCCAAGATCATTTACATCGACTACAGCAACATCAATATTCAGATAGTTCGAGATCTCCTTACAAAATAAATCCGCATTGAGAGGACCCATAACTATACACTTGTCATAAGGCGTAACTGTACCGCTTATATCATCAATGAGAGATGATTCCGAACCAGTTAACCTATAAAACATACCCTTAATACCAACTAATTTAAAGAGAAATCCAACAAATAGTGCAAAGGTTATTCTTGTGATTCCGATTTTATTTATTAATAATTGCATGCCGCAAGCTGTTGCGAGACTGCTTGTAGGGTGAAAAAAATAACATAAAGCTTTCGAAAATAAACTATATTCTGAATTTTGAGGGGAAATATATCTATTTTGCATAATCGCTAGTGGACTCTCACCGATTGTTAAAATATCATTTTTTTCTACAATCCCTTTGCAGTATTCAATCACGGTATTTACTGGGTTATCAAAGCAACCAAGTAAATCAGTTTTAATAGCAAAAGCTTTATATTTATTATTTATTGGAATTTCAAAAACTTCTCTCGGCCTTTGTTTTTGCCTATCTAAATTAATTAATAAACAATCTTTATTATTTGAAATACCAAAATGTCCATAGTTTTCCCAAAATACTTTTAACCATAGATATTTTAATTTTTTTCTAAAATTGTAATTGCTAAATTTATATATGATTCTTACAAATAATTCAGAATTTGACTTGATAATTGTTGTTGGCCAGTAATTATATAAATTCTTAATTTTATTATTTTCATATATATAAATATCTTCTCGATAATTAAAATTTTTGCAATATTCGTTACCTTTACTTTTAAAAAAATCTAATTCAAAATTTATATTAGATACCATAGTCTCTTTGGTTTTACTTTTATTAGTTATTTTTAAATCAATAATTAATTCGATTAAACTATCCTTTTTTTTAATTTTGTAATTTATAGGTACAAGATTTAACTTTGATTTGGGTGAGTATTTAATAAATAAATCTGAAAGAATTAAAAAAATTAAAAGAACTAAGAGGATATATATTAATATCATTTTTTTTAGTTAATTTATGTTTTTATCTTTTTTTTCAGAAATGATACTGTTGTATTCATTAAAACTTTCTACAGAAAATGTCGTATCTTCTATATCAATTCCTTTTAACTCTCCTATAACTTTGTTTAATTCATCGATATTAATCATTCCATTTTTATCATATTTAACCTCACCATCACTATTTATAATTATCGTTTGTGGAATTAATCCGTTCCAATAATAATTAGGTTCATTTCTAAGATCAGATTTTTCTTTATCCTGTAATTCATCTGTAGTTAGAGCAATGATATCTATATTATTTCTCCATATCAAATCCAAACCAGAGATTATAGGAGCCATAGCTTTACTATCTGAGCTATCGTCAAGATAAAAAAATAAAACTGCTACTCTTTTATTTTTTAATGATTCCTGAAGAGTTGCCTGGGGAGGAACTATAGCCCCATTACCTGCGTATATAGGAAAGATGTTGCCATCGTAACTATCAGAATCTCTGGAGGCATTTGCTTTATATGGACTTAAGAAAATTAATGCTATTAGGATCCATTGAATTATTTTCATTAAAGTTAAAACTTACTTTGAACTTGATCTTCCTAATCCTTGAAGGATGCCTTTGCCGACTAAACCGATAGCTTTACCAACGACCTTTGTAAGAAAAGTTACGAAAAGATTACCGATATATTTTACAGCAACTTCTAACTGTGGTGCTACGGCATCTCTAATCTCAACTAACAATGTAACTTGTTTTTGTAGCCATTCTAGATTCTCTAATTCTCTCTCCCTATTTTCATTTTTAAAGTATCGGGTAAATTTTTTATCGATAATATCAATATATTCTCGTTTACTCTCATACAGGTAGATAGGCATATAAATATAGTCATGCCAGCGATTGTAGTTATTAATATTATTTCTAAATCTTTCAAAATTTCTTGTCGATTGTAATTCGGGATTTATAAGTACAGTCCTTAATTCAGGCCAAGAAGAACAAATATTAAAGATTTCAGAGGCTAATAAATTACAGTTCCTTATTGTCCAATTTGAAATTATATTTTCAAGGATCAAAAACGATTCTGTTTCATATAGAGGGAGTAATTTCCCATCATAGTCAAGAGCTTCATTTTTAATAATTGGCTCAATAAACATTATTGATTCATGTGACTCTCTATCTATCTCTTCGCAACTTACTTCACTATAAATAAAATCATTTATTGAAATAGATTCGCCTCCTTTTTTTAATCGAAAATAGCTTTCTGTGATATTTGAAATTGTATTAACTTTAAGTTCTTTTATAAGAGAATTTAAATCATCTTTAAAATCTTTCTCCTTATAGTTTTCCTTAATATTTTTTACTAAATTATCTAACTCATCTAACATTTTGCAAATTAGTCGTGAAATGAATTCTTTCTTTATCCCAGAGAGAATTATTGATGAATTATTAAATTCAACCTGTAAGTTAGTTGAGCTATACCTTTCTTTTAGTCTATTTAAAATTAAATTCCATATTTCTGTAGTGTTTTTATCTTTAATGAATACAGTGTTCTTATTTTCAAGGTTATTTATATTTTCAGCGTAGACTGCCTCTGTATAAAGTTCTAGTGAATTACCCCATAAGAAAATTAGAAAAGATTTTGCAGTAATAAGTTCTCTTAATCTTCCTTTTAAAATAAATTTATAAAATTCTGGTGTTGAATCAGAGTTTACATATTTGAATATATAATTAATTTCAGAATCGATTTGTTTAAGGCCTGAAGTTAGAATTTTTTGACTAAAAGAGAGAGGCTTATTTTTATTTAATTGAACTCGGGAATTATTTTCAATATCAAATACCCGCCCTCCATTTAAAATGGTATCAATAGATTCAAGAACTTTTTCTGCAGTTGGATTTAAAAGAAAACCTTCAGCATTTAACGATGGAAGGGTATTTGCTTCATAAACAAGTTCGCCTGAGAGAATTATAAGAAACTTTGACTCATCATATCTTTCTCTTAATTTTAATAATTCCAACCTTATAAGATCTTCTGATTGGAAATTAAGAACATTCCATATAACTAAATCCGATGTTTTATCACCTGTTCCATTATTAAAATTAATGTCTAAATTTTGGTCTAGAGAGGTTAACTTAAGCGATAAAGATTCTGCTATTAAGCTTGGAGCAATAATCAATATCGATTTTTTTGAAATTAATTCCAAGACTAGATTTCTTATCTCTTATACAAAATTAACTAACAATTACTGCAAACACCAGTCTTAAATCAATTTTTATTCTCTTTCAAGCGTAGTAATTTCTGTTTAAATCAAAGTCATTTAATCTCTCTGATGACAATACGTTATTTGCTTCGTTTATCGTGAATTTATCTTCATATAGAGCTTTACCTACAATTACTCCTAAGAGTCCAGAGCTTTCAAATTTTACTAGCGATAATAAATCAGAAATTGATCCAATACCTCCTGACGCTATTACTGGAATATCTGTAATTTCAAGTATGCTTTTTATGAATTCTTCATTTGTCCCTTCTAACGTTCCATCTGTATTTATATCCGTAACGATAAAACTAGCAATTTTAAATGAAGAAAACTCCTTTACTAGATCTGTGGCAAAAATATTAGATTGCTCAAGCCAACCCCTTGTACTAACTTTCCCATCTTTTGCATCTATCCCAACAATTATCCTTCCAGGGAATTTATTTGATAAGTCTTTAACTAGTTCTTTATTTTCTATCGCAGAGGTTCCCATGATAACTTTCTCAATACCATAAGAAAATAATTGTTCTATCCTTTCTTGAGATCTTATCCCACCACCTATTTGAATAGGTATGTTAACTGTTTTTGCAATTTTTTTTATTGAATTATCGTTTGTTGGGGATCCAGTTTTTGCAGCATCCAAATCAACTATATGTATATATTTTGCTCCTTCGCTTTCCCAAAATTTAGCTTGCTCATGAGGCTCTTTGGTGAAGTCTTTTCTTTTATTAAAGTCGCCTTTAAAAAGCCTTACACACTTACCATTCATTAGATCTATTGCTGGTATTAGGTCCATAGAATCATCCTTTTCATTAATTACTTATTAGTAGTACTATTCAATATGTAATTCTATTTAAGATTACTACTTCAGTTAAATATTTTTTGAATATGAAAATTCTTGTAATGGGTGGCACTAGATTTGTGGGCAAGTCTTTGGTTGGAAAGTTATTAAGTAAAAATTATGATATAGATATTTTCACGAGAGGTAACAAAAGTAATCCTGAAAAGACAAATTTAATTAAGGGTGATAGAAATAATTCAGAAGATATCGTCAAGCTAAGAGATGAAAAGTATGATTTTGTTTTTGATATTTCTGGACGAGAGTTAAAACAAACCAAACTTCTTATAGAAAACTTAGATAACTCTTTCCAAAGATATATATATGTAAGCTCTGCAGGCGTTTATAAAGATAATTGTGAACTACCCTTATCCGAAGTTGATCCAATTGATCCAGAAAGTAGGCATAAAGGAAAGTTTGAGACAGAAAATTGGTTAAAAAACCAAAAAATTCCTTTTACAAGTTTTAGACCTACTTATATTTATGGACCAGGAAATTATAATAAAATTGAAAATTGGTTTTTTGAAAGGTTATTTACTAAAAAATCTATACCAATTCCTGGTGACGGTTCTTTAATTACACAGCTAGGCCATGTTTCGGATCTAACTGATGTAATGATTAGGTGCATAAATTTTGAAAATTCCAAAAATAATATTTACAATTGTTCAGGTGAAAAAGGCGTGACAATCAAGGGTTTAATTTTGTTCTGTGCGAATGTTCTTGGATTAAACCAAAATGAGATTTCTTTTAGAACATTTGATTATCAAAAATTAGATCCTATGTCTCGAAAGGGATTTCCAATTAGATTAAATCATTATCAGACTGATATCTCTAAGATAAAACGTGATTTAAAGTGGGCGCCAACTTTTGATT
The DNA here is from genome assembly GCF_902536725.1 of uncultured Prochlorococcus sp. Classification (GTDB taxonomy): domain Bacteria; phylum Cyanobacteriota; class Cyanobacteriia; order PCC-6307; family Cyanobiaceae; genus Prochlorococcus_A. The sequence continues at coordinate 132,827 of NZ_CACAYO010000001.1, forward strand.
TACTTAATGGACTAAAGGATAGTTTTGTGAATGATTTTAATAATAAAAAGAGTGAGGAGTTTGATGAAAATTCAGATAATATTCTTTTTAATTCTTAAATAGCCTAATAAAGTAACAAAAGTCAGGATGAATCCTAACCAATAAAAAATTAAAGCCAAATTATTCAATAAGCTAATTTTTAATGGTGTAAAGAAAGTAATTACTGAAATAAAAAAGAAAAATGTTTTATATTTTCCTAACATTGATGCTGGTAAACCGTCTTTTGTAGAGTTCCTTAGGCTAGAGATAATTAATTCTCTAAATAAAATTAATGACAAAGACCAGAAGGGTATAAAATTATTTTTACAAAGGAAGATCAAAGGAATTAAGTAGAATACTTTATCACTTAAGGGATCAATGATAGCTCCTAATCTGGTTTTAAGATTAAATTTCCTTGCAATTAACCCGTCAAAATAATCAGTTATACCTCCAATAATAATCAACATAAAAACATAAAAAGGTCTGTTAATTTCTAAAAAAAGTATTAATGGAAATACAAGGAAAAGGCGAGATATCGATAATAAATTGGGAATACTCAATGCCAAATTTTTAAAATTTTTTCTTAATAACAAATTAGTTTTTGTAGATAAAAAATATATTACACTCTCAAGAAGCTTAAATTTTAGGTAAAAATCTTAAATGGTTTTGATGATAGATTCTAAATTTTAATTTAAATCTGAATCCTAAAGATTATAAACTCAATTTCTCTTTGTGAATGATGATGTTTTATATTACAAAATTATTCCTTATGTCTAATGCAGCCTCATAGCCTAAAGCTATCTCCAAAATCTGATTTGATAAATTCAATTAAAGAATATTCTTTAACGAATAATTTATACGGGTATGTTTCTGGAGTGGTTGGTAATCTTACAAAAGTTTGTATTCAATGCCCAGGTAATCAAGAGATAAATAAATTTGAAGGAAATCTAGAGATAGTTTCTTTAAATGGACATTTTAATAAAGGAGATGTTCATTTACATTTGAGTTTTGCAGATGAGGGATGTAATGTGTTTGGCGGGCATCTTGAGGAGGGATGTATTGTAAAAAAAGGTACTGATATATTATTACTTTCTTTTGAAAAGAAAATTATTAATATCTCAAATCATGATTTAATCACTAATGAATCACGCGTAAAAGCTTATATTTTAAAGAATTGTCCTTGGTCTAAAAGAGCAATTAGGTTGCTTAATTCTTTATCTATCCCTCATGAAGTTACTCTAATAGAAAATGATGAGAGCTTTCAAAAAATTATGGCTCAAAGTGGCCATAATACTTTCCCTCAAATATTTTTGGATAATAAATTTTTTGGAGGATATGATGAACTTTCAGAACAAGCAAAATTGGATAACTTAATTTCATTTAAGTAATCTAAATTTTTTAACTATCACGATTAGTAAGCTTTTCAGCAACTAATTCGTCCTCTAACTGCTTTATTAATCTTGATACAAGACTTTGAAATTCTGGTTGACAGCCTTTAAATGCAGCTTTATGTCTTATTGGCTCATTTCTAGTTCTTAAATCAGTAAGCATTAATTGTAATGCGTCAATTTTGGGATTTATTTTCATAGTTTTAATTTATATATTTACATCTTTTAAATCATTTGCATAGCTTTTTTAAAAGATATCTTTTTATAGTCATTCGAACTTGTAACTTCTATTAATTTATTTATGGATTCTTTGTTTTTTAAAGATTCTATACAACATTGCGCAACTAATCTTCTTGGGATTGATCCATTAATTTGAGTATCCTCTTTTGAATAATTTATATTTTCTGATTTAATATCTTCATTTTCCTTTAATCCTCCAGGTCTAATAATAGTCCATTCAAAATTTGAATTGCGTAGAAAGTTTTCACCTAATTTCTTCCAAATAAGAATTAAACCAAATAAGTTTAATGGGTGAAATAATTTACCAGTACAAAGAGAACTAACTAGAATAACTCTTTTAATACCAACTCTTTTGCAACTCTCCAATTGCCTATATACACCTAATGCATCAACCTTTGCAGGACCAGTCAAATCTAATGATGCTCTTGCTCCAGTCGCAATTATCAAAGCATCAATATCTTTTAAAGCGTCATCAAGTTCATCTTTTTTGTCTAATGAAACCCTAATTGTTTCTAAAGGCTCTAGTCCTGCTGTGACTTTTGAATTCTTTCTGATGATTTGCCTTACTTTATATCCTTTCTTAACTGCTTCTTCGGAAATTCTATAACCTGTTTTCCCCGATGCACCAGTAATTGCTATTTTCATGATTAAAAAACTAATTTAAATATTATATAAATTTCTTAAGGCTTTTTACATATAAATTTCTTTTTTCTTTTGGGATAAAGAGTGCGACATAAATAACATTTTGTTCCATCACAACCTCTTGCTGTACAGTATTCTCTGCCATAAAAGATTATTTGCAAATGTAAGGTATTCCAATCATTAACAGGAAATATTTTTTTTAGGTCTTTTTCTGTTTGAACTACGCTATCGCCATTTGATAGGCCCCATCTTTGTGCCAACCTGTGTATATGAGTATCTACTGGGAATGAGGGTATTTTAAACACTTGAGACATTACAACTGATGCTGTTTTATGACCTACTCCTGGAAGAGATTCAAGCTTCTCAAAAGAATCTGGAACCGTACAATTATGCTTCTCAATCAATAATTTTGATAAGTTATAGATGTTCTTTGATTTTTGATTAGATAGACCTAAAAATTTTATATATTCGTAAATGCCATTAATTCCTAGCTGCATCATCTTTTCTGGATTATCTGCAACTTTAAATAAGCTTTTTGTTAATTCATTAACTTTCTTATCTGTTGATTGAGCACTTAAAACTACGGCGACTAGAAGCGTATATGCATTTGTATGATCAAGGGGTATTGGAGGCGATGGATATAGCTTTTTGAGTTCCTTGCGTATTATTTCAGCTCTTTCAGATTTTCTCATTAAATTTGAAAATTAAATGGTGTATAAAATTATACATGTGATATTTTAGGTGAATATTTTCTGCTAACTTAATATATTTGAATAAGAAGAACTTAGTGAAAAATGATGCGTTAATAATTGATGATTTGCATCATAAATATGATAAGCGAGAATGTTCAAATTGGATATTAAACGAAATTAACCTGAAAATTGAAAATGGCGAATTGTTAGGCTTGCTTGGTCCTTCTGGTTGCGGAAAAACTACTCTTTTAAGATTAATCGCAGGGTTCGAATATCCCTTTAAAGGAAGGATTTCTCTAAACGATAAGGAAATTTCAAGTAGAAAAAAAATTCTTAGTCCTGAGAAAAGAAATATTGGTATGGTTTTTCAAGACTATGCACTTTTCCCTCACTTAACTGTTTTGGAAAATGTAATTTTTGGTTTGAAAAACAAAAAAGATAGATCTAGAGTTGATTATTTATTAAATGTTGTTGGTCTTGATAGTTTTGTTGAAAGGTACCCACATGAACTGTCTGGAGGCCAAAAACAAAGACTCGCAATTGCGAGAGCTCTTGCTCCAGGTACTAATTTTATTTTATTAGATGAACCTTTTTGTAGCCTAGATATGCATGTCAAACTAAAATTGCGGAGTGAACTCCCTAATATTCTAAAAAGTTGTAATGCAAGCGGATTGATGGTTACTCATGATCCGGAAGAAGCAATGTCAATTTGCGATAAAGTTGCCGTTATGAATGATGGAAAAATAGATCAAATTGATACACCAATTAACCTTCTTAATAATCCAAAGACCATATTTGTTAGTAGTTTTATTTTGGGCAATAATATTATTAATCTCAAAAAAAATGGTAATTCATATATTTCTTGTTTAGGTGAAATAAATTGTTCAGAGTATTTGAAAAATACGAGTATCAAAAGTATGTCAATTTCGCCTAAATTTATTTCAATTAAAAGATCAGAATTTGGTGATGCGATTGTTATATCTAAAGAATTTCTTGGAGAATATCTTATATATAAAGTATCTATTAATGGAAACATATTAAGGATTAGAACTGATATTAATAATCTCTTTAATAATGGTGATAAATGTTCTCTTTCTATTAATAAAAATAGTTATTATTTTTTATATCCTGGAGCATTTAAGGAATATTTTTAGATTTTTTTTATAGGCAATTACATTTGCCCCCCTTCCAATTAGAGCATTTTTTCTTTTTACATTTCTTTTTTTTACTTATATATATTTTATTAGTTAATAGCAGTTCAGAAAAACTGTACTGTAAATTCATTTATAGTATTGAGATTGATTTTCATTATCATATTATTTAATTTAATTTAAAAGATAATTTAATTACTAATTTATACAAAATGTTGTATTATTTAAGTAGTTTCTTAATAAGCAATGAAAGAAAATAATCTAAAGTTAAAAAAATTAATTAATTTTGGCCCATCCGGAAGAGCTGTAGCACAACCAATTGATAAAAGTTTATTGGATAATATTTTTGAACATTTAACAATGGAAAGATATGCCAATGTTCAATATTTTTCTATATACCTCTGGTTTCAAGAACGTGATTTAAATGGATTTGCTTCTCATTTTCTAAGTGAATCACAAGGTGAAATGGAACATGCTCAGAAATTTGCAGATTACTTAATCGCAAGAGGACAAAGCGTAAAATTAGATGAAATTCCTGCACCAACTCAAGAATGGGATTCAATTGAGGATCTGATTTCTTATTCTTTCAACATGGAGGCTGATTTAACTTCATCTCTGCAACAACTTTATTCTATTTCAGAAAGAATTTCAGATACAAGAACCAACGTATTTTTAGATCCAATAATTGAGGCTCAAACAAAATCAGAAGATGAATTCGCAAACATACTTGGTAAAGTAAAATTTGCTTCTAATCAACCTTCAGCAATCTTATTGATAGATAGTGATTTAAAGAAAAAATAGATTACTTTCAAATTTATTTTCATTCAATGTTCTTTTCGTTATTTCAACAAGCAAATTAGAAAAGTTAAATTTCTCAGTATTATTTTTATTCAAGAGCTCAGCTATTTTATAAATCTCATTAACTCTTTTAAAAATATTTTTATTTTCAGAGTATAACCTCCACTTTAATGCTTTATTTTCTGTAGTTTTGTAAAATTGTCTAATATTTCTGAGTCTATTCGATAAAAATTCAACTTCCATTAATAAGTTGTTAGTAAGTGATTGTGATTCCTTCATATTTTTATAGTGGAGATGTTTCAATAAAAGCAGGAGCAACACTGACTGTTTGGGTTCCAATAGGAGCTATTAATAACTCAGATGATCTTAATTTAGAAATTAATCTTGTTGATGTTACTCGTGTTGAACCGATTAATTCACCAATCCTTTCATGAGTTAACCTAAAAGGTAACTCACACCATTGACCACATCTTCTACCTAGACGATTTACTAGTATTGAAAACAACGCTTGTAATCGCTGCTCTGCATTTCCTAAGTGTCTAATTCTGAGGAGTTGCAAAGTCCATTCATTTACTGCATCGAAACCAATATTTTCATCAATATTTACATTGCTGTGAAAAGATAAATCTGTAAGTGCTTCAACACAGACTCCTTCGCTACATAAAAGATCTGTTCTTAATTGATCTCCAGATTGTAAAAATGCGAGTGTCATTCCTTCAGTTTCTTCACAAGGACAATAAACTCTTGCAATTCCACTTTCTACTTCTAGGCATGTGCCTTTTGGTCTTGACGAAGGGTCTATTAAAACGGATTGCCCAGTTATTATCCTTACTGATTTTGAGGGGGTTTCTCCATAACTATGGAAATTCATTTATAAAAAGTTGATAATGAGAATTATTATCAATTATGCACTATAAATTTACTTATTGCAATAGATTCTCATTATCATAAAATTTCTGAAGTTTTTCTTTACATAGTATTTAGGAATATAATTCAGTTAAGATTGCTTAATTTTTGTATATGACCGTAAATAGAGTTTGTTTTAATTGTGGAAGTTCTTCATTTGTCTCAGACCGATCTTTAGGAGGTAAAATTGTATGTTCTAAATGTGGCTCTTCTTCATTTAAAAATAAATCCTCTTCATTTTTAAAAAGTAAAAAATTTGTATTTCTTGCTATTGCGATAGCTATTTTTATAATTGTTATTTAGGTAATCTCTTTATATTCCATAGTCCATTATTATTAGTTACCTCAACTTGAATACCAAATAACTTATTAAGATTTTTACTATTTATAACTTTATTTTGATCTCCATCAGCGATTATTTTACCCTCTTTCAGCATTATGACCCTGTCATAAATTTTTGTTATCATTGAAATATCATGAGTGACGCATAAAATTTTAGTATTTAATTTTGATAATTCATTAACCTTATCAATTACAAAAAACTTTGACTTATAATCTAAATTTGCAATTGGTTCATCTAAGATTAAGATTTGCGGTTTTTTAATTAATGCCCTTGCAATGAGAGAAATTTGTTTTTCTCCATCTGATAAATAAGAAAAATTCTTTTTAGATAAATTAGAAATATTCATTTTATCCATGATTTTTTCCACCTTATAAGAATCTCTTTCAGTTTTATTTTGTACATAACAATATCTTCCATATAGTCCACTTAAAATTAAATCAAAAACTTGTAAATTTGGATTTATCCTATTTTTTATATCATTATTTATAGTACTTATTTTATTTCTTAGTTCCCATAAATTTATAAGTTCTTTGTCGAAAATCTTCAGTTTCGATTCATTACCTACTACTGGATATATGTTTCTATTAATTATTTCAATTAAGGATGATTTACCTGAACCATTTGGTCCAATTAATATTACATTTTCTGAATACGCTATCTTTAAATTTAAATCTTTAATTACTCTAAAGCCATTTTTAAAACAATTTATATTTTTTGCGTCAAACCAAAATTTATTCAACACTTAAAACTTATTACTCCAAAATATAATCAATTGAATTGAGCTTAAAATAAATATAAGAAGGTAAAGCCAATTCAACCATGAAGGTCTATTTACTTTCTTCATAAATTATATTATTAACATAAAAAAAATAAGCGGGGCAGCAAATCTTACAAATGTTTTTCTTATAATGTCTATATTATTAGAAATTTCTAATTTCTTTATCTCAGGAGGATATTTCAATATCACTTTGTCATATACATCAAGATTTCGGGCTTTGTTAATATTTTTCCATGGTTTATCTTTATCTTCAGATTTTTTGTACCACTTCCAAAAATAATTTATTATTCTGTCCTCTCCCAATAATTTAATTTCATCCTTACTTATAAATCCCATATCGTGATTATATGTTTGTGTTTTTAAAATCATATAATCCTCATCGAATATTTTATAAAAAATCTTTCTTTGAGTCTCCTTAAATAATAAAAGGTTATTTAGTAGTTTATTTTGCAGAAATTTCCTATAGTGTCTCACTATTACTCTTGCTTTGTTGTTTCCTAGAGGAATATGATCTAAAACTTGTAAATATCTTGATGAGGAAGGATCTCCTTTGTAAATTAATATCCTTCCTGGAGGTATGTATTTTATCCGAATAAATTCTTTTGTAGGATCATTCTTGTAATAATAAATACTTTCAATGTATTTAGGATTGATATTAATTTTCTGGTTAAAACTAACTAGTACGTTTTTATTCACATCTTTATCAGGGATTGTATCGCCATGAACCCAAAAGATATGAAGGATATCTAGGTGATTTTCGATAATCCTTGACCAATCACATTTGAAGTCAACTAATACCTCCTCAAAGACATAATCCTTATGAGAAAACCCATTTTCATATAATTCGTAGTTACTTATTGGTGTATCTTCACTTATATTATTTAAATCAGTCTCAGATTTTTTAGAAAAATGTACAAAAATATATCCATTTTTTTCTGAAGTTTTATATTGTGATAAATGAATTCTTTTGGCGTAGTTATCGTAGTTATTATCAACTATATGGCGACATGTTATTCTGTCGAGATTTTGGCAACTTCCTCCTGATGAAAACTTAGCTCCATGATATGGGCATGTTAATACTCCATCTGATAATGTCCCTCCCAAAAAGGATGCCCCTCTGTGTGGACAAATATTTTTAATACACCTAACGTTTTGAATTTCATCTCTATAAAGGATAAGAGGCTCATCATAGAGTGAAAAATAATATAGCTTATTTCTTTTTAGTTCTTCAGAGGGACAAATTGCATACCAACCAAATAAACCTATATTTAATTCTTTTTGATTTTCTCTAATATCAAACGAGTCAATTTTTACTACCGTTCCTTTTTTAAATGGCTTAAGAACGGTATTAAAGTCTTTTGATTTAAAAAAATTAATTTGTCTGTTTTCCATAAATTAATTTCTTTTTTTTAAATGACTGTTTATCTTTCGGAACTATAACCCAAGTAAATAATCAATTTCTTATAAAAAGAAAATTCTCTATTATTTGTAGCAATAATTATGTAGTTATCGAAAAATACTGAGTCTCTGTCGTATCTATGTATCTTTATTTCATGTTTTTTGTATCTTTTGTGATTCTTTCAAATTTTTTATGTAATCAATAGCATCATCAATATTTTTGTGGAAATTACATTGACCCAAATAACAACCTATAAATCTTAAAAATTTTCTCTTGCCACCACTAATTTCATATCTATGTATTGTTCCGCCATCTATAGGAGCATAAATAAGTTCTGGTAATGCCATATTAATTTTGTATTTAATACTTAATTAAACAATAATTCATGTTCAAATACATTTCCATAGCTCAATCTATATATTTAATAATTAATTTTATTATTTTTGCATAATTATTCATTGAATAACCATGTATTATTTGTTATCTATAAATTATTGATATGGATTTTTTATTATGCCAAAAGCATTTAGGCGTTTTTTAAAAAAACTACCAAAAAAAATTCAAACTATAAAATACTCATTTAGAGAGTTTTTATCCTCAAAAGTATGAAATAGCAAATATGGTTAATGATTTTTTAATTTCTATATTTTTAATAAAACATAATCGGCAGGGTTAAATTCTAAACTATATTGAATTTGTAATTTATTAAATATTATGGTTATAAGAGTTTTTGCGATATTCACTTTAACTTTTCTTTTTCTATTTAGTACTCCAGTTTACTCATTAGATACTTCTTCTAAAACTCTTGAAAAGTATACTAAAAAGATTTCTAATAAGTTCACTAGAACTTACTGCAACACTACCAAATTCGGTATTTCTTATGAAGGAGCTTTGGCTTTCGCAATTGGAGAGACTAATAAGGAATTTAAAAATAATAAACTCAATAAGTTGATAGATTATTCTTCTCTAAAAAATTCTATAGTTAATGATTTAGAAAATAATTGCCAGGTTTATGATTTTGAAATTTCTAATTTAGAAAATTTAAATTTTAACTAGAAAAATGTTTCTAAAATTTTATTTTTTACCAATCCAATCATTAGGTTTCTCCATCATCCATTCAAAAACCCCCTTTGCATCAAGGTTTTTAGATGCATAAACAAATAAAATTGGAAATATTAAAATTACTGTGCCAATAACTACTAACTCTATTTTACCGATCCCCATTTCAGTTACTGTTAAGGCAAAATAATTCATCATTATCGTTATTTTATTGAAATTTGTATCTACATAATTTACAAAAAATTTTTAAATATTTCACTTCTTTATAAAAATAACTTAATTGTTTATAGTGAAATATTTGTATAAAGTACCTATTTTATTGAGTCAGACTTTTTAATAATTTTAATAATATGCTTCTGTTAGATGGTTATGAATCATGGAATTATTATTTTTACACCTTTTTTTGCGGTATTGATTGGATTTATATTTTTTGCAATTTTAAAAAAAAGAAAAAGATCAGCAAAAAGTATTTATAAATTAATAGATGATTTAGAAAAAAAATACATATATTAATATTTTTTGTAAGAAAAAAAGATCAATCAAATTCTATACCAACTTCTTCTTTTAAATCTCTCTCCAAATCTGGTAGATGGGGTTCAACCCAATGATCTTTGTTATCAATACCAGCTGCATTTACATAATTCATAATGTGTTGATCCACTTGCTTGTAAAGATCATGTAAATTTAAATCCATACGAATATCATGTGCTATTTCAGAGACTTGTTGTTCTGTTAGACAATGATGTGGATGAAGTAAATCACAACATGGAATTCTCTTCTCAATCAATTCATTTAGATTGATCTTTATTTCGTAATCTTGATGAACAGTCATTGGTTTTATAACTTTATTTTTATTTTAATTATGTTTAGGGTTTTGTATATCTTTAGTCAAGAAATAAAGTTCTTTAGTGCCGATGCAGTTATTTTAGATAAATAGATCTTCCAAATCTTTATACAAATCATCAATCTCTTTTTGGTTTTCTGTAGTGTTGTGGTGATCTATAGCAAGTTCTTTCTTTGAGTTATAGAAAAGATATCCAAGTGCTCCTAGAAGTAAGGTGGTTGGTAAAATCATTAGCATTTAATTGACTTATAATGAATATAGTGCAACACTTATGACAGTCAAGTGCTGAACTTTAATAATTTTTTAAATGCCTACCAAGAAAAAAAGAGTTGGTTTTATTCCTAGAGACGAAGTTATGAGAATAATTGATAAGTTGAGCATAGAGAATAATTTAAGTAATTCTAAAATAATAAGTATTTTGGTAGAAGAGGCACTTTCTATAAGAGGTATATTTAATAAAAAAAATGGTAAAGCAATTCAATCTTATCAACTAAATAATCAATATGAAGAAGATTTAACTGAATATTCTGGTGACTTTATAGATAGTGCAAAACACTCAATTGATAATAACTTAGAAGATAATTTAATTCCTAAAAAATCAACCCATTTAAATGTGAAGAATCAGGAGGCTTTTGACTTGCAAACTTATAAAAAGTTTTTATCATTCCTTAAATTTCAGGAAATGATGGAGAAATATAACACTTAATAAAGTGTTGCTAAGTGATGCACTGTGCGTTAAATTAAATTTGTATTTATAGGAGATTCGCGTATTAAAATTATTGTTCACCATCTCAAAAACCGAAATTCAATTAATCGATAAAATATTTATTCCTATGAATTCATCTCTTCCAGGTCTTTCTGTAAATCTACTCCCTCCAGACAAGTTATATTGTAATTTTAGTTATTGGAGCTCTTTGTTCTCTCAGGATATGCAAATTTTATGGGATAGAGCGCATGGGCTCCCTCTAGAAAAACTGCCAAAAGGAGTTTCTGATATGATTTTTCCGTATTTATTGCTTGCACTCTCAGACTATAAGACTTCGCAAATAAATAAAATGGATGGAATAGGATTAGACAATCTATTAAGCCTATGGTTTGATAAGTACTTATTAAATAAAAATGGTTACTTCGAGCTAATTAAAAAATAATATTTAAAATTAGCTATTGGTATAAAATTTGATTGCTGAAAAAAATTTATAAAGTTAAAAAATTTTTAAGTGATTCTCTCCTAATTGGCACATCAATACTCTTGCAAAATATAAAAAGTCTTGATTATGCATTCTTTAAATTTCTTTTTAGCAAATATTTGTATTAACGTTTTGATAATGCAAATCAAGAGTAATATAAAATTAAGAATAGCAAGATAAATGAAATATAATTCAAAAACCCTAAGCTTGATATTAAATCTGTTATTTTGCTTGTTTATATTTATTATTTAATTTTTTAGTCTTTATTAATTTACAAAAATTTCAAAAATTAATATTCAAATTTGGTTGACTTTTATTATTAATGAGATGATAATACCAAAAATAAATTTTTAATTGTGAATCTTCTTTCAGATACTTTTGATGATTTTGTTGATGATCTACTTTCATCCGATTTTAATTTGTTAAAAGGGGAACTTGATTTTCTTCTTATGCAACATTTATTTAATTCTATAGATTTAAAGCTTATAAATAAAAATGAAACTATAGATGAAGAATCATTGGCTGCTTAATTTTTATGAAATTTTTTTATGAAAAGTTTTGGGTTCCAGTTTTTGGTCATATTTTATCTAAATTTGTTTTTTTAATAGAAGGTAAAAAGCAGGACTCTAAAAATAAAAAAAAATAGATTAATTACTTTTTGCTTCATTAAGTATTTTTAAATACATAATCAACATTAATATATTTTGATAACAACAAAAGTATTGCTTTAATTTTACGAATATATGCATGGTTGAGATATAACTTAGTTGCTTTTTGGCAAATAAAAATGAACAAAAATAATATGTTGAAGCCATATACAGTACATTACCGTGATTTTCAAAATATAAGATTAGAAAATTGTTTTTATGCTTTTGACGCTTACGAAGCTAGAACACTCGCAATGGAATTTAATAAGTATATAAATGAACATCCAAACAGTATTGACCTAATAAGATGCGAAAAATGAATAAAAGCTTTTATTAATCTAGGATAATTTATTTAAACACTTAAGAACTTATCTATAACTGCTTGACTCAACTCACTAGTATTTCCGCTAGCAACAATACCTCCTCGTTGCATCGCATAATATCTATTGGCTTGTCTTACAAAATGTAAGTGTTGTTCTACTAATAAAACACCAATACCAGTATCTTTAATTATCTGATTGATTGCATTTTCTATGTCTAAAACTATATTTGGTTGAATACCTTCTGTTGGTTCATCAAGTAATAGTAGTTTAGGTTTGCCCAGCAATGCTCTTGCAATAGCTAGTTGCTGTTGTTGTCCTCCACTTAGATCTCCTCCTTTCCTTTGTAGAAAATCTTTTAGGATTGGGAAGAGATCATAAATAAATGGATCTATTTTCTTGTTCTTAGATAATCCACCTGGGAGCGACTCCATTCCTAACATAAGATTCTCTTCTACTGATAGGTATGGAATAATTTCTCTCCCTTGAGGAACGTAAGCCATTCCTTTCCTAGCCCTCTGATGAGGTGCTTTTCTATTGATATTTTCGCCAATCAAATAAATATCGCCTTTTTTTTGTCTTAACAAACCAATAAGTGATTTCAATAAAGTTGTTTTGCCAACTCCATTTCTTCCAATCAAACAAACCATTTCTCCTGATTGAACATTTAAATCTACATCTCTGAGAATATGACTTTCGCCATAATATGTATTTAATGATTTGATTTCCAGTAAGTTTTTCATAACTAATCCTCAGGCCGTCCTAGATAAACATCAATAACTTTTTGGTCCTTTTGTATAGTTTCCATTGTCCCCTCGCATAATACTGTGCCTTGATTTAATACTGAAACATTACTATCAAGTCTTCTTATAAATTCCATATCGTGATCTATTACCACTACAGTATTTTCTCCTGATAATGATTTTAGTAAATCAGCTGTAAGATCAGTTTCTTCATCAGTTAAACCGGCAACAGGTTCATCGACTAACATTAAATCTGGCTTCTGTCCTACCAACATAGCTATCTCGAGCCATTGTTTTTGGCCATGCGATAAAGAGCCAGCTTTAGAATCAACTTTTTGAACTAAATTGACAATCTTCATAAGACGTTCAATCTCATTAAGCTGCTCATCCTTAATATTTTTATTTATAAGGTTTAAGGGACTTTTAGGAGTTGATACTGATATTTCAAGATTTTCCTTAACTGTTAGATTTTCAAAGATTCTTGGACTTTGGAACTTTCTTCCCACTCCAAGTCGAGCAATCTTATGCTCCTTTCTACCTACTAATGATTTTCCTTTGAAAATTACTTCACCTTTTGTTGGCTTAACCTTTCCAGTTATTACATCAAGAAATGTTGTTTTACCTGCCCCGTTGGGTCCTATTACAGCTCTTAATTCTCCTTGCTTTAAATTTAGATTAAGCTTGTTGAGAGCTAAAAAACCCTCGAAACTAACAGTAATATCTATTAAATTTAGAAGATTTTTGTTATTCATTATTCTCCTCTTTATTGTTAACTTCTAAGCTTGGATAGGTTTCAATCTTCCTTTTCAAACCAAATCTTTGAAGAAGATTCCTAGGACCATCTCCTTGAATCCATCCTAAAACTCCTTCAGGCAGAGCTGTTACAACTAAGATAAATAACCCTCCTTGGATAAACATCCAGCTTGCAGGTAAAGCTTCACTTACTAGACTTTTTGCGTAGTTGATGAATACTGCTCCTAGTATTGCTCCCAATAAAGTTCCCCTACCTCCCACAGCAACCCATATAACCATTTCTATAGAAAAGGGAACTGTCATGAATTGGGGTGATACTATTCCAGACTGAACAGTATATAATGCTCCCGAAATCCCAGCGAGACCTCCAGCAATAGAAAATACTATCGTCTTGAATATAACTGGGTTATATCCTGTAAATCTAACTCTTGGTTCATCATCTCGTATTCCTATAAGAATATTTCCAAATCTTCCTCTAACTACCCATTTTGCAAAAAACCATGAGGCTATTACTAGTATGGCCGTTATCCAAAAGAATATTCTTTGCATGGACTCAGAACCTACCATCTGACCAAATAGTTGTGTTACATCTGTTTTTAATCCATTTGTTCCATTTATAAGTTTTTGTTGTCCATTAAAAAAGTTAAAGAATACAAGAAGAGAAGCTTGAGTAAGTATAGAAAAATAAACTCCTTTGATTCGATTCCTGAAAACAAGAAATCCAATTAAACCCGCAACCAATGCTGGAATTATCCAGATAGCGAAGAAGGTAAAAATTGGCGATTTAAACGGTTCCCAGAAAAAAGGCAATTTTTCAACACCATATAAAGCAAAAAATTCAGGAATATTATTTGGGAATTCAGAAGAGCTGGTTATTTGCAAAAACATTGCTGCGCAATATCCACCTAATGCAAAAAATATTCCTTGTCCAAGACTAAGTAAACCTGTATATCCCCAGATAAGATCTACACCAAGAGCGACTATGGACAAAGATAAGTATCTACCAAGAAGATTTAATCTAAATACAGGCAGTAAGGTTGGTGCTGCAATAATTAGAGCTATTAATATTATCCAGAATGATAATTTTATTCTTTTATCAAATTTAAACTTACTTAGAGACATTAGTTTTCGACCATCCTGCCTTTTTGAGGAAATAAACCTGTGGGTTTAAATTGCAAGAATATAACTATTAATGCAAATATCATTACTCTTGCCATACTTGTTGTCGCAAAAAAGTTGATTGTGTTTGAAAGTGGTAAAGGCATATCTGGCCATATTGATAAGAGCCTTCCAGCTCCAATTAAATCCGTCATTATTCCTATTCCAAAGGAAGCAAGTACTGTACCTAATAAATTTCCTACTCCTCCCAGCACTACAACCATAAAACAACCAACTATATAATTTCCGCCAACATTTGGTCCTACAGAACCTAATAGTGATACTGCTACTCCAGCAACTCCTGCTAAGCCAGATCCTATTCCGAAGGTGATTATATCTACTTTTTCGGTAGATATACCAAGGCAGTCACTCATTTGTCGGTTCTGAGTAACTGCTCTAATACGCATCCCCCAGGCACTTTGGTTAAGAAATAACGTTATTGCTATTACAGAGATAAGTGTAATTACAATTATCATTAATCTTGTTTTAGGAAATGCAGTTCCTAAAATTTCTACTTGACCTCTCATCCATGAGGGAGCGGTTACATCAACATTACGAGCACTAGCTCTACTTAGTTTGCTTACAGTGGATGAAATGACACTACCGGTGAGAACCCCAGTTAATGCTGCTAATATCCAAGAACTAAATTTAAAATATTTGAAATTTATTGATTCTTTTATTTTTAGAGAAAACGTGTTTGGTAAAAATAAACCAATTATAAGACTTATAACTAGACCGCTCCCATAAGCCAATGGTACACTTCTGACAAATTGTTGAAGAATTAAGCTTACGCCCCAAGTGGCGAGAAGAGTTTCTAGTGGACTTCCATAAAGCTTTCTTATTATAGTTTTTTCTAGGAGAATGCCTACCACTCCACTAACAATAAAAGCAAGGAAAATTGAAACTATTATGTACGAATTGTAGAAGGGTTTTAATATAGGTAATTTGAAAATTAATTGTGTAACGTATGTTGTGTAAGCCCCAAGCATCATAAGTTCTCCATGGGCAAGATTAATAACACCCATAAGACCAAAAACAATTGCAAGACCTAATGCAGCAACAAGTAGTACAGATCCGATCGCAACACCATTAAAAAGACTGTCGAGAAGTAACTCCAATTTGAAAAAGAAAATATTTGTTTATATAAAATAAAAGGAGGTGTTAACCTCCTTTTATTTTGAAGCATAGGTTTTAATTAAATTAAAGCTTATACTTTTCTCCTTTTGAAGGATCTGTCCAATCACATGCAAATCCTTTTGAGCTTGGATGCTTTTGGTTCCATGCTTGAGGAAGAACAACTCCTGTCTCTTCAAGAATTGTAAAGCCACCCTCTGCATTAATCTCTCCAATTCTTACTGTTTGAGATAAGTGATGGTTAGGCATAACTTCAACTGGACCTTGTGGGGCATCAAATTTTTGTCCAACTAGGGCTTCCCTTACTGCGTTGTCGTCGAAAGTTCCAGCATCTTCAACTGCTTGTTTCCATAAGTAAACCATGTTATAAGCAGATTCTTGAGGATCAGCTACAACACGATCTGCTCCCCATCTTTTCTTGAAACTTTTTGCAAATTTCTTAGATGCAGGAGTATCAATTGACATCATGTAGTTCCAAGCGCCGTAGTGACCTTCAAGGAACTCAGGACCAATTGTACTAATCTCTTCTTCAGCAATTGAATAGTTCATTACGTAGTAGCCACTTGAAGGTGTGATACCAGCGTCTTGAATCTGTTTGAAGAATGCAACGTTTTGGTCACCATTAAGTGTATTAATGATTATTCCACCTTCAGGAAGCGCCTTTTTGATTTTTGAGATAATTGGGGCAACTTCAGTATTTCCTAATGGAAGGTAATCTTCGCCAACAACTTTACCTCCTAACTGTTTTACCTGAGCTTTTGTAATTGTGTTTGAAGTTCTTGGGAAAACATAATCAGAACCTACAAGGAAGAAATCTCCACCAGCTGCAGGAGAACGCTTATACATGAAATCTGTAGCAGGTTCCGATTGTTGGTTTGGTGTGGCTCCTGTGTAGAAAATGTTGTTAGAACATTCTTGAGCTTCATATTGAATTGGGTAGTAGAGGAATGCATCTTTTGATTCGTAGACAGGTAACATTGCCTTTCTACTTGCAGATGTCCATCCACCAAATACGACAGGAACTCCGTCTTGGTCTATAAGTTTCTTTGATTTTTCAGCAAAAGTAGGCCAGTCAGATGCACCATCTTCAACTATGTATTCTATTTTGTAGCTTTTGCCGCCAACTTTAACACCACCAGCAGCATTTATCTCTTCAATAGCCATTTTTTCTGTATCAACAAGAGTTGATTCAGAGATAGCCATTGTTCCGGATAAGGAATGCAAAATACCAACGGTTACTGTGTCATCGAAACTTCCGGAGGTTCCGCCTCCTCCACACGAAGTTGCTGTGACCGCAAGTGAGGCAGTAGCTAAACCTGCCAAAATACGCCTTGAAATTCTCATGAATTAGGATAAATTAGGTAATTGACCCTCATTAGGGGGATAAAATAAAAGTTATTAACGAGTGAGGATTCGTTTTGTATCAGTCGTAACTTTTTGTTGAATCCAATATATTAGTAATGAATATTTTCTAATTTCGATTGTTGGGTATATGTGATTCTAAAAATTGAGTTATTTCTTCAACTCCTATGCCGATACTAAGGTTGGTAAAAAACCAAGGTTTCCCTTTTCGCATAAATTCAGTATCACTTTTCATAATATTTAAATCTGCACCAACTTTATCTGCTAAGTCAATTTTGTTTATTAATAATAAATCTGACCTTGTTATCCCTGGCCCCCCTTTTCTAGGAATTTTGTCTCCGGCAGATACATCAATTACATAAATTGATAAATCTACAAGTTCTGGACTAAAACTAGATGCTAAATTGTCACCTCCACTTTCTACAAAAACAAAATCTAAAGGTTTATATTTATTTTCTAAATCTAAAACTGCATTTTTATTTAATGAACAATCCTCTCTTATCGCGGTATGAGGACAACCTCCTGTTTCTACGCCAATAATCCTTCCTTCCTCTAAAACCTTTTTATTTATAAGAAAGTTGGCATCTTCTTTGGTGTAGATATCATTAGTGACAATTGCTATCTCATAATTTTTTTTCAGGCTTAGGCATAGAGTCTCTACTAATGCAGTTTTTCCTGAACCTACAGGCCCAGCAACACCTACTCTCAATTTGCTGCTCATAAATTAATTTCTAAAAAGTTTTGTATAAAGGTCATTATGATTTTGTTGAGCCATAGCTAAACCTACATTGCCAAAATAGATGTCATCAATTTCTTTGTCCATAATTTCTTTAGAAACTTTTGAAATTATTGCTAATATGTCTCTCTGAATTAATTGTGCTTTTGTTGACCCAATAGGAATAATTCTTAATGCAGCACTAAGTTGGTTCGCACTCCACGCATAGAAAAAATTCTCAACCATTTCTAACTTGGTAATTTCAAAACAATAGCAAGCCCAACTCCACGCTAATGGCCAGGAGCTTTTTTTATTATTTTCATGTAGATATTCAAATCCAAATTCTTTTGTTAAATCAAAGAGAGATTTTGCCATTTGAATTTGTTGTTCTCTCATTTCGAGGGAGTCCTTTGATGAGAGGACCCATTTATCCAAACTCATTAGCTTTTGCAAATTACCTTTTAAATTTTTGCGATCATTTATCGCATCGAAAATATCAAAAAAATCTAGTAAAAGTCTTGCATCTAGTCTTATCTGACCAATTTCTAGTTCACTTATGATTAATTCTTTTAACGAATTTGAATCTTTTAAATTTTTATTATGAAGAAAACTCTCCATCCCCTCCGAATAACAAAATCCTCCAACGGGTAAGTTAGGACTTATTAATAAATATTTTAATAAGTGACTTTTA
>NZ_CACAYO010000002.1 GCF_902536725.1 uncultured Prochlorococcus sp.
TAATCCTATACAAATTATTAACAGTAGCTATTATGAATCTGATTTTAAAAAATATGTTTAGAAATTTAAGCAAAATAAGAAAGAATTTAGCTTTATGTGAAATTGGTCAATATACTTTTTACTTAGGAACAATTTTATTATCCACAACAAATTTATTAGCAGGTATTTTCTATCTCACATCTTTGATCATTAGTTTGAAGATAAGGCCCCCTTCATTAAAAAAAGATAAATGGAACCTAACATTACTAATTTGTTCAATTTTACTAATCATTAGTTCTTTTAAAATTGCCTCAATACAAAATTCAGATCTATTTTATGAAAATGCCAAAAAGCTATTTTGGGATCCTTCTTCAATTTGGTTAAGTCTATTCAATTGGATTCCTTTATTTTTCGTTTTTTATGGATTTCAATTTTATTTAAAAGTTGAAGAACAAAGAATCAAATTTGCGCAATGTTTATTAATAGGTTTAATACCAGTCTTAATATCTTTTTTTATGCAACAGTTTCTAAAAATATATGGTCCATTTGAATATTTATATGGGTTAATTGTTTTTTATCTTAAGCCTGTAGATTCTACTGGATATTCAGGATTATTTAATAATCCTAATTATGCTGGACTATGGTTATCTTCATCTCTACCTTTTTTGATAATGATATTTAAGTTAAATAGATATAAAAAATTAAAAAAAGGTTTTATACTAACTATCATTTTTTCAACAATTATTTGCATCATTTCTACTAATTCTAGAAATTCATTGATTGGAGTTTTAATATCAACTATATTTATGACTAATATAAAATTTTTAATTTTTTCTTTTTTATCTATAGTTTTAATTTATTTCTTAGTTATTAATCTAAATAGTTTTCCTTTTTTAGAAACATTAGCAATTGATGAAATTAGACCAGACAAACTATTTAAAAAGCTCATACAAACAAATTACTTTAGTAAGTTTGAATCCCCTAGATTAGACATTTGGAAAAAAGCTATTATTCTGATTAGCGAAAAGCCAATACTTGGCTGGGGAGCGGCAACTTTCCCTTTTTTGTATACCTTAAGAAGTGGAATAATGAATGCTAATCATACTCATAGTATGCCTTTAGAAATTGCTCAAATGTATGGCATACCAATAGCGATTATTCTCACACTTTTTGTATCTTTTTTATTTTTCAAATCTTGGAAAATAATATTTCAAGAAAAAAGCAATTTAAACACAGTTGTTAATAAAGCTTGGATAATATCTACATTAATAATTTTAATAAGTCACTTAAGTGACGTTACTTACTATGACGGAAGAATTAGTCTACTTATATGGACTTTATTATCTGGGCTAAAGTCTATTTTAGATGAGTCAAATGATAAATCAAACAATAATATAAGTAAAACCCAAATTTAATTTTGCTAGTACTTTTAAAAATAATTTCTGGTCTAATAACAAATTGGTACCTTACCAAAATCACAGTTAAACCATTCAAAAAATTAATACCTGATATTCCCAATAGAAGAAGTTTACATCATTCTATTAAACCAAGAGGGGGAGGTATTACTTTTATTTCTTCAAATTTAATAATAACTAAGATACTTGGAGGAGATGATTTTTTATTTCTTATACCCCTTTGTTTTGTATGCTTATTAGATGATTTTTTTAACCTTAATAGATGGCTAAGATTAATAACACAGTTAACAACATCTTTAGTTATTGTTTTTAATACAAATTTGATAGATTTAATCTTCAGTATCAATAACGATTTTTTAGAAATATTTCTTACTTTTATATTAACTATTTTTTTAACCGCTATTATAAATTTTTGTAATTTTATGGATGGAATAGATGGAATACTAACATTAACTATTATCGTAATTTTGATTTCTACAACCTTAATAAGTACAGCTTCAATATGGGTATTAATTGGTTCTTTAATTGGTTTTTTATTTTGGAATTGGAGTCCATCAAAGATATTCATGGGAGACATTGGAAGCAACTTTCTTGGAGGGGTTTTAATTTGGGCAATCTTAAATACGACTAGTATTAATAATTCTATAGCTTTATTATTGATTTCTTTGCCATTGCTCTTAGACCCATTGATTTGTTTATTAATAAGGTTTTTTTATAAAGAAAATATCTTTAATGCGCATTCAAAACACCTTTATCAAAGATTGGTGCAAGGAGGAATGTCTCATCAAATGGTTTCAATAATATATGCAACTTCTTCAGCTTTTATTAGTTTTTCATTTTTTGTTGGTGGAGTAAAGACTGAAATTTTTTCGTGTTTATTTGTTTTAATATTAGGACTTTATTTAAATAAAAACTTTGCGATTGATTTTAAAAGAGACATTTAATTTTAATTTGATTTAATTTCATGATTTACATTAATAATTTATAGTTGTTTAATAGATAATACTCCTAGCGTAAAATTAAATTGTATATAGATTTTGATAATTTAAAGTTTTTTACACCTTGGAGGAGAAGATTAATACTTCTTCTTATTGACATTTCAATTTTAAATTTCTCTATTTGGCTAAGCTTTTGGCTAAGACTTGGCAATGAAGGAAATACAAGACTTTTAGAATCTTTATGGCTATTCCCATCATTAATAATATGCGGAACATTAACTTATGCTTTTACTGGACATTACAGAGGCTTAACTAGACATTTAAAAAGCAAAGCACTTTATCAAATTATTGGAAGGAATTTCTTAATTGTTTTATTGGTCTCCTCTATAGGGATTATGTTCCAATTTACAATGCCTCCAAGAAGCAGTTGGATTTTATTATGGATCTTATTATCTGTTTTAATTGGAGGCTTAAGGTTTGTCTTAAGAGATGCATTAATTAAAAATAGGCAAAGAATTAACTCTAGAAATAAATCGAGAGAAAATTTAGTTATTTATGGAGCTGGAACTGCAGGAGCAAAGTTAGCCTCTATGATTAAAACTGAGGGCAAAGCAAATGTTATTTTTTTTGTAGATGATTCGCCTTTATTAGTTGGAAGAACACTAGATAGTATTCCAATTAAGTCTCCAAAAAATTTAAGAAATTCCAAATATAAAATTAACAAAATTCTTTTGGCAATATCATCAATTTCCAATTCTAAAAGAAACAAAATCTTTAATAAATATAAAAATTTAAACATTCCCATTCTAACAGTTCCTTCAATAGAAGATATTGTCTCAAAAAAAATTGAATTAAACACTAAGAAGCCGCTATTAATTGAGGATTTATTAGGCAGAGATAAAGTTTTACCTGACCCAATATTATTAAGTGATGGAATAACTGGTAAAAACATTTTCATAACTGGTGCAGGGGGATCTATTGGTTCTGAATTATGTCATCAACTTATTAAATTGAATCCATCAAAAATTATTTTGGTTGAATTAAGTGAACACTCTTTATTCAAGATTGAAAAAGAATTAAATGCATACAAAAATAAAAACACTTCTATACATAGTTATTTAGGCAATGTATCTGAAGAGAGATTTATTTCAAAAATTTTTAATAAATATAAAATAGATATAATTTTTCATGCAGCGGCTTACAAGCATGTCCCTATAGTCGAATTAAATCCTTTAACTGGTATTAAGAATAATGTTTTTACAACTAAAACCATATGCAAAGCTGCGAAAGAGTTGGATATTCCAAAAGTCATTTTAATCTCAACAGATAAAGCAGTTAGGCCAACCAATATAATGGGAGCTTCTAAAAGGTTAGCAGAGCAAATATTGCAAGCTCACGCCAAAGAAATCTCCAAAACAAATCCTAAAAATAGAACAAAAACAAAATTTTCTATGGTTAGATTTGGCAACGTTTTAAACTCATCTGGATCTGTAATCCCAATTTTTAAAGAACAAATATCTAAAGGAGGGCCAATCACCATAACACATCCTGAAATAAATAGATACTTCATGACTATTGAGGAGGCCTCACAACTCGTTATTCAAGCAGCGAAGCTTTCTAAAGGCGGAGATTTATTTGTCTTAGATATGGGCAAGCCAATCAAAATAATTGATCTGGCTAAACAGATGGTTGCTTTAAGCGGCCTGAGTATTAAAGATCAAAAAAATCCTAAGGGGGATTTAGAAATAATATTTACTGGATTAAGGCCTGGTGAAAAGTTATATGAAGAACTTTTAATAGATGCAGAATGTCTAGAAACTTCACACCCATTAATCTTTAGAGCTATGGAAAAATTTATAGAACCTAGAGATCTTTGGGAAAAATTAAATAAACTTGAAACAGAAGTTAATGAATATAAATTAAAATCTTCGATGAAGTTACTATCTGAATTAGTTCCAGAATGGAAAATTAAATAGACAAAGTTAAAGAATTAGACTTTTCTCCATACTGCAAGAAGTTTTCCCTGGACCGTTAATTGATCATAATCTAAAATAATTGGATCATATTTTGGGTTTGCAGCTTCCAAATATATTTTATTTCCACGCTTAAAAAAATATTTTAATGTAGTTCCTAATCCTGGTACCATTCCACTTACAATATTTCCATTCTTAAGCGCATATAGGTCTCTTACAGGCTCCATCAGAACCATATCTCCATCAGCTATGCAGGCATCTATCATAGAATCGCCATTCACAATTAGTGCAAAAATATCTTTCTTCTTTAAAACATCAGTTATATCCAAATTTTCTTGAACATCATCATATGTTTCAATTAACCCTCCAGCAGCTATAGATCCCATAATTGGAACTCCATCAATTATTTCATCTACAATTTGTAATGTTCTGGCTTTACCTTCTTGCCAGGATATATATCCTTTTTCTTGTAAATGCCTTAAACGACTTTGAATTGGAGCTGGAGATTTCAGACCCATAGCTTCCATCATCTGTCTTATAGAGGGACTGTGATGAAAATCTTTCATATAACTTTTTATCCATCCAAATAACTCATTTTGAGCATCTGTAAGATTATTATTCTCAGAAATTCCCATAAAGATAAACCTAAACTAATACATTTGTACCTCTTTCCGAGTTAAATTGCAATATTTAGGAAAGTATTGTAGATAAAAGTGCTTGTTGAACATGCAATCTATTTTCTGCCTGTTCAAATATTCTGCTTTTTTCACACTCAATTACTTCATCAGTTATTTCTTTAGATCTATATGCAGGGAGACAATGGAGAATAATTGCATCACTTTTAGCTTGACTCACAAGTTTACTATCAATTGTAAATCCTTTAAAATCTTTATCTTTTTCTTTCTTTTTATTCTCTTCGCCCATAGATGACCAAACATCCGTATACAAAACATTTGCACCAGAAATAGCGGAACTGATATCATCTGTTATTTTCAATAGATTCTCGTTTTGGTATATTTCATATGCTTTTTTGACTATAGAAGAATTTGGTTCATAACCTTTTGGGCATGCAATTCTAACTTCTATTCCCAGTAGTGCACCGCATAAGATAAGGGAATTAGCAACATTATTTCCATCTCCAATAAATGTCAGTACAACCTTTTTAAAATCATGGAATTCTTCCTTAATTGTTAAAAAATCAGCTAAAGCCTGACAAGGATGTTCTAGATCTGTAAGAGCATTAATAACTGGTTTGGTCGACCACTTTGCATATTCTTCTAAATCTGAATGATTAAAAGTTCTAACTGCGATAACATCACAATAACTGCTTAAAACTCTTGCCGTATCTTTAATAGGCTCTCCCCTACCTATTTGCGAAGTTGATGGATTTAGATCAATAGTAGTACCTCCGAGTCTTGACATTGCGACCTGAAAACTAACTCTCGTTCGTGTAGATGATTTATCGAAAATTAAACCTAAGACTTTGTTACTATTTAAAAAATTCAGATCTTTATTTTTAAAATTTTCTGCGAGTTCTAATATATACTTAATTTCTTGAGTTGATAAATCTGAGCTTGATAAAAAATCTTTGTTTACAAGATTATCTAGTTTTATCATAAATGTTTATATTAGATTAAATATATTAAGCAGGCATTTTGCTTTCAGCAAGTAGATTTTTCAAATCTTCTCCTTCAATAACTTCTTCTTGCAGAATTTTTTGAGATATTGACTCAAGTAACGGTAAATTGTTTCTCAATATATTCAAAGCTGTTTCGTGAGCATCATCTACTAGATCTCTTACTTCTTTGTCTATTGCTTGTGCTGTAGCATCACTCACAGATCTTCTTGGATTATTACCATTTCCGAGAAATTGTCCGCCCCCCTGCTTATCATATGCAAGCGGACCTAATATATCACTCATACCAAACGTACCAACCATTTGTTCAGCTATATCGGTAGCTCTTTGAAGATCATTAGATGCACCAGTGGTAATTTTACCAAATACTACTTCTTCTGCTGAGCGACCTCCTAGTAGAGTTGCTATTTGGCCTTTAAGTTCTTCTTTAGAATTTAGAAATCTTTCTTCGGTGGGGAGTTGAAGTGTGTATCCTAATGCACTCATACCTCGAGGAACTATTGAAATCTTTGCTACTTTTGAACCTCCTGGCATTAAATGGCCAACAATGGCATGACCCACCTCGTGATAAGCCACTACCTTTTTCTCATCATCTTGGAGGACTCTACTTTTCTTTTCTAAACCAGCAACAACTCTTTCAATTGCTTCGCTTAAGTCTTGCTGTTCAACACTTTTTCTTTTAGCTCTTGCAGCTAACAATGCCGCTTCATTAACCATGTTTGCCAAATCAGCTCCTGCAAATCCACTAGTGGCTTGTGCTATGGATTCTAGATCAATAGATTCAGCAAGTTTAACTTTTTTGGTATAAATTTCGAGAATTGTTTTTCTTCCTGACAAGTCAGGTCTATCCACCAAAACCTGTCTGTCAAATCTACCAGGTCTTAACAAAGCTGCATCAAGGACTTCCGGCTGGTTTGTTGCGGCAAGAACGATAACAGGTTTGTCTGTCGAAGAAAACCCATCCATTTCTGTAAGTAATTGATTGAGTGTTTGTTCTCTTTCATCATTACCACCTACAACACCCATTGAGCCAGAACGACTTTTTCCGATAGCATCAAGTTCATCAATAAAAATTATGCAAGGGGCTTTCTTTTTAGCTTGTTCGAATAGGTCTCTTACTCTAGCCGCACCTGCTCCAACAAAAAGTTCAACAAATTCAGAACCTGAAATTATGAAGAATGGAACCTCAGCCTCTCCTGCGACAGCTTTTGAAAGAAGAGTTTTCCCCGTCCCAGGTGGGCCAACTAAAAGAACACCTTTCGGAATTCTTGCACCTATATCTGTATATCTCTCAGGTCTTTTTAAAAAATCAACTATTTCTGTTAGTTCATCTTTAGCTTCATCAACTCCTGCCACGTCCGCGAAAGTTACTTTAGATTCATCATCAGGGACATAAACTTTAGCTTTACTTTTAGTGAAGCTTAATGCTCCCTGTGCACCTCCACCACCCATACTTCTTCTGGCAAAAAATTGTAGAACAAGTATGAAAATAAGAGGAGGAACAACCCAACTTAAAATGGTTGAAAAGAAATTAGGTTTTTTCGGAGGAGCGGCAGCGAATTCCACCCCCTTGCTTTCTAACCTTTGTGGAAGATCCATATCAAATATTGGAGTTGTTGCCAATACTGAAGGAGCACCTTCTTCAGCACCATTTAGTTCGTATCTAATTTGCTCTTGTGTAATGTAGGCTCTTTTTACTTCTCCATCATTAACTTGATCTATAAATAAAGAGTATGGAACTCTTGGTATTTGCATGTTCTGATTAGGGAAAAGGCTACTGAATAAAAGTAATGCTCCAACTCCTATCAAAATAATATTTACAATTCCGAATCTTCTATTAGGTTGATTATCGTCTTGTCTTATTGGCATAGTTGTGGTCAAATTTGAACTTATTATAAACTAAACAAATAGTTTCCGTCTCTACAGTATTTTTTTTGGGTAAGAACCGAACGAAACTTCAAAGTATTAAGTTTATATCTAAAATTGATTTTTTAATGAACTTTTAAGGCACATATCATTACCAATCAAACTAAGATCTGAGTCTTTAAGTTTAATAATTTCATCCATTTCATTAAATCCAAAATCTACAAAGGGATTCATACTATTTTCTCCACCTAAAATTTTTGGAGAAATAAAAGAAATTATTTCGTTAATACAACCTGATTTAACAGCTGAAGTAGCTAATTTTGGTCCACATTCCCACAAAACCTTATTACAACCTCTTTTAGCTAATATTTTTGAAATCAACACTGGATTGTCTGATGACACCTTCTCAACCTCTACACATTCTGGAATTCTGGTAAGAAATCTTTCATTTGCAGTTGAAGAATCATAAATAATTAGAGTTTTCGCTACATCACAATTCCAAAGTTTTGAGTTTAATGGAATATCTAGACTTTTTGTGAAAACAACTCGCAAAGGCTCTGGATCTTTTGATCCTCTTGTAGTTAAAAGTGGGTTATCTTTTCTTAAGGTATTGCCACCAACAATGATCGCATCAAATTCTGCTCTAAAAGAGTGAACTAGTGACCTTGATTCTTCATTGGTAATCCATTTACTTTTGCCATTCTTTAAACCTATTCTGCCATCAATACTCATTGCCCATTTAAGAACCCCAAAAGCTTTATTAGTGATATTCCTATGAATGAAAGCTTTATTTAGCTCTAAGGATTCTTTTTTACATAATCCTAAGTGAACTTGAATCCCAGCCTCTTTAAGCAATTCAATACCCTTACCAGAGACCCTTTTATCAGGATCTTGTATTGATATATATATTTTTTTTATCCCTGAGCCTATTATCTTATCTACACATGGTGGAGTTCTTCCATGGTGACAGCAAGGTTCTAGATTTACAAACATCGAACCACCTCTAGCATCTTTTTTTAAATTATTAAACGCCATTGCTTCGGCATGGGGCATGCCCACTTTGTGATGAAAACCCTCTGATATAAGATTTTTATCTTTATCTAGGATAACTGCACCAACCATTGGATTTGGACTTGTTTTCCCATTACCTAATGATGCTAAAAATAAAGCTCTCTTCATCCATTTTATGTTTTCTGTTTTGCTTTCAGACATATCCCAAAGTCAACTTCAATTTATTGATCTCCACTCTTTAACAACAAATGGTGGAACAGGTAACTCAGAAAACACTCCTGATAAAGATAATCTAAGTGGTCTATTTTTATCTAAATTATTAATCAACTCATCAAGATCAAATTCTGCAGCAGCTTGTCTGCCATCATTAGCTAATTCTGTATTAAGTAATGTTTTGTCATCTAGCATCCATTGTTTTCTTCCTGATTCAACTCTCAAATCAGTGGGATGGTCAATCCTAAGATTCCCAGGATATCCTATTACCCTTAAGATCAATTTGCTTTCAAAAAAAGGAGATTTATAAGCTACTAACTGCCAAGTTTCAAAGTCCAAGTCCCTTAAAAACTCACTGCTAGCATTTATTAATTCCCCATTTATTTCTGTTTCTGCAACTTCTGCGCAAACTTTTATTGGACTAAAAATAAATGATAGTAGCAAAAATAAATGTAATATTCCTTTTAAAAAAATATTACTATTTGATTTTGTAATTTTCTTCATTTTCAGAATCCATAAGGGCATCTAGAGTTACAGCTGTTCTTACAATAGCCTGATATCTTTTGATTATTTTACGATTTTTTTCTATAACTCGAGATAAATTTAAAGTGTCTTTTTCAGAATAGCTAGATGTTAAATCGCTAGAATCATCTTCAATTAACTCAAATTCATTATCTTTGTTTATTAGAGTTAACAATAAATCATGTAATCTCTTTCTCCTTTCAGACAATTAATTTACTATTATAACTCGAATAATAATAAGATAATTTAATAAAACATTCAAACAGTTAAGTCCCTTTTCAATAAATATTGATGACTGAAGTTAATAGAAAAATTTATGTAATTGGTATTAATTCATATTCATATGAAGATTTACCTCCAAAAATGCAAGATCTATTCATAAAAACAAGAAATATTGCAGTCCCCAATGCATACTTCGAAAAAATTAAATCATGGAGCGAAAATAATTTTGGACAAAAGAAATTATATTTTTCTAGTCAAAGTAATAATGAACTTATTGAGTGGCTTAGATCTCAAAAATCTGATGTTATTTTAGTTTCAAGAGGAGATCCACTTTGGTTTGGAATTGGGAGAATCCTTCTAGAAAATTTTACAAAAGAAGAGTTAAGTTTCTATCCTTCAAATACCTGTATTCAGTTGGCATTTAGTAAGTTAAAAATCCCTTGGCAAGATACTATCAATGTAAGTATTCATGGGAGAGACTCAACTAAGTTAGTTGAGGCTCTTAAAATGAAGCCTTCAAGTTTGGCTATAATCACAGATGCAAAAAACAAAAGTTTAGAAATAATAAAAAAAAACTTATCAGAGTTAAATCTGATTGACTACTATAATTTTTGGCTCTGCGAAGAGATAGGATTTGACAATGAAAATATAAGAAAACTAAATCTTAAAGAGTCATTGCCCTCTGACATATCAAGTTTGAATATTGTTGTTCTTACAAAAACAAAGAAAATTGACACAAATAATAATCCTCCTCTTTTTGGAATCAGTGACCATATTTTTAAAACTTTTGATGATAGACCAAATTTATTAACTAAAAGGGAGGTTCGCGTTCAGATATTGGCTGATCTAGAGCTCCCTAAAAACGGTGTCATCTGGGATATGGGAGCAGGTTGTGGATCAATAGGTTTAGAAGCATTAAAATTAAGGCCTAATTTAGATTTATTTTGTATAGATAAAAAGATTGGCTCAAAAGCATTAATACTAGAAAACTCAAAAAGGCTTGGCGTTAAACCAAAATTTATTCTTGAGGAAGACATCAATAATATCTTGAACACGAGAAATTTAAATTCTTTTGAAAAACCTAACAGACTAGTCATTGGAGGATGTGATAAAAAGACTAAACTTCAAATTATTAATACCCTGTCTCAGGGTATGAGTATTGGAGATATTATTGTTATCCCAGTAATTGACATTCAAATTATTGAAGAATTGAAAGAAAAATTAGAAAATAAGAATTTCAAAACAAATTTAAATTTAATTCAGACCTATAAAAGCTTAAGTATTGCTGAGGGAATGAGATTAGAACCAAATAATCCTGTTTTTCTTCTAAAAGGGAAAAAATATATTTAAATAATTATTATTTGTCAGGTTTTGCCACATGGGGCAAACCCCAACCTAGTTTATTTCTTAAGACCTGGAAAAATTCATGATCTTCAAGTCTAATAAACTTTACTGAGTATTTACTTTTTCTTATTAAAACTCTATCTTCAGGCCAAACATAACAACCAGCATTTCCGTCAACAACCATTACCAATCTTTCAGGAGTTGCGGGGAAAACAGTTACTGGCTCTGAATCATTAAAAACCAATGCCCTAGAAGCCAATGAATGTGGAGCAATTGGAGTTAATTGAACTACTGGGCAATCAGGAGTGATTACTGGTCCTCCAGCACTCAACGAATATGCAGTGGAACCAGTTGGAGTAGATAAAATTACTCCATCAGCTGAGATATCCACAGGCGCATGTCGCCCTATAGAAATTTCAAAATGACACATGCTTGTCAGAGGTTCTCTATGAAGAGCCATCTCATTAAGACAGAGTGATTCCCATCTCCTCTGATCATTCCTCATTACGCTAATAATAAAGCAAGTTCTTTCTTCAATATCCCAATTACCTTCAATGATTTTATCTATTGCTTCATCAAGATTTGATAAATAAGCTTCCGCAAGAAAACCTAAATGACCAGTATTTATTGTAAGAATTGGAATTTTAGCAGGTGCTGTTTGCCTTGCTGCAGAAAGTACGGTCCCATCTCCGCCAAGAACAATTGCAAATTCCATTGCCGAGTCAAACCCCTCTGGGACACAGTTTGTATATCCCAAAGGACGAACATGTTGATCAGGATTGGCAAATCCAACCATTCCGCCAGAACTACTAACCCTAACAACTTCATAATTGGATTTTTCCAATTTTTTCTGAACAGAACTTGCAGTTTGAACAGCAAGTTCTTTCCCATCATTAACTATTAGCCCTGCTTTACGTACCAATCAAAAAACTAAAACTATGACCATCTTAAACTAATTTGCTAGACAATCCTAATTTAAAATTTCAATTTTATTTAGAACTGTTCTAAAAATCGAAGATCATTTGTATAAAATTTTCTGATGTCGTCAATCTGATGTCTTACCATACAAAATCTTTCAACTCCTAATCCAGCAGCAAATCCGGTCCATTTTTCAGAATCTATACCTAATTTTCCTAAGACCTTAGGATCTACCATTCCGCATCCCATTACTTCTAACCATTTACCTTTCCATTGAACATCTACTTCCGCCGAAGGTTCAGTAAATGGGAAATAACTAGCTCTAAACCTTACAGGAATATCTCCAAAAAAGGTTTTTAAAAATGTAAGAACTGTTCCTCTTAAATGACTAAAGTTGATATCTTGATCGATACATAAAACCTCAACCTGATTAAATACAGGAGAATGAGTCGAATCTACAGCGTCTCTCCTATAAACTCTTCCGGGAGCAATAATTCTTACTGGGGGAGGATTTTTCTCTAAGTATCTTATCTGAACAGGAGAAGTATGTGTCCTCAAAAGTCGATTTTCATCTAAGTAGAAAGTATCCTGCATATCTCTTGCGGGGTGATTTTTAGGTATATTGAGAGACTCAAAATTATAAAAATCAGTTTCTATTTCAGGGCCACTTTCAACTGAGTATCCTAAACCACAAAAAATATCAATTATTTCATCTTGAGTTGAAATTAAAGGATGTTTTTTCCCAGGGGGGGTTCCAATTGAAGGGATAGTTACATCAATTTTTTCTGTTTTAATCTTTTTATTTAAGGCTTCAATATTTAATTGATTTTTTCTTTCAGTTATTAATTCTTGCAGATTTATCTTTATTAAATTTGCCTTCTGGCCAACAATTGGTCTATCAGTAGCTGATAATTGACCCATCGTTTTCAAAATAATTGACAAATCACCTTTTTTTCCAAGCAGGGAAACTCTTAATTGATCTAATTCTTCATGAGTATTAGCATTATCTATATTATTTTTTGCTGTTACAGAAAGATTATTTAGTTTTTCCTCAATTTGACTTAATGATTCAATCTGACTCACTGATATAGTAAAAATAAGTATTATTCCATCTTACTTAAATATCGTCCATAAATAAAATTTATTGATTAATGAAACAGTTAAATATATTAATTAGCAATGATGATGGTATTTTTGCTGCAGGAATAAGAGCCTTAGCAAAATCAGCACAAAAAAGAGGCCATAAGGTAAAAGTAGTATGCCCTGACCAAGAAAGATCAGCTACTGGCCACGGACTTACTTTACAATCTCCATTAAGAGTGGAAAGAGCGGACGAATTGTTTGAGGAAGGAATTGAAGCTTGGGGATGTTCGGGCACGCCTGCTGATTGCGTCAAATTAGCGCTATCTGAACTCTTGGATAAGAAACCTGATCTAGTTCTTTCTGGAATAAATCACGGTCCCAATTTAGGTACAGATATTTTTTGTTCAGGCACAGTCGCTGCAGCTATGGAAGGGACATTAGAAAATGTTCCCTCAATGGCGATAAGTGTAGCTAGTTTTAAATGGAAGAATTTTGAATTTGCAGGAGAAATTGCAATGAATATTGCCGAACAAGCCCTTCAGGATAGTTGGCCAGCTTCACTTCTATTAAATTTGAATATCCCCCCTTGCGATAAAAGCAAAATAAAAGAATTATCCTGGACAAGATTATCAGTAAGAAAATATAAAAATCAATTTTCTAAAAGAGAAGATCCGAGGGGTGATGATTATTATTGGTTAGCAGGTGAGGTGGTTTTAGATCTTAAATCAAAAGGTTATGGACCTAAGAATTGGCCTAGTGATGTATCTCAAATACAAGATAATAAAATATCCCTTACTCCTGTAGAACCTGATTTATTTTGGAGGGGTAATTTAGAAGAATTACCTAGAATCAACAATTCATTTGTAAATCCTTCTTAAAAGCCATAAAGAAAAGCAAAGTCCAAAAAAATGAGCCGCGATAACTTGTGTATTACTCAGAACTGATAATATTTCAAGCCCAGTAATTGGGATATCAGACGTTGTAGTTATCAATTGTCCAGTCGTCTGAGAGGATGCTTGTATAAATAGTGCGCCCATAAGAGCTTGATATCCTATTAATCCAAACAAAATTCCTAATAAATCAACTATTAGACCTCTTTTTATTAATTTACTGGTTTGTCCTCTCGAGGGTCTTGCATTGCTTGCGATTGCTCTTCCTGTTCTAACTATTAACCAACCTTGCCAAAGACTAAAAAGTAGTAAAATCAAGGATATTGTTGTAAGTGATAGACCAGGCGCTAATCCAAGCTGTCCTTCGCTATTATTTACAACATTTGAAAAAAGCAAAACAGCTGTAACAACAACACCTAAAATGGATTGAACCCAAAAGCGTATCCATCCAATGCGCCGCATTCCAAATGAAAGGGACTGAAAATCAATTTTGTCAGACATTCATTTGATTGAATAAACTATAATCTATTCAAATTTGCCATCAAAATCATAAAATTGCACGTAATCTTTTGATCTCTTTAATATCGCCATCTGAAGTTAAGAATCCTACTTCAATAGCTATTGGAAGTTTTGATGGCCTACATGCTGGCCACAGAAAATTAATAAAAAGTGTAGTTGAAGAAAATCAATATGCCCCAACAATTGCCAGCTTCTGGCCTCATCCCAGAGAAATTCTATACAAAGAGACGCGTTTAAGACTTGATCTTCCTTATGAAAAACTACCTATTCTTGAAGATCTAGGGATTGAACAATTAGTTCTTATTCCTTTTGATGAGGAACTTTCCAAATTAAGTGCAGAAATATTTATAAAAGATATTTTGATAAATCAATTACAAGCCAAAAACATTTCTGTAGGTGCCAATTTTAAATTTGGGTTTAGAAGAAGTGGAGACATAAATACTATAAAAAATACGATTAAAGATACGGATGTAAAACTAAAAATTTCTCCAATATTAGAAGACAAAGAAGGAAGAATCAGCAGCAGCAGAATAAGAAGTTTATTAGAGAAAAGTGATCTGAAAAATGCTTTCAAAATGCTTAATAGGCCTTATAGTTTTAATGGAAAAGTTGTTAAAGGTAAAGGGATTGGTAAAAGTATAGGATGGCCTACCGCAAATCTTGAAATTGATGGCAGAAAATTTTTACCTGGGAAAGGAGTCTACGCAGCTTGGACAACTATAGAAAATTCCAAACAAAAAATTGCATCTATTATGAATCTTGGCCCCCAACCAACTATAAATCCTTTATTGCCATCTGCAGTTGAAGTTCATTTAATTAATAAAGATATCGATCTATATGGTTTAAATCTATCTGTAGAACCACTTGAAAAGCTTAGATCTCAAATCCAGTTCAACAATATAGATCAACTTTCTAATCAAATTAAAGAAGATAGAGATAATGCCATAAAAATTTTTAAAACCAACAAAAAATAAGTTACAAATGCTAAATTCCAATACTACAAACGCTGAAGATTTAAGAATTTATCAAATTATTGACGCTAATCTTGACAGAGCTAGAGAGGGATTACGAGTACTGGAGGATTGGGCTAGATTTGGTCTAGGCAAAGAAAAATATGTTAAAAGGATTAAAAATTTTAGACAAATTTTGGGAAGAAATCATCTAGAAATTTATAAACAATCTAGAAATCTTATTGCGGACAAATGCAAAGGATTGAACCATCGAGAGCAAATCAACAGAAATACCTCTGAGAAAATTATAAGTTCTAATTCAGGAAGAGTTCAGGAAGCATTAAGAGTCATAGAAGAATTCTCAAGGCTACATAATCATGAGCTTTCAAAAATCGCTTCGGAAATAAGATATGAAATTTATACTATAGAAATTGACTTATTAAGTTTAAGTAAGCGTAAGAATTCTGAGGAAATATTAAGAGAAAATGACTTATATGTAATCACAGATCAAAAGGACAATTTATTGGAAATAATAGAAGAAATTTTAATTGCAGGAGTAAGAATCATTCAATATAGATTTAAAACAGGAACTGATAAAGATAATCTTCAAGAAGCAATTAAAATTAAAAATCTATGTAAAAGATATGATTCTTTGTTTATCATCAACGACAGAATTGATATAGCTCTAGCTTCTAATGCTGATGGCATTCATCTAGGACAAGATGATTTAGACTTGATTACCGCAAGAAAATTATTAGGATTTTCAAAAATTATTGGTATTAGCGCAAATAATGAAAGTGATATTTCTAATGCTCTTAAAGATGGCTGTGATTATATAGGAATAGGACCAGTATTTGAAACAGCAACAAAAAAGGGCAAAAAACCTATAGGAATTGAAAAGATCAAGACATTAACAAAAGATTTAGATACTCCTTGGTTTGCTATTGGAGGAATTAAGTCGAATAATATTTCATATTTAAGAAGAAATGGGTTTCAAAAAGTTGCCTTAGTTTCCCAATTAATGAATTCTGAAGATCCTAAAGAAGAGGCTATTATGATTCTAAAAGAGTTATCTCATGAAAATTAAAGTAAATGGAGAAGAAAAAAAAATAGACCTTGATCAAGAAAATGCTTTACTATCTACAGCTCTTCACCATATGGGATATAAACCAAACACAATTGTAGTGGAGTTAAATAACTTAATAATAAATTCAATGAAATGGGAAAAAGTGATGCTTAAAGATGGTGATAATTTAGAAATCGTTTCAATAGTTGGTGGTGGTTGAGAGATAAAATTTTCAAATACAAAAATCTTCATAATTTTTTAAGTTTAGGTTTGAAACAATAACCAAATTCATCCTGTTTTCGTTTTATATTCTTATTACAACGATACAACAATGAAAGAAAAAATTGATAGCAACTCAAGATCTCTAAAATGGGAACAAAATGGGGAGTTAGCACATAAAGATCTCTCTGAGCTAATTGAAAGATTAAAAAATGTAGAAAGTGAACATACCTCATCTGAGCTATCTAGATTAGGTACAAAATCAAACATAAAAGATTAAATTTGTTACTTAGATCTTGTTTTTATAAAAATTTGTACCAAATTAAAAATACTGAATATAAAAATAAATGCCTAAAAGATTTCCAGAATGGGTAAATACAGAAGTCGTGATAAAAGCAATCAAAATGAGAGAAGAAGGAATGCTATCAAAACAACTAAATTTATGGATAGAAAACCTATTAGAAATAGAAAAAAAGTGATTATTTAGGAAATACTTTTAATAATTCTAAGAGCCGCCATTGCTGCTCCGTAACCATTATCTATATTCATAACTGCAATACCTGGAGAACAACTTGATAACATACTATTTAAAGCAGTTTCTCCATCCTTGCTAACGCCGTATCCTACTGAGACAGGTACTGCAATTATCGGTTGAGCCAACAATCCTCCCACAACTGTTGCCAAAGCTCCTTCCATTCCAGCACAAACTATTAATACATCATATTTATTAATTTCTTCTAACTGACTCATCAATCGATGAAGTCCCGCTACTCCAACATCTATAAAAGATTGACAATTCACTCCATAAATTTCAAGCGCTAATTGTGCTTCAAGTGTTACGGCTAAATCGCTAGAGCCGCCTGAAATTATAGCAACTTTTTTATTGGTAATTATTTTATTAAAATTTTTCCCAATTGTTAGGCAATTTGCTTCTTCATAGAATCGTGCATCATCATACAAATCTAAAAGATAATTAGCTTTTTCACTATTAATCCTAGTAATGAAAACAACCTCATTTTTACTTAATACATTGCCACATAATCTTTCTAATTGGTTGATACTCTTGTCTTGCCCCCAAACAGCCTCAATGAGTCCAAGCCTATATTTTCTTTGAAAATCAAAGTTGATATCAAAATTCATCTTTCTTTATCTAATTCTCCCTCATAAATCAATTTAAAAGGATTGTCCCCTACATTTAGAGCAGCTTTAACATTATCTTCAAATTTTTGTTGAACTATATTTACTTCTGACATTGGTATGCTTTTCCATAATTTCTTACTTTTCCAATTTACCAATATTAAAGCTTCTTCTTTTTCTTTATCCCAAAATAATTGTCTACCCAAAAAACCATCTTGAGAAGATAACCATGGCTCCCATATTTCTTTTTCCGCATTTAGCCAAGTTGCTTTTACATCAGCAGGTACTTTAAGTCTTAATTCCTCTATAACCATTTCACTTTGAAAATTATCCATTGTAAGAGCTTTTAAATTGGGAATGTCAGATTGAAAAATTAAAACTACTAAGCAGATTAATAATAAACAAAATCTTTGAATTTTTTTTTTAAAGTTTAAATTGAATATCATCTTTTCTCAAGAAGAACTACTGAATGGCAACTTATACCCTCTTCTCTCCCCTCTGGACCTAATTTTTCATTCGTGGTTGCTTTAATCCCAATTAAATTATCATCAATATTTAAAATTTCAGAAATGTTTTTTTTCATTAGTTTTATGTGTGGCATGATTTTTGGCCTTTCAGCGACAAGAACACTATCAATATTATTTATTTCCCAACCATCTTGTCTTATCAAGTCAATTACTTTTGATAACAAAAACAAGCTATCAGCATTTTTCCATTTTTCATCAGATGGTGGGAAATACTTTCCTATGTCGCCCAACGAAAGCGCTCCCAATAATGCATCCATTATTGAGTGGCTTAAAACATCAGCATCACTATGACCATCCAATCCTAAATTTTCAGGATGATGCAATTTTACACCTCCAATAATTAAATCTCTATCCTCTACTAGCCTGTGAATATCGTATCCATTTCCAATGCGAAACTTAGGATAAAAATTATTCATTGTAGTGAACTAAAAACTTAAATAATATTTTTTATATTTTTCGTTATTTTAACATAGTAGTTTATAGTTTATTTGCATTAATTTTTATCATCTAACTCATTTAAATAAGAAAAATAAGAAGATTTTTTAAATATTTAATAAATCCAATATCAAATTGATATAAAATTAAGTTATTAAGACTTAAAATTAATAAAAGTTTTTTTAAATTTATAATTAATTTATTCCATTAAAAAATATCAACTTACTTATAAAACTATTTACCTTACTTATAGATAAGAATTCTTCTAAACTTTCTAATTAGGTTAATTAATTTATATCTAAAAATATTTAATTTATAAATAATTATTTTTATTTTCTTTTTATCTTTTAGGTTTCTTAATGGAATTCCATAAATGATACTAGGGATATAAACAAATCCAGAAATCCATGAATAATTACTAAAAGTTTTTATATTATTTGCCCCTCTTAAAATATTAAACTCTAAATAATTATCAAAGGTTCGCTTTGCATCTATTTTTAATCCAAAATGTGTAGGTTGCGTCGATAATGTTCGAACAGAAAACTTAAATTTTGCATAATTTTTTAGGTAAATCGAGTCTGAGATTAAAATAGTATTCCTATTAATATTAGATTTAAGAACTTTTTTAATACTTTTAGTTATTAAATTCTTTTTATCAATAAGATAATCATCTCCAAGACGAATGTGCAAGACCTCATAGCTTTTTGGAGATGGTAATGAATTCTCTAATAACTTTTGATATTCACTCTTTAATTGAAAGTATCTATTTATAAAAATTTTAAATTGATTAGCATATACACTTGATAAGGGTAGACATCCATTGGTCATTATAAATAATTCTTTTTTTTCTTCCCGGGCTGCTTTAAGAACAAATTTTTCCATTTCAAGAGTATTCAAAAATAAATGAAAATTTACTTTTGAAGCATATTCATATTTTTGTTCAGGACGTTCGATCATTATCTGAGATATTGGATGATTTTTAAAATCCAAGTCGAATGAAAAGTTATGTTTTCTACAAATTTGGTACAGCTGAAATGTGCCTCTTATTAAATCTCCAAGGCCCCAAATATTTGACTTTGTTGATTGATTAAAATTGCTAACTTCCGTACTCCACAAACTTATTACACGAAATGAATTATTTGCCATAAGTAATCTTCAAATAAAAAAATTTTTTTCCAGAGTTATTCGCATTTTTAATTGATCTATTTAATTTACTTTCCGTATTTACAGACAAAATCAACACAAGTAGACAAATATCCTCAAGAAACAAATCTAAAGACATTGCTAAAAGTAAACTAATCAATTAATAGCATTAAAATTTTATTTTGAGAAAGCATGAAAATATACATCAAAGAAAAAAATCCAAAAATAATAATCTATTAAAGGTAATATGGCATTCCAAAAGTCTAAACTTTTTTCAAATTTAATCTTATGGAGTTTGTTATTTGATATGGATTAGAACATTATATTTTTGGATCTGTAATATAATCTTATTTAAATAAAGAAATTCTTTGAAGGTAATTTTAGTTAGTTTTTTTACTGAAGGCTATCCACATGATTATGGGTTAGATTTAAAAAAAGAAAAAATTAAATTTGAAACAATTGGCAATCGATATTTTGACAAAGTTCTGATATATAGTCCTAGGGATCTTTTGCAGAAAAATAAATTATGGGAGAAATTATTATACAACCAAGACTATTTAAATAAACATATTAAATTCTCCAAAGAAAATCCAAACTCCATAAATATAAATTGGGCTAAATTAAATGGATTACTTTGGAAACCAGCATTACTTAAAATGGTTCTAGAAGATAAAACGATAAGAGAAAACGACATAGTTGTTTATTCTGATATAAATGTAAGTAGATATCAAAATTATCTAAAAAATTTAGAGATTTTACCTAAATTAGTCAAAAGAAAGCTTAAAAAAAAATCAATTATGCTTTGCCAAGATTCTTTTAGAAGACTTGCCAGCGATCATAAAGAAGAATTACTTTACAAATATTTGGGGATTCAAGGCAATTTTCATAGAGGATTTTGGGCTGGATGCATTGGATTCAAAAAGGATAATATTGCAAGAACTTTTAGCAAAATTTGGTACGAACTGAGTCTCATTGAAGAGAACAGAAGTCAAATAACAAGATACATGAATAAGAAATATTTTAGATGGCACAGTCAAGAGCAAGCCACTTTAAGTGTTCTAAGTTTTTTATGGCTATCAAATAAAAACAGAAGGTTTATACTCAAAGTTAATGCCTTCAGAAGATTAATCAGACCTAATTGGCCAATTAGAAATTACATCATTTTTTGTGGATCTTTTATAAATTTTTACTGTAATAAAAATCTCTTATTTGCACTATTAGAAAGAATAAAATTAAACTTTAATTTAAAAAAATTTAGGAACTCTAAAAATTTTATTAATTAATATTAAACCGACTTTAAAAAATATATTGAAAAAATATTCTTCTTAAATTTATCTAATAAATATGACTGAAAAAAAAATTAAATGAATAAATTTTAGTAAGTTAGTAACTATCATTTATTTTTGAATCTTCTTCAGAACCTAGAGGTTTATTAGAATTAAGATTATTATTTTTTTTCAAATCATTCCTTCTATTAATTGTCCTAATTTTCATTTGATTTTCTCGCCACAATTTTATTTTATTATGATCACCGCTAAGTAAAATATCAGGAACTTTCATACCTTGAAAGATTTCAGGCCTAGTATATTGGGGATATTCAAGCAAATTGGAATTGTGACTTTCATCCATCAACGACTCTGGATCGCCTAGTGTTCCTGGCAATAATCTAGTCAAGCCATTGATAATTGAAATAGCGGGAATTTCCCCCCCTGAAAGTATATAATCACCCATTGAAACCTCTTCATCAGCTAAGGGTCTTACTCTTTCATCAAATCCTTCATATTGTCCACAAATAATTATTAATTGATCCATTGAAGTCCACCTAAGAAGATCCTTCTGATTCATAACTTTACCCTGTGGAGTCATTAATAAGGTTTTGCTATTAGGTGATTTTTTTATTGAATCATGAGCCCTATATATCGGTCCAGGTTTTAAAACCATCCCAGCTCCACCCCCGTAAGGCTTATCGTCAACTTGCTTATAAGATCCCTCTCCAAAGTTTCTAAGATCATGCAAATTTAGATTGATCAAACCTTTTTCTAGGGCTCTTGTAATAACACCTAAATTATTTATCAATTCAAATGCCTTTGGTAATAATGTAATTACATCAAATTTCATAAACTATATTTAAGACTCCAATTCATAACCAAACTCAATTAATCTTGATTCTTTTTTTCTCCAATTAGGAACAACTTTCACAAACAACTCTAGATGAACTGGACCATGAATCAATTTTGACATATTTGATCTTGCTGACTGACCAATAATTTTTAACATTGAACCTTTTTTCCCAATCAGAATACCTTTTTGAGTTGATCTTTCAACAATAATGGTAGCCAAAATAGCTGTAAAACTTTTGCCATTTTTTCTTTTCATTTCCTCTATCTTTTCTATCTTTACTGCAACACTATGAGGTACTTCTTCTTTTGTATTTATTAAAACCTGCTCTCTTACTAAATCAGATAATAAATTATCTAATGGTTGGTCGCATATCGTATCTTCGCCATAAAGTTTTGGTCCCTCTGGAAGAAAATTAAGTGCCATATCTACAAGTTCTGAACATCCTTCTCCTTGAGAAGCACTTACAATTTGAAAATTTCTATTAATTCCAAAAAATCTTCTATATTGATCTAATCTTACATTCCTAAATTCTTCATTAACCAAATCCCACTTATTTAGTGCAACAATAAACTCAGTTTTATTTGCGACTAAAAAGTTCAAAATATATTCATCACCTCTACCTGGTTGTTCACTTGAATCAACTACAAAAATTACCATATCAACTCCATTAATTGCAGATTTTGCGTTTTTTACTAATATTTCTCCAAGTCGATGATGAGGTTTATGCACACCAGGCGTATCAACAAAAATTATTTGCCCATTGTCTGTTGTAAGTATACCTTTTAATTTATTTCTAGTAGTTTGCGCTATTGGAGAAGTAATTGTTATTTTTTCTCCAATCAATTTATTTATTAAAGTAGATTTACCAACATTTGGCCTTCCTAGTAAAGTTACAAAACCAGATCTATAATTAGCCAAAGATTTTAATGCATCAATAATAAAATTCTGATCAAAAATGGAAAAAAAAGCTATAAATTTAAAAGAAGCTTCGTTCACGCAAGCAATAAACATATCCGCACAATGGTGCAAAGAGTGGGATGAAGATCTACTAAGCGAAGAGGTTTTAGCAGATAGAATCGCAGAGCTAACTAAAACAAAAAATGGCCTCAGAGGATTTTTTGCGTATGCCTTATCAGATAAAGATTGTTTTTTGTTAGATAAACTTCCTTTTTCATTAATTTACAAACTGAACGAGGGTGGTGATGCTGTAACTGACATAGTAGTAAAAAATTTAATAATGAGTTCCGCTCAAATTATTATTCATCGAAGAGATAATAATCATGAATATGAGATAACATCGGAAAACATTTCAGATAGATGCAAGGCTATTTTAAGACTATTAGAAACTAAATCAGTTACAAAGTCTGTCAATCAAGTCCTTATAGACTTAGATGATATGGGCAATAGTTTTGATAATTCAGTAAAGTATGACTCAGAGCAAAAGGAATTTATAAAAAAACAAATTCTTGATATCGCTCAATAAAAAAGCGTAGAAACAAATCTACGCTTTAAGTTTAATTATTTACTTAATGTGTTTAGTCTCTTCTTCCGCCGCCTTGAAGTGCAATCATTAATCTCAAAATAAATACAAAAAGATTTATATAAGTTAAATACATACCTAGAGCCCCTGCAAGGTATTGATCATCATTATATCTTCTGGGCATTGTATAGAAATCGACAAATGACATTGCAACGAATAAGACAGTTCCAAATCCTGCAATTACCAATTCGAGTCCTGAACCTCCAAAAATGCCTGGAGCAAAGAATCCTCCAATTATTTGGACAAACATTGCTATAAGCAGTCCTATCAACCCAAGACCAACTACCCCACTAAGAGCTTGACCGACACTATCACTCATTCTTTGGCCAGTATAAGATGCAATAACGAAAGTTATACCTGTGGCTAAGGCAGCTGTTCCAACAGAACCAATACCAATAGTTCCTATTGCTAAAGCAACTATTCCACTTAAAGTGAATCCAGTTAACAAGCTAAAGCCTGTTAGTAAAGGCAAAGCCTTCGCATTATTTGCATTATTTGCAGCACTTGTGGCTATAAAAAACAAAATCAATTCTGCAATTAATGCAACTATTGAAAGAGGCTGGAAAAGCCCAGGATTTGTTGCTATTAATGAGACACCTGCTAAAACGCCTAAAGAAGTTAAAACCATACCTCCACCTACGTAAGGTAAAGCTTTTTGAACAACATTAGGTCCAACAATTGAACTAGTTTGTGCTTCACGAATAGCTTGATTGAAATTACTACTTGCTGGCATTTTC
Organism: uncultured Prochlorococcus sp.; assembly: GCF_902536725.1. GTDB lineage: Bacteria > Cyanobacteriota > Cyanobacteriia > PCC-6307 > Cyanobiaceae > Prochlorococcus_A. Next base: position 24,405 of record NZ_CACAYO010000002.1, read on the forward strand.
TTTTTTAAATATGGTCCTATTCTACTCGATTTTTAAAATTTCAGGGTACGGATCTCCAGAGTCAGAAAATTATTGATAAGCCTCAATAATTTTCTGAACTAAAGGATGACGAACTACATCTTCAACAGTTAAGTAACAAAATTTTATACCTTGAGTTTCAGAGAAAATTCTCGATGCTTCGATAAGGCCGCTTTCCTGATCTTTTTTTAAATCAATTTGTGTAATATCTCCGTTTACAACCATTTTAGATCTATCACCCAATCTGGTTAAAAACATTCTCATTTGAGAGCAAGTAGTATTTTGTGCTTCATCCAAGATAATTAAAGAATTATCTAAGGTTCTTCCTCTCATAAATGCCAAAGGAGCAACTTCAATAATTCCCTTATCAATTAACGAATTTGTTCTATCAAACCCGAAAATACTATGTAAAGAATCAAATAAGGGTCTTAAGTATGGATCTACTTTTTGTTGCAAATCACCAGGTAGAAATCCCAAACTTTCACCAGCTTCTACAGCTGGTCTGGTTAAAATGATTTTTTCAATTTTTTTTTCGTTCAATAGCCGTGCCGCGCAAACAGTTGCTAAAAATGTCTTACCAGTTCCAGCTGGGCCAATTGCGAAGGTAAGATCAAAGTTTTCAATTGATTCAACATATTCTTTTTGCCTTATAGTTCTTGGTCTTAAAAATCTTCCTTCTTTTGAACGCGCAAGAATTTTTTTTCCAAGTTCAGCATGTGAAGAAGATTCGCCCATATTTAAAGAACTTAAAGCCGCTTTAAGATCTACCTCAGGGACTTCTAACCCTTGTTCCCAAATTGGTCTTGTTAGTTCTACTAATGCTGAGGCCCTCTCAATTTTAGATATGACCCCGTTCATCTCAAGTTGTAAGCCTCTTATGGTTAAAGAAACTCCTGTAAGAGACTCAAATTTTTTTAAGAAAGAATTACCAGGTCCAGATAATGCTGTTGCGGCATCAGAGCTTGGCAAATCTATTTTGAAGTGACCAGTTTTGGAAACTTCTTTCATCTAGTTATTAAATAAGAATAAAAATTTATCAATTCACTAGCTTTCAGCTTCATTACCCTCGCTTTCAGCTTTACTACTGTCATTTTCTTCGTCTTTAGTTTTAGCCTTAGCTAATTTTTCCTTCTCTAACTTTGCTTTACCAATTGCGATAGAGGGTCTTTCTGTTTTTTCTAATAACCCTCCCTTTTCTAATAAAGTTCTCACAACATCTGTTGGCTGAGCACCCTGAGTAAGTCTTGTTCTTAAAGCTTCCGTGTCAAGCCTGGTTTCCTTAGTTCTTGGATTATAAAAACCTAATTCTTGCAGAGGTCTACCATCTCTTCTGGAAGTACTATTGCATGCAACAATTCTGAAACTTGCCTCTTTTTTCTTTCCAAAGCGCTTAAGGCGCAATTTAATCATCTTAAATTAATGCGTTTTTAATAATAATATCATTTAAAGGGTAAAAATATCGAAACTATAAATCGGCAAAACCTTTTTTCTTTTTATTATTTTTTTGTTTTTTCATTGGCTTATTACCACTCATTCCTCCCATTCCTGGCATTCCTCCCATTCCTGGCATTCCTCCCATTCCTGGCATTCCTCCCATTCCTGGCATTCCTCCCATTCCTGGCATTCCTCCGTTAGACATTTGTTTCATGAAACCTCTCATTCTTTGAAAATCAGCTAAAACTTTATCTACATCTTTCGCTTCATAACCGCTACCTTGAGCGATTCTTTGTCTTCTTGAGGGGTGAGCGGCAAGAACTTCGGGTTTTTGTTTCTCCTCAAGAGTCATTGACGAGATCATAGATTCTATTTTCTTAAGTTGATCTTCTCCATCTTTTATCATCCCATCATCTATTTTATTCATTCCAGGAATCAATTTAATCAATCCACCAAGTGAGCCCATTCTTTTAATTAATCTCATTTGTTTTACAAAATCATTAAAATCAAAAGTCGCTTCTTGAAGTTTTTTTTGCATCGCTTCTGCATCAGCAAGTTCAACTTCTTTTTGTGCTTTTTCAACAAGTGTCAATACGTCGCCCATGCCTAAAATCCTGCTAGCCATTCTCTCTGGATGAAATGGTTGCAATGCTTCTATTTTTTCACCTACACCTATAAATTTAATTGGTTTACCACTTATTTTTCTTATCGATAAAGCAGCTCCACCTCTTGAGTCACCATCCAACTTAGTTAATATCGCCCCTGTGATTCCTACTTTTTCATGAAATGATTTTGTTAAGTCTGCAGCTTCTTGCCCAATCATTGAATCAACTACAAGCAAAACCTCATCAGGTTTAGAAACTTCTTTTATTCGAACCATTTCACTCATCATGGAATCATCAATTTGCAGTCTTCCTGCGGTATCAATAATTATCGAATTAAAATCATTTTTAATAGCAAAATTCAATGCTTCTTTTGCTATTTCTTCTGGTTTGCTATTTTTTCCTTTGGCTGAAAAAACTTCCAATTCATATTGACTTCCCAATGTTTTAAGCTGCTCTACAGCTGCTGGTCGATAAATATCTGCAGCTACCAAAAGAACTTTTTTATCTTTTTCCTTTAAATAAAGTCCTAATTTTCCTGTTGCAGTCGTTTTACCCGCTCCCTGAAGTCCAGCCATCAAAATGACTGTAGGACTATTTTCATTTTCGTTTAATGGAGAATTTTCATTCCCCATAATGTTAATCAATTCTTTGTTTACAACTTCAATAAATTTTTGACCTGGGTTTACACCCCTAACTACTTCTTCTCCAATAGCTTTATCTTTAACATCTGATATAAACTCTTTTACTACAGACAAACTAACATCTGCATCAAGGAGTGCTCTTTTTACCTCCTTCAAGGCATCGTTTATATTATTTTCACTAATTTTTGCTTCGCCTCTTAAACCCTTTACTGCGTCTTCAAAGCGTGACGAGAGTTCATCAAACATTATTAAAAAGTAATTTTAATTATTATAGATGATCTTGAAGTTTGTAATTACAAGCCGCTCACGAAATCAACCAATTTCCATGATTTATTTGAAAAACCCAGAATATATTTAACTTTAAGGGGATTTAATGATGTTTCATTAACAAATTCTCCAGAATTCTTTACTATTCTCTCTAAATAATTCAATTCCACTAAAACAACTATCCGAGATGAAGTTTGGGATTCCAAATCAATCTTACGAATTTTAGAATTAATTTCCTTATAAATTCCCTTCTTGATATCGTTCTGTCTTTCTTCGATTGTTCGATCAATTAAACCTTTACTAACAATCTTAGAAAGATTAATTTCACTCCTTCCTGCTAAATAATTACTTTTACTTAGAAGCCATCCATTAATTAAATACCTTATATCTTCCAAAGAAGGTGAAGCTGTATTAAGTTCTTTGAACTCATAGGAAATAATTGAAGCAGATTTCTCAGAAATAGAATTTAATTTAGTTGAAGGATTTTTTTTTATTTCTTGAATAATATCTATCTCACCAAGCTTTTGATTTTTATCTATAGCAACTAAAGGTTTTTCAGAAATAGATTCATCCTTAATTGATTTTTTTAAATTATTTCTCAAAAATCCAATACCAATACCAAATGCAAATAAGATCAAAAACGCATAGATATAAATTAAATAAGGCGACCGATTAATAATCTCTTTATCCTTTAAAAATTCCCCAAAACTAAACTTTAATTCAGCAATTTTTTCTATTAAAAAATTATAAAACTCTATTGGTTTTTTCTTTAAGTATTCGTCATTGAATTCGAATTCTTTGGTCTCAACCTTTTCATAGTCTTGTTTTACGCCGCCAGGCCAAGGTAATCTTCTTTCATCAATAGTACCTAATAAATTATCAAAATCTTCAGTCTTATTTATAGAAGATTCCTTCTCATTTTGTTGGTTTTGAAGATTTGATCTAATTAAAATTTTATTTGATTTCTTTTCCAATTTTTCAATAAATTCTTGAATTTCCCTGTCTTCGAACCAAGAATCTAAATCCACCTCTTTTGAGTCAATATCTCTATACCCAACTAAAACATCATTCTCTAACCAATTTTTACAGAAAATACATATCGCTTCTAACTTATTCCCAGGATAACTATTAAGCCAATCTCGTAAATTTTCATCAGAACTACTTGAAAACCTTGCAGAGGCCTGGTCAATATCAGCTAAAAGCAAATCTAAACAACCAACTAGCGGCATTGAATCAAGACCAGATAAATTTAGTTTCTTTAAAATTCTCCTAGCTTCAAATAATTTTTCCGGCTTTCTTCTAGAGAAACCAATAGCTGTTAGGGATAGAAATGCTAAAAATCCTGCTTCTAATGATCCTCTTTTTTGTAATTCAAGAAACAAATCAATCTGTTCTTGCACAGTCAAAAATGGTTTAATTTGTTGGAAAAAAGCTTCAAACTCTTGCTGATTTAAATAATCTTTATATTCAGATTTATTATTACCTTCCAAACCACCTCTTTTGATTATTAAATTTTCCAACATACTTAAGCCTTTTTTATGAGACTCTTGATCATTTAGATCCCTACTAAGTAGATCTAGGATTCTGTAAGGAAGCAAAGCAACCAAATCTTCTTCAAGTTCTTTTCTTATATCTCCAAGTTTTCCCATTCTTTGTAGAAGTTGTATCCCTTCATATAAAAAGTCTGCCGCGTTCGAATAGGATCTAAGCTGTTGTTCTTGAACTGCAGAATCTCTAGCTGTTAAAGCAGCCAATAATGTTAAATCTGCTTCTCTACTACTTCCTAAAGCTGGAGTTTGTGGAGGTTGCAATGCTTTTCTCGCAATTTTAAAAGCTTCTTTTGGTGAACCTGATTCCCAAAGAAGTATTAATCCTGCTACTTCCCTATTTGAGGAAAAATCCAATCCGGAATTCCCGTTTAATAACAAATTTTCATACTCTCTTCTGCTTTCTGGATCTGTTAGTAGATCGGCAGTGAGGCGAAGCAGCTCAGATCTTTGGGTTAAAACTTCATAAGTAAAACCTTCATCAGGTGTTTTATCTAACCGCAATTGAAACGCCCTTAATATTTCCTCAGAAGTTGCAGAGGGGCTTACGCCAATTAAACGAAAATGGTCTAAAGGAAGTTCCAAACAAATATCCTATTGAAAATTCTTAGACAAATTTTATCAAGTTAAAAAATTTTTTCACAAGGTCTTACAGAGTTATTAAAAAAAATCATGAAAATCGCCCATCACACCTTAGAATGTTAACAAATCAAAACTTCATTAAGGTATTTTTCTTGGAAACACACGTAGAGAGAATCTCAAATCTTCAAGACATAAAAAAAGCCGAATTAGATCGAGAAACCGGATTATTCCTTTATGAAGACATGACGCTTGGTCGTAGGTTTGAAGATAAGTGTGCAGAAATGTATTACAGGGGGAAAATGTTTGGTTTCGTTCATTTATATAACGGTCAAGAGGCTATAAGCACGGGAGTAATTGGCGCGATGAAAAAGAAACATGATTGGTTTTGTAGTACCTATCGCGATCATGTTCATGCACTAAGTGCGGGTGTTCCCTCATTTGAAGTAATGAGTGAACTTTTTGGTAAATCCACTGGTTGTAGCAAAGGCCGAGGTGGATCCATGCACTTATTTTCAAGAGAACATCACCTACTCGGAGGATATGCATTTATTGGAGAGGGAATTCCAGTTGCCTTAGGGGCAGCCTTTTCAAGTAAATACAAAAAGGAAGTTGCAGGAAATAATAATAGTGATGCAGTAACTGCAGCATTTTTTGGGGATGGGACTTGCAATAATGGGCAGTTTTTTGAATGTTTAAATATGGCCCAGTTATGGAAATTACCCATAATTTTTGTTGTTGAGAATAATAAATGGGCTATTGGTATGGCTCATGATAGAGCTACTAGTAATCCTGAAATTTGGAGAAAAGCGTCTGCTTTTGGTATGCACGGCGAGGAAGTTGATGGAATGGATGTATTAGCAGTAAGAGGGGCAGCACAAAGAGCAATTGAGCGAGCTAGGGCAGGAGAAGGCCCCACACTTTTAGAATGTTTAACTTATAGATATAGAGGGCATTCTCTTGCAGATCCAGATGAATTAAGGTCTGAAAAAGAGAAGGAGTTTTGGGGGAAAAGAGATCCTATTAAGAAATTAGCTCAAGAAATTATTGACGGTAAATTCGCTACGGAAGAAGAATTGAAAATTATTGAAAAGAAAATTGATGCTGAAATATCGGAGTCAGTTAAAAATGCAATTGAAGCTCCTGAACCTCCTTCAGAAGAATTAACAAAATATATTTGGGCAGAAGATTAGATTAAATACCGCTAGGTAATTTTCTGGTTAAATTCCTTAATTTTCTTAATGCCTTAAGTTCAACTTGTCTTACTCTTTCTCTAGAAACTTCTAATAATCTTCCAATTTCAGCAAGCGTATGTCTCTCATTTGCATCAAGTCCAAACCTTAGTTTGAGAACATGTTGTTCTTGCTCGCTTAAATGACTTAACCACTTACCAAGTTGCTCTTGATGCATTTTCTGTTCAACTTGATCTAAAGGCTCTTCATTATTACTATCTGCAATTAAATCACCTAAAAAGCTCCTGCCATCATCACCATTTACTGGAGCATCTAAACTACTTGTCGATAAAGCTTGTCTTAAAACAGAATCCAATTCTTCAACATCAATTTCCATTGCCTCTGCAATTTCAATTCTGCTTGGCATCGCACCAAGCTTATGAGCCAAATCTCTACTAACTTTTCTAATAGAAGCTAACCGTTCACTTAAGTGAACAGGTAAACGAATTGTTCTTGATTGACAGGCAATTGCTCTTGTCATACTCTGCCTAATCCACCAAAAAGCATAAGTAGAAAACTTATATCCTCTCGTCGGATCAAATTTTTCAACAGCCCTCTCTAGCCCAAGCGAACCTTCTTGTACTAAATCAAGTAATTCGAGTCCTTTACCTTGATATTTTTTTGCCACACTGACAACTAATCTTAAATTAGCTTTCATCATTCTTTCTTTAGCTCTTCGACCAATTTTTATAGTTCTTTTTTGCTGAGATGTAAAATCATTAATTTTTTCATTTAATTGTCCATCTTCTGTAAGAATCATCATCTTCTGGACTTGATTACCCAATTCAATCTCTTCGGCAGGTGTTAATAGAGGAACTCTACCGATATTCTGCAAATACCAGCTAATTGGGTCATTACTTCTCCTTTTAGGAGGTTCTGCTTGCGTTGGTAATGATGAAACCATATTTTGACCTAATTTAGGTATTAAAACTCTCCTACACTTTTAAAGAAATAGCCAAATATTTAATGCGCGCTTCAGATTTCAAGTTATATTTGTACACTTATGTGTTTAAAACTATAAATAACTCTCTTAAATTGTTTCTTTCAAGATATTTGTCTCATTTTTATATTTCGCATTAATTTTGATAATTCGTCACCAATAGCAGAAGCATTAGACCCTTTTTTGCACTTTGATGCAGCAAATGAATGCAAAAGTACGTATTTAGCAAAAAAATCTGTTGTTATGTCTCTACAAAAAGTTAAATCAATCGCAGAACTACCAGCTATAAATCCAGATAAAAGATCACCCAATCCAGCTCGAGCTGTGTGTGAATCAGTCCCAAAAAGTTGCCAAGCCTTTTTATTGTCAGCGACAATGCTATTAGCTCCCTTTAACAAAACACTTATGTTAAATTCTTGCGCAGCATTAAGAGCTTTTTCAACATTAGTCTCGCATTTAATATTCGGGAATAACTTCGAAAATTCTTTGCTATGAGGTGTAATCCATGTCTTAAATCTTCTCTCTAAGAAAAATTTTGAACATAATTTAGATTCTGAAATTCTATTGAGTGCATCCGCATCCAAGATCAATAATCCTTCAAAACCAGTGAGAATGTCTTTTGCTTTTTGCCAATCATCATTATCAATTCCTATTCCTGGACCGACAGCTACTGAATCAAATGCACTTAAATCAATATTTTTTAATGCACTAAATAAAGATGCATTTCCATTTTGATTAGATTGCATAGTATCCTTTAAAACTATTTCTGGAGCAACTTGCCAAATAGATTCAGCAACTAACTCAGGCAGGACAGCCGAGATATAGCCTGCTCCACTTGATATCGCCCCTTTTAATGCTAAGTATGCAGCACCAGGATATTTTTCACTTCCAGCTATTAATAATGTTCTACCTCTTTTATATTTGTTGGAATTTCTTGGTAAAGAAGGTAAATCAATATTTTTTAAATCTTTGTAAGTAACCTTAAAAATCTTTTTATCAACTTTGCAAAGTTTACTAATAGGCACGCCAACATCTATATGGTGCAATTCTCCAATAAAAGGTAATGCAGAATCTTGCGTCAACCCAATCTTATTAAGACCAATTGCCAAGGTATGGTCTGCCTTTACTGCGTTATCTAAAAAAGGCTCTCCTTTATCAGGACATAATCCTGTTGGAATATCAATACTTATTACCTTGCCATATTTGTTATGAAATTTTTGATTAAAAAGTTTAATTAATTTATTATCAACTTTTCTCGTTTGATTATTACCAAAAACAGCATCAATCCAAAGTTCTTTACCATTTGCATCAGGAGGCTCCACTAATTTTGTGACGCCAATAGATGTAAGATAATTAAGGTGGTTATTTGTTAATGTTTTTTTTATAGGGAATGGACACCATACCTTTACTAAAAAACCTTTCAAAAAAAGCTCTCTGGCTATTACTGCACCATCCCCACCATTATGCCCAGGACCTATAAAGACAGTTATTCCATACTTTAGAAGAGGTTTCCTTTTCAAGAGCCATCTACTAATTTGAATACCAGCTTTTTCCATCAATGCTTCTTGAGGCATTCCATCAGAAAACATCTCTTTCTCTAATATCAACATTTGCTTTGAATCAACAATTAAATGTTTAGAGTCAATTGTTGGCCATACAATTTCATTCATAATTAGTACAAAGCAATTCAAGTACTGTCCAAAAATTTAAACTTCCATGTTAAAGACAAAAAAGGATAAAAAATTAGAGAACTTTTTTTCTTCTAATGATAAAACTAAAAAGAAGAAAAATATTATTGTAGGTCTTTCTGGTGGCGTAGATAGTTCCCTTTCAGCTGCTCTTCTTATTGAAAGAGGCTGGAATGTTGAGGGACTAACTCTTTGGTTAATGAAAGGACAAGGCTCCTGCTGTTCTGAAGGATTAGTAGATGCTGCTGGCCTTTGTGAAGATTTGGGAATTAATCATAAAATAATAGACTCAAGAGAAATTTTCGAAAGAGAGGTAATTAAAAAAACTACTGAAAGCTATGAGAAAGGATTCACTCCACTTCCATGTTCGATGTGCAACAAGAATGTAAAGTTTGAAGAGATGCTTAATTATGCAATAAACAAAAAAGACTTTACTTATATTGCGACCGGACATTACGCAAGGATAAAGAAATCATCTTATGTTGAAACACTTGATTGCAAGAGCTTTGTATTTAAGGACTTCCTTCTTCTAAGAGGTGCTGACGAAAACAAGGACCAAAGTTATTTTCTTTATTCTCTTTCACAAGAAGTACTAAGCAGATTAGAATTTCCTCTTGGTGAAATGAAAAAAGAAGAAACAAGAAAGGAAGCCCTGAGATTAGGCCTTAGAACTGCTCAAAAACCAGAAAGTCAAGATTTATGTTTAGTTGAACATTATGGATCAATGCAGAGATTTATCGACAAACACATTGAACCCAATGAAGGAGAAATTGTGCATGTTAATGGGAAAGTCCTAGGAATGCACAATGGTATTCATCACTTTACAGTAGGTCAAAGAAAAGGTTTAGGCATCGCTTGGCCTAAACCATTATATGTAAAAAGTTTAGACAGAGTAAAAAACATAGTTTATGTGGCAGATAAAAGTGATCTATTTAATAAAGAAGCAATAATTACTAAGGTTAACTGGGTTTCAATTGAAGAACCTAAGCAAGAGATACAAGTAGAAGCACAAATCAGATATAGAAGTCATCCAGTAAAAGGGACTTTAATCCCTTTGAAAAATTTAGATAATCCAACTAAAACATTTAAATTAATATTTGAAGAAAGTCAAAGTTCGGTAACACCCGGACAAGCTGCAGTTTTTTATAAAGGAGAAATTTTATTAGGTGGCGGATTAATTAATTAATTTTCCAAAAGAAATTTAATCCCATAAAAAATATAAACAATAACAAAATAGGTTTATCTCCAAATTTTGTATAAAATGTCTTGTCGGAAGAAAAATTGGGCAAAACTACTTTATTTTGCTCAACATTTAAATCTAGAATTTGAATTATTTTCCCATCATCTTTAACTAAACCCGAAGGACCAGTGTTTGATACAAGTAGAGTATCTTTTTTATTTTCTATACTTCTCAATCTTGCCAAAGACAGGAATTGATTATAAAGCTTAATTGGATAGGGATCTAAATTTGCCGCAGTTATTATTAGTTTTGCACCACTATTAATGGCCTTTCTTATTTTCAATCCATCACTAATTTCATAACAAATAGCCACTGCTAGAGGTTGTGTAAATTTAGGATCAAACAATCTTGAAACAGAGCCAGGTTGAATTCCTCCTACAGCAGATAATCCTCTTGAAAAACTATCTAGAAATCTAGGTGTTTTTTCACCTAATGGAACAAGTCTATGTTTATCTATAAATGAGGTAAAAGATTTATCTCCAATTTTAAATCCGAGTAAAGAACTTCTTAACTCATTATTAGAATTTCTGAAACCTCCTGCCAAGGTATTAACCTTAAAGCCTTTAGATAAATAAAAATTGCTATTTAAAGTCCCTTCAGGAGCAACAAGAAGTTTCACTTTGTTTAATAAAGCATACTTTTGAGCGATAGATAGCTTTTCTTCAATTAATTCATCATTTATTTTTAATTTTTCTCTTGTTGGTATATTAGTTTGCCAAATAGCTACTGGATATTCATAATTTCTTTTAATTGGAGTTGCTAAACCTCCAAATAAATGCAAGAAAATAAAAACCAAAAGTCCTAAAAGAAATATTTTTTTAAAGTAAAGTTTTCTTTCCCATCTACCTTGAATATAAAAAATCCAAAATCCAATCAATATTTGTAATACGCATAAACCACTTGCTCCAATCCATCTTGCTAAACCAGCAAGATAAATATCACCTGGGATAAGACTCTCTCCTAAACCTATCCAAAAAAAAGGTGTTTGAGAAAGTATCAATTCACCAATACCCCAAGTCAAAGATAAAAAAAATACTTTTACTGTTAAAGATAGTATTTTTATTTTGAAAACATCTTCTTTCCAGAGAGTGATTTCAACTAACAATCCCCATAAATAAACTAATATCCCACCCAAAAAAGCGCAAAATAATAATATTAAAATGGTGATTATTAAACTTGTAAGCCATGAAAACCCAAGCCATGTCAATGGATGAAGATCATAAAGCCAAGAATGACTTATCAAGATAAAGAAAAAACCCCAACAAAAATTTGCTACTCTCCTTTCACTTCCCTTCCATAAAATAAATAATGATATCGGCATGAAAATCAGCCAAAAATGAGTTGAAACTGAAATTCCTCCTAAAATCCCTCCTAAACAAGGGTAAAAATATTGTCTTAAACTTTTAATTTGAGTTGGGATTAACAATCTAAAATTACGAAATTAAATTTATAATCACCCATTTATTGTACCTTCATTCTGTAGACTAAGTTATAGTGACTTTCAAAATTTAAGTGAAAGAAGTCTTTATCAGTTTTGCAGTTTTTGTTTTTTGTGTTTCATTAACTCTTTTCAGTCAATTTAATTCACCTCAAGTTGTTAATGCTGCTGAATCAGAAACTCAATCACTTCAAAGAACACCTGTTGCAAAATCATCAAATGTCTCAAATAATAATTTATTTGAACTAGACCCATATGATCCAAATCCTATACTTTTCGCTATGGCAGAAGAAACACCATCAGACAACAATTCAAGGACTACAGAAAGTGGTTTAATTATTGCAGATATCGTAAACGGGGAAGGAGATGAGGCTAGTGCTGGGCAAACAGTTACTGTAAATTACACAGGAACACTAGAAGACGGGACACAATTTGATACAAGTATCGGCAGAGCTCCATTCAGCTTTCCCTTAGGTGCTGGACGAGTAATAAAAGGTTGGGACGAAGGGGTAGCAGGCATGAAAGTTGGAGGCAAAAGAAAATTAACAATACCGCCGGAACTTGGATACGGATCAAGAGGAGCTGGAAATGTAATACCTGCTAATGCGACTTTAATATTTGAAGTTGAATTATTAAAAGTCAATTAAATTAAGTAATAAAAATATCTAAGACTTTTCAATTTAGTTAATCTCCAAGTAATATATATACAACACCAAATATTTGAAATGTTAAGTAAATTCATCAATTTTTTTCTAGATAAAAAATCTCCAATTACAGTTCATGCTCACTGCGATGGTCCTTGTGGTGTTTACGACCCAGCATCTACGAGAGTTGCAGCCGAAGCAGTTTTATCAATGACAAAAAAACTTATTGCATTAGAGGCTCCTTCTAGCACTGATTCAGCTGAGTGGGCTGCATACAGTAATACATTTTCTAGATATGTTGCAGTTAAAGAAGAGCAAGCAAAAGAAACAAAGAAAGAGATTCTAATTTTGTGGACAGATTACTTTAAACCAGTTCACTTAGAAACTTATCCAGACTTACATGAAACCATTTGGAAGGCGGCAAAATTATGCAGTGCATGCAAAGTTAATATTGACTTAGCCCAAGCTGAAGAACTCATGAGTTATGTAGAAAAAATTCATAATATTTTCTGGGCTTCAAAAGGAAGATCAGACGCTTTTGTAAAAGCTAGTTAATCAGAGTTATTTTCAAAAGTTTTTTTGATTTTATTTTATTTTTTTTAGGTTTAAGAAAAACCGCGATTATTAGTGGTGAATCGATGTTTCCTTACCTAAAGGAAGGAGATATTGTATTTTTTAAAAAATATAAAAAGAATAAATCAATACTTAAAAATCGACAAATAGTTATTTTTAATCATCCAATTAAAAATAAAAACCTAATAAAAAGGATAATTTCAGTAAATCAAAATAACGTTGAGGTTATTGGCGACAATGTTGAATTTAGCGAAGATAGTAATAAATTTGGATTAATCAATAACGAAAAAATAATTGGGATTGTCACCTCTAAATTAATTATTCCTAAATTAAAAAGTTTTTTAATTCAAAAAAATAGAAGCACTTCTTTGAATCCAAAATAATCCCAAAGAAAAGGAAAACCCTCCTGCTAAAGCTATTAATCTTCTAATAAATTTTTGACTTGCTTTAAAGGTAGTAAAAGATATTAAACAAGTAAAAAGATTCATACTTATGAGTGAACCAATCAAATATGAAATCAAATATAAGCAAGCGCTTGTTAAAGGTAGTGCTAAAGCAGGAAGAACTGCAAGAAAATGTGAACCTCCAGCTATACCGTGTAGCAAGCCTAAACCAGTCAAAGCATGTGAGTGCTTATTATTATTTTTTTGTTCCTTAACATGAAAGTGAAAGTGACGATGGGCAATTCCATTCTCATGCTTATGGGAATGTGAGTGGATACTTAATTGAAAAGAATTTTTTATAGCAAATACTCCAACAATTAGTAGTGAAATTCCAACTAGGAATTCGGCAATACTAGAAAATTTGTTTAATGGCGTAATATCCTTAATAAAAATCGCTAGAAAAGCTAACAAGAGGACTCCTGAAGAATGTCCCAAGCCCCATGAGAAACTATTTTTAAGAGCCTTTTGGGGATAATTAATCGCTGCTGGTGCCATTGCAATTAGATGATCAGCGCCACTAACTACATGCACAAATCCTGCTACTATACCTGTTAAAATTACAGCCTGCATATATATTCAGTACAACTCTGTTTATTAAATTGTATAGCACGATTTGAAGTCAATATTAAATTGAGTTAAATAATTTCTTGAACGATTGTTCAATATCAGTTTCTCTCATAAAAGTTTCACCAATTAATACTCCTTTGATTCCAATAGATCTGAGTGATTCTAAATCTTCGGCACAATTAATTCCAGATTCACTTATGGGAATAATATTTTGTTTTAAAAATATATCTGCATATATATGCATCAATTCTATTGATGTTTTTAAATCCGTTTTAAAAGTCTTCAAGTCCCTGTTATTTATTCCAATCAAATTAAAAGATTTTAACTTTAGAATCCTTTCTAATTCATTAGAGTTATGGACTTCAACAAGAACACTCATCTTTAAATTATCAGCTATTTTCTTTAAATAAATTAAATCGTCATCACTTAAAATCGCAGCAATTAATAATATTGCATCAGCACCAGATACCCTTGCTTTATAAATCTGATAAGCAGAAAGAATAAAATCTTTGCAGAGCAGAGGGAGATTAGTTGATCTTCTTACAGTTTTGAGTATTTCATAACTACCTTGAAAAAACCTTTTATCGGTAAGTACTGAGATACATGATGCACCCAATCCTTCATAACAAATTGCTATGTTCTCAGGGTTAAAATCTTTTCTAATAACTCCTTTACTCGGACTAGCTTTTTTTATTTCAGCAATAACTCCTGGTTTTATTTTTGACTCTAAAATATTTTTATAAAAATCTTTGGGAGTAGGAAGTTTTTCAATCTTTTTGATGAGATCTTCTAAAGGGACTATTTTTTTAAAATTCTTAATTTCAATATCCTTGTGCCATACAATTTCTTCAAGAATATTTTTTGCTTGTGCTTCTCTATGAGGGACAGCATATTCTAAATTTTCTACCCTTACTGTTGGATTTGGTGGCCTGCGTCTTATCTCCATTTATATTAGAAATTATTTTATTTGAGAAGCCGCTTGTTTATATGCGACCTCAACTACTTCACTTAGAGTAGGATGAGTATGAACTTCTTTGGATAATTCAATTACATCTTGGTTCCTTGAAATAGCGTTCGAAATTTCTTGAATTAGATCAGCTGCATGTAACCCAAAAATATGAGCACCTAATACTTTCCCATTATCTTTATTGAAAATCAACTTTAGCAATCCATCACTATCCAATTCAGCCAATGCTTTTGAATTAGCTTTAAAGAAACTTTTGACAACTCCCAAAGTGAAATTTTCTTTAGCAGATATCTCTTTAGCATCAGCTTCAGAGAGACCAACTGAACTTATCTCGGGGTGTGTAAAGGTTGCTGCGGGGATACTTTTATAGTTAATTTCGACGTTACCACCGCAAATATTATCAACAGCTATTGTACCCTGCGCTGCAGCTGTATGGGCAAGCATTAGTTTGCCTGTTACATCTCCAACAGCCCAAATGTTAGGTATTATTTCATCACCATTCGTAACTCTCATTTGATCATCTATGGGAATGAACCCTTTTACTGTTTCAATACCAACCGAATCAAGATTTAAGTTATTACTATTAGGACTTCTGCCAGTTGCAACAAGTACAGCGTCAACTTCTAAAGTTTCTACAACTTCCTTAGATTTTGCATCTGTGAGTTCTATTTCTACAGGACATCCAGGTGTTATTTTTGTCGCAAAGACATTTGATTTTGTGTCTATATCTCTCGATTGTATAAGGTTTTTCTTAGCAATTTTAGTGATGTCTGGATCAAATGTTGGCATAATATTTTCCAAAGCTTCAATCATAGTAACTTCACAACCAAGAGCTGTATAAACATCAGCAAATTCTAGTCCTATATATCCGCTTCCAATAATTGCTATCCATCTTGGAAGCCACTCAAGTTTAACCGCATCATCACTAGTAAATACAGTCCTATTATCCAAAGTTATTCCACGGGGCACAAAAGGAGAAGAACCAGTTGCTATAACAATATTCTTACATGTGAAAATTTTATCAATTCCGTTTTTATCTCTTACACCTACTTTTTGATTCCCTTCAATTCTGCCAATGCCCAAAATAATTTCAACTCCACTCCTTTTAAGAGTTTTTGTTAAATTTTCTCTAACATTTAGAACTAAATTATTTGCATGATCTGCAATTTTTGATCTCTCGAATCTTACTGGAGAAGCATGAATACCAAATTTAGCTAAATGTTCATAATCAGCGATTTCTCTAACTTTTCCACTTGCAGCCAAAAGAGCTTTAGATGGAACACAACCCTTGTTAACACAAGTGCCTCCCATATCAGAAGATTCTACTATTGCGACTTTTAGTCCCTTACCAGCAGCATGTTTAGCGGCATCAAAACCTCCATATCCTGCTCCTATTACGATTAAATCAAAATCAAAACTTGAATCAGTCACTTTTTATCTATTTATTAGAGGTGTATGCGACTCTTTTTCGTTCAAGTAATAACGGAACTGCAACACAAGCCACATTTAATGATTCTACAAGCTCACTATGCGGAATTGTAATTGTTTCATTAAAAGCTTCTTGAATTTTTTTATGAATACCTTGACCTTCGTTACCCAAAATTAAGACAGTAGACTTAGTCCAATCAATTTCCCAGTATGGTTTTGAAGGTTTTTTTGAGCTTTTATTAAAGCTACTAGTGGAAAAAATCTTAAATCCTTCATTTGATAATTCAGATAAAGACTTTAATAAAGAATTTATTATTTCTTCTTCAGTGCCCTCATATCTTTGAAATGGGAGATTAAAGACTGCGCCAGTTGAAGCTCTTAATACTTTTTGGCTTAGTGGGTGTGCACCTCCAGCTAAAAAAATTGCATCAACACCGGCAGCTAAAGCAGTTCTAAAAAGATTACCCATATTCCCAGGATCTTGAATCCTATCTAGAACAAGAACAAAATCATCTTTACTATTGAATTGATAATTAGGTATCGATGAAATTTCTACTAATGCTGCGATGCCATCTGGATTAACTGTTGAAATCGCAGAAGCTAAAACCTCCTCTGAGACCAAAGTTAATAATGATTTATCAAACTGTTTGCTGAGATTTTGGTTCTTTTTTAGCCATTTTTCAGTAACTAAAATTTTGGAGGGAGAATTTCCAGACTTAAGCAATTCCTCAATAAGATGAGTACCTTCTATACAAAAAAAATCTTTATCTTTGCGAGAGCATCCGCTTTTAAATGATCTAAATCTTTTAACTAGATTATTGTTTTTACTAGTTATTTTTAAAAAAGTATTTTCTATGAGTAATTTTAAAAATTTGTTATCTATTATATTTTAATTACATAAATATTTTGATCAATTATTTATTAAATTTTTATTTTCCAAGAAATCAAAAAAATACATTTTCACTTTTAATTAATATTCAAGACGTTACATAGGGTGGACTTACTAATTTTCGTTTGTCATCATGAATCTAATAAATTAAGTCTTAATGATTTGCGTGAGCAAAAATAAGTCATATCTTAAATCACAAAATTTAAAGATTTTTGGCCAATGCAAATTAAATGGAATCGTTGAAATAAGTGGTGCAAAGAATTCGGCCTTAGTTTTGCTTGCTGCATCATTACTAACTAATGAAAGAATAGTTCTTCAGAATGTTCCTCGCCTTACTGATATTGAAAAAATGGCTAATATCCTTAGGAATTTAGGGGTTAAAATAATAGAAAAAAACAATGAATTAGAGATAGATTCACAAAATATTTCTATTAAAGAACTTCCATATGAACTTGTTAATGGACTAAGAGCAAGTTTCTTTTGTATCGGTCCACTATTAAGTAAATTTGGAGAGGCTACAGTCCCTCTGCCTGGAGGGTGCAATATTGGTTCAAGGCCAATAGATGAACACATTAACGGACTTAAAGCACTAGGAGCGAAAATTATTATTGAAGAAGAAATTGTCAAAGCAAATATAAAAGGAGATAAAAGTAGATTAATTGGTACCCATATTAAATTAAAGTGCCCAAGCGTAGGAGCTACTGAAACTTTAATAATGGCGGCATCATTGGCGAAGGGAAGAACTACGATTGAGAATGCTGCAAGAGAACCTGAAATTCAGGATTTATGCCAAATGCTTAATAAAATGGGGGCAAAAATTTACGACTCTGGCAAAGAAAAAATAATTATTGATGGTGTTAGTAAGCTGTGTGGTTGTACTCATAAAGTAATTCCAGATCGAATAGAAGCTGGCACTTTTTTAATAGCTGCTGCTGCGACTTCCTCTTCGATAACAATTTCTCCTGTAATTCCTAATCATCTTGAAGCTGTCACGAATAAGCTTCAAGAGAGTGGAAGTAAAATTACAATTAAAGGTAATTCAATTACAATCAACGGTAATAAAATCAAAAGCGTAGATATAGAAACAGCTCCTTTCCCAGGATTTCCAACTGATTTGCAAGCACCATTTACAACTTTAATGGCAATCGCGAATGGTGAATCAAAGATAACTGAAACAATTTTCGAAAACAGAATGAACCATGTTCATTTACTAAACAAAATGGGGGCAAATATAAAATTGAATAAAAACATAGCTAACATCAAAGGTGTTAAAAAAATTAAAGGTATGGATCTGGTTGGATCTGATTTGAGGTCTTCAGCTGCATTAATAATTGCTGGGATTATAGCTGAAGGAACTAGTACAATTTCAGGTTTAGAGCATTTGGATAGAGGTTATGAAAATTTCGAATCAAAATTAAAAATACTGGGTATAAAAATAACCAGAGAGTTTAACAAAAAAACTTTGAAAAATAAAGAATTCAAGACTAGTTCAGACCCTTCAGATATTCCTCGATATAAAGCGGCCTAGATTGTAAAAAAGCGTGAAAATTATTAAATACTTAAACGTAAGCAATATTTATGAGTGAAATACAACCTAAAAATATAAGAAATAACACTAAGAAGCGACTAGACCAAATCTTATTTAAACCACTAATCTTGAAATCATTCATGCCCATGTTCCGCTATTAGATCCAAATGCTGTCAAAATAGTGACTGCAATGAAAAGATAGGGAGCAAATTTCAAGGATAATTTTTTAGCTTTAATTTTAGTCATTAAATTTTTTCTTTAAATATAACATAATATTACTGAATATGAAGCTTTATTCCCGCAGACAAGTTTTAAGTCGAGAAACTGTTACATAATTGTATCGGATATGTTAATTAATGCATTTTTAATCTTAATTATTGTCAGAAATTCAATAAATATTATTCTATGTTTTTAACGAAAAGATTAGCTATTAACAAACGTTATCTTGATAACAGTTCATTGACAAAAACAATAGTCAATAAGTTGATTTTTGTTATAATAAAAAAGTTAATTTTTGCAAAAGCCTTGGGAGCGTGGTGGAATTGGTAGACGCACCGCACTCAAAATGCGGCACCTTCGGGTATGTCGGTTCAAGTCCGACCGCTCCCACTTTGATGAATACCTATAGTAGATTCGATATATCTTTCAAAAAAGGAAAAGGTTGTTGGCTATGGGACAAAAAAGGTAAAAAATATCTAGATGCAGTCGCTGGTATAGCAACTTGTAGTCTTGGCCATAGCGATAGAGTTTTAAGAAGAAGGCTATCTAATCAACTAAGAAAGATTCAACACATTTCCAATCTCTACAACATTGAAGAACAAGAACAATTAAGCAGAACTTTAACGAATATGAGTTGTGCCAAAAGTGTCTTCTTCTGTAACAGTGGTGCGGAAGCAAATGAATCAGCAATTAAATTAATAAAAAAATACGGTAATACAATAAATAAGGGTAAAGAATCAATAATTCTCGCTGCAGAATCTAGCTTTCATGGAAGGACGCTGGCCACATTGAGTGCTACTGGACAACCCAAATATCAAAAGGGCTTCGAACCATTGATTCAAGGGTTCAAATTTTTTAAATTTAACAATTTTGATTCTGTAAAAAAATTATTTGAAGAGTGTGAAAATAATGATCAAAAAATTGCAGGTGTTTTAGTTGAACCAATACAAGGTGAAGGTGGCGTAATTCCTGGAAGTAAAATATTTTTTAAAAGCCTAAGAGATATATGTGATGAATATAATTCTCTCCTAATTTTAGATGAGGTTCAAAGTGGAGTAGGTCGAACTGGGAAAATGTGGGGTTATGAGAATTTAGGAATTGAACCTGATGGATTCACCCTTGCTAAAGGATTAGGAGGAGGTCATGCAATTGGAGCATTACTAGTAAAAGAAAAAGCCAATATTTTTTATCCAGGAGATCATGCAAGTACATTTGGGGGGAACCCTTTCGCCTGTAAAGCTGCCCTAACTGTATTAGAAGAAATAAATAGAAGAAATCTTGTTAATAATGTTTATCTAAGGGGGGAACAATTAAGTACTGGATTTGAAGAATTGTCAAAAAAATTTCCAAATATTATTACCGGTAAAAGAGGTTTAGGTTTAATACAAGGTCTTGTAATCAATGAAGATTATGCTGATGCAAAAAAAATTACATTAAAAGCTTTTAATAAAGGGTTATTGGTAGTTCCGGCAGGAGGAAATGTTGTAAGGATTGTCCCACCATTAGTTATATCTCGAAGAGAAATTAATATTCTTTTGGATAAGCTAAATTCAATTTTTGAAGAGTTATAGCAATTTAAATTTTGAAAAATGCAGATTTAAAAATTTTTGAATTATCCTCTAAATATGAAAGGGATAATATCAAATTAGGTTTATCAAGAATTAAAAAAGCACTTCAAAAACTTGGTAATCCTTGCGAGAATATCCCTGCGATACAAATTATTGGAACCAATGGAAAAGGATCAATCGCAGCATATTTAGAAAGTATACTTTTTGAAGCTAAAAAGGATTTTGGTGTAACGACGTCTCCTCATCTTTTTGACGTATGCGAAAGAATTAGAATTAATAAAAAAAATATCAACAAAACTGATTTTGAAAAAATCTATAAACTAATAGAAACAAAATTTTCAACATTTGAATTAACTCCTTTTGAAAAAATCATTTGCTGCGCACTAAATTTTTTTGACAATAAAAAAGTTGAATTGCTCATTCTTGAAGCTGGCTTAGGAGGAAGATTAGACGCAACAACAGCTCATAAATCTAGACCAATAATTGCTATTGGGAATATTGGCTTAGACCATAAAGAATTTCTTGGAGATACGATTGAAGAAATTGCCAAAGAAAAATTAGCAGTTATTGAACAAAACTCAATTGTCATCTCATGCAACCAAAATAGTAAAGTTGAAAATTTAATAACCAAAAAAGTTAAAGAAGTTGGAGCAAAAATTATCTGGAAAGATTCAATTTCAAACAGTTATGAACTTGGATTAAATGGAGTTTTCCAAAAACAAAATGCTTCAGTAGCTGTTGGAGCAATTGAAGCGCTGAATAATTTGGGATTTGATATTAAAGAAAAAAACATATATGAAGGCCTTAAAAAGACCGCTTGGCATGGAAGGCTAGAAATAATAAATTATTTCAACAAAGAAATTCTTGTAGATTGTGCGCACAATTATCCTGCCGCAAAAGCACTTTCTAATGAGCGAAGTAATTGGGAAAATGAAGATAAAGGAATTTATTGGATTTTAGGTGTCCAAAGACAAAAAGATATTTACGCAATATTAAAAACACTTCTAAAGAAAAATGATCACTTATTACTTGTGCCAGTCCCAAACCAAACTAGTTGGAAATTAAATGATCTCTCTGAGATTAAAGAAATTGACTTTCAAAAAACAATTGAATTTAAAACATTTGAACTTGCCATTGAGTATTTATTTTCATTAGAAAAATGGCCAACTAATCATCCTGTCATAACAGGTTCTATTTTTTTAGTTGCTGAATTTATTAAATTTGCAAATATTAAAAGAAATATTAAAGATTAAATTGTTCCTTAACTTCCCAACCTTCCAATTTTCCCGGATTTAATAGCCCTTTAGGATCAAATTTCAATTTCGCTTTTACTTGATCTGCGTCAACCACTCCTAGGCCTCCGCCTTCGACAGTTAAGACATGGGGATTAAAAATAAACGCGCCAAGTTTCTTACAATCTTCCATTATTTCATTTAATTCATCTTTCCCATTCCACCTTAATACAGGCAAAGCCGCTAATCGTGGTGATCCTTGTTGAGAAACCGCCTCTAAATGCCAAAGAACTTTTCTACCCCATTTTTTTCTCAAAAAATTAATCAATCTTAGTTCATCATTAAGTGGCAAAAGCATCTGCAAATACGTCCAATTTTTATCCTTAGACCTCATATGAAGAGTTGTATGATTCCATACGACTTCAGAAATTCCATTGACGAGTTTTTCTTCTTCCCCAAGGAGGGTAGATTCAACTTTGAATTTTTGACAAATTAGCTCGATGGTTTTTATTCCTCCAAGAGTAGATTGAATTAATATCTTGTGACTTCTAGAATTAGTTTTAAACCATTTTGGCATTTGATCTACAATTTCTTCTTCAAGAATTGCTCCTAGTTTCAGATCAATTGCTGCACTGGTGAGAGTTTTTAATATATCTATTGTTTTTTCAAATTCAATACAGTGGATAACTATTGAATACCACTTACGTTTGATATCAGTAGCAAGTAGTAAAGAAGTAATTATTCCATTAGTCCCATAAGCATGATTTAAAGGTTCTGATTCTTGAGCATCAAACTTTAACAATTCAGGTTTTTCATTCATCGTTACAGCCTCTAAACCAATAAGATTTCCTGGATCTCTTAAAAATCCCCACCTAACTGAACCAATACCTCCCGATCCACCTGCAATAAAACCTCCAATAGTTGCAGTTTTCCAAGTACTAGGAAGCAACCTCAATTCCCTCCCATATTTCTCTAATTGTTTATTCAAATCTCCCATAACACAGCCAGACTGTACTTTTACAAAACCTGTATCACGATCAAATTCTTCTAACTTATTAAAATGACTCATCTGCATTACAACTCCTTTAAACAATGGGACAGCTTGCCCATAATTACCTGTACCGGAACCCCTTAATGTAAGTGGGATAGAAAATTCCCAACATATTTGTGCTACTTCCCTTACTGCTTTGTGATCACTAGGTCTTACCACCAAATCAGCGATACATTCGTCTAATTTTTCAGTAAGGATTGGAGAGTAGTTATAAAAATCTTTTGAAAGTCTTTTTATATCAGATTGACTTTCAATAATCTCTAAGTTGTTAACTTCCCTAAATTTGTCTATAAATTTAAGAGTATTTGATGTCATTAAATAAATTTTTATTGTTTTGTATATAAATTAGCCGATTAGCAATATAAATCGCCTTTTATAAACACTTTTCTATTCAAAGTACTCGAAAAAACATCTGCCCATCTTTGTGCATCCAAAATCACAAAATCAGCAGGGCAACCCTCTTTAATTAAACCATCCCATTTTAAGTTTAATAATCTACTTGGAGCTAAAAAAATAGAAGATAGAGTCATTCTCTCCCAGGGATTTAGTTGAAGCATAGGTATCGAGCAAGACAACATATAAAAAGGATCAAAATTACCAAATGGGTACCAAGGATCTTGAACGTTATCACTTCCTAGAGATACATCTACATATGATTTTTGTAATTGTTTAATTGGCGCAACTGGTCTTTTTAATGGGGTAGTCCTATTACTTCGATTGAGTAGCCAAAAATTTGTTAGAGGTAAAGCAATAACTTTAATATTTTTCTCAGCCATTTTTTCTCCTAAGTTTAAAATCTCTCTAGGACTTAAAAAAATAAGACTACTCAAATGACTACAAGTAATTGGAATACTATTAATTTTTAAATTTTCGACTGTTTCTAATAAAACTTTTATTCCTGCTCCAGGCTCAATGATCGATTCGTCTATATGCAAATCAATTTCTAATTTATATTTACTCGCAAGAAGAAGCATCTTTCCAAGAAATTTACGTGTATTTTTTTTGTTGAAAGGGGGTACAACAACACCACCTAAAATACCGCCATTTGAAGAAAATATTTTTGCCAACTCTTCTCCATATTCTGTATCCCAGAATTCCAATGGAGCTAGAGCAACGAATTGTAAAGTCAATTCCGATGAAAATTTTTTTTGTAATTTAAAAAGTTCAATCCAAATATCAATAGGTTGACTTATAAATGTATCAATATGACTTCTAATAGCTCGGTATCCATTTTGTACTGCGAGTTTTAATGATTTCTCAACTCTTTCAAGAACTATATCTGTAGTTCTAGTTTTATGTTCTTCAAGATTTACTGATAATGCTCCTCCATAGTTTGATTCCAGATTAGGAAAATCAATCCATGTAAAAGATTTATCAAAATGCGAATGCGTTTCAACAAATCTTGGGAATAAAATATTTTTTGGTTTCGTAAATTTATTTTTTAAAGGCTTTAACTCAGAAACAAATCCATCCTTCCAACTTATGGATACTGAACATAAATCCTCTACATCAATCATGAGGTTATCAATATCTTCTATTAAACAAAGGCTTCTGGGAATTAGAACCTCAGCTTTGCCGGAATTACTCAAATTTTAAATTTTCCTTTATTTTAAATTATAAGAAAACATTACTGAATTAGAAAATAATTCAAATTTCGATAAAAGATAAAAATAACTATGAAAAATTACCCTTGAGTTGTTAAATTTATAAATGTGAGGCGGGCGTCGCCAAGTGGTTAAGGCAGCGGCTTGTGGCGCCGCTATTCGGGGGTTCGAATCCCCTCGCTCGCCCTCAAAAAAATTGCAGCAAAATGATTTAACTTGTAATTTTGAATTAAAGAATCATAAAAAATTCCTAGCAAAGTGCTAACAAAAACCAAACTAGACGAAAAAAAATTTCAAAAGAATTCAACTTCTAGCAGTTATTGGATAACTACATTTGGATGCCAAATGAACAAGGCTGATTCTGAGAGAATGGCTGGGACATTAGAGAAAATGGGATACATCAGAGCAGATAATGAATTAAATGCCGATTTAGTCTTATACAATACATGCACTATTAGAGATAATGCGGAGCAAAAAGTTTATAGCTTTCTAGGAAGACAAGCAAAAAGAAAGCACAAAACACCTAGCTTAAAACTTGTTGTTGCAGGTTGTCTTGCTCAGCAGGAGGGAGAGTCCTTATTAAGAAGAGTCCCAGAACTTGATCTGGTTATGGGTCCTCAACACGTAAATAATCTTGAGAATCTTCTGGGGAAAGTTGATTTAGGAAATCAAGTTGCTGCCACAGAAGAAGTCTTCATTTCTGAAGATATAACAAGTGCTAGAAGAGAAAGCTCTATTTGTGGCTGGGTTAATATCATTTATGGATGTAATGAAAGATGTTCATATTGTGTAGTACCATCTGTCAGAGGTAAAGAGCAATCAAGATATCCAAATGCGATAAAAAGTGAGATCCAAAAATTAGCTGATGATAATTTTAAAGAAATTACTCTTTTGGGTCAGAACATTGATGCTTATGGTAGAGACCTTCCAGGAACTACAAAAGAGGGGAGAAAAGAACATACCCTAACTGATCTTTTGTATTATATTCATGATGTTAAAGGAATTCGCAGAATAAGATTTGCTACTAGTCATCCAAGATATTTTTCAAAAAGGTTGATTCAAGCTTGTTATGAACTTGATAAAGTTTGTGAACATTTCCATATTCCCTTCCAAAGTGGAAATGATGAAATTTTAAAGCAAATGTCCAGAGGATACACAATAAAAAAATATAAAAATATTATCGAGAATATAAGATCATTAATGCCAGATGCATCAATCACAGCTGACGCAATAGTTGCTTTCCCAGGAGAAACCGAACAACAATATCAAGATACAATAAAGCTAATATCAGAAATTGGCTTCGATCAAGTGAATACCGCAGCATACTCTCCGAGACCAAATACGCCTGCAGCAGTCTGGGCGAATCAACTTCCGGAAGAGGTGAAAAAAGCTAGATTGCAGGAAATTAATGATTTAGTCGAGAAAACTGCTAGGAGTAGAAATCAAAGATATATCAATAATATCGAAAGCGTTTTAATTGAGGGTTTAAATCCCAAAAATTCCTCGCAAATCATGGGTAGAACAAGAACAAATAGATTAACTTTCGTAGAGATTCCCGAAAACATTAACTTTAAATTTTCATTGGGAGATGAGATTGATGTCAAAATAAATCAAGCAAGATCTTTTTCTTTGACCGGCGAACTTAATTTATGATTTTTTTTTAAATGATAGGGGGTAAAAAAAAATCTATTGGGTTAATATTTGGAGGGAATTCCAATGAACATGAAGTATCTATATCCTCTGCGAAAACAGTTTATCAAGCATTCAATTCAGACATAAACAAAGAACTTTTTACAGTTAAACCATTTTACATAAACAAATATGGAGATTGGCTAGATAGTGATAATTCAGAAAAAATTCTAATTGATGAAATTGAAAACAAAAAAACAAACAAACAAGGAGTTTTTAATCAAGAAAAAATTAACTTCCTTCATGGAATTGAATTTCAAAATATTGATGTTTGGTTTCCTCTTTTACATGGATTTAATGGTGAAGACGGATCAATTCATGGCTTACTTAGTTTTACAAACAAACCCTTAGTCGGCTGTGGAATTATTGGCTCTGCTCTTGGAATGGATAAAATATTGATGAAAACAATTTTCTCAAATCTTAAACTTCCACAAGTTAATTATCTAGTTTTTCAAAATGAAGATCTCAGCAATAAACAGGTAAAAAATAAAATAATAAATCAAATTTTAAAAAAATTAAATTTTCCTGTTTTTGTTAAACCATCGAACTCTGGATCATCTCTTGGCATCTCCAAAGTTATAAATGAATCAGAAATATTACAAGCATTAGAAAAGGCTAGGGAAATAGATCCAAGAATTTTAATAGAGGAAGGTTTAGAAGTAAGGGAGATTGAATGCGGAATAATTGGGAATTCAAAACTCTTAACCTCTGAGATAGGCGAGGTGATTTACGAAAATGATTGGTATGATTACGATTCAAAATATCACTCAAATAATAAAATAATTATCCCAGCCGACATAGATCATAAAATAGCGAAAGAAATTAAAGACATTGCTATTAAAAGTTGTAGAGCACTAAATATTTTCGGTTTTGCAAGAGTAGATTTCTTTATAGAAAAATCTTCAAATAAAATATTGCTAAATGAAATAAATACAATTCCTGGTTTTACAAAAAACAGTATGTTTCCAATGCTTTGGGAAGCTTCAGGTTTAAAAATTGAACAACTTGTGGCTAAACTGGTAAAAATATCTTTAGATTTGTAATTTAAATCAAATGTTGCATGGACTACTTTGGTTACCATTACTTTTAATCTTCATTTTATTGACTGCACTTGGATGGTTAGAAAGAAGAAGGCAAAATCTTTTTAGAAGTTGGGCGAGTGATTCTGAACTGTGCAAGTTAGATAGTTCAGGTGCAGCGTCTTTAAAAGATGGGGAATTGAAGTGGAGCGCATTTGAAGCAGGTAAGTTTGAAGAAAAAGATTGTTTTACAATCAAGAAACTGGAATTAGTTGAATTAATGGCACTAACTTCAGGAGAAGCTCCTCTAACAAGTGAATCTCAAGGTAAGTGCAGGTTGAGATTAGTAGGGGATGGTAAAGAGATGGATGTACCATTTTCAGATGCAGAGCAAGCGAGAGAATGGATGGACCAACTGATGGAAAAAGCTCGATGTGATTTGTGAAAAACCAAAAAGGAATCAAAAATAGAAGCTTTTTTTTACTAATTTCATTTTTATTTTTAACAAGCTTATTAAGCATAAAAACCCTCAAAAAAGTTCACCCTCAAAATATTAGGATTTCTGGTAATGAATTTTTTTCGCAGAATGATGTGGTAAAAAATTCCTCTTTGAATTTTCCGATCCGATTAATTTTTGTTGAAACTAATTTATTAGAAAAAGAGTTGAAACAGAATTTATCTCTCAAGAATGTCTATGTAAACAGAGAATTATTCCCTTTTGGTTTGAAAGTTCATATTGATACAAGAACTCCAATAGCCTACGGTGAGAGATTTCTAAACGACGAAAAAATATTAGGATTCATTGATAAAGATGGAATTTTTATAAATAAACAAAATGTGGATGAAAAAAATTTAAAAAAATTAACCATACAAGTTTTTGGATGGAAAGAAAAATTTAAAAAATTATTATCTGAAATTTTCCTCGCTATGGAGAATTATGAATTAGAAATAGTTAAGATAACTTTTTCATCCGATGGGTTTCTAACTGTTGAGGAAAAAGATTTAAAAACGATATTCTTGGGATTTAAGCCAGATTTAATAAACTATCAATTACAAATAATCAATAATCTTAAAAGTGAATTTGAGAAAAAAAGCTTTTCAAAAAAAATAGATAATATTGATCTTACTAATCCAGATAAACCAAAAATAAAAGTGTTCAAACCCTAATATTTGAAAAAGGATTCTGATTAATTTTTTTTAATTATTGTAGTGTTGATACGGGTTTTGCATTCAAACAAATTATTTAATAAATAAATATTTTTTGGATTTTCCTCAACAAATTCCTACAGATGAGCTCAGTAAGTTCATAATGCACCCAATACTAGTATTAGATTCCTATTAAGAGATGAGCTTCGGTAACAATCCAAACTTTGATCAATCGAGAGAAATCCTTCCAAGTCAAAGCGCCAAAATAGAAGTTATTGGTGTGGGTGGTGGTGGCAGTAATGCAGTCAATAGAATGATAAATAGTGATTTAGAAGGTGTTTCATTTAGAGTCCTCAATACCGATGCACAAGCCTTACTACAATCTTCAGCGGAGAGTAGAGTGCAACTTGGACAAAACCTTACTAGAGGTTTAGGTGCTGGAGGGAATCCAAGTATTGGGCAAAAAGCGGCTGAAGAATCCAAAGAAGAGCTTCAACAAGCTTTAGAGGGATCTGATCTAGTTTTTATAGCCGCAGGAATGGGCGGAGGAACTGGAACTGGAGCAGCACCAGTTGTCGCAGAAGTAGCCAAACAAAGTGGGGCTTTAACAGTAGGTATAGTAACCAAACCATTTTCCTTTGAAGGGAAAAGAAGAATGCGTCAAGCAGAGGAGGGGATTGCAAGACTAGCTGAAAACGTTGATACTCTGATAGTTATTCCAAATGACCGATTAAAAGACGTTATAGCAGGAGCTCCCCTTCAAGAAGCATTTAGGAATGCTGATGATGTTCTAAGGATGGGAGTCAAAGGCATTAGTGACATAATTACTTGCCCAGGATTAGTTAATGTTGATTTTGCAGACGTAAGATCAGTTATGACGGAAGCTGGCACTGCTCTTCTAGGAATAGGTATAGGTTCAGGAAGATCGAGAGCTATAGAGGCAGCACAAGCAGCAATGAATAGTCCTTTATTAGAAGCGGCTAGGATTGATGGAGCTAAAGGCTGCGTTATAAATATTACTGGAGGCAAAGATATGACTTTAGAAGACATGACCTCCGCATCTGAAATTATTTATGATGTTGTTGATCAAGAAGCAAATATTATTGTTGGTGCTGTGGTCGATGAGGCAATGGAAGGGGAGATACAAGTCACTGTAATTGCTACAGGATTTGAAACAACCCAACCATTAAACCAGCAAAGAATAAAAAACAGATTATCTAATCAACCCTTATATAATTATTCCGACAATAAAGAATCTGGAGCAAGTATTCCTGAGTTTTTGAGATTAAGGCAAAATAAAAAAGATATAGGTTAAACGGTAAAATAAAGTGACTCGGTTATCTCGCCTGCCTCAAGCATCCCTTGTGGCTGCTACCTTCCGGTCCTGACCAGGTTTAGGCGTTAAAACCGCGAAAGGCCGAGTCAAAAACATACTAGCAATTCTTGATTAAAAAAGATACATAAATTTGTTATGTTACCTTCAGACCTAGTTAATTATAAAAAAAAATCTCGCAAAATCATTGCTCTGACTGCATGGGATTCAATATCAGGATCTATTGCAGAACAAGCAAATGTTGATCTCGTACTAGTAGGAGATTCACTAGCGATGGTCTGCTTAGGATACAAATCAACATTGCCATTAACTTTAGAAAATATAATTTATCATACTAACGCTGTCTCAAGAGGATTTAAGAAGAAGATTGAGGAACAACCTTTAGTAGTTTCAGATATGCCTTTTCTGACTTACCAATGTGGTGAAGATAAAGCTGTTGAGTATGCTGGGAAAATAATTCAGAGCACTTTTGCAAAAGCTGTAAAAGTAGAAGGGGCTGAACCAGAAATACAAAAAGTTATTTCTAGATTAATAAGAATGGGAATCCCTGTTATGGGTCATATAGGTCTCACACCACAAAGCTATCTAAATATTGGATTCAAAAAACAAGGCGAAAGCTTAGCAAGCCAAGAAAAAATCAAGAAAGAGGCTGCAATTCTTGAAGAATTAGGATGTTTTTCAATAGTTCTTGAACATATTCCTGATTTTCTTGCTAGAGAAATACAAAATTCTTTAACAATTCCAATAATTGGTATAGGTGCAGGTATTTATTGCGATGGGCAAGTAAGAGTTACTGCAGATTTGTTAGGCCTCAATGATGATCAACCACCATTTTGCCAACCGATTATCCAAGGAAAGAAATTATTTGAGGATAAATTAAAAGAATGGGTAGACTCTGAAAGACTTAATTAATCTCATCCCACCACCTAAACATAGAAACAAGAACTTGATTGCTTAGTTCCATACCATTAGGCTCACTTAAAAAGAATCTATTCCCCTGTCTTACTAATAGTCCACTTTCAAGAAATCTTTCCCATTTTTCAAGTAATTTACTGAAGTTGTTTTCAAATTCTTTGTTTTCCCAGTTTTGTTCTTTAAAAACCTCCTTGATGTCTACACCCTCTTTGAGTCTTAATCCCAACATTATTTTTTCATCAAGTTCTTTATAGACAAACTCTTTATTGGTTAGGGATGAATCTAAATTAAGTTCATATTGTCTAATTACCCATTCTTTATATTCTTTGCTAACTCTTGGCCTAGTTAACTTTTCCCCCCAAGGCGAACTAGTTGAACCTTGTCCAAAACTCCACCAGCCTAAACCACTCCAATAAACTCTATTGTGTCTCGATTGATGTCGCGGAAGGCAATAGTTTGAGATTTCATATCTTGAATAACCTGAGTTTTTTAAAATTAAATGGGTTGATTCACTGTTTCTAAAAGCTTCTTCATCACTTGGGAGTTTTAATTTTCCTAAACTAACTAATTTTTTAAAAACAGTGCCATTTTCAATATTTAAATCGTAAATAGATAGATGCGGTGGTGAAAATGTTAATGCTTTTTTTAAGTCATCTTGCCATTCTTTAAAACCACTAAGTGGCAAGTTTTGAATTAAATCTAAACTCCAGCTTTTTATTAACCCAGAATCAAATTCTCTCTTTAACCATAAACAAGATTTTTCTGCATCTTCTTTAGAATGACGCCTTCCCGACTTTTGAAGTATCTGATTATTAAAACTTTGTACTCCTAGACTAAATCTATTTATCCCAGCATTTATGAATCCAAAAAGATCATCTTGAGTAAAACTAGCTGGATCAACCTCCATAGTGATTTCAGCACCATAGTCAATTCCATAATTTTCTCTAAAAAGATCAATTAATTCTTTGATTTGGGTTGGATCTAAAATTGATGGTGTGCCACCTCCTACATAAATGGTCGATAGAGGTGATTTATGCTTAATTGATAATATTTCTTTATATAAAAATTGCAAATATTCTTGAACAGTTTTGCTTCCATAACCTTTTAAAGTTTCAACTTTGTTTCCTAATGGAATAACTGCAAAATCACAATAAAAACACCTTCTATGGCAAAAAGGAATGTGCACATAAGCACTTCTTGGAAACTTATTCATAATATAAATTCATTTTAAGCTCCAAAAACGTGTTAAGGATCGAAAAAAATAAGATCCTTATTTACTCAATTAATAAATCCTAGTAGATTATATATATGACAGATATCTTAGTATTAATTTTATTTATATTATCTGGGGCTGCTTCAGGGTGGCTTGGTGTTGATTTATTGCCAGTAGACATACTCAAACAAGTATCTAATGTAGAGGGTTTTAGAGTTGTTTTAGCAATTATTGGTTTTTTTGTAGGTTTAGCAGCTGGTTTTGTATTTCTCCAACTTAGAAAGACCTTTCTTGATCAAATAAGAACAATGCCAACGGACTTACTAATAAGTAGGTCCGTTGGATTAATTTTAGGATTACTTGTTGCGAATCTCCTACTTGCTCCAATACTATTAATTCCCTTCCCTAGAGAAGTTTTTTTCGCAAAACCTTTGGCAGCTATATTAAGCAACATTTTCTTTGGTGTGCTTGGTTATAAGTTGGCAGATACCCATGGAAGGACATTATTGAGATTATTTAATCCAAATAATACTGATGCATATCTAGTTAATGAAGGTATCCTGCCTGCTGCAAGTCCAAAAATTCTAGATACCAGTGTAATTATTGATGGAAGAATCAATGGCCTATTAAGTTGCGGATTATTGGAAGGGCAATTAATTGTTGCTCAAAGTGTAATTGACGAATTACAAACTTTAGCTGACTCAAGCAGTAATGAAAAAAGATCGAAAGGCAGACGAGGTCTCAAGTTATTAAAAGAATTAAGAGATTTATATGGGAGAAGACTTGTAATAAACCCAACAAAGTATGAAGGTAATGGGGTAGATGAAAAACTCTTGAAGATTACTGAGGATATGACAGGAACTTTAATTACAGCTGATTATAATCTTTCTCAGATTGCTGAAGTTAAAGAATTAAAAGTTATGAATTTGAGTGATTTGGTTATTGCTTTAAGGCCAGAAGTACAACCAGGAGAATCACTGAATATAAAAATTGTCAGAGAAGGGAAAGAAAAAATGCAAGGTATAGGATATTTAGATGACGGAACAATGGTAGTTATTGATGAGGCAAAGAATTTTGTAGGTAGCAGATTAGATATTGTAATAACAGGAGCATTACAAACTCCCACTGGAAGAATGGTCTTTGGAAAACTAATAAATAATCCTGAGTCAAACAAATCTTTTAAATCACCAGCGACACAGGGCTAAATCTAGCTAGAATCAGTACAATCTTAATCTCGTGATACAAATGACTGTATCTGCTCCTTATTACGGCGAAAACACCGTTATGAGGACTCCGCCCCCTGATCTTCCCTCTCTTTTACTTAAAGAGCGAATTGTTTATCTTGGTTTACCATTATTTTCAGATGATGACGCGAAAAGACAACTAGGAATGGATGTTACTGAGCTAATCATTGCTCAACTTCTTTATCTAGAGTTTGAGGATCCAGAAAAACCAATCTATTTCTACATCAATTCAACAGGAACAAGTTGGTACACTGGTGACGCCGTTGGTTTTGAAACAGAAGCTTTCGCTATCTGCGATACGATAAGCTATATCAAACCTCCAGTGCATACGATATGCATCGGACAAGCAATGGGGACTGCTGCAGTTATCCTTTCATCTGGCACGAAGGGACAAAGGGCGGCTCTTCCACATGCTTCTATTGTTTTACATCAACCTATAAGCGGTGCAAGAGGCCAAGCAACCGATATCCAAATAAGAGCTGAGGAAGTTTTGAAAAATAAAAAATCAATGCTGGAGATTCTATCTCGTAATACTGGAAAGACTATCGAAGAACTCTCAAAAGACTCTGACAGGATGAGTTATCTCAACCCCCAAGAAGCCCTAGATTATGGAGTTATCGATAGAATACTCACAAGTCAAAAAGATTTACCAAATAAAATTTAACCTTCACAAAACTATTTTAAAATCATGCCAATAGGAACTCCAAGCGTGCCTTACAGACTTCCAGGAAGTCAATACGAAAGGTGGGTTGACATATATACAAGACTAGGTGTTGAAAGAATTCTTTTTCTTGGACAGGAAGTTAATGATGGAATTGCTAATAGCCTTGTTGCACAAATGCTTTACCTAGATTCGGATGACAATTCCAAACCTATCTATCTATATATAAACAGCCCAGGAGGATCAGTTACTGCTGGCTTGGCTATATATGACACTATCAAATACGTAAAAAGTGATGTAGTAACCATATGCGTAGGCCTCGCAGCCTCAATGGGAGCTTTCCTTTTGGCTGCTGGCACAAAAGGTAAAAGAGTTGCTTTGCCTCATAGCAGAATAATGATTCATCAACCTCTAGGAGGAACTTCTCAACGTCAAGCAAGTGATATTGAAATAGAAGCTAAGGAAATTTTAAGAATTAAAGATATGTTAAATATGTCTATGGCAGATATGACAGGCCAATCATTTGAAAAAATTGAAAAGGATACTGATAGAGATTACTTTCTAAGTGCGGAAGAAGCAAAAAACTATGGCTTAATTGATAGAGTGATCACACATCCAAGCGAAGCAAATCAGTCTTAAATCTTCTAAATAAATATTTTAATTTTAATTTTTAAATTAATGATTTTTTGGTTTATTTACACCTTTAATGTCTAAAATATTAATTACCCAATGCAAAGAAACTACAACTAATGACCCAACTCTTTTACGACACAGATGCAGATCTCAGTCTTTTAAATAATAAAACAATAGCGATTATTGGATATGGTTCACAAGGTCATGCACATGCCCTAAACCTTAAAGATAGCGGAATGGATGTAATTGTTGGATTATATAAAGGAAGTAAGTCTGAAAGCAAAGCTATTAGCGATGGTCTTCAAGTATTTAGCGTTTCTGAAGCTTGCGAAAAAGCAGACTGGATTATGATTCTCCTCCCAGATGAGTTTCAGAAAGATGTTTACCTTCAAGAAATAGAACCAAACTTAAAGGAAGGAAAGATATTAAGTTTTGCTCATGGCTTCAATATAAGATTCGGACTTATCAAACCTCCTAGTTTTGTGGATGTTGTAATGATTGCCCCAAAAGGACCTGGACACACTGTTCGTTGGGAATATCAGAATGGTCAAGGAGTTCCAGCATTGTTCGCAGTAGAGCAGGATTCTTCCGGGAATGCAAGATCATTGGCAATGGCTTACGCTAAAGGGATTGGCGGAACGAGAGCTGGGATTCTTGAAACAAACTTCAAAGAAGAAACAGAAACTGATTTATTTGGAGAACAAGCGGTTTTGTGCGGAGGATTATCAGAACTCGTCAAATCAGGCTTCGAAACTCTTGTAGAGGCAGGCTATCAGCCCGAACTTGCTTACTTCGAATGCTTACATGAAGTTAAACTTATTGTTGATTTAATGGTGAAGGGAGGCTTATCACAAATGAGAGATTCCATTTCAAATACTGCAGAATATGGAGATTATGTAAGTGGTAAAAGACTCATTAATAGTGATACAAAGAAAGAAATGCAGAAAATTCTAAAGGATATCCAAGATGGAACTTTCGCTAAGAATTTTGTGGAAGAATGCAATAAAAACAAACCCTTAATGACAAAATTAAGAGAAGAGAACTCAAAACATGAAATTGAGAAAGTGGGTAAAGGTCTGCGCTCGATGTTCAGTTGGCTGAAATAAATTTATTTTTACTATTTCTTGGATCGATTGGTTTTGATTTATTGATCGGCGATCCTAGATTTTTAATGCACCCTGTTCAAGTAATTGGCTTTTACATAAAAAAAATATCTGATTACCTAATAAATAATTTTGGAGAAAATAAAAATATATTGTTTTGGGGTGGTTTCTTCGTGGCTATATCCACTATTGGAATGAGTTATGGTTTAGGAAAATTGATAGAAATAAGTTATGTGAAATCAAGAAATCATTTTTTTGTTGGATTGTTAATTTTTTTTGGGCTTTCAAGTTGTATTGCGACTAAGGGACTTATTTCAAGTGTGAAAGAGATTGCAGAGCTAATAGAACGCAAGGAGATTAATAACCAAAATAAAAAAATAATCAAAGAGAAGGTACAAAGAATAGTAAGTAGGGATGTAAAGTCATCTTCTACAAAACATCTCTTGAGATCAAGTACCGAGAGTCTTACCGAAAACTCTGTTGATGGAATATTTGGGCCATTGTTTTGGATTTTTATTGGAATTATTTTTATGAAGTTTTCAATTTTTCTACCAGGTCCTTTGTCACTTGGTTTTTCTTATAAAGCCATAAGTACTCTAGATTCAATGATAGGTTACAAATATGATTATTTTAGATATTTGGGTTTTTTCAGTGCAAAAATCGAAGATATTTTTACGTTTGTTCCTTCAAGATTAGTTTTAATCACGTTACCTTTAGTTAGCTCAAAAGTTTATGAGTATGGAATAATCATAAAAAAAAGTTATCTTGATGGTAGAAAATATGATTCCCCTAATGCTGGGATCTCAGAAGCTATATTTGCCTATATTTCCGGAATTAAATTAGGAGGTAAAAGTAAATATAAAAATGAAATTATTGAAAAGCCAATAATTAATAAGACTGGAGATAATTGCACTGAAGAAAAAATTAAATTAATTTGTCAATTAATTTTGAGATTGCAATTTTTTTGGATAATAATTTTTGCCTTAATTTTTTTTATAGTCTCGAGTTTAACTTAACAATAAATTATTTTAAAATTATTAGAATAAATTTAAAAATCAATGCAAGAAAACGACTCTCCAGTGGAAAATCAAAATGATGGTTTTACTAATACATCAAAAAATGATAATGAATACTCAAAATGGGTAGACAATCAGGGAGATGAAGTAAAGAATGTTTTTGGATTCAATAGCAGCGCCGAGCTTGTAAATGGTAGAGCAGCTATGATTGGATTCTTAATGCTCATATTAACCGAGTTGGTTTTTAGCGGCAGGCCTGTTACTTCTTCAATTTTTGGTATTAATTAAAAATGGAAGAAAAAAAATCTAATCCAATAAAAGCAATCCTATACGTATCTGCATGGGTAATAATTTGGGGAACATTAGGCTCTTTCATTGATTATCCTCTTTATAAAAATAAAATTTACTTAGAGGGAAGCATATACCAGTATCTTACTTTCACAATTACAGCGATAATATCAATAATAAGTGCAAAGTTTTTTTATAAAAAATTTGAGTTATAAAAATTTGTACCTAAATTTCTTTATAATTTTTGCTGGTTCTTCTCTGTCATTTGACTCGTAAAGTATCCATTGATGTGTCTCAGTATCATGATCACAACCATAATTTCCAGATTTGTTATCATAACTAGAAAGATATGAATGACAATTCTGATCTGCCTCAAAAGCAGAGTCATAACCTGTTAGAAAATATATCAAAAACAGAAGTATTATTAACAAAAAAAATACTTGGAAAACTAAATTTACTACCTTCATAGGAATTTTCTAAAATTTAAATATATCATTTAAAAAATTTTTTCGATCTTAAAATATTTAGCGACCAACATTAAAAACAAAGTCACGGAATTCTTGATTCTTTAAATAAAGGATGACTAGCAATATTAAAATTAAATTTAAGCCTAATACTATTGATCCAAAAATATTTATTTGTTTTTTACCTGGTAAAGTGTAAGTAAATTTCTTGCCTTTAAGAAAAGCTGCTAAGCCTTTTTTTTCTTTTTTGGATTCTTTTATTTCAGCATCATTTTTAACTTCATTATCGGAGAAACCTTTTACCATTAATATTTAAAATCCAAATTTATAATATTCCAAAACCAAAAAAAAAATTAATAATTAACAATTTTTAATCACATATGGGATGGTAAATGAAATTCTCTCATTAGAGAAATTTTTTAAAAAATAAGCTTCAATAATTGCCGACTGCATCCCCAATAAGCTTGATTGACATTTGAATCTATTTTGGTCAAATACAAGTAATTGAAGTTTTTCTATTTCAGAAACTAACTCTTTACAAACTTGGGCTTGAGAATCTTTAATACAGTAACTTGCTTCTTTTAAAATCTTGGATTTTGTTGGTACTGTTTCTGCCATAACAAAATTAAATAACAACAAAGATTTTAGTAATAAAAAAGTTAAATAATTCATTACTTCTTAAGACTTCAAAATTTGAGATACCTTGTTGAAAGTTTTGGTCATTTAGCAATTTGCATTTTATTGAAATTAAAAAAAAAGATGCTCTAAAAGAGCACCCTGGCATTATCAAAAAGAAATAGATTAAAAAGATTACCCTTGAACTCTATCCTTAAAAAGTTTACCTGCAGAAAATGTTGGGACTCTTTTAGCAGGTATTGCTATTTTTTCGCCTGTCTTAGGGTTTAATCCCTGTCTTGCAGAACGATCTCTTGGCTCGAAAGAACCAAATCCTAGTAAGGAGACTTTTTTGCCTTCCACTACTGAGTCAACAATCGTTTCAATAGCTGCATCAACAACTAAAGAAACATCAGTTTTTGTGAGCTCTGTACGAGCAGCAACGAGGTTAACTAAATCAGCTTTGTTCATTGAATTGTTTATAAAGCAGAGATTTAAAGACAAGTGTTTTAAGCAAGCCTAAAAACCTCGAACTTGCATATCATATGGAGCAAATACAAATACGGCAACCGAAAATGCCGGCGGCGCAAAGCTTTATACAAATCTTAGGGACATTTTTAGCTACATTATTTATTTTTGTAGCCTCACTTTTTTCTTATATAAAATTATCCCCTTTAACTATAAAACAGCTAAAAACCATTAGTAGCACTTGATTTATACTTAAAAAATCCCACTTAATTTATCAAAGAGAAAATGTCAAAGATAAAAAAAGTTAAGAATTTGAGACATTTATTAAATTTTTTTAATTTTCAGATATATTTCCTTCTCATCACATGAAAAAGCATAATTTGTATTTTGAAATCAAGAAAAATCTAGTTTTCTCACAATTATGCTTTCTCTCTAAATCTTCATAATGCATTAAAAAATGGATAGATAATTTGTAATTAATTTAGAAATTAATAATCTCAAAATCTAATAAAGTTGATTAGTGAAACCTTAAATTTTAGTTTTTTCTTAATTTTGTATCTATTATTCTAGTATTAGTAATTTGAATAAATTAACTCAATATTTAATTAATCAATGATAAAGGGAAAGTGACTCATATCAATAAAGGTAAACCATTTCCCTTAGGAAGTTCTCTTACTTCACAAGGGGTTAATTTTTCCCTAGTAGCCACAAATGCAGAATATGTAGAAATCTTATTGTTTGAAAAAGAGGACTCTATTTCCCCAAAAAGTATATTGAAACTAGATCATGATCATAATACAGGTCCCTACTGGCATGCGGAGGTAAAAAATCTAAATGAAGGTTCTATTTATGCTTTTAGAGTAAAACAAAAAAATAATGCGATCAACAATAACTATGAAAAAAAAGTATTACTCGATCCATGTTCAAGGGGTATAACTGGGTGGGGAAGTTATAAAAGAGAAGATGCATTGAAAACTCAAGAAAATACAAATTCTTGTCTTAAAAGCGTTGTTTGCGATAGAAAATTATTTAATTTTAGGGATTTTCCAAGGCCGAAACATTCTTGGGAAGAAACAATTATTTATGAACTCCATATCAAATCCTTCACTGAATCAACAGATAAAACTGAAAGTTGTTTCAAGAAATTTTTAACAAAAATTCCTTATCTCAAAGAACTGGGAATTACTTCAATCGAATTACTTCCACTGTTTTGTTTTGATCCTACTGATGCACCAAATGGTTTAGAAAATTTTTGGGGTTATAGTCCAATTAATTGGTTTACTCCGCATTTTGAATACCTTTCGAATGAATCAGCTGAAAAGAATAGAGAGGAATTTAGAAAATTAGTAGAGGAGTGTCATAAGGCAGGCATTGAAGTTATTTTAGATGTTGTATACAATCACACTTCTGAAGGAGATTACAAAGGACCTGCGATATGTTGGAAAGGTATAGATGAAAACCTTTATTACTTTATCGGGAAAGATAAAAATTATCAGGATGTATCCGGTTGTGGGAATACTATTGCAGCAAACAGAGGATTAGTTAGGAAACTAATAATTGAATCATTAAAGTGTTGGGCGAGTGAATTTGGAGTAGATGGTTTTAGATTTGATTTAGGTATTGCATTGTCTAGAGGAGAGAATCTCTCGCCACTAGATAATCCTCCAATTTTTGAAGATATAGAATGTGAGCCAGAACTTGTTGATATAAAGTTCATAAGTGAGCCATGGGATTGTGGTGGTTTATACAAATTAGGTGATTTCCCATCTAAGAACACTTTCACTTGGAATGGTCATTTTAGAGATGATTTGCGAAGATTTTGGAAGGGGGATAAAGATACAGCTTGGAATATGAGCGATAAAATCAAAGGTTCTCCATCGATTTATAAAGAAAATACTATTTTCCCAAAATCAATAAACTTTATTACTTCACATGATGGATTCACTCTAAAAGATTTAGTAACTTTCAATAGAAAACATAATTTTGCCAACAGAGAGCAAAACAGAGATGGTGATAACCATAACAATTCTTGGAATCATGGTATTGAGGGACCAACTACAAACTTATTAATTAATGATTTAAGAAAAAGACAACAAAAAAATCTTATTCTTAGCTTACTTATCTCTAAAGGTGTTCCAATGATACTTATGGGTGATGAGATAGGGAGATCACAAGGCGGTAATAATAATTCTTGGTGCCAAAATAATTTATTGGGCTGGATGAATTGGGAACATGGTCAACAAGATGTGGAATTATTAGAATATTTTAAATACGTTATAAAAATCAGAAAAAAACTAATAAACATTTTTAATCCATCATTATTCCCTAACAATCAAAACAATGAAAATATTCCAAAATATCATTGGCATGGAACAAAGTTAGATAATCCCGATTGGAGTAGTTGGTCTCATACAGTTGCTTTTAGCATTAACAAAGGCATCACTAATCCGCTGGTCTGGATAGGTTTAAATGCATATTCAAAAAGTATCGATTTCCCCTTGCCGAAATGTAAACATAATTGGTTAAAAGTTATTGACACTAGCATGTCTAAGATTTTTGAGCCCTTAACTATCAATGAAAATTTTGTTTCAATAAAGAGTAGAAGCTCTTTATTAATTGTTTCAGATGAAGTATTTGGGGCAAAAAATAATTTATTTTAAAGCGGGCGGCGGGAATCGAACCCGCATCTTCAGCTTGGAAGGCTGAGGTTTTACCACTAAACCACGCCCGCATTAAGTAATAGAATTACCACTGCAATAATACATTATCAAACAATCAACAAAGCAAAAAGATTGGAAAATTCACACTCGAAAAAAAATATTAATAGATCAACAACAAGATTAATGTTCTCTTATGGGCTGGGAGATGCAGGCACAGGTTTAGTCGCGACGCAATTTGGTTTTTTTCTGTTCAAATTCTTTATTTCTGCTGGTTTACCAGTAATAATTGCAGGTTCATTATTAATGTTAATAAAGATATGGGATGCAGTAAATGATCCCTTAATTGGATGGTTAAGTGATCGTACTAAATCAAGATGGGGCCCAAGAATCCCTTGGATGGTAGTAGCATCTGTGCCTCTTGGTTTCTCTTTAGCTGCTATATGGTGGACACCCACTGGCTCCGTGATAACCAAGACTATTTACTATGCCATAATTTCTATAATCGTAATGACTGCTTATACGAGTATTAATCTTCCTTTTGCAGCTCTATCTACTGAAATTTCTGAAAATACCGCAATAAGAACAAGACTAAACGCATCTAGATTCACTGGCTCAATAATTGCTGGACTAACTGGTTTAATAATTGCTGGAGTTGTATTAGGTTCTGAAGGATCAGCAAATTATGAATATTTTTTAATGGGTAAAATAAGCGGATTTATTGCAGTTGCTGCAACATTAATTTCTTGCTGGGGATTGGCCCCATTCGCCAAAAAAGCAAGAAGGCCTTCAGGAAAAGTTGAAGCTATAACACTTCAATTCAAAAGGATATTTAGAAATAAAAAATTTCTAAAAGTTATTACGCTTTATATTCTTCTATGGTGCGCCTTACAATTGATGCAAACAGTAGCGTTAATTTATGTAGAGGATGTACTAAATGTACCAACATATATTGCTAAGTGGATCCCTATACCTTTCCAAATTAGCGCTTTAGTGGGTTTACAAATATGGACTAGAGTATCAAATAAATTGAACAGGATTTCAGCTTTAAACTATGGAGCGATTATGTGGATTATTTCATGTACGGCAGCTTTATTTTTACCTTCATTATCAAAAATTTCAGGAGCTGGAGATAGTTTATTCCTAAATTCAGGCAACATATTTCTATTCATTCTTTTAATTTTTATAATATGTCTTATTGGAGTTGGAGCTTCAACCGCTTTTCTTATCCCCTGGTCACTACTGCCCGATGCAATAGACGAAGACCCAGAGAAACCGGCAGGATTATATACTGCTTGGATGGTACTTATACAGAAAATTGGTATTGCGTTGAGTGTTCAATTATTAGGATTTTTATTGTATTTATCAGGCTATCAATCATGCTTTGTTGATAAAGATGGTCTAAATATTATTGAACAATGCTACTCAGCACAATTAACCATTAGATTATGTATTGGCTTTATACCCTCAATACTAGTAATAATTGGTCTTTTAATCATGAGAAAATGGGATCGAAAATTAATTACAAACTAATATAA
Source organism: uncultured Prochlorococcus sp. (assembly GCF_902536725.1). Classification (GTDB taxonomy): domain Bacteria; phylum Cyanobacteriota; class Cyanobacteriia; order PCC-6307; family Cyanobiaceae; genus Prochlorococcus_A. Next base: position 66,749 of record NZ_CACAYO010000002.1, read on the forward strand.
AGATATGTATTACCTTAATTTTTTCAAAAGACTTCTAAGCAGCTTAATCATTGGCGGGCAAGCAATTAATTTTATCTTTAAGGGTAAAATTTCCAAAAATGATCTCGTTGACCAACTTATGGAGTCAGGTCCTGGCAGTTTATTAATTGTATTAATTACAGGAATTGCCGCAGGTACAGTTTTTAATATTCAAGTTGCATCACAACTTACAAGCATGGGGGTTTCAAGTGAAATTGGAGGTTTATTAGCAGTAGGCATGGCGAGAGAAATGGCTCCTCTTCTAACTGCTACTTTAATGACTGGAAAGGTTGCAACTGCATATGCTGCTCAACTGGGAACTATGAAAGTCACAGAACAAATTGAGGCAATAACAATGTTAAGGACCGAACCAGTCCAATATTTGGTAGTCCCAAGGTTACTATCGATGGTAATAATGTCTCCAATACAGTGTCTTTTGTTTTTATCTGTAGCTTTATGGAGCGGACAAATTTGGAGCACAATTTTTTATAAAGTTCCTCCAATAGTTTTTTGGACATCTGTAAGATCAGGTAATGTGAGCTTAACCAGTACAGACTTAACTTCAATGTTAATAAAATCTGTAGTATTCGGATTACTTATTTCAATAATTGCTTGTGGATATGGACTCACAACTAAAGGAGGTCCAAAAGAAGTTGGAACAAGTACAACAGGCGCAGTTGTAATGACTCTCGTTACTGTATCTTTAATGGATGTATTTCTAACACAAATTTTATTTGGATAATCCTATGTTTAACACTAAATCAAAAAAAGAGGAACCAGTAATAATATCTCCATCATTTCAGTTGCCAATCATTCTAATAGTTTTAAGTTTTATGCTCTTGTTTTTGAATATTGGTTCTTTGCCAACAATAGTTTTTGCTTCTTTTAGCTTTTTTTTATTACTTCAATCATTCACCTTAAGAATAAAAATAACAAATGATGATTTTATCGTTTTACAATTAGGGAAGGAGATTAGAACCTTTCCATTCAAGAACTGGATATCATGGAAATTCTTTTTCCCTATAATCCCAGGCATTTTTTATTTTAGAGAAAAATCCAGTCCCCATTTATTACCAATTTTATTTAATCCAAAGCAATTAAAAGATGAGCTCATAAAAAAAGTTGACTCCTTGGAAATTAAAAATTCTTAAAATTCAGACTTTGCCTATTCATCAAAATTATTTAAATGACTAATACAGAAATTTCCGACAATAATCCTGAAAAGGAATTAATAATAGATAAGTCAATTTCAGATGATAAAACAAAACAAATTAGTAAGAAAAATACAACTCAAAATAAAAAAATTACACAGAAAAACGATAAATCAACTAAATCTTTTGATGAAATTTCTAATGAAATTTTTAGAGATCTCTTTTCAAAAAAAGATTCTTTAGTTAAAGAAATAAAAGAGTTAGAAACAAAAAAAAATGAAATCGAAAAAGATATTGAGTCTAATTTTAAAGGACAGTCAGATAATATTGCTAAAAGAGTTAAAGGCTTTCAAGAGTACTTAACTGGAGCTTTGCAGAATCTTTCACAAAATGTAGAGAAACTTGAATTAGTTTCTCAACCAATAATCGTAAAGCCTTCTCCCCTTGACGAGAAAAAGCAAGACAATAGCACAAATAATGTAGTTAATGTTCCTGCACTTTCCGAGACATTTAAGCCAGATGAAGAGATTATAAAAAGTTGCTTTTCAAGTTTCACAGAACAACCCGACTTTTATGCAGAACCTTGGAAATTAAGACGCAGTCTTGATTCCTCAGATATAGAAATTATGGATGATTGGTTCTTTAACATGGGCGGAAGAGGTTCTCTTGAAAGTAGAGGTTCTCGACAAAAAAATGCCTTGTTATCAGCTGGCTTAATATCTATTCTTGGTGAATTGTATGGAGATCAATTTCAGACTCTTATTTTAGCTTCGCAGCCTGAACGATTAGGTGAATGGAGAAGAATTCTTCAAGATTCACTTGGTCTAACAAGGGATGACTTTGGACCTAATAGTGGGATTGTTCTGTTTGAAAGGCCTGAAGGTGTCATCGAAAGAGCTGACAGATTAGAAGCCAATGAAGAATTGCCATTTATTATCATTGATGCTGCAGAAACTTCTGTTGAAATTCCAATACTTCAATTCCCATTATGGGTTGCATTTGCTGGTTCAGACAATGAAATTTACGATGATCTTGAACTAAACTAAGGTTTATGAATATCTTAATAATTTTGACAAGTTATCTTTTAGGATCACTTCCGACAGGTTTTTTAATTGGAAAATATCTCAAAAATATAGATCTAAGAACTATGGGTTCTGGATCTACAGGTGCCACAAATGTCCTAAGAAATATTGGGAAATGGCCAGCACTTTTTGTGTTTATCATTGACGTTGGGAAAGGTCTTATTGCAGTAAAAATTGCTCAATATTTTACTGATCAAGGATTAATAGAGGTAATTGCAGGGATATCCGCTATCTCAGGACATATTTGGCCAATATGGCTTAGAGGTAAAGGAGGGAAAGCTGTTGCTACTGGATTAGGTATGTTTTTAGCTCTTTCTTGGAAAGTTGGACTTGCATCTCTTGGCATTTTTTTAATAGTTCTAACAAAAACTAAATTTGTTTCTTTATCCAGTATTTCAGCTGCAATCTTACTTCCTATTTTTATGTTTTTTTATCTAGGAAAATTTATGCACTCATACTTTTTTATAAGTTTAATTGTGGCATTATTAGTAATCTGGAAACATAGAACGAACATAACAAGATTGCTTAAGGGAGAAGAATCCAAAATTAATCAGACTCAATAGATTTAAATATTTCTACTAGAGCTTTATTAGGGTCTATAGCTTTTGAAATTGATCTGCCAATGACTAACTTAGAAGCGCCATTATCTATAGCTTCATAGGGAGTCATAATTCTATTTTGATCATCTGTATTGTCAACATTTAATCTGATACCTGGTGTAATAAGTTCAAAATTATCCTTATAAACAGATCTCAACATTTTTACCTCCCAAGGGGAACAGACACATCCATCTAATCCGGCATCAAAAGACAACTTTGCAAGTCTCAATACATTTTCTTCAATTGAATTATTTCTATCAAGATCAGTTTGAAAATCTTTAAGAGAAAAGCTTGTTAAAACAGTTATTCCTATAACCAATGGAGGTTTTACACTGACTGAGGTGGCTCCTTCTAAAGATGCTTTTTTCGAATCCTTAAGAGCCTTTAAACCTGCTGAAGCATGAATAGAAATTATATCAACCCCTAATTTTGAAACTTGGAAACATGCTGCTCGCATGGTATTTGGAATATCATGAAATTTTAAGTCTAAAAAAATTTTTTTATTCAAACCTTTTAATATTTCAACAACCCTCGGACCTTCCCTAACAAAAAGTTCTAAACCAACTTTCACCCACTTAATATTAGGACATTTTTCCAAAAGTAATTTTGCTTGACTTACATCTAATCCATCAATTGCCAATATTATTTTATCCTCCGAATTAAATCTGTTGTTCATCAATTTTCAGTTTTCAAACCTCTTAATTATTTTTTTCCCAATTTGCAAAATTTTTCCTTCCAAATCATTTTTTGAATTAAAAACTAAATCAGGGTTCATTACTTTCTGACTATCAATTTTTACACCCCCACCTTTAATAGATCTTTTGGATTCGCTACTAGATTTGAAAAGTTTTAGAGCACTTAATAAGTAGAAAAACTTTACTGGAAAAACTACTTCTTTTAAAGAAATCTCTGGAATTTCTCCAACTTTTTCTTTTTGTCCAAGGAATAATTTTTCACAGTTTGATTGCGCATTTAATGCTTCTTCGGCCCCATGGAATAAAGTAGTGACTTCTAAAGCCATTCTTCTCTGTAATTCACGAGGATTTGCTTTTCCCAGAAAACTTAAATCTAATTCAGTAAGTAATTCAAAATAGATGGGTATTATATTATCGGGTACTTTTTCTAATTTTGAATACATTGAAAGAGGATCTTCAGTTAAACCGACGGTGTTAAATTCAGATTTACTCATTTTCTTAATTCCATCTAAACCTGTCAAAATTGGCAGCAGAATACCAAATTGAGGGTCTTGTTTAAAATGCCTTTGAAGGTCTCTTCCTATTGCAATATTAAATTTTTGATCTGTGCCTCCAAGCTCAATATCTGATTGAACAACTACCGAATCGTAACCTTGTAATAGTGGATATAAGAATTCATGCAAAGCAATTGGGGCTTGCAAAGTGTACCTTTTATTAAATTCCTCCTTAGCTAGCATTTGACTAACTGTTACACTCCCCATTAATTCAATTATCGAATTAAGATTTAATCCTTTTAACCATTCACTGTTATATCTAATTTCTATTCTATCTTTTGAATCAAAATCTAAAATAGATTCATTAGCTGGCTTTCCCATCCCTAGTTGGGTTAAGTATGTTTTTGCATTCTCTTTAACTTGTTTTTCCGATAACTGAACTCTTGTTTTGTTTTTTCCGGTTGGATCTCCAATTTGAGCAGTAAAATCCCCAATAATTAAAACTGCAATATGTCCATTATCTTGGAATGCCCTAAGTTTTTTAAACAATATGCTGTGCCCAAGATGAATATCAGTTCCAGTTGGATCGATACCGAGTTTAACCCTTAATTTTTTATTATTTTTTTTCGCATGATCAATTATCTCCGAAAAGGTTTGATCTGTTCCCTTAATTGGAAAATATTCTTCTATTCCTCTTGACAGCCATGATGGCAATTTTAAATTATCTGTCATGAAGCTTTAACCGTTAACTTTAAGAAGTTTTATCAAGTTCATCCTTCATTCTTATTAAAGTTTTATTCATTTGATCAAACATTTGATCAGGAGTAATCCCAAATTGACTTAACTGTGTCTTTAATTGTTCTACTGTCATTTTTGCTTGAAAATCTTCAGACAATTCAAATCTCTTCATAAAAACCTTATAACGATCCATAAGTGATTCCATTTTTTTTATAAACATCTTTTTCCCTTCTCTGTCAAATTTTCCATAATCAGAGCCAAGTTTCATAAGTTCTTGGTAATCTGTAAAAAGCTTTTTAGCTTCTTCTTGAACGATGTCTGACTCAAAGAATCCCATTTCTATTTTTTTACTTCGCAGATTAAGGCTCAACTACAAGATAACAAGAATCTTTTAAATTGATTAGAAGATTAATAAATTTTAGTTTATAAATAATTCTTTGAATTATATTTTTTCAGAATTAAATTTAGTAGACATGTATCATAAGTATTGGAAAAATTTAACGTAAATAATATTTCAAACCAAAATAGACAATTCGAATTATTTGGTTCAAATGTAAATACATCAATTAATTTTCAACACTCAAATAATTTAAAAATCAAAGGCGAAATCCTAACTGAATGGAGGGATAGAATATATAATCACCAATTCAAAATTTCAAAAGATACTAACAACAAAACTTTGCACCAAACAAGTCTTCCTATAAATACAATTTCTGATGAAAGAAAAATTGATCCGTTTTCCTTGCAGCCATTATCATTGAACTTTTGGAGAACCAATCAATATATACACAATGGACCAGCAATGTATTTTGTAATTGACTCGATGGAGAGTTCTAAAATAATTCTTTATATAGGAGAAACAAATTCAGCAAATAAAAGATGGAAGGGAGAACATGACTGTAAAAATTACCTCATGAACTATAAAGAAGCCCTAGCTCATAACAAACTCTCAAGTCACCAAGATATTCGTTTCTTTTTAGATGTACCTAAAGAAGTAAAATTAAGACGTAAATTAGAACAGCAACTGATATATTTATGGTTACCACCTTTTAATAAAGAAACTCGAGATAGGTGGGCAACTACTTTCACAAACAACTAAAAGTTAATTAAAATCCATTTAACAAATGCAATTTTCCACATTCAATAAAAATCTAGATAATTGGCAAGGTGCTTCATTAATTTTTGGAGTTTTAGAAGAAGAAATTTCAAGCCAACTTGAAAACATAAAATTTGTTATTGACCCAAAATTATTACTAAAAAAAGTTACTCAAAAAAAATTTAAAGGAGAAAAAGGAAAAACTATAAGCTTTGAATTTTTAGATCAAAAATTAGAAACTTTAATCATAGTTGGTCTTGGCAAATCGAATGAACTAAATAAAAGTGATATAGAAAACTCTATAGGAAATCTAATTAGGAAAACAGTTGATAAAAATGAAAAAATCAGCATCTTGCTACCTTGGGAATTTATAAATTCACAACTAGAAATAAATCAATTAGCAGAGTCAGCCAGATTATCTGCCTATAAGGACAATAGATTCAATAAGAAAAGAGATGAAAAGAAAGTTCTTAAAGAAATAGAGTTTTTAAATTTAAAAGAATTTGAGATTATTAGCTTTGAAGAGACAGCACAAATATGTGAAGGTGTAGAACTAGCAAGAAGACTTGTAGCCGCCCCTCCAAATAGTCTTACGCCTCAAGAAATGTCTATACAAGCTTCTCAAATAGCTAAAGATCATGGTTTGGAAGTAAAAATTTTAGAGGCAAAAGATTGTGAAGATTTAGGAATGGGTGCATATCTAGCTGTAGCAAAAGGTTCTGATCTAGATCCTAAATTTATACATCTTACTTTAAAGTCAGAGGGGCCTATTAAAGAAAAGATTGCGCTTGTTGGGAAGGGTTTAACCTTTGATTCGGGAGGATACAATCTGAAAGTAGGAGCATCTCAAATTGAAATGATGAAATATGATATGGGCGGAAGCGCTGCAGTTTTAGGAGCAGCAAAAGCACTTGGAGCAATAAAACCAAAGGGATTAGAAATTCATTTTATTGTGGCATCTTGCGAAAATATGATAAATGGATCTGCAGTACATCCTGGAGATGTAGTAAAGGCATCTAATGGTAAAACAATTGAAATAAATAACACTGATGCAGAGGGTAGACTCACATTAGCTGATGCTTTAACTTACGCATCAAATTTAAAACCCGATTCAATAATAGATCTCGCAACCTTAACAGGAGCTATTGTTGTTGCATTAGGGAATGATGTAGCTGGATTCTGGAGCAATAATGATGATCTAGCAAATGACCTAAAAGCTGCATCAGCCCAGTCTGGAGAAGAATTATGGCAAATGCCTCTACAAAAATCCTATAAAGAAGGTTTAAAGTCTCATATAGCTGATATGAAAAATACAGGTCCTAGAGCAGGTGGCTCAATAACTGCTGCTTTGTTTTTAGAAGAATTCTTTGATAGAGAGATTAAATGGGCTCATATTGATATTGCTGGGACTTGTTGGACTGACAAGAATAAGGGAATTAACCCATCAGGAGCAACCGGTTTTGGAGTTAAAACTCTTGTTCAATGGATTAAAAATAAATAACCATATTTTAATCATTCATTCCAAAGATTTGTTGATCTAGCGTTATCGCCCCATAATTTATCCAACCTCTGATCTCTACCACATGAGAATCTATAGAACTTATATTTTAATTCATTTCTCTCAGCAAAATCCTGATGATATTCTTCAGCCACCCAGAATTGACCTTTTGATTTTAGTTCTACAGATATTTTTTCTAATGGCACACGCAATTCATTAGAGGCGGAAACAATTGCATTTGTGGCATCACTTTCCTCAGTTGCATCCTTGAAAAAAATAACTGGCCTATAAGAATCTCCACGATCACAAAATTGACCCTTACCGTCCAGAGGATCAATATTCCTGAAATAGAGCCTAAGTATCTTTGGTAAAGTTACCAATTGGGAATTATAGTCCACCAAAACCACTTCTTGATGTCCTTGATGATTTTCGTAGGTAGGATTTTGTAAATCTCCACCTGAATATCCACTTTGTACAAAATTTATACCCATTAATGATTCTAAATCATGTTCTAAACACCAAAAACAACCTCCTGCAAGAATCAATTCGTCTGCAAAAGCGTTTACAGGGTTGATAATTATTGACAGAGCAATTAAGAGAGGTAGGAAATATTTCATTTTTTTATTATAAAGTTCAAATAATAGAATTAATAATCTCTCTAGCAGCTCTCTGGACTACACCCTCTTCTCCCAATTCTTTTTTTAAAAAAGCATAACCTTTTTTAATTTTTATTTTTTCTGACTTCCCCTCAAGAATCCTACAAGATTTAGAGAAAATTTTCTTTTCGTCAAATTCTCTCTGCACAAACTCAGGGATTATTAATTTATTAACTAACAAATTTACTGGAGAAATAAATCTTACTTTGAAATTGAGAATTTTTTTAGCAATAAAAGCAGTTACCCTGCTAACTCTATAACCAACAATCTGTGGGATTCCATACAAAGCTAATTCCATATTAACTGTCCCAGATTTACAAAGAGCAATTTTGGTGAGCGAATAAATGTAAGGTTTTAATTTTGCGCTATCTTTTGGAGAAATCACAAATCCTTTAACTTGATATTTTTTAAACGCTTTTTTGAATATTTTATCAAAAGCGCTTCGACAGGAGGGGATATAGACAACCAAACTTGGATATTTTTGTTGTAAATTTTTAGCCGTTTTCATAAAAGTAGGTAATATATATCTCAATTCTTGAGGTCTTGATGCGGGCATTAAAAGAATGATGTTTTGATTTGGGCGAAGGTTGAGAATAGTTCTAGCATCTTTCTTCAGAGGAAGTTTTTTTGTCAAATCAATCATTGGATGTCCAACCCATAAAACATTTCCGCCCCTCTTTTTGTAAAATGCTGCTTCTTTCTTGAAAATCGCAAAAATTTTATCAGAAAATTTTATTAGATTTGTTGTAGTATTATTCCCAACCCTCCAAGCCCACTCTTGGGGAGCAATGTAGTAAAAAATTGGAATATTTGTCTTCGATCTTTTTAATTTAGTACCAATTTTTATATTGGGGCCCATATAGTCAATCAATATTAAGCAATCTGGGGGATATTTTTTTAGTAACTTAAAGAATCTTTTTTGAATTATTATTGTTGGAAGAATAAGAGGTATAGCCTCCCAAATTCCTATTGCACTAATTGATGTAGTATCTTGAAGAATTTTTACACCTTCTTTCTTCATTCTTTCCCCACCTAATCCGCAAATTTCTAAATCTATAGATTTTTTTTTTGCTTCATCTAATAGCGCTCTTGATAACAAACTTCCGTGCAAATCTCCAGAGACTTCTCCAGTACTTATAAATACTTTTTTATTCATAAATTCACTGTGGGCATTGGTCCTCGTCTTTCTTTTGATATTGACTCTTTTAAAAAACTACATAATTTTGAAGATGAAAGATCTAATTCTCCTTTCATTACTTTTTCTAATGAACTTGAAATCGTATCATTAGATTTGAAAAGTAGATTCCAAGTACTTTGAAGAATTTTAAAGTCAAAATCTTTATTATCTAATAAACCACTTCTCTTAATTCCAATTCTATTCAAACCTCTCAATCTTCCTGGGTGACCCTCTGCTAAACAAAAAGGAGGCACATCTCTATCAACTCTAGTCATTCCTCCAATCATTGCTAAATATCCAATTTGTACAAATTGATGAATACCTAAACAACCTCCAATAATAGCTTTATCTTCAATTTTTACATGGCCTGCAACTTGAACACTATTTGATAAAACTATCTTATTACCAAGTTCACAATTATGGCCGATATGAGTGTAAGCCATCAACAAATTATTATTGCCAATAATAGTTTTTTCTCCTTCATCAGTTGCTTTATTAATAGTTACACATTCTCTGAAAGTATTATTATCTCCAATGATTACTTCAGTAGGGGCCCCTTTATATTTAAGGTCCTGGGGATCAAGACCTATAAAAACACTTGGAAAAACTTTATTGTTCATGCCAATTTGAGTTCTTCCAGAAATAACTGCATTCGGCCCTATTTCGGATCCTTTCCCAATAGTCACATCAGGACCAACAACGGCTCCTTGGGAGATAATAACGCCATCATGTAATTCGGCACTTGGATCAACAAACGCATTTGGGTGTACTTTTACACCACTAAAGTCTGAGTTTAATTCAGTATTTTTAAGATCCATATCTCTAATCAACTAATGAAAACATTAATTCTCCAGCACAAACCAAATTCCCATCAACGTGAGCCTCACCTTTAACCTTCCCAAATCTTTGTCTTTTAATCGACAATAACTCACAAGAAATTATCAATTGATCTCCAGGTACAACTGGTTTCCTGAATTTAACATTATTGATTCCAGCAAAAACGAAAAGCCCTTTTGGAAGATCGGGCATTTGCGTTACAATAATCCCACCAACTTGAGCCATTGATTCAACAATAAGAACTCCAGGCATCAAAGGTCTCTCAGGAAAGTGTCCCTGAAATTGAGGCTCATTCAGAGTTACATTTTTTACTGCAACAGCTCTCTCCCCTGGGATATGCTCCACAACCTTATCCACGAGAGCAAAAGGATATCTGTGAGGTAATAAACCTAGTATGTGCTCAGAGGAAAGTTGATTATTTTCACTGGATAATTTCTTTTCCAAAACAATTAAAGATAAAGTTAATTTTTTAGCGACGAGGCCAACAAAGCGTTTAAAGAATGTGATCCTTTATAGACTAAAATTTGAGCCTTAGGTAACCCTACCAAAGCCAAGTCCCCAATTAGGTCCAAAATTTTATGTCTTATTGGTTCATCATCAAATCTTAATGGTGGATTAACCCATTTTTCATCGTCACAAACAAGGGCATTGTCCAAACTTCCCCCTTTTATTAAACCAAGTTCACTTAATTCTTGAAATTGATCTTTAAAACCAAATGTTCTGGCAGGAGCTATCATTTCAACAAAACTTTTTGGATTTAAATCAATTACAAAAGTTTGATTTCCAATTGCTTTATAGGCAAAACTTATAGTTGAAATAATTGTAATTTTTTCAGAAGGAGTTGCTGTTATTACTGAGCCTTCTTTATTTAGGATTATTGAATTATTAATTTCTTGAAAGAAATTATCTGGTCTAGGTGCCTTTTTTATCCCTACTTCTTCAAAATCTCTAACCCACTGGATTGCCGATCCATCTAAAAGAGGAATCTCTTTCCCATCAACCTCAATGTGTATATAACTCAAGCCACATCCGGCAAGTGAAGATAATAAATGTTCTATAGTATACAAATTTCTACCCCCTAATTTAACCGCCGTACAAAGCATGGTACTTCCAATTAAATCTTGAGTAAGCTTGAAAATCTCGTCAGGTTTATCCTTGAAAGAAACATAATACCCTTCTTTTTCGTAAGGAGAAATTTTAACTCTTGTTTTTTCTCCACTATGAAGACCTATACCTTCTCTGGAGACAACTCCAGCCAGGGTATAGCAGAAATCATAATTAGAAGGCCAAGAAAACACTTAAAACTTCCATCCTACTCCAAGTGTATATCTCATATCTCCACTTAGGTCCTTGCTAGCAACATCTAATCTTAATGGACCAATTGGCGTTTTAACCCCAACTCCACCTCCAAGCGAATAACCAGAACCTGATTTCTGCAATAATTTACCAGGTTTTCCTGGAACATCTTTTTGAGAGCCCAAATCACTTCCGGCATCAAAAAATAAAGCTCCCGATATCATTTTCCAAACGGGGAATCTATATTCTACGGTGCCTTCAACAAAACTTTTACTTACAGCCAAATCGCACGATCCCCATCCTCTAATAGATGATGTCCCTCCCATACAAAATGCTTCGTAAGGAGGTAATTCCCCAAGGATAGTTCCCGCCTTAAATTGAACCCCAATAGCTTGAGGACAGTCTTCACTAGTGGCATCGCTAGACTTACATGCTTTCGTTAAATTTATTAATTTTGTTGGTATAAAAAATGAATATGAGGCTCTCATTCTATTAAAAGTTGGAGAATTTTTTCCCATTGAGACAAACTGTTCAGTACCAAAGCTTAATTTGTTTCCTGAAGTTGGATTGGTGAAATTATTCAAATTATTTCTAGATGCACTTGCAATAACACTAACTAATGTGTTTTCATCCGGGCACGAACCATCATTTGGAGTAAATCCAATACAAATAATATCACTTATATTATTTCTGGTTGTGGTTGGCGTCCTATCTCCATAAGGTTTTTTGTTTCCATCACCATCAATCATCTTTACTTTCTTAAAATTCATTCCTGCAAGAACTTTCCATTTAGCGACCTTAAATGGATCTCCACCATTTAACGGCCTTGAGAAAGAAAATCCACCACCTGTTTTTTCTAAAACTACTGATGAAAAAGTATCAGAGTTAGATGGAGTTTGATCATTTACTGCATAAAATCTCCCATTTTTTTCACTTTTAAATTCTTGTGGATAATCTCTACTTACAAAAAGATTTGTTCTAAAAGATGTTTTATGTTTGTCTCCTTTAATCCAAGGATCAAATAATGAAAAATTATAAGTAGTTGAATATTCTCCGAAATTTAAATTTAAATTTGTAGACCATGCTCTTCCAAGTGCATTTGTTTCCTGTAAACCAATCGTCGCGAAGACTCCCGAAGTATTACTATAACCAAGTCCACCTGTTAGTGATCCTGTTCTTTGCTCGCTCAGGTCTAAAAAAATTATGACTTGACCAGGATTTACATTGTCAGGACCGAGAGAAACCTTTACATCATCAAATAATGAAGTGGCATAGAGTCGACCGATATCAGCTTCTAAAATTTTTCTATTAAATATTAAACCAGGTTGTGTTTTTAATTCTCTTTTTATGACCCAATCTTTTGTTTTCCCTTTTCTAGGTTTTCCATCAATAATAGTTTCACCATCAGAACCTAGAAATCTTAATTTTACGTCGGATATAATGCCCTCAGAAACTTTTAATTTTACTACTCCGTTCTCAGAGATTCTATCTGGGCCAGTAATTCTAGCTAAAGAATAACCCTCTTTTTCATAACGTTTTTTTATAATTTCTATTTTATTTTGAATTTCATTTAGGTTAATAGTTGTTCCATAATAATTATTAAAAATATCATCAACGTATTCATCAGAGATAAGAGAGTTTATCGGTTCAAGTTCAACTTTCTTCAAAATTGGATTAGGCACTACTTCTACTATTAGCCTCACGCCTAGTGGCCCCTCTTGGGACTTAATTTTAACTCCTGAAAACCAACCACTTGCATATATTGAATTGAGGTCTTGATTTAATATTTGATTATTAACAATACTTCCAGGCTTAATGCTCATAGAATCGTATGCAGCCAATTCAAGTTTTCTACCCTCAGGGTGATTTTCCCAACCTTCGATAATTATTTCTGAGATAAGAACACTTTCTTCATTATTGTCACTATTATTTTCAGCAAGAAGAAAATTCTTCTGTTCTTTGATATCAATCCCTTTAAAAATATCATTATCAAGATTTGATATTTCTAAGGTTTTTATTGATTGATCAACTTCATTTGGTAAATACTTAGCAACAAGTGCTGAATTATTTGATATTAAAATCAAGGGAGTACAGGCAACATTTGTGAAAACCTTTCCAAATTTTAAAGAATGTTTTTGCATGATACTTTTGATGAAGATAAATTAAGTCAATATTTATTCAATTAGGTTAGAGGAAATTGTTAATTCTTCTGTGAATTTCACTATACGCTTCAATTAAACCACCTAAATCATTCCTAAATCTATCTTTATCTAGACTTACGATTGTATCATTTTTTTGGTTTAGATCCCACAATCTACAATTATCAGGACTTATTTCATCTCCAAGAAGAATGTTATTTTTAAGATCGTAACCATATTCCAACTTGAAATCCACAAGCCGAAGTTGAATATTTTTAAAGAAACTTTTAAGAATTTCATTTACTTTTAAAGTTAAATCAATTATTAACTCTAAATCTTCAGAGCTTAATATGTTCATTAATTTAATTCTATCTTTTGTAATAAGGGGATCATTAAGTTCATCATTTTTAAGGTAGATATCAATTAATGGTTTTGATAGGAAAGTCCCAGGTTTTATAGTCGTTTGTTTACATAAAGAACCATATGCAGTATTTCTTAGAACAATTTCTAAAGGAATTACTTTTATTTTTTTTGCAATCATTGTATTTTCATTTTCAAGTTGAATAAAATGTGTTGGAATATTCTTCTTAATGAGAATCTCAAATATTCTTGCACTTATTAGACAATTAAGTTTACCTTTACCCTCAAATTTTTCTTTTTTCAAAGCATTAAAAGCTGTAGCATCATCTTTAAATTCAATTTTTACTTTATCTAAATCATCATGCGAAAATATTTTTTTTGCTTTTCCTTCATATATTAATTCATATTTATTATTCATTAATTTAAAACCTAATTGTGATTACTAAAGTACTTTTTGTAATTAACATAATTATTAGAGATCAAATTCAACAGATTTGATTTCATTTTAGCTGATTATTCATCGAAACCTCATAACCTTAAAGAAACAAATATATGAGAATTCATTCACCAAGTTCTAAGAGCTCTAGTAGATTAGAAAATGTCTTAATAATTGGAAATGGCGGGAGAGAAAACTCTTTGGCTTGGGCTATTCAAAAAAATGAATTAATTAAAAAAGTTTATTTAGTACCGGGTAACGCTGGTTCAGAAAGAATAAATAAATGTGAAAGAATAAAAATTGATATAAATAATGAAAATGAACTGGTAGAAAAGCTTGATTTCCTTAAGATAGATTTAGTCGTAATTGGACCAGAAATACCTCTTGCAAATGGATTAGCTGATTTACTTCGCAAAAAAGATTTTAAAGTATTTGGACCTAATAAAGATGGAGCAAAATTAGAATTTAGCAAATCTTGGGCCAAAGAATTTATGCAAAAAGCAAATATTCCAACTGCAAACTTTTGGAAAGTCAATTCTATAGAAGAAGCCAAAAAAATTATCAATTCATCATCAATCCCACTAGTAGTAAAAGCTGATGGTCTAGCTTCAGGTAAAGGCGTTTTTATTCCTAATTCAATAGATGAATGCTTCAAAGCAGCAGAATCAATTTTTAATGGTAAATTTGGCAACTCTGGGAATATAGTTGTTTTAGAAGAAAAAATTCGTGGACCAGAAGTTTCAGTTTTTGCATTATGTGATGGAGAGAGATATACATTACTTCCAACTGCCCAAGATCACAAACGACTTAACGAGAAAGATACAGGCCCAAATACAGGAGGCATGGGAGCTTATTCCCCTGCCCCATTATTAACAGAAGATTACCTTGATAAAATTATCGAAGAGATAATTGAACCTACAATCAACGAACTAAATAAAAGAAATATTGACTATAGAGGCGTAATTTACTTTGGGTTAATGATCACAAAATCTGGGCCCAAAGTTATAGAATATAATTGCAGATTTGGTGATCCAGAATGCCAAACAATCATGCCCTTGATGGATCAAAACTTTGTATTTCTTTTAGAAAAATGCGCAATGGGAAATTTAACTGGTGATGAAAAAATTAGTACCTCTGATAAAGTTAGTGGTTGTGTAATAGCGACCTCCAAAGGTTATCCACACGAATACAAAACTGGTTTTCAAATAAAAATAGGTAAGATTGACTCAAATGATTGTCAAATTTTCGACTCAGGTACCTCTTTAAGTGCAAATGGAAAATTATTAACTGATGGAGGAAGAGTCTTAAGTCTTGTCTGTCAAGATACAGATTTTGACAGGGTTTTTGAAAGAGCATACAAGAATTTAAAAGAAATTCATTTTGATGGTATTTACTTCAGAAATGATATAGGTCATCAAGTCAGAAAAAACTTTTCCAAGGAGAATTAAGCTTATGGTGGATTCCAATAATCAAGAAAATAGAGAATATAACATCACTGATAACGAAGTTATGAACAATAACTATTGGATAAATAGAATCCTCACTTGGTGGAGTAGGTTTAGTTTAAGAACAAAGTTGTTAGCTATAGCAACTCTTGTAGTGAGCCTCCTAATGACAGGAATAACTTTTTTTGCTTTAAATAGTATTCAAAGAGATGCTGGAATGAATGATACTAGATATGCTCGAGATCTTGGCTTATTGCTATCTGGGAATGTTACAGAATTAGTTGCTAATAACCAAAAAAAAGAAATTTCAAATGTAGCTGAAAAGTTTTGGAGATCGAGTCGAAACCTGCGCTATATATTCTTTACTGATGCTGAAGATATTGTTCAACTTGGAATACCCATCAGTGCAACACCTACAAGCTCAGATAGTCAGTTTCAGCTCACTCGAAGATTAAAATTACCTTCAGAATTAAAGAAGAGGCCACAATTCCCTTTGGTTAGACAGCATGCGACTCCTCAAGGTCAAGTAACAGATGTATTTGTCCCAATGTTGTGGAAGGGCAAATATCTTGGAACTTTAGCTTTGGGAGTTACCCCTAACAAAAAAGCACTAGCCAGTGCTGCTTTAACTAGAGAAGTAACCATTGCAGTTTTTATTTCTATTTGGGTTTTAGTCATACTTGGAGCTGTATTTAATGCTCTTACAATTACTAGACCCGTTAGAGAGTTAGTAAGAGGAGTTAGAGAAATCTCAAGGGGAAATTTTAAGTCCAGAATTTCTTTACCTATGACAGGTGATCTAGGAGAACTCTTAAATGGATTTAACCGAATGGCTACACAGTTAGAAAATTATGATGAAGCTAATATAGAAGAACTTAAAGCGGCACAAATAAAACAGCAATCCCTAATTGCTACAATGGCTGATGGTGCCATATTATTGGATTCAAAAGGCAAGATTGTACTTACTAATCCAACAGCAAAGAGATTATTTCGCTGGGAAGGAAGATTCTTGGAGGGTAAATATTTTTTAAATGAGATCCCAGAAATTTTATCTAACGACTTACATACTAATATAGAATCTATTTTAAATAGGGAAAAGGAAAAGGACGATTTAAGATTCAGTTTAGGAGAACCAGCAAGAACTTTGAGAATTGTCCTGCAATCAGTTTTAGATACAAATAAAGTTGAATTAAAAGGAATTGCTGTCACTATACAGGATTTAACTAGAGAAGTTGAACTTAACGCTGCACAAAATAGATTTATTAGTAATGTTTCTCACGAATTAAGGACACCACTTTTTAATATCAAAAGTTATGTGGAGACCTTACATGATTTAAAAGATCAGCTTTCTGATGAAGAACAAATAGAGTTTTTAGGAATTGCAAATTCAGAGACTGATAGGTTAACAAGACTTGTAAATGATGTATTAGATTTATCAAGATTGGAATCTGGGAAAATTGTTCAGCTAGAGCAAATAGACATAAAACCAGCAATAGAGCAGACCCTTAGAAATTATAGACTTAATGCTACAGAAAAAAATGTTTCATTAGCTCATGAAATTGAGGAAACTATTCCTCCAATTCTTGGGAATTTTGATTTACTTTTACAGGTTTTTGATAATTTGTTGGGTAATGGTTTGAAATTCAGTCCAAAAAATAGCTCCCTAATTATAAGAGCTTATACTTGGCCAGACTCCTGTCCTGCCTTCCCTCCAAATATTAAAAATGATGCAGCTCCCCAATGTGAATTAGTTTCACCACTACCAAAAGTAAGAATTGAAATCGCTGATACTGGTTCAGGAATATCGCAGGCTGATCAAGAAAAGATATTTGATCGTTTTTATAGAGTAGAGAATTCCGTCCATACTGAGCAAGGTACCGGTTTAGGTTTATCTATAGTGCGAGGAATCATTGAAAAACATGGTGGCGAGATTCGTATGGCTAGTGAATTAGGAGTAGGAACAACTTTCTGGTTTGATTTGGCTTTAGCACAATCTGATAAAGACGAATTGTTGACAAAAGCTCTTCATAATTCGGATTCTTTTTCAGGTTCTGAAATTAAAGAAATTTTCTAATTTTTATCTAATCCTTTAAAAACATTTTGAACATTTTGATCAGGCACAACTCTATGAGGGGCACCACTAAATATTTGTTCAAAATTAGAAAAAGAATCTTTTATTTCTGGGCCACTATTCGTAATGATAAATTCTCTAATTCGTTTATCATGCCACGATCCCCGCATTTTAAAAACATTTAAAGCTCTTGCCATCTCACCTTTTATTTCTACATATTGAAGTAATAATATCGTATCTGTAATTGTTGATATATGAGAATCAGTTATAGAGTGGCTCCCCATAAATTCTTCTGCAGTATTAGTAAAAAAGCCTGCTATCTCTTCTTGTTTAGTATAACCGGTTACAGCAATTACAAACTGTCTAAATGCATTCAAACTTACACCCCTCGCTAATGCAGAGAGAGAGTCAATTGCCATTCTTTTTGGTTTAAATTGATTAATTTGCGTTTTAATAATTTGTAAGTGATCTTCTAAACCAGTTGATTCAGGATATGCACAAATAATTTTTAATAATCCATCACTTTCCATTTTTTCAAAGTCGATTCCCCAACTAGTCGCATTCCTTAGTAATTGAGCCCTAGATTCTTCATATGCAAAAAGTATCGCTCTTTCATTATTATCGTAAGCATCTTCAACAAATTTTGATACAAGCATTGTTTTACCTGTACCAGTAGCTCCAGTGGCGAGAATAATGGAATCTTGAAAATAACCGCCTCCACACATATCATCAAGATCTTTAACTCCAGAGCTAATCCTAATATTTGAGGATCTCTGCGTTAATCTCATTGCTCCAAGTGCAAACACACTTATTCCATCCATTCCCATAGTAAATGGATATTCACCTTTCATATGTACAGTGCCTCTTAACTTCAAAACTTCTAGAGTTCTTCTCCTCTTTTCTGACTCAAGAACATTTCTTAATAAGACAACATTATCAGATACAAATTCTTCCACTCCATATCTAGCAATTGGTCCGTAGTCATCAACCCTTTCTGTAGTCATGACAGTTGTCACACCTATTTCTTTTAATCTTGCTATCAGTCTAAATATTTCTCTTCTAACAACGTAAATAGCATCATATTGTTGAAAGACTGCGGTTATTGAATCTATTGCAACTCTTTTAGCTTTATATTTTCTAATTGCATAACTAATTCTCTCAATAAGACCAGACAAATCAAAGTTACCCGCAACATCCTGACCATCAGGGTCAGGAGAAGCATCCAAAATAAAAAGTTTATTTTGATCAATTAATTCCTGTAAATCCCAACCAAAACTCGCGGCATTTCTAATAATATCTAAAGGCGATTCTTCAAATGTTACAAAGATTCCAGGCTCATCAAAGTTACAAATTCCATGATGCAAATATTGTAGTGAAAAAACAGTTTTACCTGTCCCTGACGTACCGCTAACGAGTGTACTTCGAGATACAGGCAGCCCACCCCTGCAAACATCATCAAAGCCTTCTATTCCGGTTGGTAATTTTTGTACTTGCATTTTATTTGATTTGCCAAATTTCTTATCATTCATAGTTTTGTGCTAACTAAACAAAATTAAAATAAATTTTGAATTTATCTTTGAAAATAAAGTTTTAAATCTATTATTTATTTCCACTATATTCAGTTTCAGTTAATTCATCAAAAAGTAAATCTAAACCAATTAAAACTTTCTCTCTATCTGAAAGATCACCTATTATTTTTCTCACTGGTGGCGGTAAAATTTTAGCTAAAGTTGGGGTGGCTAAAATCTTGTCTTCTTCTGCAAGTTGTGGTTGCTTAAGTACATCGATAACCTTCAAAGCATAAACTCCTTTAAATTCATTATCTAAAATTTCTCTTAAGGTATTTAAAGCTCTCATTGAATTAGGAGTATTTCCAGCAACATAGAGTTTTAAAATATATGTTTTCCTTGCTGCCATCGGTTTAGTTCCTAAATTGATATGAAAGATTTAAAACAACCCTTGACTTATTACACTACAAAATAAGAAAATAAACAAACTATTATGATTGCTCATTTGGCTTAATCAAATTATTTATTTGAGCCTAATAGCGTCTTTAAGATATGACAAATTCTAAAAACTCCACAAACAATTCTTCTAAAAGTAATGAATTGTATGCAATAGCAGAAACTTCGGGTCAACAATTTTGGTTCGAAGTTAATAGATACTATGACATAGACAGGTTAAACGCAAAAGAGAAAGACAAGATAACACTGGAAAAAGTTTTACTTTTAAAGGACAATGATTCTATAACTATTGGTAAACCTTACGTTAAAGATGCAAAAATTGAATTAGAAGTTGTCTCTCATAAAAGAGATAAGAAAATTCTTGTATACAAGATGCGTCCCAAAAAAAAGACAAGAAGAAAGATGGGACACAGACAAGAACTTACAAGAGTTATGGTAAAATCTATTAATATAGGAAAGAGTGCTCCTAAGTCTTCTTCTAAAAAGGAAACTGTTAAAAAGGAAACTAAACCAAAATCCGAAAAATCTACAAATTAAACACTTCTAATGGCGCATAAAAAAGGAACAGGTTCTACAAGAAATGGAAGAGATTCAAATTCGAAAAGATTGGGTGTTAAAGCTTATGGAGGAGAAAAAGTAACTGCTGGGTCAATCTTAATCCGCCAAAGAGGTACATCCTTTTTGCCAGGGATTAACGTCGGGAAAGGTAAAGATGACACCCTTTTTGCACTCAAAGAAGGAACAGTAAGTTTCGAAAGTATTAAAAGAAATTTAAGAAATAGAAAAAGAGTTAATATTGTTATCTAATTTTCTTATAAGCCCTTGTAGTTATAAGAATAGGATGAAATACTTCTAAAAACTTTGATTGAATTGTCTCAAAAAACTTTTCAACTATTTGACTATCGTCGACATGAAATGGGTATTCATTTTTTTCTCCTTTGTAAAAATACCAATTGAATAGAGCAATAGAATTACTATCCATAATCCCACTGAAGGTATTAATTTGAGAAGCTGGATCTGCAAGATGTTCCAAAACATCAAGACAAACTATCGTATCAAATTTCAATATTTGTGTATCCTGAATTGTCTTACAGAAAGTCAGTTTTTTTTCAACTCCTAATTTCTTAGCCCTGTATTCAACAAAATTTCTATTTGTTTGATTGATATCTACAAAAAAAACATGCTTAACTTTTGAAGACATAGCGTTAGCTAAGGCATGAGTACCAATACCGCCTCCAAAATCCAAAACTAAATCTCTAGAAAATCTCTGCTGAAGTTTTAAAGTATCAGCGATATAGTCCCTACTTGTGATATGCCAAGCAGCTAAATCAGCTACGTGCCTATCTCCTACAATCTCAGTATAAAAATCCGAAACATCATTTAAAGCATCTCCAGGATGGGAATTTGCCAAATTCATCTTTGCATTTGCAAGAAATTCATCTAAATCACATTCTCTAATAGATAAATATTCCATTAAATGTGATTTCAAATTAAAAGCATTGTCTAAAAACTCTTTTAAAATGAAATTATCCTTTTGCAATTTCTTACTCTAAATTTCCAATGACAAAATCATAGAATGTTTATAAATCTTTCTCAAAGTATTCTTAATATTTAAAATGAAAACTAAAGATGGATTCTTAGTAATTAACAAAGATAAAGGCTGTACCTCTCATGATTGTGTTAAACAAATAAGGAGATTACTAAATACAAAAAAGGTCGGGCACACAGGAACCCTTGATCCTGAAGTTGTAGGAACATTACCAATCGCGGTTGGTAGTGCAACAAGATTTATTCAATATCTTCCTCAGGGTAAAACTTACATAGGACAAATTAAATTAGGGATTAGAACTAACACTGATGATATTCACGGAGAAATAATTAATCAAAAAAGTTGGCCTAAAATTAGTAATGAAAAATTAGATCAATACTTAAATAGATTTAGAGGAATTATTAAACAAATTCCGCCGAAAGTATCTAGTGTGCACGTTAATGGTGAGAGAGCTTATAAAAAATCTTTCAGGAATGAAATTTTTGAATTAGCACCAAGAGAAGTAAAAATAGACGAACTTATTTTAATGAAATGGGACCAAATTAACGGAATCATAGAAATAAAAATCAAATGTTCAGCTGGCACATATATAAGATCAATAGCAAGAGATATAGGAGAAATTCTTAATTCCGAAGGTTGCCTGCTACAACTAAAAAGAATTTCAGCTTGTGGCTTTGATGAAGAAAACTCGGTAAAAATATCTGATATCGAAAAAGAAAAAGGAAAGAAAAACTCAAAAAATTTTATTATTCCAACAATTTCTGCTCTTAATCACATTTCAACATTTGTCTTAAGTAATGAAAAACAAATCAATTTTTGGCAAACAGGAAGAGCTATTAAAGTTGATATTAATTACTTCCAGGAAAGCAAATCTTTTGATTATAAAAAACCCATAAAAGTAATAGATAAAAAACAAACATTACTTGGCATAGGCTTCCTAAATAAAGAGCTATCTAATATAAATCCAAAATTAGTGCTTAATGCTAAATAACTTCTATAAGTAATCTTTTCTAAAAGGCTTAATCTGAACACCCTTATAAAAATGCTTTAATATTCTTTCAGCTTTTTGGCCTCTAGACGCCAGATATTGAGCCCCCCATTGACTCATCCCTACTCCATGACCTGTTCCTTGTCCAAAAACTATCAGCCCTTTATTTATAGGAAAATCATTGTTTAATTCTTCCTCAAAAAATTTAAATCTTACAAAATTACTATTCAAGCCTAATCTTTTTCTAAAAGCTACTCCAGACATTTGATCAGAACCATAAGCCCCAATAAGTTTTAAATTTTTTACCCTCCCTGTACTTGTAATATCTAAAATCTCTATATTTTTTAAACCTCCAATCTTTGGAAATAGATTTATTAATTCATTACTTGAAATTTTTTTTTGCCATCTAAATTTTGGATTATTTTTATCAAAATCTTTCACACTTGATAAATATGGATATTTATTCTTCCATACATCTTGACTATTTTCTGTCATTCCACCTGAGCTGCTATGAAACAAAGCATTAATTAATTTATTTTTATACGTTAAAACCAACGATCTTGTACTTTTAACGGCTCTAATAGTTTTATAAGTTCTTGACTCCAAACCATTATAGACTTGATTTTTCTGGGTTGAATCTATATCAAATAAATTATTCCCCTTTTGCTTTAGCGCATAAGTTCTAGAGGCAATTGCTTGTGCTTTTAATGCTTCAATAGGCCATTTTGTTGGCATTTCTGAACCCACTACGCTATTAAGGTATTTTTCTATTCCTAAAACATTTACTACCAATATTTCGGAGTCAAGTACAAATAGATTAAGTTTACCAGCAAATCTCTTCTGACCTACCCATATACCTCTTCCATCAGAAGAACTAACTTGAAATTGTTGATTACTTTTTAAGTCATATTTTTTTTGTTTATTCTTATCAAAATATAAAATTTTTCTATTTTTCTGATTTTTCAAAGTTAAGCCTTTTATTCTTTTGCTTGAAAATAATTTCCCCTCTATGATTAAAGGAATTGATCTATCTGATCTGATCCTTAAATTGTTATTTTTTGATATCAAAACTCTAATTATTGGCTCTCTAGATGCAAAAATACTTTCACTCTGAAAAAAACAAATAAATAAAATACTTATCAGGCTAAATTTAATATAGTTATTTTTAAATTTAAGTATCACTTTGTTTAAAAACAAATGCTTAATTTGCCTAATTTTGACTAAAAGTCTAAATTTAATCCAGATATAAAAATAAAAATATCATAAATAAGTGAATATTACCTTCTTAGGAACAAGCTCAGGTGTCCCATCCTTAACGAGAAATGTTTCTTCCCTAGCACTTAAATTATCACAGTCATCAGAAGTTTGGCTTTTTGATTGCGGAGAAGGAACGCAACATCAAATAATGAAAAGCAATATTAAATCTTCACAAATCAAGAAAATATTTATTACTCATATGCATGGTGATCATATTTATGGTTTGCCTGGACTTTTAGCTACCTTAGGTTTATCAGGAAATAGTGAGGGGATTCAAATTTACGGTCCTTCAGGGTTACGAAGTTTTATAAATTCAGCACTTAAAAGTAGTTTTTGCAAATTGTCTTTCCCACTAAATTTTGTGGAAGTTGAAAATTTTGCAACAGAAAATAAAATTCTATTTGAAAACAACAAAATAAAAGTAAATTGTGCCTGCCTTAAACATAAAATACCTGCTTATGGTTACAGGGTAAGTGAAAAAGATAAGCCAGGTATATTTGATATCAAAAAAGCGGAGTCTCTAAAAATATCACCTGGCCCAATTTATTCAGAACTGCAACAAGGTAAAAAAGTCGTATTAGCGGATGGTAGGTCATTCGATGGGAAAGAATTCTGTGGTCCTCCTAGAAAAGGTGAAAGTTTTGTTTATTGCACAGATACAGTGTTTAGCGAATCAGCTGTTTCACTATCAAAAAATGCCGATTTACTAGTACATGAATCGACTTTTTCAGAGGAGGATGAGAGCATGGCCTACGAAAAATTACATTCCACTACAATCATGGCTGCCAAAACAGCATTATTATCTAACACAAAAAAATTAATTATTACTCATTTAAGTCCAAGATACACCAATAAAAATGCAATCACGCCAAGCGATTTGCTTAAAGAGGCTCAAAAAGTCTTTCCGAATACTGAACTTGCAAAAGATTTTCTAACGGCAGAAATAAAATAAACTGCAACAGTTCGTGAGAAGATGGGTCGCAAATGACCAACCCATGGAATAATAGTCATAGGTTTTCTATATTGATGTTGATCGAAATGGTTTCTATTTTTTCATCACTTAAGAAGTCTTTCAAAAGACTTCTTATTTTTCTTCCGTTAATTGTTGGTTTACTTATTAATCCAATCTCTGCCAACGCACTATATCCTAGTGATCCTTCATCAGTTGACGTACTAAAAGATGATCTTCATGGTGCTGACCTTCATAATACTGAATATGTAAAATATGATTTATCAAACCAAGATTTAGGAGAAGCGAATCTTCAGGGGGCATATATGAGCGTTACAACTGCAAAAAACTCTAGTTTTAAAGGAGCCAACATGAAGGACCTTATTGCATATGCAACACGCTTTGATAATGCTGATTTTACAGATGCGAATCTTACTAATGGAGAGCTAATGAAAAGTGTTTTTGATGGAGCAATTATTGATGGAGCAGACTTTACTGACGCAAACCTTGATTTAAAGACAAGAAAATCTCTTTGCGAAAGAGCAACAGGTACCAATTCACAAACAGGAGTAAATACAGTCGACAGCCTAGAATGTTCTGGCTTAAGAGGTTATACTCCTCCTAAACCAAAAGCCTAATATTAAATCTAATTAACTTCAGATGGGAAGATATTGCCAGGCTCTTTTGAGCCTGGCTTTTTGCTGTACCACCATTCTTGTATATCATTAGAAAACTTTCTTGAAAAAAGAGTAATTACAGTTTCGACAGGTTTTGATCCAGGCTCCAATATCTGTACTGCGTAAGAGGGGCATTTTCGTGAAGCCATATCAGCAACAAACCTAGAACCTATTCTTCTCCAACTAGGCTCCTTGCTTCTCCAAGCAAGCCTTGAACAGGGCCAGGGTAACTCTTCCCTATCATAAAGTCTGCAACATGGTCCAATTACCTTATAACTGTACTGACCTCCATAACTTGATTGAACACTGCCTGTCTTTAAAAATTCAAATTTATTCATTCATAAAAAAAGCCACCTTTTATAGAGGGTGGCAGAGAAATAATAAATAATCAACTTAAAAAAGTTAATTTTTTATAATTAATATAATTCTTCCTCAGCATGAGTTGTAATTGTTACATCAGATGTTGGATAAGCAACACATGTTAGAACAAAACCAGCTTCTAGTTGATCATCATCCAAGAAACTTTGATCTGATTGATCAACACTACCTGAGGTAACTTTTCCAGCACATGTTGAACATGCTCCAGCTCTACAGGAATAAGGAAGGTCGATACCTTGTTCTTCAGCAGCATCTAGAATGTACTGGTCATCAGGTACTTCAATTGTAGAATTGAGACCTTCACCTTCGTTGATGAGTGTAACTTTGTAAGAAGCCATTTAAATAAAAAATTGTTGGTAATTAATACCTATCAAATACATTTTTAACATCGATTTAGTCGATATGTGAGATTTTGAAGTAAAAAATGACACAATAAAATGTATTGAAGAGTATCTATAAGAAAAACTTATATTTAGGTTGGATCGCTGTTTTTTTGGGCAGAAATGCATGCCCAATCTTTTCTAGTTGATACATCCATTAATTTCAAGTCATTCTGAATTAATATTTTTATAATTTCATCCTTTTGTGAATTCAGAATTCCACTGAAAATGACTTCTCCGTTGTTTCTCAAACACTTATAGATATTTGGAATCATTCCTTTTATTACCTCGGCGAGGATATTACATAAAACAAAATCAAATTGTTGGAGTTGATTTTCTAAAATTACGTCATTAAAAGATCCCAAATATGTATTTAAGTTGTTTAAATTGCCGAAATTTAGTTGGAAATTAGATTTAGTTGAATTTATTGCTAAATAATCATTATCCACAGCACAAACGTCTCTGGCGCCAAGTAATTTTGCAGCTACACTCAAAATTCCGCTACCACTCCCAATATCTAATACCTTTTTATCAGAAAATAAAATATTCTCCATTTTTTCCAAACAAAGATAAGTCGAAGGGTGACTTCCTGTACCAAAGGCTGCTCCAGGATCAATTTTTATAATTTGCTTATCTTTAAATTTTTCATTTAGATTAATCCAAAAAGGCAATATTAAAAAATGATTTCCTACTAATTCAGGCGCCCAATATTTCTTCCAACTTGACAACCAATCCTCCTCTTTAATAATACTCCAGTTAAAAAATTGATTGTTAGGGGTATTAATGTTTAGAAGTTTGCTAATTACTTTTTCAAAACCACTTCTAGAAGTCTCACCAAAATCATCACTTGGAAGCCATATATTAACTTCTTTTTTATTTTTATTTTTAATTAAATATTCAAATGAAAAACTAAATATCCCCAGATCATTTAACTTCCAAATAATAATATCTTCTGAATCACTTTCTATCTGAAAAGTAAGTTTATACCAATCTTTAATTGCCATTAAGTAGCTTCAGACTTTTTATAAAGTAACTTGATTAGCATTGGTAATGCCCTCAACTTCAATAATGGTATCAAGCAACTTATTAGGAATTGGATCATCAATACTAAGAACCATAACAGCTTCTCCTCTAACAATTTTGCGTCCAACTTGCATTGAGGCAATATTTACATTATTGCTACCTAATAAAGACCCCAGCTTACCAATAATACCAGGCATATCTCTGTGCCTAGTAACCAACATATATCTGCTTGGCGATACGTTAACTGGGTATTGATCAATACTAATAATTCTTAATTCCCCATCAGCAAAAATGCTGCCTGCTACGCTATGGTCACCATTATCTCCATAAGTAGTTAATTGAAGCGACCCACTAGCAAATTCAGGTCTTGCCTCATCTTTATTCTCAACTACTGAAATACCTCTTGAATCTGCTTCTAGCGAAGCATTCACATAATTAATCCTATCTCCCAAAGCTTTACTTAGAAGGCCTTTTAAACTAGCTATTATTAATGGCTGAGAAGGATGTTGAACAAATTCACCTTGAAGCTTTACTTCTAATTTCTGTATCTTCCCACCTGAAAGCTGGCTTATAAGAAGACCCAATGTTTCAGCCAACTGCAAATGAGGTTTCAGACTATCCATGATATCAGGTCTCAACCCTGGAATATTTACTGCAGTTCTAGCAGATAAACCAAGCAAGACATCCCTTATTTGTTCTGCAACATCAACAGCTACATTTTCTTGTGCTTCCCGAGTAGATGCTCCTAAGTGTGGGGTAAGAACAAGATTCTTTTCAACCTTCAAAAGTGGCGAATTAGATTCCAAAGGTTCTTTAGAAAAGACATCTATTGCAGCTCCTGCAATCAATGATTTATTTAAAGCTTCCGCTAATGCTTCTTCGTCAATTAATCCTCCTCGAGCGCAATTTATTAATTTTGCGCTACTTTTCATACTTTTTAGCAAGTCCATATCTACTAAATTCTCTGTCTCTGGTGTGCGAGGCAAATGTAAAGTTACATAATCGGATTGTTGGAACAAATCCTCTATTTCAGATAGTTTAACTTGTATTTGTTGGGCTCTTTCAGTTGAAACAAAGGGATCATATCCGTAAACTTCCATTCCTAATGCATTAGCAACTTTCGCAACATGAGCACCAATTTTACCTAAACCTACTACACCCAATTTTTTCTTATAAAGCTCATTCCCAACAAATTTCTTTCTTTCCCATTTACCAGACAAAGTACTACTATTTGCAATTGGAATATGTCTAGAGACAGCCAACATCATAGCTATAGTATGTTCAGCAGCGGCTATCGTGTTACCTCCTGGAGAATTAACAACAAGGACTCCTTTTTGGGTAGCAGCCTTAACATCTACATTATCGACTCCAACTCCTGCTCTTCCAATAATTCTCAGTTTATTTGAAGAGTTAATAATTTCTTCAGTAACTTGAGTACCAGAGCGAATCATTAAAGCATCATAATCTTTAATAATGGAAGCTAACTCAGAGTCTGAGATTCCTATCTTCTGATCAACCTGAGCAACTTGTGAAAGAATATCGATTCCTGTTTGATCAATTGGATCTGTAATGAGAACTTTTGTCATTTAAGATTGGTTCTTTAATCTTTTACTTTAACTTAATCTATAGTGTAGGTATCTTATTTTATTAATTTGAATAACACACAAACAGTTGAGGATTGAAATTTGACAAAAAGTATTGTGATATTTGAAGACATCGATAAATGTGTCCAGCTATTTGATGTTTTAAAAGAAAAATCAGTAATGCTCTCTGAAGCTATTTTGATCCCACCAATAAGTGAAAAAATAACATCAGAAGAAACCGAATTGCTTAATGCCAAAGCAAATATCTTATTTAAATCTAAAAATTTTGAAGATATTAGAATTTTAAATCCTAAACTTGATAGAAAGATTAGACAAAAAGATATGAGTAGATGGCTGATGCCATTTGGATTTATAGCTGGAATAGCTTTTTCTAATATGACAAATTTATCTACCTTCAGCTTTCTTGGTTTAAATAACATCGGGGAATCATTAATTGGAGGTCTTTTAGGAATGGGTTCAGGATATTTAGGAAGCATTGTTTCTTCTGCAAGTATCAACGTCAATAGAAATAAAGAGTTAAGATCAATTATTAATTTTAATAAAGAGGGTAAATGGCTTGTTCTACTTGAAAATCAAATGGGAGCTGAATTACCATGGGCTTTGATAAAACAATCAGAAGCAAAGGATATAATCTTTTTAGAAGGATAAATGATTGACTTAAAAGAAATCTTAATAAATTCAAATTACAAAAAAGAAACTGAGGAATTAATAAATATTGCTAACCTAGCTTACAAACATTGGGAAACTTATTGGACAGGGTTTAATTCAACTTATGTTTGCGAAGAGATTTTAAAAAATTTTGAAAATTTAAATGATTTCAAATTTTTTATTTATGGAGGATTCACCTCTTCTCAAAGATCTAGGATAGCTTGCTTTAGAGGAGATAAAATTCCTCAGGAGGATGCGCTTAAAAGCAATTTTCCAGCTCAAGGAATCAAAATTAGTGGAAATTTTTTATTTGATAATGCTACACAAGACGACTTTAGATCCCTCTTAATTGAAAATGGGGTTAATCAAATAAAAATTGGAGATATATGGACTATTGGCGATAGGGGAGCACAAGGGATAATTGATAATTTAGATATTAAGCATTTAGATAAAAAGATTTTTTACTTGAGAGAAGTAGAAGTAAAAGTTAATGTAGTAGGTATAGATGAATTACAAATACCCTCTGGAAGATTAAAAAAACTTGTCAATACAGTAGAGGCTTCAACAAGATTAGATGCAATAGCTTCAGCTGGCTTTAGGGTATCACGAACCAAAATTATTGAAAGGATAGAAAATGGAATGCTCAGACTAAATGGAAACAAAGTAAATAAGCCAACTATTAATCTAAAAATTGGCGACAAACTAGAACTTGAAAATAAAGGATTTATCGAAATTCTAAATTTAGAAATAACCAAAAGAGAACGATGGAAAGTTAAATTACTTAGAAAATGAAACGCAACCTGCTATTTTCTTATAAGGGGGATTCAAAATTCTTCAATTTGGGCGATTAGCTCAGTGGTAGAGCACTACCTCGACACGGTAGTGGCCACTGGTTCGAATCCAGTATCGCCCATTAAATCTTTTACGAACTAATTATATCCACAGAAAATAATTTCATTTTTTAGATTATTTAAAAAAAGATGAAACTTAATCAAATAATTAATCTACATAAGGGTCTCACTGCATTTGTAATAATAGGTCTTATGATTTTTTTTGATAATTTTACGATCGCTCCCTATGTTTATTTAGCTCTGCATGGTACTTATGGATTACTTTGGCTTCTAAAAGAAAAGATATTCCCAGATCCTTATTTTAAAGAAAAAATCAATTTTTTAACGTCAGTTACTGGTTTTATTTTCCTTGGAAGTTACTGGGTAGCTCCCTACATTCTTATCTCATCTCAGAAATCTGTTCCAAATATTGTAATAGCTGCATCTGTATCTATAAATATAATTGGTGTGTTTCTACACTTTGCTAGTGATGCCCAAAAATATTTTTCTCTTAAATTAAAAAAAGATCTAATTAAAGAAGGATTTTTCAAAAATATAAGAAATACAAATTATCTAGGAGAAATACTAATTTATCTATCATTCGCCATACTTTCAATGAGTTTTATTCCATTAGTAATTCTTACAATATTTTTCTCTATAGTTTTTTTACCAAGAATGATAAAAAAAGATAAATCGCTCTCAAAATATGATTCATTCGAAGAATACAAAAAGAAAAGTGGTTTCATATTGCCTAAATTAAATGCCTGATAAAAACCTACCCAGTTGGAGGCAAGATTTAAAATCTTCTAGAAAAAAAGAGGGCAAATCTTCCTCTAATAGATGGATACAGCTTGCAACAGTAAGCGAAGAAAATGAGCCAAGATTAAGAACAGTTGTTTTTAGAGGATGGCATAAAGATAATTCAATGATTATTTTCACAGATAGAAGAAGTGAAAAAATTGGGCATTTAAAATCAAACCCTAATGCAGAAATATTATGGTTTTTTTTGAAAACCAAATCACAATATAGATTCAAAGGGAAAATAAGTGAATTAAGTGATAACAAAAATTATTGGGATTTATTATCAGAAAAATCAAAATCTTCTTGGTTTTGGGGATCTCCTGGAGAGAAAATAAACCCAAAAGTCCAATCTGCTTATGAAATATTGTCCAATTTACCCATGTCAGAAAATTTTGTAGTTCTAAATTTTGAAATCGATTCAGTAGATCTTCTTAAATTAGAACAGCCTGTACATAAACGATATCTTTGGGAAAAGATTAAGAAATGGGAAAAAGTTGAAATTAATCCTTAAATATTTCTAAATTGTATATTTAGGTTGAAAAACATATATTGATCAGTCAATTTTAAAAAAGAAGTATAATTCACATGAATTTCTCAGAAATTCCAGAAAACCCTTTCATTTTTTTATCTTGGGTGACTGCTATAGGGCTATTTATAAGTCTTTCGGAAGCAACAATCAAGATAAAACTTGAGAGGAGAAACATTTATCGTAAAAGGTTAGAGCTAATCAATAGCCTCTATCCAAAAAAGTTAGCTTGAAGTATCTGAAAGTAAATTGGCTTGCAAAAATTGAAATAAACCTCCCTTACTTGTTTCTTCCTTAACCTCAACTTCCTTAAAATTTTTCGATTTTGTTGAAGGTATAATTTCCTCTTCATCTTCGGATTTCAAAATTCTGATAATGACTTCATCTAAGGAAAAATTACCAGGACCTGTTAGTGCGATTGAAGTAGCTGAAGCAAAATACAAAAGTAAAAGCTCTAGTAAGAAAATATTAAAACCTGAAGTAACAAGTGCATGATATATAGCGACAGAAATAGTTCCAACAATTGCCACAGCTCCGAATCTTGTGGCTAAGCCAATAATTAGTAACCAACTACCACCTATTTCAGAAAATGCCGCTATATATGATAAAAATATAGGGAATGGGAGATGTAATGGTCTGACAAAAGCATCAGCGAAATTTTCTATGTTTGCTAATTTCTCATAACCGTGATGAATAAGAACAGTTCCAGTTATAACTCTAAGAATTAATAAAGCAGTATCTTTGCTAAACGATTTAGTAAGAATTGTTGAAAGCACTATAAAAAAATTATCCTTAAGTAAAAATAACTAGTCACAGTATTCATTGTGGATTTAAGAGCAAAAGTCGCACCTAAATAAGTATTTATACCTATCTACCAAAAGGGTTTTATCCGATTAGGAATTCAGCTAAGTTGAAGATTATTTTTTGAAAAATTTTCGAATATTTTCTGATTTATTTTTGGAATATTTTCTTTGAATTTAAAAAACCCTCTTTTAGCAAATTTCCAAGCAAATAAATCTTCATCCCTAACAAGATTAAAAATTTTTTTATGATATAAATTTTTAAACGCAGTTATGAAATCATAATTTTCTCCTACTCCGGGATAAATAATGTCTATTTCGTTGGCA
Source organism: uncultured Prochlorococcus sp. (assembly GCF_902536725.1). Taxonomy (GTDB): domain Bacteria; phylum Cyanobacteriota; class Cyanobacteriia; order PCC-6307; family Cyanobiaceae; genus Prochlorococcus_A. The sequence goes on from NZ_CACAYO010000002.1 coordinate 99,237, forward strand.
TTTTTAAAAGTATTTTCCAGTGAGTAAGGATCAATCTGTTTAACATTATCAAATTGCTCCACAAATTCAGAGACCAAATCTTGTTTAAATTTCAAAACAGATTCAGACAATTTAATTTGTCTTTGTTCATTTTTTAAAAGGATAATAAATACTTTTTTATAGCTTGGAAGTAAATTTTTAAGGGTTGCAAGGTGCAAATCATTTTCAAACATAATCAGATTATCTGATTTAGGATCCATATCGTTTTTATAAATCTCATCTTCAAATGGTATTTGATTAGATTCTTCAAGAAAAATTTGTTGATTAGTGATTTTTTCTACATTAAATCTATTATTTGAAAACTTTCTGAGATTTGATGATGAAAAAAGATATTGTTTTCCCTTCGTTTGCAATCCTCCGACCCATCTCCAGCTAAGGAGATTAGAGGATGCATCTCCATCCAAAAGGTATTTAAAGAAAAACTTTGCTCCCAATTGCCATGGGAGGCCTAAATTAAATATCCAAGTACTCGCAAACCACATTCTTGTATGGTTATGCAAATAGTTATGCTGCTTTAATTCATGGACCCAAGAATTAAAAAAATCTAATTCTGTATTGCCATTAATTGCACTTTCATATAGTTCATAATCAAAATCGAGGTTGTTTTCTGAAATAAAATTTCTCCAAACTTTAGGTCTATTTTCCATCCACCCTTTCCAGTAAACTCTCCAAAATATTTCTTCAACAAATTTAGTTGAATTTTTGATTTTGTACTTACTTTTAATATCATGGATCAGGTCATATTCCGATAATATTCTATGAGTAATGAAAGGCGATAATTTTGAAACTGAACTTTCGTTATTTGGCCCAAAATCAAAATTTCTTAATTTTGCATAATCATTAATTTTGTATTTCGCAAAATTTTCCCAGGTATTTTGAGCTTTTAATAAAAATGACATTTTCTCATAACTTTAAAAAATTTTTTTATGTATTGATAGAAATTTCAAAAATTTGCCTACAAATTTATCCTTAAAATTTTCTATTTCCCTTTTAAGTAAATATGTTTGATTGAAGTATTTAATTTAAACGTATGATGAGTACATTTTATACTCTTAAATCGCTCTCTGCGTAGGAGGATATTTAGTGTTCAATTACTTTTTAGATCTATTTTTAATTTTCAAATCTTTATTTAAATTATTTTACCTAAAAGATTTTTAAATATTTATCAAAATTATTATGAATAATTTATTAGTGAGAGATGTTAAGTATCTAGATGAACAATACAGAATAGGTGAAGGCATAATTTCGGATGATGCATTTAAACAACTTGAAAAGCTCTTTATTCCTGTTGATCCAGATCCTGACTACTTTAATCAAAAAAATAATAAACTTTTGCCAAAATTAGCCAAAGAAAACTATAAAGAATTTTTGGAAAGTTTATTAACAAAAACAAGATTAAGCATTCAACCAAAAATTGATGGCTGTGCTATTGCAATTAGATATATAGATGGCAAGTTTAATAAAGCTATTACAAAAAAAGGATTTGATGTCTCAAGCAAAATTAAACAAATTAAAAATGTCCCCGATTGTATTCCTATCAAACGAGATTTTCAAATTAGAGGTGAACTATACGCTACAAACCAAGTTGCCGGAATTTCCCAAAGAATTACAAGAAAATACCTCAATGATAAGAAAGGGATTGGAGAAAGTCTCCGCTTTTGCTGTTTCCAAATACTTAATGGAAGACTTAATCAATACGAAACCCTTAACTATATTAAAAAATGTGGCTTCAGCACCCCTGACAGTTACTTCACAAATCATACAAGCGAAATCCAAATATATAAAAAAAATTGGTTAGAGAAAAAAATATTTGCTAAATATCCAACTAATGGGATAGTTATAAAAATAAATAGTAGGAAATTACAGTTACTTAGAGAGAAAAGTTTATCTCAAAATAATGAATGGCAATATGCAATTGAAAAATAACATTAAATAGTACCTTCAAAAAAAAGAGCTCACGATACTGACTTCCAGTATTTACAGTGGAAATGTAATTAAATTTTTGTTAAATTCCAAAGCAATTTTGCAGGATAACTAAATGACTGCCACTATTTCAAGACCTAAAATCTCCAACTGGGAAACATCTAATATTCCAAACCTTACAGGCAAAACAGCGCTAATTACTGGTGCTAATAGTGGTCTTGGATACTACACTTCAAAGGCCTTAGCAGAAAAAAATGCTCATGTTGTTATAGCTTGTAGATCGCTTGAAAAAGCTAATCAAACTATCAAAAAACTTAAAGGTCTTAATCCTGAAGGATCATTTACGCCTTTAGAATTAGATTTGTCAGATTTAAAAAATATTGTTGAATTTCAGTCCAAAATTTTTGATAATTTTGAAAATTTGGATTTACTAATCAATAATGCAGGCATTATGCATCCGCCTAAAACTGTTAGTGCTCAGGGCTATGAAATACAATTTGCAGTTAATCATCTAGCTCACATGCTTTTGACCCTAAAGCTGCTTCCAATTATTGAAAAAAAAGAAAAATCTAGAATAGTGACGGTTACTTCTGGAGCACAATTTTTTGGCAAAGTTGGTTGGAAAAATCTTAAAGCTGAGAACTATTACAACAAATGGGAATCTTACTCCAATAGCAAATTGGCAAATGTAATGTTTGCCCTGGAATTAAATGAAAACTTAAAGCACAAAAATATTCTTTCTTTAGCTGCTCACCCAGGAATAGCAAAAACAAACCTCTTTACTGCTCAAAAACCTAACCCTAGTCCATTGGAAATTTTCTCCTTGGAATTATTTAGCCCTATTTTTCAAACTGCTGAGATGGGGGCTTTACCTCAACTTTTTGCAGCTACTTCACCAGATGCAAGAGGCGGTGACCATTATGGTCCTAGATTTAATTTCAGAGGCCATCCAAAACTATCCCCTACTTCTCCTTTCGCTATGAATAAAAAAGAAAGAAAAAATTTATGGGAAAAAAGCCTTGAAATACTTAGTAACTTCTTATAAATTTTTCATTTTTACTAACTTTAGAAAATACTTCAAGATATGTAATTCACTCTCTGAGAGTTTCATAAATTCTGTTAAAGCATCATAATTTTTTTCATCAATTTTTTTTGACAATTTAATTAAACTATCATGGTTTTCATTAACAAAGTGCTCAGCAATCTGAGACGGAGTTAACCCCTTTTCAATTAATTCACCTGGAGCGTTTCTCTCCCACTTTTCATAAAACCAAGAGAACCAATATTTTGCAGTATTTTCTTCCATTAATTAACTTTTCTTTGGCAAATAGTATAAATACTGAAGAAAGATCTCATGATTGAATTACCCCTTAAACACAATTAATATAAATGCAATTATAAATTTAATGATAGATAATCATTCTAGTAAAGGAAATATTAATCTTGTAATTGGATTAGGTAAATCTGGATTTTGGGCTGCCAAGTATTTGAGAAGCATTGATAAGAGAGTAATTGTTTGGGAAAGTAAAGATGGGAAAGAATTCTTAGAAAGAAAAAAAGAATTAGAAGAGCTTAATATACTAGTCTCTCTGAATAAAGAATTTGTATTTGAAGAAATTCAACCTTTTTTGAAAGAGATCGAATCTGTTGTTATAAGTCCATCAATACCTTATGACCATATAACTATTAATGAATTAAAAAAAAAGGGAATTAAAGTAATTGGAGAAATTAATGTTGCATGGGAAATTTTAAAAGACACTAATTGGATAGGTATTACTGGCACTAATGGCAAGACTACTGTTACTCATCTACTAAGCCATATACTCTGTGATAATGGATTATATGCTCCTTTTGCTGGAAATATTGGCACACCTTTGTGTAAATATGCTCACTCCAAAAAACATGAAAGAATTGATTGGGTTGTAGCTGAATTAAGCAGTTATCAAATAGAAATATCTCCAGAAGTAAAACCTAATATTGGAATATGGACAACCTTCACAGAAGATCATCTAGAAAGACATAAAACACTTGAAAACTATTTCAATATAAAAAAAAGCTTGCTAGAAAAATCTGATTTTAGAATTTATAATTATGACGATAAAAACCTCAGAAATCACTACAGTTTGCTATCAAGTGGGGTTTGGATAACAACTAGTTTCGATAAATCAAATTTTATTCAATGCGATTATTGGATAGATGATCAAACATACATTGTTGAGAGAGGAAAGAAATTATTCAAACTTGAACATTTTTCTTTAAAAGGAATGCATAATCTTCAAAATCTTTTATTGGTAATTGCAGCAGCGAGAAAAGTAGGTTTATCTGGAAATAAGATTAAAGATTCTTTATCTAATTACAAACAATTACCCCATAGGATGGAAACAATTTATAAAAATAATGATTTGGAAATAATTAATGATAGTAAAGCTACAAATTTTGACTCATCTATTGCAGGAATAAATTCAATTGAAGGTCAAATAATAATCATTGCTGGGGGTAGATTAAAAGGGAATGAATATAGAGAGTGGATAAAAGTTTTAAAGAAAAAAGTTAAATGTGTTTTCCTTTTTGGAGAAAGCTCAAAAGTGCTAAAAATGGCGCTTATTAATGAAGGATTTAAAAAAAATATTTTTGAATTTTCAGAACTAAAAGAGCTTTTAAATTTTGTTTTTCATTATTTACAAAATAATAGGGTTGGAACATTATTATTCTCACCTTCATGCTCTAGTTTTGATCAGTTTAAAAATTATGAAGAGCGTGGAGATTATTTCAAGAAACTAATAGGTGAAAAATTAAAGGTTAATAAATCCATTTTTTGTTAAAGGATCATTTCGTAATTTTCAGGTCGGTCATCACAACCGTCCCCCCCTAGCAAATATTCACTTAATTAGTTAGATTTTGACTATAAATTATCTACTAGTAATGAGTGAATCTAACAATTTACCTCAAGCAATAAGTTATAAAAAATTAAGTTACTTGATGCTTAAGGCACAAAAGGATTCTCACTTTTCTGATGAATTAGCAGAAATAGAAAGTCCCGAAAAAAGAGAATTTGAAGAGTTAATAAACACTTGGGAAGCTTCAACTAAGAAAGTAGTTAATGAGTTATCAAAAAGAAAAGAGAATTTACTAAAAGATAAATCACCAAATTCTTTAATTGCTCTTGGTGCTTTGGAAGTTCACCTTAATATGGCTTTACAAGCCTTAAATGCTTTTAATAAAGGAGTTGATGGGTAAAAGTAACATATAAATTACAAGGAAGGCATCGAAAATAATAGAAAATCTAGGTTTTTTTCAGTATCTATTGAGACATCATCATAATAATTAACTTCAAAACCCAAGCCATCTCCTGATTCGAGACATATATTTGAATTAGAGTCTTTACTTTTTAGTAAAAGATTACCTTCTATTATTTGTATCCAATTATATTTATCGATTTTTAATGGCAATTTTTTTTCTTTAATTGGTTTATATTTACAACGCCATATAGAGATACTTTGATTTAGAAAAAGCTTATTATTTTTTACGTCTTTGTAATTAAAAATAAGATTATCCCACAACTTTTCATTTAATGAAATTTGATCATATCGGGGTTTGATATTTTCTTTTTCAGGGCATATCCAAATCTGGAACAACTTACAGGTCTCATTTTCTTCATTCTTCTCGCTATGAAAGATTCCAGTACCTGCAGACATAACTTGAACTTCATCTTTGTGAATTTTACCAAGATTATTTAACGAATCTCTATGAGTTATTGCTCCTTTTGTTACAACAGTAATTATTTCCATATTTGCATGAGAATGTGTATTAAATCCTGCATTAGGAGAAATAATATCTTCGTTTATAACTCTAATTTTCCCAAAATTATCCCATTTTGGATCTCTATGCTCTGCGAAAGAAAATGAATGCATCGAATTTAGCCATTCTCTAGTCGATCTAAATCTTTCTTGAGATTTCCTTATTTTAATTATTTTCAAAGACATAAATACTAAGAAAGAAATATGGTGTATTTGTGTAAATTAAATATTTTGAAAATTATAAGTTGTGAATAAGTGGAATTACTTTTTCTTTATTTGTTAATTTTACTTTGTGCTTTATTTGCTTTATTAATTATTTTTTTTGCTTCTTCTCTCGTAGAACATTTTTCTGCTTCAACATTCAAGTTTTTTAATTTATTTAGTTGCTTTGAAATTTTCATATGGTGTTAACTTAACAAATAGAAATTAACATAAATTTAATGGAATAGCTAAAAATACTGTTTTGGATTTGAGCCTTACTACCTAAAAATAAGATTGGAGGATGGAATTATCAGAACAGTATAGAGGATGTATTGGATTATCTTTGATTGTTTTCTTAATTAAAAGCGGTCCAAGAGAATTATCAAAATTATTTTTCCTAATTGAGTTATATTGCATTATTTTTTTTGATATTTTTTTATTTCTATTCAGAAATTTCCCTTGGTTACCCCAACCTAACCATAAATCACAATTTTTATTTTCAGACCAGTGTTTTAAGTTTTTATTAATATGATTATTGTTTAGATGACCAACAGGATTTTTGTGATTAAAAAGTTTTTCTGGTTTGTTTGAAATAAGAGCAAATAGATTGATTAATTTTAATTTGCCATAATTATTGTTTTTCGAAATTTTGATTATCTTTTTTGTTGTATTATCTACGAAAATTTCATCCGACAATGAGGGATTTAAACCAATAAAAATAATTTCCTTTGTAGATGTAGAAATCTTATAACTTAAACTCCATCTATATAGTTTGTCAGCACTTATTAAACAATTTCTTTCTAGAAATAAATTTTTCAACCTAAACCTACACCTCGAGCCATAAGAGTGGCAAAAAGAGGAATTGTAGCAAAGCCTACTAATTCAGTAGTTATGATGAGTCTGAACCTCTTAACTAGATTCTGAGATATTTCAGGTAATTTATTCTTACTTAATGGAATAGCCCATAAGATATATGTTGTTGTTGGGTATAAAGAAAGTAATCCCACCAGAATGTAAAGAGAAACCTTTATCCAAAAGACAGGGTTACCTGTATAGAAATCACCTCCTTGGCCAAAATACTTAACACGCAAAATCCCAGTAACTAATATTGCAACTCCTGCCAAACCATAAACCACATCTGCAATTATCATTGAAATCGTCTCATTTCTATTAAGACCTACTTTGAGAGTCAATCTCTCAAACAAAAGAGAACCGAAACACAAAATAATTCCTAAATAATGAACATATGCTACTAGTGCACTTTTAGCAATTTCACCTGTTAATAAAGTTCCTAATAACATGTTCAAGTCAAAATTTATACAATCCTAACCACCAAATGAAGAATTTGTTTAGAAATAAATTAATAACTTAAAAGCAAGGTATTAAATCTAAGACTCTAAATACTTTTTCTGGCCATCTTCAAAAAAATCCTTTTTATTCCATACTTCGATTACATCTGGGAAATGTTTTTCCATACAATTATCACAAACCCCATGACTGAATCTAATATCACTAATTTTCGAAAGATATTTTTCTAAATGCATCCAATCGCCCTCCTTATTTTTCACTTCTCTGCAATATGAACAGACAGATAAAATACCTTCCTGTTTGTGCAAGTTAGATAATGCATCTAGCAAGTTCAATGACTTTTTTCTAAGCTCTAAAAATGAAACTATTTGCTTGGATAATAATTCCATAATATTGAATTGTTGTGTGGTTAGATTTCCTGGCTTTCTATCTATTACACAAAGAGTTCCAAGTTTATTACCATCACTATTTCTAAGTGGAAAACCTGCATAAAAACGAATCTTGGGGTCTCCTGTTACCAATGGATTATTTATAAATCTTTCATCTTGGAAGGCATCATGAATAATTAATGGACTATTTTCTTTTATTGCATGGGTACAAAAAGACCAATCTCTTCTAGTTTCCGTTATTTGAAGTCCTATTTTGGATTTAAACCATTGTTTATCTTTGTCTACCAAAGTCATTAAAGAAATAGGCACATTACAGGTTGTAGCAGCTATTTTTGTAATATCGTCATAACATGATTCTGGCTTGGTTCCCAAAATCCTATATTCTGCTAAAGCTTTTAATCTTCTTTCCTCTTCTTCTTTTTTTGATACAAGATTCTGCATTAATCTTCACCAATTGTTAAAACTCTAAAATTAAAGTTTCTTAAAAAAACTCTTTTCATCTAATACTTAATAAAAAAAAGATAAACTTATTGATTTGTTACTTACTGATTTATTAATTATTAATTTATTCTTTAATGTTTTAACTTTGAGACTGCCATCCCAGCGATCCATCCACTTGTCCAACAATGTTGAAAATTAAATCCACCTGTGATACCGTCAACATCCAAAACTTCACCAGAAAAAAATAACCCTGGACAAATTAAGCTCTCCATACTTTTAAAATTAACCTCATTAATTTTTACGCCTCCGGAAGAAACAAATTCCTCTCCAAATGGACCTTTGCCCGAAATTATATATTTATCCCTCATTAGAATATTTATCATTTTCTCCCTTTCATCCGCCAGTAAATCAGCCCACTTTTTCTCTTTATCAATACCTATTTTCTTTAATAAAAAAATCCATAATCTTTTTGTTAATAGTGGAACAGGTCTACTGTTAATTAAATTTACCTTGCCTTTATTTAATCTTAAATAATTAACTTTTTCTTTTAAGTCCTTATAACTTAAAGAAGACCATTTAATGATTAGGTTAAATTTATATTTTTGGCTATAAAGTTCCCTTGCTGCAATGGATGAAAGTTTTAATACTGCTGGCCCACTAAAACCCCAATGAGTTATTAGTAAATCGCCTCTATTTTGAAAATTCTTATTGTTTAATTTAATTTCTACATCTATGTCCTTTATCGATACTCCACTACATTCATCCAAATTTGGTTCTTTTGTTGAAAAAGTAAAAAGCGATGGTACGGGTTTAACAATGTTATGTCCAAGATTTTGAGCTAATTTATATCCGCTTGGATTACCTCCAGTTGAAAGAGCAATATTTTTTGTAATTACCTTTGCTTTTTTAAGACTAAAAATATTGAATATATTATCTGGATTTTTTGAAATTTCTTTTACAAAAAATTTTGTTAATATCTCTACGTTTTTTGATAGAGCACTTTTTCTCAAACAATCAATTACATCTGAAGAAGAATTAGACACTGGGAATACTCTTAAATCTTCCTCAATTTTTAATTTTAACCCTTTTTTCTCGAACCAATCATATACATCTCCAGCTGCAAAACGATTAAATGATTCCAAGAGCTGAATTCCACCTCTGGGGTAATTATCAACTAGTTCATTCGGTATCCATGTCGCATTAGTGACGTTACATCTTCCACCTCCACTAATCCTTACTTTCTCCATAAGTTTTGAAGTGCCTTCAAGAATTATTATTCTTTTTACTCCATGTTCAGCAGCAGTAATTGCCGTCATAAAACCAGCTGCACCTCCTCCTACAATTGCTAAATCAAAAGGTTCCAAAAACTTATTATTCAATATACTTCAATCTGATAATAGCAAGTAGTTACATAGAAAAATTACTCCAAAAACTACAAAAATACATAATAAATAGCTGCAATTAACTAATTTTTAAATTTCTAAAAGAAATCAACGCAGTCGTTATTTTTATGCTTTACCTTGATTAAATGAATTCATTATTTTCTTACGTTAAATATTCTGAGGCCAGTTTTCCTATGACTGGTCAATATACTGCTCTTCTTTTAATTACTTCTGTTATTTGGGTTCTACTTTGGTTTGGATATAGACAAAATAAGATAAATGATGAGATCAAGAAAAAAGAAAAAGAAGATAGAATTAATGCGAAAGTTCAAAGACGAAAGAAGTTAGAGAGTTTGTACCCTACTAATAAAAAAACTGTTTAGAATAAATTTTTAAAACATGAAAAAAAATAATTTCAAATCACTAATTCAGTACTTACCTGGGATTCTGATTCTTATTTATGTATTCTTTTTAGCATTTACTCAATTTATAAAATAAAGTTTTTAATAATTATTCGTTTTGATTGGAATCCTTTCTGCTTTTGGAGCTGCTACATCTTGGACATATGCGTGCTTTATTTGGCGTGCGCAAACTCAAAAATATAAATCAATAGATATTAATTTAATAAAAAATATAATAGCTTTCTTAATTTTTATACCGGCTTTTATCAATCTAAGTTCTACAACTGCATTAAAAAACATATTTATACTACTTTTTAGTGGAATAATTGGTATTGGTTTGGGTGATACTTTCTATTTAAAGTCACTACAAACAATTGGCACAAGAAAAACTTTATCTATAGAAACTCTTTCTCCCTTAATGGCAGCTTTGTCAGGAGAATTTTTTATTAATGAAAATTTAACAACTAAATCATGGGTTGGAATAATTATAGTAACGATTTCGCTATTTATAATTCTCAGAAAAGGTAACAATTTTAAAGAGGAAAATTCCTCTTTCTCAGAAAAAAATAACTTTAAGATTTTTGCTTTTCCTTTTTTATCAGTTTTATGTGCTGTTCTTGGAGGTCTTTTATCAAGGATGGTTTTCCTTCAAAGTAATTTATCTCCTTTCCTTACAACTGAAATAAGATTATTAGGCGCAATAATTTTTTTGATTAGTCTAAAAGGATTTAAGATTAATTTTTTCTTAAAAAACATGGACAAAAAACAACAAAAAAGATTTTTTATTTCAATACTTCTTGGAACAAATATAGGAATATTTCTACAACAAGTTGTTTTTAAAACCCTTCCCATAGGAATTGGATGGGCTTTATTAAGCACATCTCCTGTAATTTCTTTATTTTTAGCTAAGAATGAGGAAAGTGAAATTACCAAAAAAATAACATTTTTTACTTGTTTTTTATTTTTTGGCTTGACATTAATAATTCTTTAAACTCCGAGTTAATGTAAAAAATACTCATGTTAATAAAATTCAAATTAAATAAAATTACTCTATAAACACTTAAAACAATGAAAACATTAAAGAGAAAAAGACTCGGCACATTAGAAGTTTATGTTATTTTTTTAAGCTGCATTTATGCAGGCTTTATAGGTTATAAATCTCTATTAAATGTTTTATTTACTTGGAATTAATTAATTCTTTCTAATGATTTAATCAACTTACCTCCATCTTGGTCATCATCATCATTTGAAGCGAAAAATAAAAAAAATATTCCTAGAGAAGCTATAGATAGCGAAATTGACAATACAGAAAGCTCATCCATAAATTAAAATTTTTTTTATGATAAACGAAAAAAATCAAAAGACAGTAAAGAAATACACATTCTCGAAAATAAATATTTCTTTTATTTGTAAAATGAAAAAATACATGCGAACTATATCGTGAAAGTTATTATATCCTCCCCCTGTAGTGCAAGCGTAATAATTCAGTATGGAATAAAAAGTTGGCCTGTTTGGGAATGTGAGCCAAGCAAATTTCAATGGAATTACGATGATAAGGAAATTTGCTTAATTATTGAAGGTCAAGCGAAAATATGTACCCAAAACGGTGACATTTACGTTATAAAAGCTGGAGATCTTGTTAAGTTTCCTGCTGGACTTAAATGCGAATGGGAAATAACCAAAAGTATAAAAAAACATTATCGATTGGGTAGCTAAATTTTAGAAAAAAGAGTTTTTCTTCTTTACTGTTAAGTCAATGTAGATAAAATATGGTTAATAAATAATCTTCAAGAAGGAAACTAATATTATGCCTTTTACTGATCAAGAATATTTTGAGGTTATTGAAAAAAATGAAATAGTAAAAAAGGCCTTTGAAAATATTAAGCAAATTTGCATTGATTTACAAAAACAAACAAATTGTCCTGAAGAGGATCTAAAAGATTTTCTTGAATTTATTTCTAAACAATGGAATAAGTAATAATTAACGAGCCTTTAAATACTAAATTTAAAATTTCAATTTAGTTTTGTGACAGAATAAGTTTTAATCTAATTCCTTTTTAGGTTTTGTATTGATACTGGAAGTTCCCTTAGCAGCAGAAACGAAGAAAAAGAAGCCTACAATTCCTGATATACCAAATATCGCAGCCAAAGGATCAAAAGTGAAAGAAAACATAGAATTTATAAAATCAAGATAAATAATAGTTTTTGAATCAAAATTGTACAATTATTGTTAAGTATAAAAAATAACAATTTCGCGATTCATTATGTCATTATTAGTTTCTCAATAAGTTCAAGAAAATTATTATTCTAATTGATTTTGAAGAATAAAAATATCAATAAATACCAAAGATCTATTAGTGCGAAAGAGAAAAGTTTTTAAAAAATATTTATAAAATATTGAATAAAACACTACCCAGAGGATCCACAATTGTTGTTTCTTTAGATTAATATCGATTTATGACAGAACTCTATTCAGCTTCTTCCTCAGTAAGTCCTTTTACAGCGCTAATATGGTGCCTTTATCCACTAGCTGTACTCGTAATTATTGAATTACTTCTGGGAGGTGGGTTTGACGATGACAATAATGACGATCAAGATGGTGGAATGCTAATACCTGCTTACTCTAGATCAGACGTTTGAATTTTTTAAATTAAATACTCATAAAAGATTTAATTAATTGGCCAATAATATTAATACAACTCATATTTCTCTAATTATACTTATTGTTCTAATGATTTCCTCTCTAGCCTGGCTCATCTTAAGAACCCTTAAGGAAGGTAGAAAAGCTCTAACAGAAATAAATAAGGATAGATCGTGAAAAACAATAAACATTTAAAAAGAAGAATTTGATTAGATTTTTAAAACTCTTAAATTTATAGGTTTTACTAACTAAATAAATATATTCCAAAAATTTAAAAAATTTACCTTCTCAAAGTTTTGGGAAAGCATAATAAACTTAAATAAATACTAGAATTTGTTTAATTGCTAAGTTAAAAATTACCAATCTGTTCAAATCCCATTTTTATGAAAGGCTCATCTTTATTATTACTTTGATAAATAAATGCATCTAAATTCTTTACTTTATATTTGTTCTATATCTTTATTCATTTATATAATGGCGCTGTTTTGGAGAGACTTGCCAAATCAAAAAAAGTGAATAAATAATATTAATTTTGTTGCTTATCAAAATAAATTGGGTTATTAATTTATTATTGGATTTAATTTTTTTATATAAATGCTGAAAGAATCTTCAAATAACAATAACAAAAACATATTCTCAAAAACAAATAGTATTGCAAAAGAAAAGATGATTTGCAAGGACGGATTTTGTTCATTACCAAATCAAGATGATATTCCAAAACTAGATTCAAATGATATGAATTTATTTGATCCTATTTAGTAAATAAATAATATTTTGATAAATTAAAGATTAAATTGATAATGTTAGATTCTTTGAATATTTAATTTATGTTTAATGACTTTTTAAACGCATATAAAGAGTTTTGGATTAAAGCTACAGACTTCAAAGGATTCACATCTCGATCGGACTGGTGGTTAGTTCAACTAGCGAATCTTATAATTTCTTTCCTAACTATCCCAATATTTTTAAAAACGTTTGGTTTCAATGCTTATGGAATAGTTTGTATCATTCCTCAAATAGCTATTGATGTAAGAAGAATCAAAGATTTTGGAAAAGATTGGAAATGGATCTTTATTAATTTAATACCTATCTTAGGATGGATCTTGTGGTTCATCTGGCTAGGCTTTGGTAAGACTGGTAATGGGAAAAATAAACTTATATAGAAATTAACTCCTCATTTTTTTCTTTTTTTAAAATCTACAAATCTTACCTTTTCTCTTAACTCTATTTGTTTTTCAAGAATTCTAAACACATGCATCTCGCATTCGGTTAACTTAAGAAACTGATCGAGTGTATCTTTATCTTCTTCATCAAAATTATCGAAAACTTCTGAAATTGCAGTACTATTTCTAGAAATAAAAGCCTCTGCGACATCTCTTGGATTCTTGCCTGATTCGAAATCCTGAAAAGCTTCATAAGAATTAAGTTCTCTAGTTAACCATTTAAACCATGGTTCATTTTTATTATTTTTTTTATTTATGATTTTCTTCATGAAAAAATTTTTACTAGTTTAATCATTATTAGTTATTCATTTTTTGACAGCTGTAAAAATACTTATTTTAAAAATTCAATTAAAGATTAATCTTATTTTTTACAAAATAACTAGCTTAATTACCATAAAGCTCTTTAAAGAATAAGTATTTATTACTCATTTTTTTGTATATGAGATAGCTAGAATTTATTTTTAGTAAAGTTCATTGTCTATTCCATTTTACGACTTTCCTGCATCTCCAATTTTAATAGTTGGTGCTCTTGGCATTGCAGTAGCGATAGCAGTTTTTTTTGTCTCTTACCAAAAATATTTCAATTCTCCTTTGAACAAAGAGATTGCAGAAAAGAAAAAAGCCTTAATTAAGGAACAAAAAGAATTAAATGAAAGATTAGAAAAAATAGAACAAGATTTAAAAAATTTATAAAAAATTACTTTTAAATAGAGATGAGTTAATGATCTCGAATTCAAGACCTTAATTTTTTTAACAGGAATTTTGGTCTATAAGTGGATATGGATAAAGATCATCTTATTGAGTTAATTTCTAATAGTCTTCTTTACGAGAGTAAAAATTCTGACTCTAATAGGAATCTTATTGACTTTAAAAATTACTTAGAAAGATTGAATCTAGATCAATTGAGAACTATGTCTAAAGAATTTATTCTTTAGTATGGTTTTAAAATTTCTTTATTGTTTATTAAATAATCAATACTTTTTAAAAATTGTTATTATCAAAAATTAAGAGATATATGCTTAAATTAAATAGAGGCGATTTTTTAATAAAACCATTTTTAAAAAGAAATAATATTAGAGCTTCTTATCAAATTATTTCTACTATCTTCCCAATCTTTTTTATTTGGTTAATCGTCTACCAAATAATAAATCAACCTTTTTCATTATTTATTAAAGGATTTCTATTGATACCTTTTTTAGTTCTTCTAACTCTATTCTCTTCTCGAACGTTCTCATTAATGCATGATTGCGGTCATAATTCTCTTTTTACAAAACGGAAATTAAACCGCCTTTTTGGATTTTTACTTGGATTGGTTAATGGTATACCCCAGAAGTCATGGTCAATTGATCATGCATTTCATCATAGAAATAATGGAAATTGGGAAATTTACAAAGGGCCGATAGATGTTTTAAGTCTTAAAGATTATGAATCTCTTACAAAAAGAGAGCAAATATTTTATAAAGTAAGTCGAAACTGGATGATGCTTTTCCCGGGCGGTTTTTTTTACCTAGTGTTAAAACCCAGATTAGGACTTATCATTATTATTTTTAATTTCATTAAAGATATACTAGAAGAGACTTTTATCAAAATAAAAAAAAGGGAAATTCCTCAACTTTTAGCTATTAATTCAAGAGTCAAACCACCTTTTTCTGATTATGGAGATAATTTTAATGAACTATGTGAATTAGTAATCAATAACATAGTAGTGATAATAGGATGGATTTTTATGTGTAAATGGTTGGGATTAGTATTTTTTATATCATTTTATTCCATTGTATTAACCTTATCAGCAGCAATTTTAATATGTGTTTTTTTCGTGCAACATAACTATGAGAATGCATATGCTAAAAATACAAAGAATTGGGATCTGATCGATGGAGCGATTTTAGGTAGTAGCAATTTAGATATCCCTAACTGGCTAAATTGGTTTTTAGCAGACATATCCTTCCACAGCATTCATCATCTCTCTGAGAGAATACCAAATTACAACTTAAGAGCTTGTCATAAAGCAAATATTCATTTGCTCCAACAATCAAAGTTCTTAAAATTAAGCGATTTTGCAAACTGCTTCAAATATATTATTTGGGATAATAAAAATGAAAAATTAATTCCAATAAATTAATACTTAATTCAACCTTCTTCTCAATTTTCTTTTTAGAGGAATACTGCTATATGCATGAGTACCAATGGATGGAGGCAAGTCATTCTTTAAAGGATGCATAAAAGCATTTGCCATACTCTCTAACATTTTCGAAAGCCAAGTAATTAATGATTTCATCTGAACATCTATAAAGTATACTTTTTTATCATCTAACTAAATTTCTGAAAAGTAAATCAGTCTTTATGCTGATTTTTTAAGAAGATTTGCTTATAAATTAATATTAAATAATTAAAGTTATTTTTTACTTTTGTGTTTAAAAACAGTGATATTACTATCTTTTTCAAAGTAAACCAGTTGAAAAAATTTAGTAAATAATACTTATTTTTTCTGATTCACTTAATAAATTTAATTTTTGAACATAAATTCGTGCTATATCTCTATTCCAAATAAATCCAACAATATTATGAATGATTCATTTGTTTCTACCAACCAGAATAAAGAAATAGATTCTATTAATTCATATTTCGAGTGTATTACTGAATGCAGTATTGTGGATGGTCATCAAGAATGTATTACTCGTTGTTTAGAAGTTCATTTAAAGGGAGGTGATCAAAATGAATAAAAAAAATTCACCTCAAAGGAAAACAACTTTAAAATGGAACTCGAATGGAGAGCTTTCCGAAATTGATATGTTAAGAATTTTAGAAAAGATATCATCACACGATCTTAATAAATGTGAATTAACATGCGATTCTGATACAAATTAAGTTTTTAAATATATTTACCAATACTGCTGATAAAAAGGCAGCTTATGGGATTTGTGTAGGATTTTAATTAATCAGATTACAATCAAGATTTAGAATATTTTCAAAAAACTTTAGTTTTTATTTTAAAAATTAATTTTTAGAACTCCTAATTTTTTTTAAGAATGTTTTACTAATTTCTTTTTTTGTTAGTTGAATCGGTTTTACTAATCCTGAATCACCATGGGTTGGACAATAATAAGTCATAAGCATCCAATTTTTTTCTTGATCCATAATTAATAACTTTTTAAATAATGATTAAGTAGTTAGGATGAATTTTGAAAAAATTGCTTTTTTTTAAGCTTTTTTTCTTTTTTACTTAATAATTTATAAAAAATTTGAATCTATCCTCACAAAATAGATATAAATACGCATGACTTAAAAAAAAAAAACTGCTATTTATAAATTAATTTAAGATTATTCATGTCCCTAGAATCCATATTGATGGTACTTGCTCCAATCTGTCTTTTTACCGTAGGAGTTATTGTTTTACCTATTTTAGTGAAACCACGTAAACAATCTGGTTTACCTAAGAGGTATATACGTGGTCTTTAAATTAATTAAGCTTTAAGTACAGCTAAGATAATCAGCATTAAAATTAATAATTAATAAGATCGGGATAAAAGATTAAAATTAAAAAATGTTTGGCACAAATAGTTTAATACGAAGATGAAATTAAAATCTTAAAAACTTTATCGAAAAAATTTTAAATTCTTTTCATTATGAGATCCTGTGATGGATAATAGAATATATAAATTAACTTTTATTTAACAAAATTCTTAACCAAAAAAATTTGAGTAATATACATTTTTCAGGTCTTAAGGGCCAAGCGCTTGTAATCGAGGATAAAGATATTCCAAGCATAAAAGAATTTCAGAATGTTATCCCAGATCACTACTTTAAGAGCAATACCAAAACTTCATTAAGGTATCTTTTACAATCAGCATTAATTCAATCATTAGTAGTTGCGATAGGGTTATCTATTCCATTTACCCCCCAAATGATCCCAATTTGGATTATTTACGCATTACTATCAGGTACCACTGCAATGGGATTCTGGGTAATTGCTCATGAATGTGGACATGGAGCATTCTCTAAAAACAAGATATTGGAATCTATAATTGGTTATTTACTACATTCATTACTTTTAGTGCCTTATTTTTCTTGGCAGCGTTCGCATGCAGTTCATCATAGATTCACAAATAACATAACCAATGGAGAAACTCACGTACCTTTAGTAATTAAAGGGAATGGAGTTACAGAAAAAGTTGGGGGAGAAAAAGAATTACATTTTTCAAATTCCTTAGGTAAGAAAAATTATGGAATTCTTCAACTTGTTTTACATCTAATTTTTGGCTGGCCTGCTTATTTACTTACAGGAAGTACAGGGGGTGTTAGATATGGAACTTCAAATCATTTTTGGCCAATTAAACCATTTTCTAAAGCATTATGGCCATCAATATGGGCCAAGAAGGTTTGGATATCAGATATTGGTGTAGGTTTGACATTATTAGGCATTATTTATTTAGTTCTCAAGTGTGGAATATTTCCAGTTATTGCTCTATATTTTGGTCCTTTATTAGTGGTTAATTGTTGGCTAGTAGTTTATACATGGCTTCATCACACAGATTCTGATGTACCTCATCTTTCAAATACGGAATTTTCCTTTATGAGAGGGGCATTTCTATCTATTGACAGGCCTTACGGTAAAGTCTTTAATTTACTTCACCATAATATAGGTTCTAGCCATGTCGTTCATCATGTATGTCCAAAGATCCCCCATTATCATGCAAAAAAGGCAACTGTCTTAATTAAAAAAGCCTTTAAAAAAGCATATCTTTTTAATCCTGATCCAATACATAAAGCTCTATGGAATATTGCTTGCAATTGCGTTGCTGTGAAGTCAGAAATCAAAAGAGGAAGATACATATGGCAATCTTCATACAAAATGATGGATTAAAAATATAATAAGAATCAATTCTTTATCACATTAATTTACGCAAATCTGAAAAGAATATAAAAGAATTAGCAATAACAAATTTTTCATCTTAGAAAATACCTAATTAAAATAGTCTTATGAGTGGTGACAATTTGCATGGCAAGCAACCAATTAAATTTTATTCGGAAAAAATAACACTTACAAAAGTTGAATTATTAGAAAGACAGTTGAATTTAGGCGAAAAAATTTCAGATTTAGATCAAAAGCACAAAGAATGGAGCAAAAAACTATTAGGTTGATCATCTAATTTGATGAATATTAATTACTTTTTGATATTTCTATTTGCCTTATCAAGAAACTTTTCTGTAAATTATTGAAAAATTATTTGCAGGCATACTAATAATATTCTCTTGAGAAAAACCATTTTTCATACTCTCATCAGAAACTTCCTCAAGATTTTTTATACCCCAAAGATTATTTTGGATTTTTAATGAATTATCAAAATAATAATTACTTTTACTTGTATGCTTATTATAAATTTTAAATGGCCAATACAAAATCAAAAATTCTCTTTTATTGAGTAATTTTCTTGAATCTCTAAAGAGTGCTACAGTACATGATCATTCTGCTACATGAATCATATTTATAGAAATTATTCCTTGCAAAGAATTAGCTAATATCAATGGAATTTTCCAAGGAATTTTTTTTACATCAATCGCAAGAGGCATGGCATTTTCTTGGTTAGCTCTTCATACTCAATCCAAGAACTTATGCTTTTTCTATGCGCTAACTCTGAGTCACTTGTTTGCCAAATTATTTCAGGAAATCGTTTTTGAAAAACACTCCATTTTCACCACTGCCACTTCCGATTTCTAATACTGAACCTTTTTTTATAATTCGGGATAGTACATCACTAATGCATTCTCTATTTCTTTGAGTTGCCGAAAAAAAAGTCTATTATCCAAAATAAAAAAAATTGGGCGATTCAGTAAAAATAATAATTCTAAAATCCTTGATTATTTAACCTTTCTCAATTTTGGAGTATTGAAAAACATTATTTTAAGGCTAAAGAATAATATTGAAACTGTAAGAGCAGGCAAGATATAAAGTATTAAATCAGAACTCATTAGAGAAGGAATCCTTCCAAAAATTAAATGCATGTAGTAGGTCGCGAATGACATAAATTCATATTTATCTAATTTATTAATAGCAATTATTTGAATTTTAAAAACTACTTTTAGTCGAAAACCAAAAATTCTAAAAAAAAAAGAGTCAGCCTGTATCCCTACTAGCTGACTCTTGCAATATATTAATTTAAATTACCTCTAAATGAGGATATGCCTCTAAACAAACAAGGTAAAAAACTTATATTTTTTCTACAAATTTAAAAAAACAGAACAAAATTAAAATTATTTATAAGGTATAATTCGACACATATATGTAGCAGTTTCTTTAATTTTCGCGATAAAGCGAAGAATTATCCCTAATTTTCTTTACATTAATAAATATATATGTTATATTTATTTACAAATTATACAAAAAAAAATGACTCCAGAAGCAGAACGTTTTAACGGTTGGGCAGCTATGTTAGGTTTCGTTGCCGCAGTCGGTGCATATGTGACAACAGGCCAAATTATTCCAGGCTGGTTTTAATGTCAAATAACGTACAAAAAAAAGTATTAGAAAAAGAAAAAATTGTTGCTGAAAAGCTAAACGGAAGATTCGCCATGTTAGGTTTTATAGCTCTTATTGGAGCATACTTTACTACAGGTCAAATAATTCCTGGCTTTATCTAAAATAAATTTTAAATTTTTTCTAATGAGTCAATTTAATTATTGACTCTTTTTTTTGGTTATTTTTCTAATTATTATATGCTTTCTTTTAGTTGAGATTTGAATAATCCCATTTCGAAAAAAGCAATATGTTCATAATCAGTATAGAAGTTTTATCTCAATTCTAAAAATTTTATTTATAGTAATTTTTTAGTTTTAGGAGTATCAAGGCGAAATATTTGATAAGAAGCATCATTTTGGCTAATTATAATAATTTACACTGGCGTGATAATTACTCAAACTAAGAAAGGCTATTGGAATAATATCAAAGAATTAAATATCCCATCTAGAAAGCCTAATGACCGAATTTACAAAAACTAGCTGAAGGCAGAAATATTAATATAATTATTTTTATTTTTTAAAACTTAAATTTATTTCTTAATTGATGCTATCTTTATCGAGATATTTTAGATATTCATTGAGAGTAAAGCTTGAACCGGAAACAGCCTTTATTGGTAAAAAGTTTGCTTATATATTTCTAGGAATAATATTTAGCCTAAACGCCATAACTTTTATTTGGTTTTTCTTATTTTCAAATTTTAAATAAAAAGATGACAAAAGTTGAAAGTTAATTAATCCTATAATAAAACTAAATTTAATATTTAAAGACTTGAAAAATAAACTTTTAACAAAAACTTCGTAAAACTAAAATTTAGATATTAAAAAATTCCTGGAATGATCTGACCTGTTGTTATGTAGGCACCTAATAGTGCAATGAAACCAACCATAGCCCATCTACCATTAACTTTTTCTGCATTTTGAGGATATCCATCATAAGATACAGTTTCATCAATATAAGGCCTAGTTTCTGATGGGAACATATTCTGTCTTCCACCTGACTCTGTAGTAACTCCTGATTTGGTCATTAATAATAATAATAATTGTTAACTAAAGTAACACAAATATTAACTTATGTAAACCAAAAGTCATTTTAGACTTACCTTTAAGTGCTTACAGGTCAATGTGTTACATTTCTGTTCAAAAAGCAATAACGAGTCATATTTTTTTATTTAAAGAAATCACCTTATTATTATTAATTTGGAAATAAATCATTAAAAATAAGCATTTATACTCACAGTAAGTAATTTTACTTAGTAGGATGCTAATAGCATTTAGGAAGTGCTTAGCTGGTTAAATCAGGAAATCTGAATTAATTAGGTCGTCATGAGCTTGCAGGTGGGATACTTGCAGGCTCTTTCAATTTTAAAAAGAATGAAATAAACCAAGCATTTAAATAATTTTTAACTAGTTGAATAATATCTCAAAGAAAAGAAACTAATGTCAATGTTTCTTTTATTTGCTAAATAGAAAATAGACTTAAAAAAATGTATGTCTTTAGATTTTATTCTCATTCCATCTTGTATTTTAATTATCCTTTTTCTTTTAAATCGAGAAAATATGATCTACAAAAAAAATCAAAACGCTAAGTAATATCATTATCCTAAAAAAGTCTTAATAATAAAGATCCAAAACTTTATTTTTTTACTGAAAATGATAGTTTTAAAGCAACTAATTTAAAAAAATATAAAACCTTAGAGGATTTACTAGAGAATCTATACCAACTTTTTTCTTAAAATTAATTTGTCCCAATATAATTTTGAATTATTAATTTGATTTAGTGTTTGTTGGCAGTGTATGCAATTGCATTCGTTTATTAAAGTTTTATTTTTCATGCTTTAAATGTTTTTTTTAAAGAAACCAAATTTCTTCTTTTATTGCAAGTGTTAATAAATTATTTTTCTAATAAATTATTGAATCTTAGAGAATAAAAATGTTTCTTAACTATCGTTTTTATATTGGTTTCTAAATCCTTGATATTTTATAATGTGGAAAAAGATAGTAAAAAATAAATAAATTTCTTTTGAAACTTTCAAATCAATCACTAATTAAAAAAACTTTTAATAAAATCATTTCTCCTTGGTATTTACTTCCTTTAATTGATAGATGGTTGTTAGGGCAAATAATACCTCCCATGATATTTGCAATTTCTGCTTTTACTGTCATTTCACTATCTGTTGGAGTAATGTTTGATCTTATAAGAAAAATTGTTGAATTTGGCTTACCTTTATTTTTAGCTTTAAAAGTTCTTTTTTTTAGTTTACCCAGTTTTTTAGTCTTATCATTCCCAATGGCAGTTTTACTTTCAACGTTATTAGCCTATGGAAAATTATCAAGCAATTCTGAATTATTAGCATTGAAATCTTTGGGTATAAAAACTTCAAGAATCATTTCTCCAGCTATTGCTCTTTCAATATTTATGACAGGATTAACTTTTTACTTTAACGATAATTTAGTTCCTGCTAGTAATAAATTAGCTGAAACGACATTAAGAGCAGGAATAGGTAGTTCTTTTAGCGCTGAACAAGGAAAAGATAATATTATGTTTTCAAGATATGGGTCTAGGATAAGCGCATCAAATAAAAAACCTACAAAAACAAATACTTTTCTTACTCATATCTTTTATGCTTCATGGTATGAAAACAACATTATGAGTGGAGTTACAGTTTTAGATTTTTCCAGAGAAGATTTTCAACAAATTTTAAAGGCAAAGAGTGGAGTATTTGACAAAAAAAGTTCTTCTTGGATATTTTCTGACGGAAATATTATATCAATTGATCCAAGCGGACAAACTACGAATATCCAATTTCAAGAATATACATATCCATTTGTTGAAGGTCCTATGGAGCTAGCAAAGGTGCCTAAAGATGCAAATGAAATGACTTTAAAGCAGGCTATACAAGCAGAAAAGATTTATGAAAAAACTGGCAACTTAAAGGAAGTGAGAAGAATTAAAGTCCGCATTCAAGAAAAATTCACTCTACCTTTTGCATGCTTGGTTTTTGGTTTAATAGGAAGCAGTCTAGGATCTAAATCTAATTTAAGATCTTCAAAAAGTCAGGGATTTGGGCTGAGCGTAATTCTTATATTAATTTATTATGTAATGTCATTTTTATTTAGTTCGTTCGGAGTAAAAGGTATTTTACCTCCAATTTTTGCTGCATGGTTACCTGTCTTGATTTCTCTTGGAGGTGGAATTTATTTATTAAGAAAATCAAGTTCTTTTTGATATTTTAATCACATAAATTAAGAATAAATAACAAAATTTTTTTGCAAGTAATAAATTCTTAAATTTTTATTTCTCGTCTATTTTTTGATAACCACACCAATCAGGATAGTTGTTTTCTTCAATAATGTTATTATCTGGAATTAATTCTATTTCCAAATTACCTATCTTTTTTATTAGTTCACAATTATCGCAACTAATTAACATTTCTAGGGAAGCAAGATTATCTTTATGCTTTTTTTTGCACCCAATAAGCCATTTTGATTTAGCTATGTTTTTTTGCTTCTAATTTAGTAGAAGCTATAACTAATCCAAATTCATGTTTTTCCTGCATAGAAGTTGAATCATATCCTCCAATATTGACAAACCATAAATTTTTTTTGGTGATTATTTTTTTTACTAGTTGCTTTTTTCCTATTTTATTCTTTTCAACATTTATTAAATTAATCTTATGGCCATCTATATATTGTATTTTTTTTAGCTATCAATATGCAAACCTTTTGAAGATCCAAACCAATCCTTTCTTAAAGTATCGTATGTTTCTTCAATTTTAGATCCAACAACCCATTTAACATCATGTAGTTCTATATTAGCTTTTTCTGCTTTACCTCCAAGTACAACTAAATAAAGAAAATTATTTTTTAATTTTTTCACTTTTAATAAATAAACTTTTTTTAAACTTTAATTTAAATTATAAAAATGTAGGCTATAGATAATTTAGCTAATTCAGAGATTCTGTTAATTAAACCAACCTTTTTTCTTTTCTTTAACCTTTGGTGATGTCTGAATTTTAGGCTTTTCGTCTACTCTACCTTTAATAATCATTAAGGGTACTATTGCCCATAGAGCTAAAAATAATATCCAAAATAGATAAATGTTCATAACAATTAAAATCAATAAAATCATAATAAAATTAATTAAATATGATTCGTGAGTTTCTTTTTAAAGTTCTAATTTAAATGTATAATCAATTATTTATTTTCGATAAGAGCTTTATAAAAAACTAAGAAAATTTAAATAAATATTGAGATTGTCTTAAGTCATTTAAAAAGTAAAAATTAGAAATTCTTATCCCGTAATTAAAATAATCGCACTCATCAAAACCACTGCTTTGCTTCAGGATCTATAGAGTGCATTTATATAATGACACGATAAAAATTTTTTCGTGAATCTTTTTAAAATCATACTTTTGCACATCTAGAATAAATTAAGCAATCAATAGATAATTGAAAAAATGCGATTTATGTCATGAGCCAGATAAAACTCATTACAGAGTTAAATCGATAATTCATAAGAACTGGATTTTTTGTTGTAAAGAATGTTGGAATCTAATTTCTACACATAAAAATTATTCCTATGGCGGAACTAGAAAGTCAAAATAAATTAACTTTATTAGATTATTAGAAAAGAAATTTTTAACTTTCTAAAAAAAATCATTAATTTCTTTTTTTATAGATTTATATTCTAAATTAATTCTTTTAATAAATTCATCTACTTCTTTTTTTGTATTCTTATATCCATTTATTTTTCGTTTGGTTTTCTGATAGAAAATTGATTCAAATTTTCCTGGACTTACCTCTTCTATCCAATATCCTGCTAAACAATAAATTTTGTTCGGAACAAAAGTAATAATAAATAATTTTTTGGAATTTTTATATTGATCAATTATCTTATAAGCGAAAGTGCCTTTAGTTTTTTTAGTCCCAAATAGTGCAATATCTTTTGCTAAAGGCCTAAAATTCTTAGATAAATTCTTATTTTTTTCTAATGTATTTCGAGAAATTATTTTTTCTAAAGAATAACAATAATCCAAAAATTTAGTATTTTCTTTTTTTGAAGGATATATAGTTATGAGGGAACTTAAAAGTAAAAAAGAAGTTAAAAGAAATTTTTTAAACATTTATTTCAATTAGATTTATCATTTCATAAATATAAAAAGAGAATTCATAAATTACTATTAATTATCTCAACAAGATTCACATTAATTTAAAGATTTCTATTAATTAAGCTAAACATCTTTGAAAAAAATTTAAAAGTATTTCAAACTAATTTAGTATTTATCAAACTTATAAAATTTTTTTATTATAGTAAGTTTATGAAAATTTCTTTTTTTAAAAATAAAAGGATTAAAACTTTTTTAGATTTTTTTTCAAGAGTATCAATTTCAGCAATTTTTATCTCAGCCATACCAAGCAAAATAAATGATTTTGAAGGAACAGTTGAATATATTTCTACAAAAGGCATTCCTGAACCAATTTCATCTATTCTTCTAGTGGGAGCCATAATATGTCTTATCTTGGGTTCTGGATTTTTTATATTTGGAGAAAAACAAAAAATCGGTTCAGTCTTTTTATTACTATTTCTTATTCCAACAACAATAATTTTTCATGTATTTCCTTTCCATCAAAGAGCAGTATTTATCAATCTCGGATTGATAGGCGGATTAATTATTTCTGCAATAAGGGAAGCAGAATAAATATCTTAATTAAAGAAACCTAAATATTTTTTTTCCCCTCTTTTAATTCTGGGAAGCAATTCGCAATATGAATTAATTCATAAACCTCTTTGCTATCGTATTTTTTATTAGGAATACCACTCCCCACCTCTATGCCTCTCTCTTTCATCTTCTTTAAAATCAATTTCTTGTCTTTGCATACTTGACAAAGACTTAAATCTTTTAGTTCGTTCTTTTTTATTCACTAAATTTTAATTTTGGTTAAACATTATTATTAAACTTATATCAATTAGCGATTCATTAAATAAGTAAGAAAGCCAGTAAATGTAAGTAATTTAAATCCAATAAAGAAAGGTAAATATTTTTTGACCTTTTTGCCAACGGGCAATAATTTGTTTAATGAATTGATCATAATTTAAATTAAAAATTTAATTATTTCGAACATCCTAACGAATTTTTTTTAGAAACATTCCATTTCAATTTGTACATTTAAAACAGTAGATCTAAACTAGAAGAGTTACGTTCCTTTTTTTTATGAATAATAAAGAAACAATAATTTCATTATTAAATGATTTTGCTAATCCAAAAAAAATGGCCTCATTTTTTGTTGACAATGCTACTCCAAATTTTTTATTCATAAGACCGAGTGGTAATCCAATAGATGCAAAAGGGTTCGAACAAATGATTAATGTTGAAATAGTTCAAGAAAAAGCAGAAATAACCAAGATTCACCGATTCGAATTTTTGAGCGAAACTATAGTAATGTGCATTTTTACACTAGGTTCAAAATTTACTTATAAAGGGACACCTAATGATGACCTGCCAACAGTTACGTCAATTTTTAAAAAAGTAAATAATGTTTGGAAAATTCACTGGATGCAAAGATCCACAGGAAATTCGGATTTATCTTTGTGGGATTAGAGTAGTTAATAGCTCTTTTAATGTTGCTAGTACTTGTAGGTAGTACTTTTATTGATTTAATTTTTTATTTTATAAAATAAATACATTAAATAAAGAATACCCAGTAAATATTTCTTTTTTTAGAAAACAATTTCTTCTTTTATGATGAAATTTGATTTTCAGGTAAAAATAAAAACTTTAGACAGACTAACGCCTATATCTAATGCTAATAAAGCAATTAGGAACTTACTCATTTTTTAGAACTCTCAATTATTTTTTTATAAAGTTCTTCAGAAATAGGTTGCATAACTTTTTTAAAAATCTAGTTACAAATTAGTTTTTTTAAAATTCATTTCTCGTTACTAAATATACGAATATATGAATTTTTAAATAGGTAAAAAATATCTCATTAATAAGTTTTTCTTATAACGCATTAATAAGTACTGAGTTCAAAAACTTCTATAAATGTTCTAACTTTTTTAAAAAAGAAATTAGAAACTTTATTTCATGTAAATAGATCCTCTATAAGTTAGTTTTATAACCTTTTCTTCTTGTTTTCTACAATATACGAATGACTTTCCATTGAAATACATGTTTACCATGATGCAGCTCCTAAACTTGCTCAAGTCCCCGTCCTGTGGCTTGAGTCGTACTGCGGTCTATCAGATGGTAGATCGGACGATTTTGTAGTATTAACTACAATCCATTTATAAAGTATTTATACTTAGATGTCAATAATTAATAAAAAATAAACTTCAATTTTGAATTAGATTCTGCTCTAAGTAACTCCCTTATAAGAATATAGAACATATAACTACGAGTAACTCCAAAAAAAACTGAAACAAATGCTAGAGCCATGCAAATAGGACAATGTGGGAATCCCATTATTAATTTTCCAATATAAATTTTAATTCAGCCTCAGCATTGAGAATATCAATTCTTCTCTTAAGGAGTTTAATAAATTTAATTATTTTTTTCAAATTCAAACCTATTTAGGCATCAATAATAATATTATTTTCAAAATGAATATATCAATGAGCAAAAATACTGAATCCATTGATATAACTTAAGTTTTGTAGCACATTTATACAATAAACAATGCAAACCTCAGTTCAGATAATCTTGATCAATTAACCAATAAGGGCTAATTCAGAATCAAACATAATAATTGGTGATCTAATTACCTTGCAGTTATATTTTTCTTTTGCTAAATAAATAATGCGGGCTAAAGTCCAATACTCCACGAGGATTTAGTCCGCGGCCTAAAGTTTGATAGTGCAAATTTTTGTTTTTTTAATAAGTATCTATGCTTTGTAAGGTAAATATCTTGATTGCTTAATAAATTTATTTTGTATATAACTATTACAAAAATGATGAGTTTATTTAAATTAGTTACTAAATCCTCGTGGAGAAAGCTTTAGCAAATTTCTTTTAATGGTTACTAATAAGATCAGCCTAATCTCATTATGGAGAATCATTTGTATTTGTAGAAGTTCCATCTTATTAAATCAAAAGTTTTTCTTGATTTTAGAAAGTTTTTAATACTTAAATTCATAGCTTTCTGAAAATTAAATAACTAATTTGAGTTAAGTTGGTTAATTATCTCTATTGCAAATAAAGATAGGGTTGTTAATCTTGCACTTAAAGAAGAAACTTAATTTCTTAAACTGATGCAATTTGATCATTTAAATTTCAATGAAAATGATGGCCTCATGTCCATAGAAGATTTAAGGGATTTACGTCTTCGAAAAAAGAAAATTGAAAGTGATAAGAAAGCTAGAAAGTATATCCTGGATATAAATCAAAGATATAGAAAAATGAGTACCCCCAAAAGCAATAACTTTTTAAGGAATATGAACCCTTTTAAAAAGGCCGCATAAATTGTTAATCTTGATTTTATTAATTTGTTTAACTTTGCAACTTCTAGAGTAAGATTTTGATGGTGTTTCCTTGGAAGAGTTTCACCAAG
Source organism: uncultured Prochlorococcus sp. (assembly GCF_902536725.1). Classification (GTDB taxonomy): domain Bacteria; phylum Cyanobacteriota; class Cyanobacteriia; order PCC-6307; family Cyanobiaceae; genus Prochlorococcus_A. The sequence continues at coordinate 128,045 of NZ_CACAYO010000002.1, forward strand.
AGGGGCCGATTTTTGGCCCCTTCTTTGCGGAGATATTTTTTTTTGAAATTCATTATAAAATTAAAGTAATACTTTCCTAGAAGGCGAAAGTGATGTAAATCTTATGTTTAAAGTTTTTTATTACCATTTAATGAAAAATCTATATCTTCAACTTAATCCTCTTACTAAAAAACAAAAGTTTTAGCTTGTGGACCCTTTCCCATAATTTATTGAATTTTTTCATTTGCGATTTTTAATGGCTTCACCTACAAGTTGGCAATTCTACAAAGAAATTGAAACTAAGATTCTATGGGTCAATATTTGTACACAAAATATAGAAGGAGTAGCTATTTCGATTAATAAATGGTGGAAAACAAGATATCCAGCATACAAAATCAGAATAGTTCCCAAAAAAGAATTTGAGCTAGTAAAAATGCAAGCTGAGAAAAAGGAGCAATAAAATTATTCTTTGGTAAATATTGATGCTGAATATTTAATTTTTGCAGCTATTATGAAACCAATAAATTAAAGAACAAATGAACTCTGCATTCGCAAAAGTCTCAAATTTGAAAGTTAATAGGTCTTTTAAAATAGCTATTACTCTCGCATCATCAACTTTCTTTTTGTATGCTTTGAGTCAAGCATCAATTTTTAAAAATATTATCGCAGGTGCCTTCTCTTGCTCTGGCTAAATAAAATACTGCTTTTTCTAGAGAACCTAAAAAGCTAAAATAGACTGTGATTGACAGTAGATTTAAACTTAGAGGTATAAATCCCTCTTTTTTAATGTTTAATAGATTTATTGTTGAAAAGATAATTACTCTTCTTATTTCTCTTTTCAGCTGATGAATATTTCCCCGCACCTATTGATTGACGCTGTGATATTAAGCGCTGCCCTTACGATAACTTTGGTATTAAGAGCAAAAGGTAATGCGGCTAGAAAAGAAAAAGAAAATAAATGATTACTAAAGAAAAAGAAAAAGAATTTAAAAAACCTAAATTATATAGATTTTGGAACTTTCTTATTTATGGATGTTTCATAGCTATTGGAGTTTTCTTAGTTTATTTATATTCTGCTTATATCTTTATAAATAAATGACTTACATGTACGGCGTAGCGATTACTTATGGGGTTGTAAGTATTTTATTGCTTGGTGGGTTTGCATACTTTACTTTTAAAATGAAACGCTAATTTTTATATCTTCTTCAATAAAAGATTTCTTTGATAAATTTTTTGAAGATATTTGCCTTGCAATTATTCATAATTTGAGATTTTTTTTTGATCCTTAATCCGTACAATTTTGTTCCTCTAACCGCACACATAAAACTTGAAATTTACTATTCAATTGAATTAGAACATAGTTGTAGTCAAGGGGTAAGTCTTATGGCACTTAATGACACATTTACTATCCAAGAAATTAAATTGGATAAAAAAGACCTTTCATTTGATAATAGGCTCAAAAAAATTGAAGTTTTTTGGAATAATGAATGTATAGAACATCCGAGTAAGAAACATTGCAAGATTTTTTGTGATTAAAACTTTAACTTTAGGTATTCTTACGCTTGATTTTTACATAATACCCGTACTAGAGAATAATCAGATAGCAAGGAGGCCAAGCAAATGACCAATTTAGGTATAGAAATTTTATTTTGGACAATTTTAATTTCTTATCTGGGATTAAGATTTTCTCAATCTTGGAATGGATTCAAAAAACAGTTTTAAATAGGAGAATAGAAAATGAAACTACAAACTCAGTTCACGGTTCCAAAAAAAGAATTAAAAGATCTTGACTATGTTAAGAAAGTAGATTTCTTAGAAGAAACTTTAAATAAAGAATGTATAGATTATCCAAATCAAGAGGATTGCTTGGTTTGTTGCAATTAAAAAAAATATCTGTTTTTTGTAAGTAAATAAATTTTTATTAGTATTTATAAATTTTCTAAAAGGGAGTTAGCACAATGGAATTAAGATTCTTCCCAATAAATATTTTTAGAGAGACTCCAAAAGTCACATTCTTCGATGCAGGAATAGATAATTCTAATGGTTCTGATGTTGTAATCCATTCTGGGGAAGCTATATCTCCTCCAGATGATTTAAAGGATGAGCAATACTATGTTCACAATCATCAAATTGACCACAATTTAGTTATCACCGGGGAAAGGAAATTTATTTTAATAAATCCTTCCTGGGATGAACCTAATCATGTGATTTATTTAAATAGATCTATGGGAGCATTAGAAATTCCTGTAGGAACTTATCACAGATCAATCTCAGGGAAAGAGGGTAGCATTGTTTTAAATCAACCCAAAAGAGATAAATTTTTTGATCCCGCTAAAGAATTTATCCCACAAAAATTAGACAAAATTAATTTAATTAAGGCCAGAAAAAGTCCACCTGTATATTGGATTTACGAAAATAAAAAAATCAAAAGAGTCTATTTTAATCCTCTAGAAAGAAAAGTTAAAACTCTTGCATGAAATGAAAAAAACTAAAAAACATATGTCGCCTGAAATTAATAATTTCAAAAATCTGAATTTAATTATTAATTCTGATACTTATAAATTGGCTTGGATTAATTGCTGATGAGCACTTAAATCTTTTTGAATATGCAGATTCTGCATCAGAAGCATGGGAAATTATAAAAGCATCAACAAAGCCAACCTAGAGAACTATAGACTGACTTAGTAAGTAATGTAAAAGAAGATTGATTAATAAGTATTTGATATTTTGTTTTTCATGCTTTCAATCTTATTAATTAATTCATCTAACCATTCTGTATTATTTTGCTCTTGTCTTTTATGACTTTGACTTTTTTGAGTACTCACAAATTTCTTACTTTTAAAGTTTATTTAGTATATGTTCAGAAATTAAAGTAATCAATAAGCAATATTAGCAAATCAATTGATAAGATATGCTTTAGTAGCATTTCATACAACCCTAACCATCACAAATTAACCAAGAAAATCTAAATCTCTTCAGTTAAGTATTTTCTACGATGTTTTTATTTGAGATTCTGATTTGAATTAGGAAAGGGTATAGATGTTCCTATGGAAAAATCATTTCTAAATTTTATTTATTGGATCCTATTAAAGTCAGCTGAAAGTTACTACGGAGATTCATTAAAAACAGAAGTACCATATACACCTTATTTTTAGTTTTGGTGGACCTTATTAAATTAAAATTCATTTTAAACTAAAGGCAATTAACTCCTCCTCACCCAATCAGGAGATCCACTAAACCAATCAGCAAGATCATCATTTTTGGGATCGAAATGATTTTCAGTTTCTAAACCATCAAGGCCAAGATTCTGGATAAGTCCATTTATTCCATCAGTTTTTTGTTTGCCATATCTCCTCAAGCTGTTAGCTTTCTTAAGCCATGTCCATATAGTTGAATTATGTTTTGCAAACTTTTCTACATAAATTCTTTCCTCTAATGCAACAGGTTCATCTAGTGAAATCCTTTTTACAATATCCTTAATTTTCAAACGAGTCTTGTTGGTTAGAAACATATTCATAAAAGAAGTTAATGTTTTATAAAAGTTTTTTTTATAAATGTCTTGTCAATCTTTATTTCAAGAAAAAGTATTTTCTAGGAGCTTTTTAAGGACAAATATATTTATTTAAAAACAGATATATTTAATTGGTAAAAAAGACTACTTAATTAGATTTATATAACTTATATAAAAACGAGTTCTATATAAGTTTCTCTATAAAATTTAAGATTTAATTTACAAAAAAGAATAATAAAAAATTTACATCAACAGTAGATTTAAAATAAGAAGCGCCAGTTCCTTAATAAAAGATTTATAGAATAACCATAAAAAGTTAAATCAAGTACTGACAGATATTTAAAAAATAAATACTATAAGTCTAAATAATTTTATAGAAATTCAAATTCATGATCAAGAATTTATTCATCGCATTAGCTCTTGTATTAATGCTTATCAATCCAAGCATTTCTATAGCTGCAGAATCTTCTGTTGATGTACAAGAAATCTTTACCTCTTCAGAAAACATTGATGGAGATAATTTTAAGTACCCAAAAGGAAAAGCTGAAATGCGTTTGATTAGAGTAGAAGTTGAAAATGGAGCGACGATACCAATGCACTCTCATCCTGTACCTTTACTGGGTCATATTGAAAGTGGTGAATTAACGCTTGCTGAAAAGACAGGTATTAGTAAGACCTTTAAGGAGGGGGATTCATTTGTTCTTTCAGCAAATACTCCTGCTCATACAATGGCTAATAGTGGTAATTCATCAGCAGTGATGTGGGTTGCTGTAGCTTCAGCAGAAGGTATACCTACTTTGAATCCTGAAGAATAAAACAACCTTATTTACGGTTAATCTAAACTAGGGAGCAATTAGCTCCTTTTTTTTTATCTTGCTATATAAATACTAAAAGATGATTTAACTTTTCCTGCTTTAATAAAATATTGTGGAATTAACTGAGCTAATCAAAGATTACGTAGCCACAGAATTATTATCAAGTATTGAACTTGATTTTCTTGAAGGAGAATTATGGGAAACTACTCAACATATTGCAGAAATTAATACAGTTTTTAAAGCCCCAAAAAAAATATGCGAGAAATTAGACCTAGATGAAAAATCATGTTGGCAATTATGTTGTGCAGCTGTACTTGACTCTTCAAGACCTTTAAAGAACGGACAAAAAAGAGTTGAAGATTTTAAAAATTTAATTAAACAATATGAAATTAACTTCATATGAAATCAGTAGTATCGATGAAACATTTACTTATTGCATCAATCCTTTTTTTTATACCTTTAGGAGCTTTTGCTGATGAGAGGCAAAGACAAATTGAGTACGAAGCCATAAATCTTGTTATTAAAAAATATGGAAAGGGTTTAGAAAATAGATTAAAAGGAACTGAATTAAATCCCAATTATCGAAGTTGGTATGAGAATGATTGTTTTGTAAGTGTTGCTGCTGGTACATATCAAAAAAGTAATTGGTCTTCAATGGAGTGGTTTAGCGTTAATGTCTGTGCTGATTATGCTGAAATACTGGAAAGTGAATGAAGAGAATTAAACGACTATTAGTTTTGCAACATTTAGAAATAGAGGGTCCAGGCCTTTTTGAACAATTTGCTGAAGAAAGAAATTTAGTAATAGAAATTATTCGTTTGGATAAAAAAGATAATCTTCCTAAAACAAAAGAAGGTGATTTAATTTTAATTATGGGTGGACCGATGGGAGTCAAAGATATTGGGGGCGAGAAATACTCTTGGCTTAAGTTGGAGATAGATTTTATAAGAAAAGCATTACAGAATAAGAGACCTATAATCGGTGTTTGCTTGGGTGCTCAGTTGATTGCGAGTGCTGCTGGAGGAGATGTTGAAATTTTAAAATATGGATACCCTCCAAAAGAATTACCAGAAATTGGATGGTCTCAAATTTTTATTGATAAGTCAAATAGTGATTTTAAAGCAATTTTTGAAGACCCTTTTTATGTCCTTCATTGGCATGGAGATAGGATTTTATTACCTAATAAAGCAGTACTCATTGCTAGCAGTGCTCGTTGTAAGGAACAGTTTTTTAGGATTGGTGATTATGCTTACGGATTACAATTCCATATAGAGACAACAGTGGCAATGATCAATAAGTGGATTAAAGAAGATAAAGAATTTGTCTTTAAAGGATTGGGATCAAATGGTCAGGAAATTTTGAGAGAAGAAAATGAAACATATAGTGATAAGACTTTTTTAAAAAGAAAGCTTCTAATAAGTAAATTATTTGAATTATTAGATAATTAAAAAAAGAAAATTTTTAATTCAAAAAAAAAGAGCTTAATTAAGCTCTCAAGAAATTTAAAAGGATTTTCTTAGAATATTCCTGGAACAATTTGACCAGTAAAATAATAAGCCCCAATAAGAGCAAACATTCCAAGCATTGCAGCTTTACCGTTTAGCTTTTCAGCTTTTTCGGTCATGAATTTTTTTGCGAATTCCATAATAAGTTAAGTAGATTTATATCTACAAACTATTCACTTGAATATTAAAATGATGTAGTTTTTTGTACCAAATTTAAATCTTCTAAAAGTTAAATGATTCCGGGCACAATTTGACCAGTTGTAATGTAAGCTCCAACAAGAGCAATTAGACCTACAAGAGCAAATTTTCCATTTAAATTCTCTGCTCTTATTTTTTGAGGATCAATATTTCTTGATTGATTTTTATTTTCCATTAAAAAACACCAGGGATAAGTTGACCGGTTGTTAAATATGTTCCCACTAAGATCATGAAAGCCATCATTGCTGGTCTTCCTATAGCTCTGTTGAGAATATCTTTATTTGAGTCCATTGAGATTAAGATATATTAATAAAATATTACTAATTGTAAACAAAGCCTGAGAGTAGAATGTATAAAATGATTCAGTGCTACAGAAATGTAGCAATTTCGAGGTTGAAAAACGGTTTATTTAAAACTAAAAAATAATATTCCTGAAATTTCCAAGAGCAAAGCTACTGGTTTTTAAACATAGCATTTTGATTAGTCAACCAAAATAAAAGAAAAAGAAAGAAGGATAATAATGCTCCTGAGAGAATTGAAATAAAGAAGAATTGCGTTGTTAATTCTGAATCAAAGAAATATAAATACATTTTATTTCTCAATGAATATGTTCTCCTTCATTATGATTATGACCATTATGACCATGAGCAATTCCTAATTCATGCATCCTTGCATGCTCTTGGATTGTGTCCCTTAATTTATGAGAGGAGGGTCCAACTGTTGTATAAATTCCATAACCTATTGAACCAAAAAGTAAAAGTCCAACACTGCCAAAAAGTAAAAATAAAGTTGGATCTTTGATTGTTCCTAACATTTTATGCAAATAAAATAACTCAAATAAACATAAAGATATTTAAGGGTTAATTCAAGTTCAAAGTTTATATATCCACGACGAAAAAAGTATCCTAAAATATAAATAATTAATGATCAAATTGTAATAAAAAAATAAATATTAAAACTAATAATCACAACCATTATATTTTAAAAATATTTATCAAAGTAAGAAATATAACACTTTTAGGTTTTTAAAAACTTAAACTCGTTGATAATAAAGAAGTTTATATTTTATCTTTGATTTAACTAAATTTACTATGATTTGTATTATTTGATGTTGATTAAAATTAGATCTCTAAACTAATTTGTACTTAATTCAATGGTATTAGTAAATGGAAGTATTGCTTTTTGCACTTTTTTTCATTAGCGCACTAATTTTCTTTATTGCTGGTAAAGATGATTTTGGAAGGACTGAGAGTAAATTAGTAATAAAGGAAGAAGAAAATATCAAAGAAAAGAATAAGGTTGCAGAAGAAATAAAGAAAGAGGATAAGGTTGCAGAAGAAATAGAGAAAGAGGATAAGGTTGCAGAAGAAATAGAGAAAGAGGATAAGGTTGCAGAAGAAATAAAGAAAGAGGATAAAGTTGCAGGAGAGGGAAACATTGAACCCCAAAAGGAAATCAAAAAAGAATCATAATTAAAAGTAAATTATTTAGTGTTTTTATGATTTATGGTTTTGCTTACTTAGGAATGGTTCTTGCAATAAGTGCGGGGTGGTTTTTACTTGCAGTCTTAAAAAAACCAGATTTTATTGAAAAGCCACTTAACGAAATGAAAAATAAAATTAGGCCATTTTTAAATCCAAAAGATGATTAATGAAATTTGTTCTTATTTCATTTTTTTTATTTGTTTTAATAATGACAATCAACATAACATATGCACTACCTGTATCCGGAGAAATATATAAAGAAAAAAAAATAGCTAATAATCAATTAGCTTTTAAATATTGTGATTCTCTAAAGAAAAATCTCTTTAAAGGACTCGATAAGGAAGCAACCTTGAAATATGAATATTTTTTTTCATCTATTCCTGATAATTACATAAAAGATGAGAATAAATTTTTAGAAATTTTCATATCTGATGTTAAATCCACTTGTTCATATGATTTCTCGAAATCTAATGAAAAAGAATTTAAATCTTTTTTAAACAATTATCTTAAAACCAGAAGTAATACTCCAAAAACTAAAGTTGAAGCAATAAATCCTACCCCAATTAATCCTGCAATAATTCCAGTATTAAGATAAACCTTTACCGTAGCTAATTCTTTTCCTTCTTTTTTAGTCATAATTTTTTACCTGAATAAGCACATCCAAGCTACCAATGAGAACATCAATAGACCAAGGCTAAGAATACTTTTACTATTAGCTTTACCTTGTTTTTCAGTTGATTTAAAAGGGATTAGTGCCATAGGACTCAATAAGTAAGAATTTTTTCACGTTTTTTTTATTTATCAAGAAATTTTTATACGTGAATATGTATTAGTAAAATGACAATGTTATTCAAATCCGTTGAAGGGGAAATTAGTATTTTGAATAACTATTAACTCGCAGGCATTAAGCTTAATTTTTAGTATTAGAACAATTATTTGCTAATTGATTATTTAATGGAAGAAGAAAAAAAAATTTAGAAAAGTTGTATCATAAACTCAATGAAGAAGATACTGTTATAAAGAAATGGAATCAGGCACTTATTCCAAAAGCAATATTATTATCGCCTCCAATAGCTTTTGCTTTAACTTTTCTAAAAATAAATACTGATAAATCAATATTAGATTTACTAGGATTTGTAGCTATGGGCGGTTTATTAGTTTTTGGAGGTATCTTTTTAAATTATCTTTTATCCAAAGGTAAGTAATGAAGAAATTTACTCTTGTAAATAAAGAAAGAAGTAGGATAAAAGTCTTTGAACCATTTGAAGATATATCTAATCCTTGTCTAAGTATTAATGCAATTATTATCTCCTATGGATGTGTTTATAAGAGAAGTATTAAACCAGTTATTAAAGGTAGCAGGGTTGAGACTATAGAAAATGCGAGAAAGGAATATAAGGAACTTTTAGAGCAGGGTTGGAAAAAGACCAGTATTTTTAGAAGTTTTTTTTAAACTTCACAATCTATGTCATAATCTTCATCAATATCTTTTTCCCAAACCCTAGCAAGTTCTCTTAGTAGAGTTTTTACCTCCATATATGTAGCTTACTCAAGCAATATTATTTTCTGATCTGGATTCGTCATAAATTTAGAAAGTAAAAATTTCTACCAACAAAAGTACTTCCCATAAGAAGCAAGACCATAAGAAGTGCAATTAATTTTGGTAAAATTCCAATCATTTAAAACTTAATTACCATTTCAATTTTAGATAGAATGTCATTAATTCCAAAAATAAAAAGTCTGGATTAGGTAATTTATTTCTAAATTTTCCCCAAACTTTCTTCGAATAATATTGTTCGATAAACTAAACTAAACTCTTTGGATTTAGCTGATTTCCGAAAAAAGTTAACAACATGCCATACCAGCAGCCCTATTTCCAGCAAATTAAAACTATGACTGAACCTAAATAATGGCTAATGAAAAATGAGCCCTTCTAGTTGTAACTTTGATCTCAAAGAATTATTTTTCTATCCAAACTTTTAACGGAATTTAAATTATTTAAGAACCTAGAAGAGCTTTGCACTCCAACATTTCTTTTGTGGCAGCTGATTTATTTGATTTCAATGAAATAATATCTGCTAAAAAGTTAGCATCATCTTTTACTCCACAAAAACGTCCCGAGCCCCATGTGTAAAGCCAAGGTAAACCAAGAAAATACAGCCCAGGTGATTGGGTCACACCTCTTTCATGAATAGGAAAGCCAGTTCCATCAAAAACTGAAATATCTACCCAACTAAAATCACTTTTATAACCTGTACACCAAATTACTACTGCTAAGTTTTTGCATGAAATTTTAGTACCTTTGACATCTTCAGTTGGTTCCCAGCAAGGAGAATATTTCTCTTCTTTTGGAGCATCTATATTATTTTTTGAAATCCACTCATCAATACTATTTCTTATTCTGCAATAAACAGAATCTGCTCCATCAAGATTTTTAGAAAGATCATTTGAAAATTGAATATCGTTAATTGTTAACTCTTCCAGTCGTCCATGAAGATTCATCCCTTCTATCGCTCTCCTTCTAAGATCTATTTCTCTTCCCTTATCTCTTCCCGTTAAATAGTGATTAGTTTTATTTCTTACACTTTTAGGATCATCGTGTTCCCCAATAGGCATTGAATAATACCCCATTCTGTCGAGCCAATCTACAACATCTCTTCCTCTATACCTTCTGGGAGATCTTGGAGCACTCCCAACGCTTAAATGAACTTCTCTTTTTTCAAAAAAAAGATCTTCAGCTATCTGACAACCTGATTGACCACTGCCAACAACTAGGACAGGTCCATCTGGTAATGAATTTGCATTTTTATATTCTCTCGCATCAATTTGAAGGATATTGGTTGGTAATCTCTCAGAATGAGGATGTCGATTAGGGACATGATAAGCTCCAGTTGCTATAACAACTTGATCAGCTTCAAAATTTCCACGGTTAGTGGAAATAAAAAACTTTTCATTTTTTTTAACTAAATGTTTTACTTCAATCCCTTCAAGAATATCTGCCTTAACAAATTCAGAATATTTTTTTAAATATTTAACTATATTTTCTTTATCCATAAACCCATTAGGGTCTTTACCAGAATATTGATAATCAGGAAGTGTGCATTGCCAATTTGGCGTCACAAGGCAGAAAGAATCCCAACGTTGTTCTTCCCAAGAAAACCCAACATAATTTTTTTCTAAGATAAGAGGTTTTATCCCTTTTTTTTGTAGTGAATGAGCAATAGACAATCCTGCTTGTCCTGCACCAATAATAATTACAGAACATTTAGCAGAGATTTGATTTAAAAATTCTTCAGCCATCTTTTTCTTTAATAAACTAATCTTTTCATATTTATGAATTTTAATTTGTTATAAAACTCACTAAAAAAGTTTTTTAGATCAGAAATCTTAAGTTAATCAATTTAGTGATATCGGTTACATTCTTTTGGGAAAGCAAGTCGGAAAATAACAAAAGTTTTTTTAAAAAAATTTCATGCCATCTGTAACTCGTCCCGCTAATCAGTCTGGAGAATTCTTAGTTGATTATGAAGAAAAAGTATTCCCAGATGTTAAAGCCGAACCAGGTGAGAAAGCCTTACTAACTTTTCATACTGTTGCTTTTGAGGGGTCTATTGGTCTTGTTAATCTTTTACAAGCAAGTCGTCTTATAAATAAAGGTTTTGAAACTTCAATATTGCTATATGGTCCAGGAGTAACTCTAGGACTACAAAGAGGCTTTCCAAAGCTAGGAGATGCAGCATTTGATGGTCATTTAAATTTTAATGCTCGCTTAGAAAAATTTATGGGTCAAGGCGGTAAAGTTTATGCTTGTCGATTTGCATTACAAGCTTTGTACGGGCATGGGGAAGGAGCTCTTACTCCAGGGATAAAACCAATAAGTCCTTTAGATGTTCTCGATATCGTGTTAATGCATCGCAAAGAAGGGGCATTTATTTTAGATACTTGGACTCTGTAAGACATAAGCTCTAAGAAAATGACTAAAACATTTAAAGTAGCTGCTGCTCAAGTTAAACCTGTACTTTTTGACTTAAATGGCTCATTGAATAAAGTCCTTTTAAAGATCCAAGAGGCAGCTACAAAAAATGTAAGATTGATAGTCTTCCCCGAAACTTTTCTTCCTTACTACCCTTATTTTTCATTTGTTGAGCCGCCAGTTCTCATGGGTAAATCTCATATGAAGCTATATGAGCAAGCAGTAGAAGTTCCGGGTCCAGTTACAGAAATAGTTGGGAAATCAGCTAAAAAATATAACATTCAAGTTCTTCTAGGAGTTAATGAACTTGATGGTGGAAGTTTGTACAATACTCAAATTCTTTTCAACGAAAAAGGTGAAATTGTTTTAAAAAGAAGAAAAATAACTCCAACTTTTCACGAAAGAATGATTTGGGGTCAAGGTGATGGTTCTGGTTTAGAAGTTGTAGATACTCAACTTGGCAAGATAGGATCTTTGGCTTGTTGGGAGCACTATAACCCTTTAGCTAGATTTGCCCTTATGGCTAAAGGGGAACAAATACATTGTGCTCAATTTCCAGGTTCATTAGTTGGTCCAATATTTACCGAGCAAACTGCAGTCACAATGAGACATCATGCTTTAGAAGCAGGCTGTTTTGTAATTTGCTCAACAGGTTGGCTAGATCCAGAAGATTATAAAAAAATAACTTCCGAAACCAATCTTCACAAAGCATTTCAGGGAGGATGTCATACAGCAATTATCAGTCCAGAAGGCAAGTATTTAGCAGGACCACTTGATGAAGGAGAAGGATTAGCCATCGCAGAAATTAATTTATCACTTATTACAAAAAGGAAAAGAATGATGGATAGTGTTGGTCACTACAGTCGTCCAGATCTTCTTTCTCTAAAACTAAATACATCCCCTAACAAGGTATTTGAGATATCAAATGAAAAAAATTTCATACCAAAAGATCTAACTAAAAAAGACTATTTAGAGGAAATCAATCATGTCTGAACTAGGTAAAATTATTACTGAATTACAAGTTAATGGGATAAGTTCCACGCCTAAAAAGGGCAACAGGGGTAGGAAAGGAGGAGCTGGTCCATCCGATCATAGAGCTTTAACAATTGAAGGGAAAACTGTAATGGTACCAGTTTATAATCACGTATCTAAAAAATCTAATTATCAACTTTCAGAGGAGCCTGACGGACAATTTATTCTCCAAAATAGTGAAGATTCAAATATCAAGGAATTATCTACCACAAAAGAACCAAGTTTTTATTCTTTAAAAACAAAAGATGGTATACCTTATAAATCGATTGCTCTTTTACATAGCAAGAATGTATTAGCTACAACTATTCTTCAAAAATGTATTCGTTTCAAACATAGAGAAGAATCTTGCCAGTTTTGTGCAATAGAACAATCTTTGGAAAACGAACAAACCATCGTAAGAAAAACTCCAGATCAAATAGCTGAAGTTGCAGAAGCAGCTGTAAGACTTGATGGAATAAAGCAATTAGTAATGACAACAGGGACCCCAAACAGTAGTGATAGAGGAGCAAGAATAATGGCAGAAGCAGCAAAGGCTGTTAAGGCTAAAGTTGATATTCCAATCCAAGGTCAATGCGAACCGCCTGATAATCCAATTTGGTTTAGAAAAATGAAAGACTCAGGCGTTGATAGTTTAGGTATGCATTTAGAGGTTGTGGAGGAGAAGATAAGAAAAAAAATTCTTCCCGGCAAATCTGAAATTTCTCTTGAAAGATACTATAAAGCCTTCGAAGAAAGCGTCTCAGTGTTCGGAAGAGGAGAAGTTTCTACATATTTATTAGCTGGATTAGGGGATAGCAAAGAATCCCTAATAAATTGCAGTAAAAAGTTGATATCCATAGGAGTTTATCCTTTCATAGTTCCATTTGTGCCAATAGCAGGAACTCCTCTGGAACATCACCCCTCCCCAAGCACTGATTTCATGATTGATATTTATCAATCAGTCTCGCAATTACTAAATGAAGGCAACATAAAATCTGATGAAATGTCCGCTGGTTGTGCCAAATGCGGTGCCTGCTCAGCTTTATCCCTATTTGAGAATTAAAAATTATGTTTTTTATTGACCCCTCAAGTGAGGATATCGGCAGAAGCTTTAGCTCTGCGCCTTACTATTTCACACCCTCCGTAAGATCAGGTATTGGTATTGAAGAAGAAGATTTTATGATATCACCAAGTTCAAATTCAGAAAACTTTTCATTTCATTTGCTTGAAGATGATTCTCCCCTTATCAAAGATTACTGGGAATTACGAAAGAGAATATTTTGCGAAGAACAAAATATTTTTGCTGAATCTGACATTGATGAAATTGATCAAGATGCATACCCAATAGTTTCTTTGAATTCTGGATATGGCACTAAAGAGAAAGTCGTTGGCGTAGTGAGAATTTACGAAACAGAAAAAAGAAAATGGTATGGGGGGAGACTAGGTGTTGATCCTGTTTTCCGTAAATTCAACCAAATAGGAAAAGGATTGATCTGGAAAGCAGTAACTACTGCAAATGGATGGGGTTGCGATCAATTTTTAGCAACCGTTCAGATCCAAAATGTGAGTTTTTTTAGACGCCTCAAATGGAGATCAATTAAACAAATAGAAATCAAAGAAATAAAACATCACCTAATGGAAGCTGACTTAAATTATTACAAGCCTTCAAAATTAAGCAGACCAGGCTGGTATTTAGTGAAAAAGTGACCACATAGAATGTTAGATAAACTTATCAAAAAATTGCAAAGACATAGTGGTATTGAATCTAAAAAAGATATTCAAAGTGCTGCAAAAACTTTCTCACATAGCCCGTTCAGCGAACTTGGTAAATCTGCAATGCTTGGAGATGATGCAGCAGTAATTCCACAACAATCGGGCTTGTTATTAATGGCTAGTGAAGGAATTAGTCCAAGCTTAGTAGAAGAAGAACCGTGGTTCGCCGGTTGGAGCAGCGTATTAGTTAATATCAGTGACATCACTGCAATGGGTGGGAAGCCTATAGCTTTAGTAAATAGTATTTGGAGTGAAAATGATTTAGAAAAACACAATAAAATTCTTTCTGGTATGAGTTTTGCTTGTGAAAAATTTAATGTCCCAATGGTGGGTGGCCACTCAAATCAAAAAAGTCCATATTCTGCTTTGTCCGTATCAATTTTGGGAATTATAGAAGGTCCTGTTCTTTCTTCAAGGTTCGCAGATTCTGGAGATGAATTATGGATAATAGCGAATAAAGATGGATATTTTTTTAAAGATTATCCATTCTGGGATGCGGCTACGAGAGCCTCGGCAACTTTACTTAAAAAACATTTTTCATTGATACCGTTACTTGCTAAGAAAAATATTATTCATGCAGCCAAAGACATTAGTATGGGAGGTATCACAGGTACTGCAGTTATGTTTGCTGAATCTGCCGGAAAAAAAATTGTAATTGATATTGAAAAAATTGAGCGTCCTAAAGGAGTACCAGAATTTGACTGGCTTACATGTTTCCCAAGCTATGGTTTTCTTTGTGCTATCAAGCCAGATAAAGCTAATTTTTTAAAGGGTGCTTTAAGACCATATGATGAACTTATTTGTTGTCATATTGGTTACTTTTATAATGGTAATAGCAGTGTTTATATAAAAAATTCAAATGGAGCAGAATTACTTTGGGAAGAGGATACTCCTCTTACTGGATTTACTCATATAAATTAAATTAATAATGATCCAATCAATTAAAATTTTTATAAAGAAAACAAAGGATACCAGAAAAAATGCCTGAAATTAGTTTTCAATTAAATTTACCAGATGGTAAAAAAAAATCTCTATATTCACCCTCTACGATAATTCTTGAATATTTAAAACCTGGAGATTCTTTAAAGATTTCAGATTTTAAGTCTCTTGCAATTCAAGCTTTGCATGAGGCTTCCGAAAAAGTAAGAGCAAAATATGGTTTTGCATGCACTAGAACTTTAGAAGAGGAAGAAAAAATACTAAGTTGGATTTCTAATTATGATCCTGAGCAACTTATTTCAATATCAAAGGAATAAGCTATTAAGAATTAGACCTACTTAAAAAATAGAAGACTAAATGAAACGTTTCCTACTAACTCCTATATTTAAAACTTTTAAAAGGAGAAATTTTTTCTCATCTCTTGAACAGAATAATTGCCCTGTTTATGATGCTGAGGAGATAAAAAAGCAAGAACAAAAACAAGCTATTAAAAAGTTATATCCGTAAAATTTAAACAAAATATCTTAGGTCATATTAAAAGCTGTAGAACTATCGTATGTCCCCCCATACCTCCCATCACTTTCCTAAATAGGAACTTTGCATGATAATAAATATATAAAGCAAATAGTATGATATTACATTCACGATTCGTTCACGATTTGCAATTTACTCCAAATACCTTGATATGAATGAAGAAAATTTTTGGCTAATAAAAAGTGAGCCAGCTTGATATGACTAGGTTTCTCAAATTTTCTTAAATATTATTCTAGCAAAATTCTAGCAAAACTAATAAATATAAAGCATCCATTGAGGTAAAGATTTAGCATAATTTGTGATTGACAGTCGCTCTTAACTTAGAGGGATAAAACCCTCTTTTTTTTGATGAGAAACAAATTTAAAAGATCAGGTTTTTTGATATGTCTGATGACCTTTTATATCGAATATCATTAATAGGATTTTTAGTTGTTTTTAGCTCAATGGTATTTTTCCTAACGAAATATAGAGAAAAAAAAGTTAATAATATAAGTCAGATCTCCATAACTGAAAAAATTAAATTTTTAAAGCATTGATGCAAAGATTTATAATTTCACCGTTATTTGCTTTATCTAGGTTTTTTATAAATATTTACGGAATATTTTTAAAGTTTTTTCTTCAATTAAATGGTGGTTATTGGTCAAGAATTGGTTTAGCCGAAAATATAACAGATGAAAGAATAAAAAAACGAAGATTATATATCCTGCCTTTTTATATTCTTCTAGCTTTATTGTTTGGATTACTATCTGCTCTATATTGGTATTTTGTTATTCTCTATGTGCCACTTTCAATAGAAAGATATTTAAGTCCATTGAATAACAATATTGCTTTAATAATTGCTTTTGCTACTTTCTTTGGTTGGCTTTATATTCTTTGTAAAACAAACAAATAAAATGCTTACTGAGAGATGATGTAGACCGAGGATTAAAGATTTAATTAATCATGATTAAATTATTCTTAAGGATTCATGCAAAACATTTGTGACCGATTACTTTATTTATACGACAGTTCTGGTGATCGACTCGACCAAGGTTGACCAATTAGATCTTCACTAATCCATGGTCTGCAATACCAAGGTAAATTAACTTATCTAACCTTTACGGAAAGAAAGTTAAGTGATCAGAAATTAAACTTCCGGGATTAATTCTGAACTATCTTAAAAATAAAGTTGTTTGTAAAGCATGAAGAAGTGAGTAATCACTTTTACATTCAAAACTAATTTCTAAGAAAATTCTTAATCTGATTATTAAATAGATCTCCTTTCTGTCGTCACCATTTAAAAAAGACCTGTAAAAGGGTCTTTTTTTTATGTCTTAAATTTTATTTATTGACTGTTAATCCACAAATAATTAAATATTTTTATCTCGCTCTCTCGCGATCAGTTAATGCTTTTTCAAAAGTAAAAAAGAAAGTACAAATACTATTCAATGCAACCAACAAAAGAACTACTGATCTTCCATGTTGATTTAATTGAAGTGATCTTTGAGTCATACTCTTAATAATATTCATTATAATCGGATGGACTACCAGTTAAAGAACAAACAACTGATTCCTCTTTTTTCATTTCTTTTATTTCCATTATTGGTCTGCCCATTTTCTTAAGAACATCTATATCTTCTTTAGTCTGACAGCGAGCAATTATGTTTCCTTTTTGATCAAAGCAACTGTAGTAAGTCATTTTATTAAATGCAATTTAAAGTTTATGGTTGATTTTAGTTGCAGCAACGCAACTATCTCATGACAACCATATTTCTAATTTAGGTCAGCCATAGATTTAAATGGCTAAAAAAACATACCTCTTTCCGTACCTAAATGTTCCTCAAACCGCACACATTAGATACGCAGTGTTTTAGTCAAATCAATTAGAACAAAGAGGTAGTTAAACAAATATACAAAGGAGAATTTATGAGTGGAGATT
>NZ_CACAYO010000003.1 GCF_902536725.1 uncultured Prochlorococcus sp.
GAAAAGAATTTCCAAATACAAATCAAGATATTCCTTGAATGAGGTATAAAGCTGATTAGAAATTAAAAAATCACTTCTTTCTTCTTTAGGTAATTTTGACCATATTGCTCCTGGAGAAAAAAATCTAGCTACATCCGCAGACATTTCTTCAGCTAATGGGAGTGATGAATGACAATGATTTTTGAGTTTAATAAGTTTTTCTAATAACTGATTATTATATTGATTTTGTATTTTTAATGAGGGCTGAAAATCTAATACTAATAAATGACTATTAGGTAGAGAAACAAAATCTACTCCAAAAAATGGGACGTTATAAATAGTATTAGGAATAATTAAAAAATTTAAAACAGAATAATTTGGACTATTTATACACACTGCTCTTGCGAATTGAATTCTTTTTTTATGCGTTACACCCCAAGTAGAGAGATTCACATTTTTTTTTGATTTTTTTGAACCATAGGTTGAATCTTTATAAGAATAATCAGAGGGTATTATTTTTTCTAAACAGTTATATTTACTTAAATTAGTTGTTAAATATTTTAAAAAATTATGCCATCTCCAATCTGGCCTGTAAAAAATAGTATCTTGTATCAACATTCAATAAATAATCTCATTATTTAATGTAAAAAGGAATTTATTGACAAATTTTTTTGTCCATTTTTCTCCAAAAAAAGATTTAAACAATTTATCTGCAGGGTCTTTTTCAAAACTATACTTATCATATTTAATTTGATTAATCTTTATTTCTTCTGCATCTAAGAATTGATTAACACGATTCGATTTATGAATGTTCAAATAATTATTTACAAATGAATGAAATATATTATTTAAATCTCCATCAAGATTTAATTTATTTCCTCTACATATAATTACCCATGGTGAAAAATATTTTTTTGAATCATATATATTCTTCATTTTATTATTATCAAATGCAGAATATTTTTTTTTTATAATACCTAAACTTGAACAATATTTTTCAAGATATTTGCCTTCTTGAATTAAAGGTTGATAATCAAGTATTGCTAATAACTTTTGAGAAGTTCCAAACCATAAAATATCAGCACCTAAAATAGGCATTTCACAATCAAATTTGGGATATGCAACCGTATTAAACACTTGCAGTTTTTTGCCACCATCTAATCTTGTTATTCGCCACTTTCTAAATTCGGGAGATGAAAAAAGCCAATTCTTAATAATATATTTTGAGTCTTCATTGTGATGTTCTTTAAATTCGCTAGATATTTGTACTTCGTGACCATTTAATTCATCAATATTGGTTTTAAGAAAATCAACTAATGAATCAAACATAAATATTAGGTCTCAGTACTTCCTTTCCTGACTTTTTTTGTAATGTAATTAAATACAATCTTTCCTAAAACAGCAATCAAGTTACCTTCAAGCTCCTTAAACATTTTCATATTGTAAGTAAAAGCTTGATTAGCTTCATCAATAATTTGATCAGCAGTCTTTTGATTTATTGGAAGTTGATTCAAAGTAAGGGAATATTCTTCCTTGAATTTCTTTTCATCAGCAATTAATTCAAACTCATAAAAATTTAAACCATCATTTCCATGCAAATTTAATGCTTTTTTAGCGATCCTTTTCAAAATTTGCCCTCCAGATAAATCTCCTATATAGCGAGTGTAGTGGTGACCAACTAATAGCTCTGGTGAATTTTTTGCGACCTCTCGGATTCTTTCAACATATTCTTTTGCGGAGTGAGAAATATTAATTTCATTCTTCCAGTTCTCACCAAAATAAAATTTAAGATCATTTACAAGAGTTTCTTTCCTGTATAACGATTTAAAACCTATAGGTTTTATTACGGGATGTTCCTCATTGACCAGTCTTTCAATTTCTTCTTCCATAGCTTCATAAACAAAATATAAATCACTAATTAATTTTCTATAAGATTTTTTTTCAACAACTCCTTTTAAAAAACAAGCCACAAAGCCAGTATTTTCTGCCATAGTATGGGATTTTTTTGTCCCTTCTCTTAATTGTCCTGCAAGAGCAACTGCCATATATTTTGAATCATTTTTGTAAGTGTATTTAATCTACAAGGAAAATACAAAAAACAGCTAATTTTTGTTACCAGCAGATGTTGTAGAGAATAACTTATAAAGTTCTTTACAAACCAAAAAAAGGTTATCTTTTTGTTCCTTTTGCGGTAAATGAGTACCAGTCATTTCCCAATCACCGATGGTAGCCACTCTCCATCTCTCGGAGGGGACAATCATACCTCGCATTATTATTCCCAACAATTTTGGAACTCTGCAATTATTATCATTTTCAATTCTTAATTGTAAGAGTACTGCTCTACATTCAATAAGAGGACTCCAACCAGGGAAATGAAACGCAAAATCAATAGTATCTTGCATGGATTCATTATTTGAATTGTCCCAGGGACTAAAGTTTACGCTTGCATCTGGAAAATATTTCCGAAACAACGCTGCTGTGGAAGCAATTTTATTGGCTATTTCAACATTACTTACATTTGAACTCGCATTCATAAAGTAGTTGAGTATTTTTTTGAAAATGACATAATTTGCTCTAACTTGCTTATTAACTACTTTTTCTTTTAATAAAGATGTTGAAATGCTGATCAACAAACTATTCTCTATTCACATTTGAATAATAAATTTCTAGGTTTTAAAGAAAATAACTCATCGCAAATTACAATATGAGGAACTTCAATGAGTTATATTTTATTAATTAAATGCTATGCCAAAATTTGAAAAATTAACTTTACCTAATGAAGGCGAGATAATAACTTTTAATCAAGGCAAACCTAAAGTTCCTAATAATCCAATTGTCCCATTTATTAGGGGTGATGGTACTGGAGTTGATATTTGGCCTGCAACTCAAATCGTTCTTGATTCAGCGATTAAAAAAAGCTATGGAGATGAAAGAAAAATTAATTGGTTTAAAGTCTATGCAGGCGATGAAGCTTGTGAACTTTATGGGACATATAACTATCTGCCTCAAGATACTATTGAAGCAATCAAACACTTTGGTGTAGCCATTAAGGGACCTTTAACGACTCCCATCGGTGGAGGTATTAGATCTCTTAATGTTGCATTAAGGCAAATCTTTGATTTATATAGCTGTGTTAGACCATGCAAATATTATTCAGGAACTCCAAGCCCTCACAAAAATCCCCAAAATTTAGACGTTATTGTTTATAGAGAAAACACTGAGGATATCTATATGGGTATTGAATGGGAAGCGGAGGATAATAATTGTCTTGAATTAATTAATCACTTAAATAACATTGTCATACCAAAAAGTAAAAATTTAAAAAATAGGAATATACCAAGCGGATCAGGTATTGGAATAAAACCAGTAAGTAAATCTGGTAGCCAAAGGCATATTAGAAAAGCTATTGAACATGCCAAAAGATTATCAGGAGATAAAAGGCATGTAACTCTTGTACACAAAGGGAATATTATGAAATATACAGAAGGTGCATTTAGAGATTGGGGATATGAATTAGCAGTAAATGAATTTAGAGAAGATTGCATTACGGAGAGAGAAAGCTGGATTTTAGATAATATTCAGAAAAATCCAGAAATTACAATTGAAAATAATGCTCGAAAAATTGAACCAGGTTTTGACAAGCTTACAAATAACAAAAAAGCATTCATTTGCGAAGAAATTAAAGAAGTTATTGCATCAATATCAAATTCTCACGGAGAAGGAAAATGGAGAGAACTTATTCTTGTTGATGATCGGATAGCTGATAGTATATTTCAACAAATTCAAACTAGACCTCAAGAATATTCAATTCTTGCAACCTTAAATCTCAATGGAGACTATGTTTCTGATGCAGCTGCAGCAATTGTTGGTGGCCTAGGTATGGCTCCTGGTGCAAATATTGGAGATAATGCAGCAATTTTCGAAGCTACGCACGGTACTGCGCCAAAACATGCAGGCTTAAATAAGATTAATCCAGGCTCAGTAATTCTTAGTGGTGTAATGATGCTTGAATATTTTGGTTGGGATGAGGCAGCTAACTTAATTACTAATGGTTTGAGTAAGGCAATTGAGCAAAAAAAAGTCACCTATGATTTAGCACGCTTAATGGAACCAAAAGTAGAACCCCTATCCTGCAGCAGTTTTGCTGAAGAAATTATCTCAAATTTCTAATTTTAAAAATTATTTTTATTTTCAAATATTTTCCAAATATTAATCAGTGAATCTTTAGTACCAATGTTTCCAGGATGAGTGACAATGGGAAGTTTTTCGCCATTTTTTAGGTTGTAAGTCACCACTGAAATGCCAGTTAAAATCTGTCCTTCGAGATAAACATAATCTGCATTAAGTCCTTTACTAAGAATCAAATTTGTTGTTATTCCACCTTTTGAAATCAAATATCCTATTTCATACTTCAAATCCGCGACTAATTCAGCAATAAAACAAGCAAGTAAATTATAAAAATTAAATAGTTCAGAAGAATCTAAAGACATAAATTTTCTTGAAGTAAACAAAACAGGAGTTTTTCCTCTCTCAAAAGAAAATCTAATTTCTTTTAAAAATTTATTTTTAAACAAATTCCTTCTCTTCTGATTATTATCTGATGAAGTAATTTTAAAGAATTCAAAAACATCTAATTCAACTGGATTGCAATTACTTATCTCTAATAAATTATTCAATTGTATTGTTGAAAGTTCTACATAAGATCCGACAATTATCAGTCCTGGAAGAAAACTCTTTTCTTTATTTCTTATTCTTAAATTAGAAAAAAATATTTCAGTCTGAGAGACACTTTTTTTCTCAGAAATTGAACTTATGAAACTTGCTGCAGTTCGAAAAAGGAATTTTTTTTGTTTAATTAATTTTTTAATTACTAAAGAAAATTTTTTTAGTTGAGAATAATTCTCTACATCTACAACTACATGTTTGTTATTCTTCAAGTTCTTTAGTGTTTTAAAAACAATATTATTTTCTTCATCATTTAGCATTTCGATATCTGATAATAAAAGATTTTGAATATCTTCAAAATTTATTTGCGATTTACTCTGCTGAAATAAAAGATTCTTTACATTACTTGTCTCATATCCAAAAATTTTATCTTTTGCAAAAATTGTTTGACTAATAGGAGTTTTATCAACAAAATGAGATCCATTAATTGTGAGTCTTTTACCTTCTATGAAAGCTGGAATATGAAAAGTAGCATCAAAAGGACCTAAGCAACTATTCAGAGCAATTGGCTCTAAATAGTTATGTCCCCGAAGAGTAGAGTCTCCTCTACTTATAAAAATAATTTCTTCTTCATAGGCTTGAGAAGTAATTACAGTCTTAAGATTTTTGCAAATTTCCTCTATTGTTAATTTCGCATCATTTTCCGAAAGTGACCTTGTATTAGCCAAAATAAAAAATAGATTAGATTTAGATTCAAAACCTTTAGCTAAAGTTGAGCAGTCCCACTTAAGCAGTAATAAGCAATCGTGAACAGTTTGAGAGCCTGTTGGATCATCATCTATAACGACAAATTTCATAAGTATTGCAAAATTACTTAAGAGATTTTATTTGTATTGAAGCATTTAACCTTTTACTATCATTTGAAGGAATCATAATGTTTCTAAATCCATCAACAAAAGAATTTCGAGGACTAGTCCAAGGTTCGAGACATATCATTCTTCTTGGAGGATCACTCCAAATAACTCCTAAATCAAAAGGATATGGATGATTTAAAGTTACCTCTCTTTTAAAAATTTTATCTCGAAAAGAGCTTCTGCCGGAAGTATACATAAGTAGATCAACTCCTAAATTAATTTTGTTTAATTCATCCAAAGTATGACTTATAATATTTCTTTCTTGATCCTGACAATTAAGTGGATTATCAATAAACTCTAAATTTTTGAAATCTGAAATTTTAAAATAAGGATGCAAACCAAAATTTATAGGCATAGCAAAGTCTGTTTTGTTATTGATTGTAATTTCAAATTCTAAAGAATTAATTTTTAAGATAATTTCTATTTTTAGTTCGAAATCGAAAGGATAATATTTTTTGGTTTTTTTAGATGCATTTAAGAATAAACATAAAAATTTTTCATTTTCATTGAAGGAGTATTGCCATTGCAAATCCCTAGCGAAACCATGTTGTGGTAATTGCAAATAACCATTTCCAAATGCTGAACTAGAGGTATTGAGATTTCCACAAATTGGAAACAAGATTGGAATGCCTCCCCTAATACTTTTTGTCTTATCCATAAATCTTGTTTCATCGAAATAAAGTATTTCATTACCATCCGAAACCCAATTTGTAATAACGCCTCCTCTTTCAGGACAAAATTTAATGTAATTATTTTTATCCAATTGAAAGACAAAAATTCCTTGGTCCTTATTAGATAATTCAAGTTTCACGATTATTACTTAAAGAGAATCAACCCAATCCAAAATATGCTGATTAACTAATTCAGGTATCTCATCATGAGGACAATGTCCTGCATCAAGAATAATTTCTTTTGTATTCTTTGGTGTAAATTTTTTATATAGATTTCTTTTTTTTGGAGTGTTCATCCATGGATCTTTCCCTCCCCAAAGAAGTAATAACGGTGCATTTAGTTTTGAGAATAGCTTATCCAACGGCAATCCCTGAGGACCTGATGGGTTAAATACACTTCTAAAAACATTAAAAGCTCCGAAATCTAGAGAAGGCTTTCTTATTGACTCAACTAAAAAATCATCAACATTTTTTTTATCAACATAAACTTGATTCAACGTTTTTTTAATATTTTTTGGATTTCTCATATTTTCAAAAATCAAACGTTGAAGAACAATATTTTTCAAAAATATGCCGGCAACTGTTTCAATTGAAGTTTGCAACATATTCTTTTTGATAGTTTTTTCTTCACTAAAATATCCAGCAGCATTAAGTAAAATCACACCTGCATTTAGCTCATTTAATTCTGCACCAGCTGCTAATGCGGCATAACCACCTAATGAATTTCCAACAACAATTGTAGGTTTTTTTATTTTCTCTTTTACATAAGCGACAACCTGATCTTTCCACAAAGATCCTGAGTATTCGACATCTTGAGGCTTAGGACTTTTTCCAAAACCGAGTAAATCCATAGCATGAACTTCGTATTTTGTACTCAAAATAGGAATATTAAATCTCCAATGATCCGTAGAAGCACCGAAACCATGAATTAATAAAATTGCACATTCTTTTGATGTTTGCTCGGGCTTAGCGGAAACTGTATGAATTGGGTAATTTAAAAAATTCCAGTTATAATTGACATCACTATCTATTAGAGCTGACTTTTCCATTCATTGAAAATTTATCTTTATTGATTCTAATAAACTTATTTCCTAAAGAAGACCCACAGGATCAGCAGCAACATCATCTGAAATTTTATTGCCATCATTTGGGGGCTTATCTTTTAGAACAATTCTTAAGAGTACAGGTGCAAGAAATGTCGTTCCTATAACCATTAATAAAATAGCTGCTTCAAGAGAAGGAGTTAATAACTTAGCGCTTGTTCCTAGCCCAAGAAAAATTAAACCAACCTCTCCTCTAGGCATCATACCCAAACCTACAACTAATCTATTTGTAGGTTTATCACTTGAAAATACCCATCCGGCTGCAATTTTTCCAATAATCGCAACAACTAATAAAAATCCTGCAACTACAAGAGCTGATCTGCTTGTTGGATCAAGTGGATTGATAACAGATAAATCCATGCCAGCTCCAACCAATACAAAGAAAATAGTTGCGAATAAGGAAACTAAAGGTAAAACAGATTGTTGTATTGCATGATTATTTTTAGAACTACTAAGAATCAATCCAGCTGCAAAAGCCCCTAAAGCCGCCTCCAATCCAATGGCTGTTGCCACGAAACAACACAACACAAGTATCACAAAAGAAGCTACCACCACGGCTCCAGGAGCTTTTAATCTATCTAATAACCAATCAAAACCTGGAGCAGCTGTTCTACTTAATGCAATAGCAGCAATAACAAACACTACAGCTGCTGCAACTAATTTAATAATGGGAGCAATTTCTAAAGTACCTCCGGCAGCAAGGGCGACTACAACTGCCAGAATAACAATTCCCAAAATATCATCTAACACTGCTGCACCAATAACAATCTGTCCTTCTCTAGTTTTCAAATATCCCAATTCACCGAAAACACTTGCTGTAATTCCTATACTTGTGGCCGTCATAGATGCTCCAGCAAAAACTGCTGGAATTAGATCTACTTGGAAAATAAACATTAATCCAAGAGTTCCAAACGCAAAAGGTAAAATTACACCAGCCATAGCAACAGTAAAAGCCTGAGCACCGACAGCTACCAATTCCTCTAACTCACTTTCTAAACCAGTTAAAAATAAAAGTGCATATAAACCAAGTGTTGCTACTGCTTGGAGCGAGGGAAAGCTTTCGAAATAAACATCTGGTACTGCTTCTGGGGGAATTGACGCTAATGAACTAATAACATTTACAAGTCCCTCATTTAGTTCAGTTCCAGCTGAGGGCGGTATCAATAAATGGAATCCTGACGCTCCTATTACAACCCCTGCAAGAAGCTCACCTACAATCGTTGGCAAACTTAATCTTACTAATACTTCTGCTAATGCTCTCGCTGCTAAAAAGATCAATAAAAACCTTATAACTCCGATCAACGTTTCAGCAACTTCTAAATCATGTGCACTTAATTCAGCAAGTAAAGAGTACATTTAAGTGTAAAAAATAAACTACCTAATTGGAAGATAGTTTATTGAGGGCCCACTTTAAGAAATATGTAAGAAAAAAGCAAAAATACTCAACAAGTGTGGATCTGAAGTTACAACAAAGAAATTTTCTTAAAAATGGCTATTGTCTGTTATATGGCTAATCCAATGAATTCCAACGAACCCTTTGATCTGCGCTTGCCTACACCAGGCTGCTATTTAGATCCTGAGAAAGCTGGGATGGATTCAGATGCTGTTTTTCAAGGAATGACAGCCCATCTTTTCTACACTCTTGGAAAGTTAGCAACCTCTGCAAGTCCTCACGACTTATATATGGCTTTGAGTTACGCAGTTAAAGATAGGCTAATGACAAGGTACTTGGCCAGCCAAGAGGTGATAAGAAAAAAACCGCAAAAAACTGTAGCTTACTTATCAGCAGAATTTTTAATAGGTCCTCAATTAAGTAATAACCTCCTCAATCTTGGCATAACTCAAGAAGCGGAAGATGCATTAAAAAGATTTGGTATTGAATCTTTATCAACAATACTCGAAGTAGAGGAAGAACCTGGATTAGGTAATGGAGGTCTTGGTAGACTTGCTGCATGCTATATGGAATCATTAGCATCTCTGCAAGTGCCAGCAGTTGGTTATGGTATTCGCTACGAATTTGGCATATTCAATCAATTAATCAGAGATGGTTGGCAAGTTGAAGTTACTGACAAATGGCTAAAAGGTGGATGGCCTTGGGAACTTCCACAACCTGACGAATCATGTTTTGTTGGCTTTGGAGGAAGAACTGAAAGTTATAGAGACGATAAAGGAAACTACAGATCAAGATGGATACCTTCTGAACATGCTATAGGTGTCCCTCATGATGTTCCAGTCTTAGGATACAGAGTAAATACATGTGACAGATTAAGACTCTGGAGAGCTGATGCGACGGAAAGTTTTGACTTTTATGCTTTCAATATTGGTGATTACTATGGAGCAGTAGAAGAAAAAGTTGCCTCTGAAACTCTTTCAAAAGTTCTATATCCAAATGATGGAACAGACGAAGGTAGAAGATTAAGACTCAAACAACAACACTTCTTTGTAAGCTGTTCTCTTCAGGATATGCTGAGAAGCCTTGAGAAAAGATCAATACCAATAACAGAATTCCCTAAGCATTGGACAGTCCAATTAAATGATACCCATCCTGCCATAGCTGTGGCAGAATTAATGCGACTTCTTATTGACCAATATCAAATAGGTTGGGATAAAGCTTGGAACATCACAACTTCCTCAGTTGCATATACCAACCACACATTACTGCCAGAAGCTTTAGAAAAGTGGGATTTAAATTTATTTAATGATCTTCTACCTAGACATTTAGAAATTATTTATGAAATTAATTGGAGATTTCTACAACAATTAAGACTACGTTATCCTGGTGATGACAAAATCCTTCAAAAACTCTCAATAATTGATGAAGAAGGCTCGAAATCAGTTCGGATGGCTCATTTAGCTACAATTGGAGCACATCACATAAATGGTGTTGCAGCTCTCCACTCAGATCTAATCAAAAGACAACTTCTGCCTGAATTCGCAGCTCTGTGGCCTGAAAAATTTACAAATGTAACTAATGGAGTTACTCCAAGGAGATGGGTTGCCCTATCTAATCCATCACTATCGAACCTTTTAGAAGAAGAAGTTGGTCCAAACTGGATAACAAATATGGAACTTCTTAAGAAGTTAGAAGAAAAAAAAGATGACAACGATTTTTTGGAAAGATTTGAGGAAACCAAACTAAATGGCAAAAGAAAATTAGCCAGCTTTATCCATTCGAAAACTGGAATACTAGTAGATCCATCAAGTTTATTTGATGTTCAAGTAAAAAGAATTCATCAATATAAAAGGCAACATTTAAACGCCCTACAAATTATTGCCCAATATTTAAGAATCAAAAATGGTACAAACAAGTATGAAGTCCCAAGAACAATAATATTCGGAGGTAAAGCTGCACCAGGTTACTTTATGGCAAAGCTAATGATTAGATTCATTAATGGTATTGCTGATGTGGTTAATTCTGATCCAGATATGGATGGTTTATTAAGAGTTGTTTTTCTACCAGACTATAACGTTAAACTTGGTGAAATAGTTTATCCTGCAACGGATCTTTCAGAACAAATCTCAACTGCTGGGAAAGAAGCATCTGGAACTGGAAATATGAAGTTTGCAATGAATGGAGCGTTAACGATTGGAACCTTAGATGGAGCGAATGTGGAATTAAGAGATCTTGTGAAAAAAGAGAATTTCTTTCTTTTTGGTAAAACCGAAAGCGAAATTATGAACTTAAAAAATAATAACTACTCTCCCAAAACTTTTATTGATCAATGTCCAGAACTCAAAGAGGTTATACGCCTAATTGAAATTGGCCACTTTAGCAATGGGGATAAAGAATTATTTAAACCTTTATTAAATAGCCTTACAGGCCATGACCCATTTTTTGTTATGGCTGACTTTGAAGATTACTTAAATAAGCAGGATGTGGTCAGTGAATGCTGGAATAATAAAAAATCTTGGAATAAAATGGCATTATTAAATACTGCTAGATCGGGATATTTTTCTTCAGATAGATCTATTAGAGAATACTGTAAATCTATTTGGAAAGTATCTCCAATGCCTGTTGAAATTACTTGCGACGTCGAAGAATTAACTAATTAATATTTTTCTTATCTGGTGAATCTGGGGTTTGATGAAACAATCTATTTAAAATTAATCTATCCATATTTAATGGGTCTGGGGCTAATTCATTTGAAATTTCTTTAAATTTCGATTCAATTTTGTTTGAAATTTTCGTTTCAAATATTTTTTCCATTAATGCTTCAATTGAATATAAATATGCATTAACACTTTCTAGTTCATCTAAAGCTTCAGTAATGTCTGTATCAGATATATGTTTTTCCTTTAAAATATTATCTTCATTGGATTCTCTTTCAGATAATTGCGTCTGCAACTCATCAGTTACCTTAGTACAAAGAGTTCTGAACGATTGAATAGATGCCCAATTCAATTCTTGTTGCTGCTTGAAAGTTGGAAATTCTCTAATTAGACGATCATGCTCTTTATAAAATCTCTGACAATCAGAGCATTGACATGGTTCTTCAGTCAAAAGAAAAAATAATTCTTTCTATATCATCTCACTATTTGGGCAAAATTGTAGGACCATCCAATAATTCGTCATTTTCATCGAGTGAATCCGGACTATCTGGCAAAGGTATCTCAATACTAGTAACCAAATTAATAACATCTCTTAATCTCATAGAATCAGCAAACCATCCCATCGCTTGCTCGGCATCGCCTCTTTTTTCTGCATCATTTGCTTGATCTTCGTGAGCTTCCGCCAATAGAGCAAGCCAGCAAAGGCATCTTGCTTGAACTATTGAAAGATCTAAATCATTAGGTTGGGATTTAGAAATGCGTTCATGCTCTTGTTGAATTAAGAGCTTTAAACGCATATCGTGCAACTTAGCCATAAAAGATTTATTACTAACTACACGCTAGCTAGAGAGTAGCAAGTTTGCACACATACTACATATAGTTTTTTATTTTACGGGACTGGCGGGAGTCGAACCCACGACCTACGGTTTAGGAAACCGTTGCTCTATCCTGCTGAGCTACAGCCCCAATAGATGATTTTTGGGGTATTTAGCATTATGCTAAATGAAAGCAGGAGAGGCAATCGCAAGAAAGTTTTATTTTGGAAACAAAATAAAACTTTCTTGAGGAAAGTCCGGGCTCCCACATGGTCAGGCTTGCTGGGTAATTCCCAGTGCGGGCAACCGTGAGGATAGTGCCACAGAAACATACCGCCTAATACTTTATGTATGGCAAGGGTGCAAGGGTGTGGTAAGAGCGCACCAGCAACATTGAGAAGTGTTGGCTAGGTAAACCCCAGCTGGGAGCAAGGCTTAGTAGATTTAAGACCATTACACAATCTACTTTTAAGCGCCGCTTGAGACTGTGAAGTAATTCCAGCCCTAGATAGATGATTGCCCATCTTAATTAAGATGAACAGAACCCGGCTTATGACCTGCTTTTTAATTGTTGTGATTATTCAAATCAGATGACAAATATAATTAACCAAAAGAGAATTGATCAAATAACTACTTTTTTAGAGTCTTTAAATATTAAATCAAAAAGATTTTCTAAAATAATTAGAACTCAAAATATTTCAATTATTCAAGATTTCAATCAAGCATTTATCCATTCTTCAGAGGACAAAATAATAAATTATGAAAAACTAGAATTTTTCGGAGATGCAGTACTTAGATTAGCTGCTTCTAATTTTATTGAAAAAAAATATCCTCAAATGAGTGTAGGAGAGAGATCAGAGCTAAGAGCACAAATTGTAAGTGATGAATGGTTAACTAAATTAGGAGAAAAAATTGATATAGAGAAATTAATAATTAAAGGACCTAAAGCTTTAGGTGATGACAACTCAAAAAATACTATTATTGGTGAAGCTACAGAAGCTTTAATCGGTGCTCTTTACAAGTGCTTTAACTCAATTCAAGAAGTAAATCTTTGGTTAGATGATATTTGGGAGGAAGATTCAAAAATATTTTTAAAATCTCCATATAAATTCAAATCCAAGACAGTATTGCAAGAGTGGTGTCAAAGTAAAGGTTTTGATTTGCCAGTCTATAAAATCATTGAAGTCTCTAGAAAAAACGGGGACCCTAAAAGATTTTCTTGCGATATATTTATCGAAGGATTAAAAGAATCATCTGCATTCGGAAAGTCCCATAAACAAGCACAAACAAATGCAGCTAAAATTTTAATAGAAAAGTTTATGACTGCAGGTAAAATCTAATTCTTATACTATTTCTAAATTCGTTAGCTGAAAAGTTATGAGTTTATCCCAATTACCCCCTTCAAACAGAACAGCTGCTTTTTTTTTTGTAACTCTTTGTACAAACCCCTTATATCCTCTGTATATAGAGTTAGTGTCTTTTACAACAACAAAAGAACCTGGGAGTATGGGTTTAGTGGGTAATTCCATGAAACACTCTTTCTTATACAATATATGATAAATAAAAATGAATGGTTGACTGTTGGATTGATAACATCATGTCATGGGATTAATGGACAGGTTAAGGTTAAATCTCTAAGTGATTTTGAAGAAAGATTTTTAAAACCGGGAATGAGATGGTTGCAAAAAGAAAATGAACCTCCTTCAAAAATAGAACTTATATCTGGTTTCAAACAGCCTGGTAAAGAAACCTTCATAGTTAAGTTACAAGGAATAAATACAAGAAATAATGCAGAGCAACTGAAAGAATTTAAAATTCTTGTAAAAACCGACACACTACCCAAGTTAAAAAAGGAAGAATTCCACTTGTTAGAACTTATAAATCTTGAGGTCAAAACTTTAGAAAATGATGAATTAAAATCAATTGGGAAAGTTATCAATTTAGAAAATGAGAAAAATAATTTACTTATTATTGAACTATTTAAAAATCAAAAAAAAGTTCTAATACCATTTGTAAACGAAATAGTACCATTAGTAGATATAAAAAATAATTTTCTAATCATTAATCCTCCCAATGGACTTTTAGAGCTTTAAATTAAAAAAGATCAAAATATGTAAGAAACTAATCATTCCACAGTTACACTTTTAGCTAAATTTCTTGGTTGATCCACGTCAAGTCCCCTGTGAGCAGCAATATGGTAACTCAATAATTGTAAAGGCAATATGTTAAGTAGAGGTGAAATCAATTCATTAGAGGAAGGAACTTTCATTAAATAATCAAAGATTTCAGTTCCCTTACATTCAGGAGCAATCCCAATAAGATATGAATCTCTAGCTTTTGCTTCTTGAGCATTACTGATAACTTTATCAAAAACCTCACCAGGGGAGGCAATAGAAATTACAGGTACTTTTTTATCTAATAAAGCTATTGGACCATGTTTCATTTCACCAGCAGGATATCCAGCTGCATGAATATAACTAATTTCTTTAAGTTTTAAAGCGCCTTCAAGAGCAATTGGATAATTTATTCCTCTTCCTAAAAAAATAACATCTTTTATATTAAAAAAGTCATGCGCTAGCTTTTCTGACGATTTATTATGTTTGTTTAAAAGATCTTCCAGTAGTGGAGGAAGTTTTATAAGTTCGTTTATTAATTTATTTATTTCGTCAGGACTTTGATTACCTTTTATTTGGGCAAATTTTATAGCTAATCCATAAAAAGAAAGTAATTGAGCAAAAAAAGTTTTTGTCGCTGCAACTCCAACTTCTATTCCTGCACAGATATCAATAATATTTGAAACCTGCCTTCCTATGGAACTCTCTTTTCTATTTGTTATTGCAATAAGATTGGGTTTGAATTTTTTATCTTCAATTGAAGAACGTCTTTTAATTTCCATATCGATAGCCGCAATTGTATCAGCAGTTTCCCCAGATTGAGTGACTCCAATAGTTAATGTATTTGGCAATAGTGGAGGGGGGGAATATCTAAATTCGCTTGCATAAAAAACATTTGTAGGGATACCTGAGAATTGTTCTAATAAAAAACTGCCCACCATTGCAGCATGTTTACTTGTACCACAAGCAATAATCTCAATTCTTTCTATTGATTCAAAAAACTCTGTATCGAATGGATAGTTGATTTGATACTGACCATTATCTAAGTTCTGAATTAAATAATTTTCCAACCAGTTTTTTGCAGTCTGTGGCTGATCATATATCTCTTTTAACATATAGTGTTTGAAATTCATCTTATCCATTATTTGCTCTGAGAACTTTAAAGACACTGGATTTCGATATTGTCTCTCGTTGCTTGAGTCATATATTTCAATTCCTAGCGGGGTCAACAAAGCTATTTCTTCATCCTCCATTGGCAAAATAATATTCGTAAAGTTTGCAATGGCAGGAGTATCACTAGCACAAATAAATTCTCCTTCACCTAGACCAATAATCAAAGGTGCTTGTCTTCTTGCAACTACCAAAGATGTTGGAGCACCAGTCCATAAAACTGCTAAAGCATAAGATCCTTCTAAATCAGATATTACATTTCTCACAGCTACTAATAATGTTGAACCGTTATTATCAAGATTAAGTTTACTTAATGTATTTAACTCTCTTTGAATTAGATGAGGAATCACCTCGGTATCTGTATCAGAATTAAAAATAATGCCCTCTTCCTCTAACTTATTTTTTAAATCTTGGAAATTTTCAATAATACCATTTTGAACAACTGCTATGTTTCCTGAACTATCTGTATGAGGATGTGCATTTTTAACCTCAGGCTTTCCATGAGTTGCCCATCTGGTATGTCCTATTCCCACAGTTCCAGGAATATTATGGTTATTAAGATTACCTATTAAATTCTTGAGTTTTCCTTTTGCTTTATTACAAGAAATAAAATTAGTTTCGGAATTTATTATTGCAATACCTGCAGAATCATAGCCTCTGTATTCAAGTTTTTCTAAACCATTTATTAATAATGGTAAAGCTTTTTTATATCCAGTTACAGCAACTATTCCACACATGCGAATTTTTTTTTCAATTATATTGAAATAAAATGCGTATTTACTAAAAAATGGACTCTCTTAAAACTGCACTATAAAAAGATTAGTATGCTAAACCCATACTCCTAGAAGTCTCATCTCCTAAATAAACACGAATACTTAAGAAGTCTGTTGGGCATGCCGTTTCACATCTTTTGCAACCTACACAATCTTCTGTTCTAGGAGATGAAGCTATTTGGCCAGCTTTACAACCGTCCCAGGGAACCATCTCTAAAACATCAAGTGGGCAAGCCCTTACACATTGGGTACAACCAATGCAAGTGTCATAAATTTTAACTGCGTGTGACATGTAAAAATTGTCTTTTGAACCTCGTTTTATAATACTATTGTCTTACAAAGAAATTAAAAAAATTAAGATATGCTTCACTCTTGTTAACTCTAGGGCATAAAATCATATAGATAATTAGTAATTTCCATAAACTATGTCACAAGAAATCCTCGAAAAAGTCTGTTCTATTGTTTCAGAACAATTAAGCGTTGAAGCGGGAGAAGTAAAATCAGATTCAAATTTCCAAAATGATTTAGGTGCTGACTCTCTAGATACTGTTGAACTCGTGATGGCTTTAGAAGAAGCATTTGATATTGAAATTCCTGATGAAGCAGCTGAGGGAATTGCAACTGTTGGCGATGCAGTAAAATTTATCGAAGAAAAAAAAGGTTAATTAAAGAATGCCAAATTTCCATCGAGTAGTTATTACTGGTATCGGAGCAGTAACTCCAATTGGTAATAACATTGATGAATATTTAGATGGTCTCAAAACAGGTACTAATGGAGTCTCAGATATTACTCTCTTTGATCCTGAACAACATCCCTGCAAATTTGCAGCAGAAGTAAAAAATCTTCAACCTGAAAATTTTATTGAAGCTAAAGAATCCAAAAGATGGGATCGTTTTTCCCAGTTTGGAGTTATTGCTGCAAAGCAAGCCTTTAGTGACTCTGGACTTGAAATTACTGAATCTAATGCATCAAGAATTGGAGTGATTATTGGCTCTGGTGTTGGAGGCTTACTAACTATGGAAAGTCAAGCTCAAATATTGAGTCACAAAGGACCTAAAAGAGTAAGTCCATTTACAGTGCCAATGATGATTCCTAATATGGCAACTGGATTAGCTGCTATTGCCTTGGGTGCAAAAGGACCAAGTTCCTCTGTTTCAACTGCTTGTGCTGCCGGTTCAAATGCAATTGGTGATTCCTTCAGATTACTTCAACTTGGAAAAGCAGATGCAATGATCTGTGGAGGAGCAGAAGCAAGTATTACGCCTCTCGGAGTAGCTGGTTTCGCCAGTGCCAAAGCTCTATCTTTCAGAAATGAAAGTCCCAAAACTGCTAGCAGGCCTTTTGATGCAGAAAGAGATGGATTTGTTATTGGTGAGGGATCTGGAATTCTTGTTTTAGAAACTTTAGAAAATGCGCAAAAAAGAAATGCAAGAATCTATGCCGAAATAATTGGATATGGAACAACATGTGATGCTCATCACATTACTGCTCCATCTCCAGAAGGAGTTGGAGGCGCTAAAGCTATAAAACTGGCAATTGAAGACGGTTCTCTTAGCCTTGAAAAAGTTGATTACATAAATGCTCATGGGACAAGCACATCAGCAAATGATAAAAATGAAACTTCTGCAATTAAATCTATTTTTAGAGACAGATCCTACCTCATTCCTGTAAGCTCTACTAAGTCGATGACAGGTCATCTTCTAGGAGGCTCAGGAGGTATAGAAGCTGTAGCTTGTATACTTTCTTTGACACATAATTTTATCCCTCCTACAATTAACTACGTCAATCCTGATCCTGAATGTGATCTTGATTATGTACCAAATAATGCGAGAGAAGCTCAAGTAGGAGTTGCTCTTTCTAATTCTTTCGGCTTTGGTGGTCACAATGTTTGCCTTGCTTTTAGCAAAATGAATTGAAGACAACCAATTCTGTATTCCAACTTAACTTATTTTAAAACAATGGTCGCTGCATCTGTTTCATTAGAATCACTTTGTGTAAATAGTATAAGAATGCTTGCTGTGGATGCAGTCAATAAATCTAATAGTGGACATCCTGGATTACCAATGGGGTGTGCTCCTATGGGTTATGCATTATGGCAAAACATTCTTAATCACAACCCCAATAATCCAAAATGGTTCAATAGAGACCGTTTTGTGTTATCAGCTGGTCATGGCTGTATGTTGTTATATTCTTTGCTTCATTTGACAGGATATAAATCAGTTTCTATAGAAGATATTAAAGAATTTAGGCAATGGGGATCAAAAACTCCCGGACATCCAGAAACATTCGAAACTGAAGGTGTTGAGGTTACAGCTGGTCCTCTTGGAGCTGGAATTTCAAATGCTGTAGGTTTAGCAATAGCTGAAACACATTTAGCAGCTAAATTTAATAAACCTGATTGCAATATCGTTGATCACTATACTTACGTTATAATGGGTGACGGCTGTAATCAAGAAGGTATCGCCTCAGAGGCCTGCTCACTAGCTGGTCACCTTAAACTTGGAAAATTAATTGCACTTTATGACGATAATCAAATTACAATTGATGGGCGAACCGACGTGTCTTTCACCGAAGATGTTTTAAAAAGATACGAAGCTTATGGATGGCATGTTCAACATGTTGAAGACGGCAATCATGATGTTAAAGGAATAACTGAAGCTATCGAAAAAGCAAAATTAATCGCAGACAAACCTTCAATTATAAAAATTTCTACAACAATAGGTTATGGTTCGCCCAATAAGTCAGATACTGCTGGAATTCATGGAGCAGCTGTTGGAGAAGAAGAGGCTGCGTTAACTAGAGAGTTTCTAAATTGGGAATATCCTCCATTTAAAATACCAGATGAAGTATATGCGCATTTTAGAAAATCAATAGACAAAGGCGAAACCTTAGAGAAAGAATGGGATTCAAAATTTGAAGAATATCAAAGCAAATATCCCTCTGAAGGCAGGGAGTTAAACAGAATGTTAAAAGGACAATTACCTGAGAATTGGGACTCAGATCTCCCTTCTTATACACCTGAAGATAAAGGGTTAGCCACCAGAAAGCATTCGCAAATATGTTTAGGTGCTTTAGGACCTAACCTACCTGAATTAATTGGTGGTTCCGCAGATTTAACTCACTCTAACTACACAGATATCAAGGGAGAATCCGGATCATTCCAACCTCATAGTCCTGAAAAAAGATATTTGCACTTTGGTGTGCGAGAGCATGCAATGGCAGCTGTACTTAATGGAATTGCCTATCACAATAGTGGTCTTATTCCTTATGGTGGAACCTTCCTCGTTTTCGCTGATTATATGAGAGGTTCAATGAGGCTTTCGGCATTAAGCGAACTAGGAGTGATCTATGTATTAACCCATGACTCAATTGGAGTAGGAGAAGACGGCCCTACACATCAACCTATTGAAACCATCCCTTCTCTTCGTGCCATGCCAAATATGCTAGTTTTCAGACCAGGAGATGGAAATGAGACAAGTGGAGCTTATAAGCTTGCTATTCAAAATCGAAAAAGACCTTCTGCTCTTTGTTTAAGTAGACAAGGCATGCCAAATCAAGAAAATACTTCGATCGACAAAGTTGCCCTAGGAGGATATGTAGTTTCCGATTGCGAGGGAACACCAGATCTAATATTTATTGGAACTGGAAGCGAACTGAATCTTTGCATTGAAGCAGGTAAGGAAATTTCAAGCTTAGGTAAAAAAGTTAGAGTTGTTTCTATGCCATGTGTAGAACTTTTCGAAGAGCAAGAAGAATCTTACAGAGAAAGTGTTTTACCTAGTAGTGTGAAAAAAAGAGTTGTGGTAGAAGCTGCCCATTCATTTGGATGGCATAAATATACAGGGTTTGATGGAATTTGTATTACTATGGACAGGTTTGGTGCATCAGCACCAGGTGGAGAATGTATGAAAAATTTTGGATTTACAGTCGAAAACGTAGTTAATAAGACAAAGGAAATTCTATAACTAGTAATAATTGATATCTAAACTGAAGTATTACATTCTTCAAGTTTATCTTTTAACTGATCAAGAGATTCATCTGAAATCTTTGAATTCATTGGACAATGTTTTGGGCCACACATTGAACAAAACTCAGCCTTTTTAAAGATTTCTTCAGGTAATGTCTCATCGTGGTACTGCTTTGCCCTTTCTGGATCTAATGAAAGTTCAAATTGTTTATTCCAATCAAAGTTATACCTTGCATGACTAAGTTCATCATCTCGATCACGAGCGCCAGCTCTATGTCTTGCTATATCAGCAGCATGAGCAGCTATTTTATAAGCAATTAATCCTTCTCGTACATCTTCTGAATTTGGGAGACCAAGATGTTCTTTTGGGGTAACATAACATAACATAGAAGTTCCATACCACCCTGCCATCGCCGCCCCAATAGCGCTGGATATATGGTCATAACCTGGAGAAATATCTGTTACCAATGGACCAAGTACATAAAAAGGAGCTTCTGAACATTCTTCCATTTGCTTTCTCACATTAAACTCAATTTGATCCATAGGAACATGACCAGGACCTTCTACCATTACTTGAACATTATGTTCCCATGCTCTTCGAGTAAGCTTACCTAAGGTCTTCAATTCAGCTAGTTGAGCATCATCAGAAGCATCATGCAGACATCCAGGCCTTAGTGAATCTCCTAAAGAAAAAGTACAATCATATTTCTTAAAAATCTCACAAATATCATCAAACCTTGTATAGAGGGGGTTTTGCTTAAAATGATGTAACATCCATTGAGCTAAAATTCCTCCCCCTCTACTGACAATTCCAGTGATTCTTCCTTTAACTTTTGGTAAATGCTCTATTAATAGACCAGCATGAATAGTTTGATAATCTACTCCCTGCTGGCAATGTTTTTCAATAATATGCAGAAAATCGTCTTCTGTTAGTCTATCGATTGAACCATGTACACTTTCTAAAGCTTGATAAACAGGAACAGTTCCTATGGGAACAGGAGATTCTTGAATAATTGCTTGCCGCACTTCATCTAAATTTACTCCTCCCGTAGAAAGATCCATAACCGTATCAGCACCATATTTAACAGCTAGTTTGAGCTTTTCTACTTCTTCATTGATATCACTTGCATTGGGGGAAGCACCAATATTGGCATTAACTTTGCATCGAGAAGCAATGCCTATAGACATTGGCTCAAGATTCAAATGATTAATATTAGCTGGAATAATTAATCTTCCTCTTGCCACCTCTTCCATTATTAAAGAAGGAGGCAGATTCTCTTTTTTTGCAACAAAATCCATTTCTTCAGTGATATATCCGTTTCTCGCAAAGTTCATCTGAGTTACATTGTCTTTCCCAAGGCGAGGCTTAATCCAAGAACTTCTCATAATTTCCTAATTTTAAAAAGTGTTATTACTAAAGTTTGATCAAAGCTCCACTTCCCTGCATCAAAATTAATGATTCAGGTTCAAAGGGTATGATCTCAGCTAAGTTAAAATTTCTTAGCACCCCTAGTATTAATCTTATTAATAGCTCTTTTCTAAAAAATAGTCATCTCATATTGCGTGAAAATAAATAAAATAATTTATTTAACTTTTCTTATAAGACTTTATCTTGTTTAAAATATCTTTTCTATCCAATTGTCTGCTAATAACCCGTTCCAAAATAATTACGATCCCCATTAAGCCAATAGGTAAATAAAAAATCTTCTTGGTATTATCTCTAAATATCAACCCCATAGAAGATATAAAGATCATGAAAGGAGCCACAAAAGATAAAATAAATTTTTGATTAGTTTTCATCTACCAATAGTATTAATTTTTTCATTGTTTAATTTTACTATGGATTCTGTTATAACTTTAATTCCAACGGCAATCGCTCTTTCATCCGGATCAAATTTAGAACTATGAAGAGGAGCACATCCATTTGAGTTAGAAACGCCAAGCCTAAACATAGCTCCTGGGATATCATTTAAGAATTCAGCAAAATCCTCAGCTCCTAGTGATGGTTTTTGTAATTCGATAACATTTTCTTGACCCAAAACCTTAATTCCCGAATCCCTGAAGACTCTATTAATTTCAGAATTATTATTAACTGCCGGAGTGATTTCTCTAAATCTTACTTTTGCTTCAGCTCCGCAACCATTAGCTAAAGAAGTAATATTTTCATTTAGCCAATTACCAATATTCGTAAATACTTCACGATTAGTGCATCTAACTGTACCAATTAAATTAACCTTTTCTGCAAGAACATTAAATGCATTACCACCATTTATTTTCCCAAAAGTTATTACTACAGGATCTAAGGGATCTAACTTCCGTGTTATTGATTCTTGAATTCCCGATACAACTTTAGAGGCTGCCCAAATTGCATCAACTCCTTCATGAGGTCGAGCACCATGGCCAGATTTTCCTTTAATCTCAACATTAAGTTCTCCAGCAGCTGCAGTTAAACTTCCCTCTTTAATGCCAATAGTCCCTACGGATAAATCGGGGTAGACATGAACTCCTAAAATATGGGTTAAACCATTAGTTGCACCATCCTTAATCATCCATCTAGCTCCACTTGCAATTTCTTCAGCTGGCTGAAAAATTATCCGAGTCCCAAAATTTAGTTCTAAATCCTTAATAATTTTTGCCACGCCCAATCCAATCGAAATGTGCAAATCGTGACCACAGGCATGCATAACACCATCTACTTTTGAAGAAAAACTTAGTTTAGTTTCCTCAAATATTGGCAATGCATCCATATCCACTCTTAAGCCTATAAGACCGTTTTCTACGGGCCCAAAATCAGCTAAAACTCCAGTTCTGCCAATAGATTCTCTAACATTCCAACCAATATTTTTTAAAAAACCACTGATCAAAATTGCTGTTTGATTTTCAAGTCCACTTAATTCGGGATGTGCATGGATATGTCTTCTTAAATTAATTAATTCATCATTAAACGAATCAATTTTGTTATGAAACTGATCTCTATTCATTACTTATTTTAAATCGATAAAGTTCATTAAATCTTTAATTGGTTGTGGAGGCCATCTTCTTATTGTTTTAAGCCATTCTTCATCACCATATCTAGGATCTAATTCAGTTACCGCTATCCAATTACTTTCTGCTTTCCCAGATTCACCCTTAGACCAATTCAATGCTGTTAAAGCTGCCCTAGCATCTGCAAAAGTTGGATAACGTCTTATTAATTTTTTTAATTCTTTTTCAGATTCATCAATATTCCCCAACTGAAAATCTGCTAAAGCTACACTTGACCTAGCCATGGCAAATCCAGGATTATATAAAGCAGCTTTTGAAAATAAATCTCTTGCTTTATCCCAATGTGAAGTAGATCCTTCTACATTAGCCAAATTATATAATGCAGAGAAGTTTTCACTATCTTGCGAAATAACGAAAATATAATCTTTTTTTGCTTGCGACCATAAACCCAATGCTTCCTCTGCGATTCCCC
The DNA here is from genome assembly GCF_902536725.1 of uncultured Prochlorococcus sp. GTDB lineage: Bacteria > Cyanobacteriota > Cyanobacteriia > PCC-6307 > Cyanobiaceae > Prochlorococcus_A. Next base: position 23,680 of record NZ_CACAYO010000003.1, read on the forward strand.
TGTTGATGTAAGGATCTATTTCACCAGGATTCAAACTTATTGCCTTATTTTGGTCATCTATTGATCCCTTAACATCTCCCATAACAAGTCTTACGTTACCTCTATTGCTAAAACCTGCAGCATCATCAGGATAAGAATCGAGATATTGATTCCATTTTTGTAAAGCGAGATTAAATTTTCCGTCTGAACTTAGATCTAATGCATTTTTAAACAAATCACCTCTCAAAGATAATGAATAGCATGGTGCAATATAAAAAATATTCAAAAAAATAAAAATTAATAATAAATAAACCTTAACTTTTCTAAAAGTTATCATTTTTTGAATCAATGTACTTTTTTCCTAAAGCAGTAAGCAATCTTCCTCTAGGAGTTCTAGTGAGGAAACCAATTTTGATGAGATAGGGCTCAACTACAAATTCTAACATTGAAGAATCATCACCCAAGCCTGCCGCAATTGAATCAAGGCCAGTTGGAATATTATTGTTTTGGTTAATAAAAGATAAATAGTTTCTATCTAAAGAATCCAATCCTTTTTCGTCTATTTGGTAAGAATTTAAGGCTTTTTTTATTAAATTAACGGAGATAGTATTAGTTTTCATAACAACTTGAGCATAATCTCTCACTCGTCTTAATAACCTTAAAGCAATTCTTGGAGTCCCTCGAGATATTTTTGCTAAATTATAAGATGCTTCATCATCTAAATTGAGGTTTATTAATCGGGAGAAATTAACAATAATTTGTTTTAATTCATCATAAGTATAAAATTCAATTTTTTGAGATATACCAAATCTATGTCTTAGAGGTGCACTTATTGAGGCTAATTTAGTTGTCGCGCCAATCAGAGTAAACCTAGGAAGATTAATTGTTCTGCAACGGGTTCCTCTATTAGCACCCATAGTTAAGTCGAGTCTAAAATCCTCCATTGCAGAATACAACAACTCTTCAGTTAACCTATTTAAGCGATGTATCTCATCAATAAATAAAACTTCTCCCTCTTTTAATCCAAGAAGTAAACCTACAATATCTCTTGGTCTTTCAATTGCTGGTGCAGACGCTATCTTACATTTTGTATGCAATTCATGGGCTATCAAAAAAGCAAGAGTCGTCTTACCTAGACCAGGCTGTCCATATAAAAGAGTATGTTCCAAAGGTTCTTTTCTAAAAATGGAAGCATCTATAGCTATTCTTAAAGAAGATTTCAGTTGTTCTTGGCCAATAAATTCTCTCAAAGTAAGAGGCCTGGCTAAGTTCAGATTATTTTTTTTCTTTTCTTCTGGAATGATTTTTGAGTCAACTAACCTTAGCTCTTTTTTGCGAAGAGAAAAGTCATTATCGCCTATATTGGAAGATATTATTGCCATAATGAAAGGTTAATTGCAATTGTTCTGAGTAGAAAGATTTTTTACAACTAAAATGGCAAAAAATTCCAAAAAAGTAAAAAGAAATACTCATAAAGCAAATAATTTTAAACTTCTAGCTGAGAATAGATATGCAAAATTTCAATATGCTATATCTGAGACAATCGAAGCTGGAATTGAGCTTTTAGGGACTGAAGTAAAGTCCATCAGAAACGGAAAAGCAAATTTAAGAGACGGATACTGTTCATTCAGAGATGGTGAGATCTTATTATTAAATGTTCACATTTCACCACATTCAAATGTGGGATCTTTCTTTAATCATGATCCATTAAGAAATAGAAAGTTACTATTACATAAAAAAGAGATAATAAAAATGAAATCTAATGCTGAAAAAAAAGGAATGACTATTATTCCATTATCTCTTTATTTAAAAGGTTCATGGATAAAAATAACTTTAGGAGTCGGAAAAGGGAAGAAATTACATGACAAACGACAAGAAGAAAAACAAAAAAGTATAAAAAAGGAAATCAACTCTGCACTAAAAAGATAAAAATATTATCCATAATTATTGAGACTATCAATCTAAACTGACTGAACTTGGAGGTGGAGAAGGATCTGGATCTGCAATTAACATATGCTGTAATACAGTTTCAGGCCTCTCACTATCTCTCCAGCGAATTTTATATGCAGGCATTTTTGTGCCCCTACTTGTAGTTTGCTCTACTGGTTCAATAACCCACCCTCTTCTTGATCGGCCTTGAGGATTTCTTTTAACTACTGCATCCGCGTGTTTGAAACGGAAACCAACACGTTCACCACTCATTTAAAAAATTTCGTATTGGATTATTAATTTATTTTACTTCATTCAAGGGTAATTTTTCACTTTTTTGGGAAGATATTTCTGGTTTTAACAATGGGAAAGGGATTACATCTCTAATTGATGCACTGTTAGTAATTAACATAATTAACCTATCAATACCAATGCCTAATCCTCCAGTAGGCGGCATGCCAATCTCTAAAGCATTCAAGAAATCTTCATCTATACAGTGAGCCTCCAGATCCCCTTTATCTCTAAGAGATTGCTGTAATTCCATTCTTTCTCTTTGATCAACTGGATCTATTAGCTCACTAAACGCATTTGCAAGCTCTCGCCCAACAATGAATAGTTCAAATCTCTGAACTATTTCTTTATTATCAAAATGAGGCCTAGCTAAAGGAGAAATTTCAACAGGATAATCGATAACAAAAGTGGGTTCTATAAGTTTTGATTCAACTTTTTGCTCGAAGACCTCATTTAAAAGTCTTCCAATAGTATTTACTTTATTAGAGAAATCAACATTTAAATTTTTAACCGCTTTTTTTGCTGCTAGAAAGTCTCCACTGAATGAATCAAAATCAATCCCTGTATATTTTTTAACAATATCTTTCATGGAGATTCTTAACCAAGGTTTAGAAAAATCAATTTCTTTATTTTGATAATTAATAATTAAAGACCCACACATATCAGTTAAAATATTTTTAATTAATTCTTCAGTTAAATTCATCATATCGACATAATCAGAATAGGCTTCATAAATTTCAACTGAAGTAAATTCAGGATTATGTCTCGTACTTATACCCTCATTACGGAAGATTCTTCCCAATTCATATACTTTCTCAAATCCTCCAACAACCATTCTTTTTAAATGTAATTCTGTCGCTATTCTTAGATAAAGCGGAATATCTAATGTATTGTGATGAGTTATAAATGGTCTTGCTTCTGCACCCCCTGCTTCAGATTGCAGAATTGGAGTCTCTATCTCTAAAAAATTTCTATTATCTAACCATTTTCTGATAAAACTTATACATTTTGCTCTTGTCTTAAATACATTTTTAGAGTGAGGATTCACTATTAAATCTAGATAACGTTGTCTATATCTTTTTTCAATATCAGTCAATCCATGCCATTTATCTGGCAAAGGTTGTAATGATTTGGATAACATTTCCCATTTTTCTACTTTAATTGAAAGCTCACCTTTATTAGTTTTTTTAATAGTTCCGTGTACGCCTATCCAATCACCAATATCAACTATTTCTTTGAGATCTTCAAAAGAAAGTAATTTTTGTTTTTCTAAATTTAAATCAACAATCCTTTTATCTAGATAAAGCTGAATCTGACCTTCTTGATCGCTTATTGTAAAAAAGGCAATTTTACCCATGACCCTTTTTGCCATTACCCTACCAGCAAGAGAAACATTGAAGTCTTCCTCTTGACCATTTTCTAAATAATCAAATTCTTGAATAAGAAAACTAGTAGTATGTGATACCCTAAAACTCTGCGCGTAAGAAGCAAATCCTTTACTAACGAGTGAACTAGCTTTTTGTAAGCGCGCTTCTTTTATTTCAGACAAAATTTATTTAAATATATTTGTTTTATTTAATAAAATTATCAGACTATGGCTCAACTTGCCAAAGATGGTGCTGTTTCACCAACTCTCTGAGACGCGTACCCAATCCCTCTAACAGTTAATATTAATTCTGGATTTCTTGGATCAGGTTCCAACTTACCTCTTAATCTCGCAACGTATACATCTACAACTCTTAAATCTGCAGCTCTGCGAGGAGGATAACCCCAAAGCTGTTCTAATATTTCTGCTCGCGGGACAACTTTGCCAGGCTCATCAAATAATAATTCTAAGAGACTAAATTCAGTATAAGTTAAGCTAATTCTATCTCCAGCTCTAGAAACTTGTCTGCGATTAGTATCAACAACTAAACTTCCAAACTTCATAACTCCCTTACCTGAGGGAACTTCTTTGGTTTCAGTAACCGATATACTTGGGCCCATTCTTCTCAAAATTGTAGCTATTCTAGCCTCTAACTCTTTTGGGCTAAATGGTTTAGATAAGTAATCATCAGCTCCTAAATCCAATCCCGCCACTCTCTCTGAAATAGCCTCTAGAGCGGTTAAGAATATTATTGGTACTACTGATTCAGCTCTAATTCTTCTACAAACAGCAAATCCATCCATTTTTGGAAGCATTACATCAAGAACTATCAAATCTGGAGAATCTCTGTGGAAAGACTCAAGAGCTTCTTCGCCATTAGTGGCTGAATAAACTTGATACCCAGCGAGTTGAAGCCTGGTAACTAATACCTTCAAAACTGCTGGTTCATCATCAACAACTAAAATTCTTGCTTTTGACATAGTTAAAAAAGATTTCTCGATATTTCAAAGCAAAGAACTATTGCTTGAATATTTATTCTAACAATTAAAAATATAACATTACGAACCCTCATAGAGATATTACGCATGTTGAAAAAAATTTAAAATAATTTGAAGATTAAATTTTTCAAGGCACTTTTTGATTTTTGAAAAAATTTATTAATTCAATTTTATTCTTGAAAGTTTAAACATTCTCAAAAGTTGAGAGCAAATAAAAGGAGCGAACAAACCTGTCAAAAAAACTTCAGCTAAGATATTTTTAATGCCTGAAATAAACATTAAAGAATTACTATCTGAAAAATTTTTAAACAAAATTTGTGAAAGATGTAGAGTCCCGCATAAAAAACTTCCAAAAGAACAAATCAGACCATGCCTAAAATGACCCACCAAAATATCATTATTTAATTTAATTCTCCCAAACAAAAATCCACAAAACATTAAGCCTGGTATTTGAGAAAAATTATTATCTAAAGTTAAAGAATCTAAAATTAGACCTAAAAACAAACCAAATACTGATCCATTAACTGATCCATTAATCATAGACCAGGGCAATAACCAAAATAACGGCCAATATGGCTGAACTCCTAAAAATCCAAGCCAATTAGGATGCCACAAAAAAATAATTGGGATAAAAATGAAGCTTAATATGGATAATTTGTTTGTAAAAAATTTATTCATTAAGTATTTGTTCTCAAAATTTGGACCCAATCAATTACGTTAGGTTTTGCTAAAAGCGAAATTTTTGCCGTTTTTTTTGATTCCAATGTCTTATCTATAGATTGGACAATTCCAATGGGGATATTTGGAGGTAATAAAGAACTAGCAGGAGAGGATGATACAAAATCTCCAACTTTTATATCAGCATTTTTTGAATACAAAACTAGAATAGGATGATCATCTCCTGAACCAACCAGTACTCCATTAGTTTGACTTCTATCAACCCATACTCCTAATTTACTCTCTGGAGAAGTTAATAATATTACTGAAGAAGTAAATATAGAAGTATTGTTTACTCTCCCTAATAATCCACCTGGACCAATAACAATATTACCAATTTCCACTCCATCTTTCGAACCTTTGTTTAAAATTATTTGTCTCCACCAACCTCCTGTTTTTCTCGAAATAACTGCTGCTGAAATATTGTCATTATTAGATGATTCTTGAAGAGATAAAATTTTACGCAATCTTATATTATCCTTTTTAATGAGATTTAATTTTATTAAAGACTCTTGGTCTATGCTCTTGAGGATAACTTCTTTTTGAAATTGACCCGGCCAAAACGGCTTTGAAATAAAGTAAAAAAAATCTTTATATAAAGTTCCTTTTGAAAGCCTTACAAAGACTAAAAATAAAAAAATTCCCAAAAATATCCAACTTTTCTTTTTATGCCACCAACGACTAGAGGAAATTCGTCGGATATCGAACATATTATTAATCTCTTATCGCGTTCCTAATAAAATCTGGAGTATCAACAACTCTTTTAAGTTTTTTAAAATCATCCAGAACCTCCCCACAACCATTAACTACACAAAGCAATGGATTTTCTGCTATGTGTGTAAAAATTCCGGTTTCATCGCTCAACAAATCATTAATGCCTCTAACTAAGGCTCCACCTCCTGCAAGCATAATACCCCTATCAACAATATCTGCAGCAAGTTCAGGTGGAGTTCTCTCTAAAGTTCTTTTTACAGCTTCAACTATCTTGCCCAGTGTTTCAGCCATAGCTTCTCTGATTTCTCCTGATGTCAAAGTGACTGATCTAGGTAGACCGGATAAAAGATGTAAACCTCTAACTTCAAAGGTAGTTTTATCAAAATCATCATCTGGAAATGCAGATCCAATTTTAATTTTGATATCTTCTGCAGTTCTCTCTCCAACAACTAAATTGTGAACTTTTTTAAGATATAGCGCAATTGACTCATTTATTTCATCTCCAGCTATTCGAACAGATTCACTCAATACAGTTCCACCTAAACTTAATACTGCAACCTCAGTAGTACCTCCACCAATATCTACAATCATAGTTCCAATTGGCTCAGTTACTGGTAGTGATGCTCCTATTGCTGCTGCAACAGGTTCATCAATTAAGTGAACCTCTCTAGCTCCAGCTAATCCAGCTTCTCTTACTGCTCTTCGCTCTACACTAGTAACTCCGCTTGGAATACCAATCACTATTCTTGGAGCTACAATCCCCTTACCTTCGTTACATTTTTGAATAAATGTTTTTATCATTTGTTCTGCAGCATCAAAATCTGCGATAACTCCATCCCTCAGCGGTCTTACGGCTCTTATATTGCCAGGGGTTCTTCCAAGCATTAATTTTGCTTCTTTACCAACAGCTAATGGAATCCCTTCCTCTAAATCCATAGCTACCACGGAAGGCTCTTGTAAAACGACGCCCTTTCCTGAAACATGTATTAAAGTATTGGCAGTTCCCAAATCTATGCCAATATCTCTAGAAAATTTAAATCTGTTAAAAATCACAATAAAAGTTCTTTTATAAATAATATATCTATTTTTATGTAAGCTCTAATAATTCTGGCATTTAGTTATGAATAGCACGCAAAACTTTGAGCAAAATCTGGAAATATGAGTATTATAAAAAAAAAAATTATGGAAATTAACACTATTAATCTAGTTGGCAGAGCAGGAAGAGAGCCAGATGTCAGATATTTTGAATCTGGTAGTATCGTAGCTAATTTCACACTTGCAGTTAACAGAAGAAGCAGAGATGAAGAACCAGACTGGTTTAATTTAGAAATATGGGGTAAGCAAGCGCAAATTGCCGCAGATTACGTTAAAAAAGGTTCTTTAATTGGAATTACAGGAAGCTTTAAAATTGATAGTTGGAAAGATAAAAATACTGGTGAAGATAGATATAAACCAGTTGTGAGGGTAGATAGATTAAACTTACTTAGCTCCCGAAAAGAATCTGACAATAATCAATATTCCAATAATAGTAGTTCAAGTGAAATCCCCTTTTAAGCCCTATTTTTCTTTATAAATCTATCAATTAGTTTGATCAAAAAATATAAGAAAAGTAAAATTAAAATTGGCTTTACAAAAAACTTGATTTGATCTAAATAAGTTTTAATAAGTGGATAATTTTCACCGAATAAAAAGCCTGCATAAGTGAGAAGTGCTACCCATATAAAACTACCAAATGTAGTCCAAATCAAAAATTTTCTTACTGGCATAAGTTCTATGCCAGCTGGTACTGAAATTAACGTTCTTATACCTGGCACTAATCGTCCCCAAAACACCAAAGAAACTCCATATTTTTCAAACCACATCTTACTTTTAATTAAATCTTTAGAAGAAATTCCCAAGTATTTGCCTTTATTATCAAGAAAATTTGAAAGCCTTTTTTCATTTACTAATCTGCCCAAGTAATACCAAGGCAATGACCCTAGTATTGTACCCAATAAACCCCAGAAAATTAAAATGTAGAAGTTTAATTTTTGTTGATAAACGAAAAAGCCACCCAAGGGCATTATTATTTCTGATGGGATTGGGGGAATTATATTCTCTAAAAACATAGCCAAACATATAGTAAGGTATGCAACAGCCGAATTTTTCTCGACTGCCAAATTTATATAATCAGGAATCGAGGTAAGAAAATTTGCAAAAATTAAACTCAAACTTAGTATCTATAAAGTTCTGGTTTATATGGTCCCTCAACCGAAACATTAATATAATCAGCTTGTTCTTTAGTTAACGTTGTTAATTTAGCGCCTATTTTGTCTAAATGTAATCTAGCAACCATTTCATCAAGATATTTTGGTAGCACATAAACTTCTTTAGCATATTGCTCTGACTTATTGAAAAGTTCAATTTGAGCTAATACTTGGTTAGTAAATGAATTACTCATAACAAAACTAGGATGTCCAGTTGCACATCCTAGATTTACTAATCTACCTTCTGCTAAAAGAATAATTTTGTTTCCGCTCGGTAAAGTTATGTGATCAACTTGCGGCTTAATATTTTCCCATTGATAATTCCTTAAAGAGGCAACATCAATCTCATTATCAAAGTGGCCAATATTACAAACTATAGCCTCATCTTTCATTTTGACTAAATTTTCATGGGTTATTACTTGATAGTTACCGGTGGCAGTAACAAATATATCTATATCTTCAACAATATCTTCTAACCTGACGACGCTGTAACCTTCCATGGCTGCTTGGAGTGCACAAATTGGATCGACTTCTGCAACTTTTACAATAGCACCAAGTCCTCTTAATGACTGTGCTGAACCTTTACCTACATCTCCAAAACCCATTACTAATGCAGTTTTGCCAGCAATCATTACATCGGTAGCACGCTTGATACTATCAACTAAAGATTCTCTACAGCCATATAAATTATCAAATTTGCTTTTTGTCACTGAATCATTAACATTTATAGCTGGAAAAGGTAAAGCATTTTGCTTTTGAAGTTGATAAAGTCTCGCAACTCCCGTTGTAGTTTCTTCAGTGACACCAATGATATTACTCTTAATTCTAGAGTAGAATTCACTATCATTTTCCAGCTTAGACCTAATAGAGTTGAATAAAGCAATTTCTTCTTCGTTACTAGGATTATCTAAAACAGATAAATCTTTTTCTGCTTTACTACCGAGTATCAATAAACCAGTTGCATCTCCCCCATCATCAAGAATCATATTTGGTGAGTCTGAACCCCAATCAAGGATATAGTGGGTATATTGCCAATATTCATCAAGAGTCTCACCTTTTTTTGCAAATACAGAAATTCCTTGATCTGCGATAGCTGCAGCTGCATGATCTTGAGTTGAAAAAATATTGCATGAAGCCCATTTCACTTCTGCACCAAGATCAACGAGAGTTTCTATTAAGACTGCTGTCTGAATAGTCATATGAAGACTTCCAGCAATTTTTGCACCTTTTAGTGGCTTTTCAGATTGATATTTATCCCTAAGTGCCATTAATCCTGGCATTTCCGTTTCGGCAATTTTAATTTCTTTACGACCAAAATCTGATAGTGAAATATCAGAAATGACGAATTTCGGTGTTGATGTTTTAACTGAATTTGCAATAACCATTTCTATCGGAAACTATACCAACTAAACTATAAGTGATTTTTGTATAAATTTGTGTTTGTTGAGAATTTAAAAGAGACTTTAGATTTAGGAATAAAACTCTCACACAATTTAAATCCCCAATCGATTGTTTTATTACAAGGTCCAATTGGGGCCGGGAAAACTTCATTTGTGCAAGGGATTGCGAAAGGCTTATTAATCTCTGAGGATATTACAAGCCCCACATTTGCTTTATCGCATCACTATAACTCCGGAAAAATTCCGCTAATTCACCTTGATTTATATAGGTTAGAAAATGTTTCTTTAGCAAAAGAAGTTTTTTTTTCAGAAGAAGAAGAGGCAATACAAAAACAAGCTATTTTAGTTATTGAATGGCCAGAGTTAATAGAACCAGTTATCCAAAATTTCTGGAAAATAGAAATTAGTTATGCAAAAAATTACGGAAGACATTACGAAATAAGAGATCCTAAAAATTTATTAACATTCTCATAATATGGCTGTCGCTCGATGGCGCCTTCACCAAGACAAGTTAATAAACCACAAGCACTTGCAAAATTAATGCAATCTTCTATCTCTATTTCATTTGAAGGATAACCAGAAGAAATTAATTTTGAAATTAAGCCAGCTAAAAAAGCATCACCTGCCCCAGTTGTATCAACAATTTTTTGCGAAGTTGGAGTTTCGGTAATTCCCTGCGAACCATTTATGTACCATACAACGGGATTTTTTCCATCAGTTATTATTACATCTGGTTTATTAGACAATTGTTGAGATATTAGATAGGGGTTTACATCATCAAAGAACAAAGATGCTTCCTCCTTAGCAAGTTTTAAAACATCTGCATGATTTAAAAATTTCTTGATTAAGTTAACTCTAGCGGCTTGATTAATTTCTGATGAAAAACTTGAATGATCCCAAAAGACCTCTCTCCAATTCAAATCAATAACTATTTTGACATCAAATTCTTTAGCCTTTTGAAGAAGAAAAAAAATAGTCTCTGATGACATTTGAGATGATAATAAGATCGTTCCTGTAACCAAATATTTTGTTTCTAGAAAAGATTTCTCCAAATTTAAAATTTGTTCTTCGATTAATTGCTTACTAAGAACTTCGTCTGCAAAACATGAATAAGAACTTTCCTCAAAGCCTGAAAAAAAACGTTCTCCAAATTGATCTCTATCTACATTAACCACGCGAGTAGATGAATCATTATCCAATTGCAAGAAATCTAAATTAACGTTTAATTCATTAAATTGCTTAATAAATTTTTTTCCATAATCATCACTACCTAAACGTCCTATAAATATTGAATCTATTTTTAATTTACTTAATGCACAAGCAACATTTGCAGGCGCACCACCCAAAAAATCTGTAAATCCTTGATTTGACTTATTTCTGATTCTATCAATTAAAGCCTCTCCAATACATATGACCTTTTTCTTTTTCATCAATAAACTTTTATTCTTAACTAAGAATAATTTATTAAAAACAAATAATTTTTTTTTGAATTAAAGTTTAATCAACAGCATATTAAGAGTGTCTTTGAATAAATCTGAAACTTGGAAATGGAAAAATTGGGAAATTTCTTGGTCTTTATCAAAAAATAATACTTCTGAGAAAAATATTAAAATTTTATTAGTTCATGGATTCGGGGCATCAAAAAATCATTGGAGACATAATCAAGATTTTCTTGGTAAATTTTCTAACTGCTACGCAATTGACTTATTAGGATTTGGACAAAGCAGTCAGCCCAGTGCTTTATTAAATTACGAACCTGATAAAAAAAACTCAATTAAATATTCATTTGACTTATGGGGTAATCAAATATCAACATTTTGTTCAGAGGTAATAAAATCTCCTGTTTACTTGGTAGGAAATTCAATTGGTGGTGTTATTGCATTAAAAGCTGCTGAAATCCTCAAAGATCATTGTAAAGGCGTCATTTTGATTGATTGCGCACAAAGAACTATGGACGATAAACGATTAAAACAAAGCGATATCTTAATGAATCTACTGAGACCCGTCCTTAAAACGATAGTCAGACAAAGAGTAATTAGTAATACGCTTTTTACCAGGGCTGCTAATCCAAAAGTTATAAAGAAAATACTTGAACAAGCTTACCCTTCAGGAAAAAATATCGATGAAGAATTAATTGAAATACTTTATAAACCCTCTCAAAGAAAAAACTCTAAAGAAGCATTTCGTGGTTTTATTAACTTATTTAATGACTATCTTGCTACTGACCTTTTCGATAAGGTTGATGCTCCTATCCAATTGATTTGGGGAGAAAAAGATCCTTGGGAATCGTTAAATGAAGCAAGAGAGTGGAAGCAACAATTCAGGAATATTAAAAGATTAGATATTATTCATGGTGCTGGTCATTGTCCTCATGATGAAGAACCTGAAAAAACAAATAAGTTAATATGTGAATTTATTCAAGAAACAAAGTAAGCTTCTACATTATCACTAAGTCTTCTCAAACCTCTTAAACCATCACGTTCTAGATTTCTTACTCGATCTCTACTTATTCCTAGTACCCTTCCTATACCTGTGAGAGACATTGGCTCATCACCATCCATTCCGTATCTCATTCTTAAAACTCTACATTGAAGATCAGGCAATTGATGTAAAAGAGAATGCAAATCACCTCTCATACAATCCATCTCTATTTGTTCGTCTGGCAAATCTTCACCCCCTGCAAGCAAATCTAGTAAAACAGTATCTTCACCATCACCAACTTTGGTTTCAAGACTAACTGGCTGCCCAGCTTTACACATTAAATCTTTAACGTCATCTTCTGGAAGCTCTACGTATTTCGCAAGTTCGCTTACAGTTGGAGTTCTAGACATTTCTTGACTGAGCTCTCTTTGACCCTTTTTTAACTTATTCAACATTTCGGTTATGTGGATAGGCAACCTAATCGCCCGACTCTTTTCAGCTATTGCTCTTGTAATGCCTTGTCTGATCCACCAATATGCATATGTTGAAAATTTGTAACCTCTGGCTGGATCAAATTTTTCAACTCCTCTAACAAGTCCTATAGTTCCTTCCTGAATTAAATCTAAAAGTTCCATATTTCTTTTTGTATATTTTTTTGCAACGCTTACTACCAATCTTAAGTTTGCTGCAACCATTCTTTCCTTAGCTCTCTGTCCAGCTCTCAATCTTTTTTTTATTACGGAAGTAGACAAGTTTAATTTGGTGGATAGTTCATCAATACTGGGTTTATCTCCTGTTAATTCAATAATTTCTAATTCTGCTCTTTCAACTTGCATGTACTCTTGAACTTGCCGACCTAAAGTAATTTCTTGCTCATGCGATAGTAATGGAACTCTTCCTATATCTCTCAAGTATGATCGAACAAGATCTACATCATTACTTGCTTTTAAACTTGAGATGGAGGTTAGTTTATTTTCACTTATTGTTTCAGATGACATGAAAGTTAAATGATGTTTTGTAAACAATACCATTAAGAAATGTAAAGTTAAACATAAAAATCCACATTTTTAAAAAAATGAGAATAAATACCTAGTCAATTTAGGTCAATGATGAGTTTAATAGCCATTTTGCTGTACTGAGATAAATAAATACACCAGCAATATCAGTTACGGTTGTAATGAACGGGGAGGACATTAAGGCTGGATCCAATTTCATTTTGTCAAATAACAAAGGGAGAATCGCTCCAGTCGTAGCAGCTAAAGTTGTTATAGATATCAAACTTATTCCCACTGCAGAGGCTATTAGAGGGCCTTCTCCTTGCCACCAAGCGAAGGGAAATATTACAAGCATCATAAAAACACCCAAAAGAGCGCCTGTTATTGCCTCCTTTACTACTGCCTTAATAGCACCAAGAGACTTCAATTTTTGAGTACTTAAACCTCTAATAACAACAGTTGAACTTTGAGCACCAACATTTCCCCCAGTACCTATAAGTAATGGAATAAATGCGGCTAATAAAACTATTTCTTTTAATATTTGATCATTCATAGCTATAACTTTTGTCGTTAAACCATTTGCTAAAACCAAAATTAATAACCATAAAATTCTTCTTCGGGCAATCGTTAACAAACTACTTTGGAAATAATCATCTTCATCTCCTGGTTGTACTGCCCCCGCTGCATAAATGTCTCTTGTTGCTTCTTGTTCTATGACATCAATTAAATCGTCAACAGTTACTATTCCAACCAGTCTTTTTTCTTTATCCACGACTGGCAGAGCTAAAAAATCATATCTTTGTATTGCTCTAGCAACCTCTTCTTGATTGGTATTTGTAGAGATATTAACTACATCTCTTGTCATAACCTGACCAATTGGCTTAGAAGGATCAGCAGTTACAAGGTCTCGTAAAGAGAGGATACCAGTTAAGTGCCTTTCTTTATCTGTAACATATAAGCTGTAGATAGTTTCAGTAAATGGAGCTCTTTTTCTAACTAAAGAAAGAGCCTCAGCTGCTGTTTGCATCTCTTTAAGATCTATAAATTCAGTTGTCATTAATCTTCCGGCAGTTTCAGGCTCATATCCAAGTAATTCAGCTGTTACTTTCCTTTCTCCAGGACTAAGAGCAGACAAAAATTTGCGTACAACTTTTGCAGGTAATTCATCAAAAAGTTGAACTCTATCATCAGGAGACATTTTTTCAACGATTTCTAAAACCTCTCCTGAGCGCAGTCTTTCTAATAAAGTTTGCTGAACTACTGGATCTAAATATTCATAAACTTCAATTGCCTCATTTTTTTTTAATAATCGAAATGCTAATGCCTGCAATATTAGTGGAAGGCTTCCAATAGCATCTGCAATATCAACAGGTTGAGAAGGCTCTAAAAGTAGCTTTGCCTCATCATAATTTCCCGCGATGAGCAATTCCTCAAGTTGAATAGTAATATTTTCTCTTGTACTTAAATCTGAAGATAACGATGAAACTGTTTCCAGATTATTTTCTTTCATAAATATAATCCCTTATCTAAGTAACAACACCATTATATGAAATCTAAGTAATTTTTCTACCTATCCAGAACCCGAAAAGCATTGTGAATAAATTAACGATAATGATTAAATTAAAAAAAATTATAAATTTTATCCAATCCCCTTGATTTAAAATTTGGTACAAAAAATATATAAATCCACTAAAGGATGTAAAGCAAGAAAAAAAACCACTCAATAAAATTTTTTCAGTTGAATAACTTAATCTTTTACTGACCAAAAAACCCACTAAAAATGATCCAATTATTGAAATAAAAAAATTATTATTTATAGTTAATCTTAAAAAAGTAGCTAAGTAAGCAGCTAAAAAAAAATAAATGAAATTATTTGTTTTCACTTTAAAAAAACTGAGTGACATAGCAGCCCAAATAAAAGAAAAGGAATGAAAAAATTATCACTTCAATATAGTGAAAAAATAATCTTAAGAATTTTCTCTTTTTAAATAAGATAAATAGTTGATATATAAATGAAGCAAATGTACTAAAACATCCTAAAAAACCGCTGTAAATTAAAACTAAAATTTCGTTATTTATAAAATTTAAAGCTACTAAAATTCCTAAAAAAAAAGATGATAAAAAATTTACTATTGAAGTATTCTGAATATCAAAACCGATACTATTTTTAAAATTATTTTGTATAAATATTCTCAGCATTAATCCAAAAGTACTGCCAATTAAAACTATACTTATTGAACTAAAATCCAAAATTTACATTTTTATCCAGCCTCTTAAAATCCTATTAGGATCATCTAAAAATTTATTAGAAGCTAATTCAACCCTAACCCAAGTTTCACTTTTGCTGACTTTCCAGTTACGTAGTACTGATAAAGTTGTACCTATATCAAGAACTAATAATTCCCTAGCATAAATTTCAGGACAAGAATAAAGAGCAGTTTTAGAACTCAATATAATTTCATTTGTGTTTTTGGGAAACTTATTTTGATTTAAACTTTTTTGAATCCCACCTGCAGGTAATGTAATTGGAGCAATTAATGCAAAAGTAATTAAACAAAAATTCTTGAGAACATGATTAATCATATGTCTAAAGTTGCCATATCTAAGTTACTACTATGAGTTTCAATAAATTCTCTTCTTGGCGCAACTTTATCTCCCATTAAAATATTGAATATTCTGTCAGCTTCAAGTGCATCTTCAATTTCAACCCTTTTCATCATTCTCGTTTGAGGATTCATAGTTGTATCCCATAATTGTTTTGGCATCATCTCACCTAGTCCCTTAAATCTTTGAATATTATAATTTGCATTTTCTCCAAAACCTTGAATTGTATCCTTTAATTGATTCTCGTTATAACAGTAATTATGATTCTTTCCTCTTTCAACTTTATAAAGAGGGGGACAAGCAATGTATATAAAACCTTTCTCAACAAGTTCTCTTTGGTATCTGTAAAAAAATGTCAGCAACAAAGTTCTTATATGCGCACCATCAACATCAGCATCCGTCATTATTACAACTCTATGATATCTCAAAGAGCTTTCATCAAACTCCTCTCCTTTTATTCCCAATCCTAGAGCTGTTATTAATGACTGTATTTCTGTGTTTTTATATATTTTCGTATCATCGGTTTTTTCAATATTAAGAATCTTACCCCTGAGAGGCAAAATAGCCTGAAAATTTCTGTCTCGACCTTGTTTTGCAGAGCCACCAGCTGAATCTCCTTCAACTATGTAAATTTCTGATTCTGATGGATCTCTAGAACTACAATCTGCTAACTTTCCAGGTAATGTAGAACTTTCGAGAACACTTTTTCTTCTTACTAATTCTCTAGCCCTTCTCGCAGCTTCTGCTGCATTAAATGATTGAATTGCTTTTTCAAGAATCAAATCCAAAATTCCAGGATTGAATTCCATGTATTTTGTGAGAGCATCCCCAATGAGAGAATCCACAATTCCGCGTACTTCAGTATTTCCTAATTTTGTTTTTGTTTGTCCTTCAAATTCGGGGTCTGGAACTTTTACTGACAAAACGACAGTTAAACCCTCTCTAATATTTTCGCCAGCTAAATTTTTTTCAATATCTTTTCTTTTACCTCTCTTCTTTGCAAGATTATTGAAAGTTCTTGTCAGAACTGTTTTTAGTCCTTCAATATGAGTTCCCCCATCAATAGTTCTGATATTATTTGCAAATCCTAAAATATTATCTGAATATACATCTGAACACCATTGCAAAGCTGCTTCTACATAAACATTTTCTTTCTGTGAGTCAACATAAATTATTTCAGGATGAATAGACTCTTTTTCAGCATTCATGTATTCAACATATTCTTTAATACCTCCTTGATACAAGTAAATTTCTTCTTTAAAAGAACCATCTGATAATTGATTTCTTTCATCTCTAAAAACAATTTTTACTCCGCCATTAAGATAAGCTAGTTCCCTTAATCTCGACGAAAGAACAACATATTCAAATTCAATTCCTCCGGAAAAAATCGTTTTGTCGGGTTTAAAGCAAATAGTTGTTCCTTTCTTAGATGGTTTGCCAGTCTGCTTTTTAGTTTCCAATTCACCCTTTGATATACCTTTTTCAAATCTTTGATTAAATTCGCTTCCATCCCTATAAACAGTCACATTAACCCATTCGCTTAGAGCATTTACTACAGATATTCCTACTCCATGCAAACCCCCTGAAACTTTATAACCACCACTTCCAAATTTACCTCCCGCATGAAGAACAGTTAGAACAGTTTCTAAGGCACTTTTCCCTGTTCTTGGATGAATATCTGTTGGGATACCTCTTCCATTATCAGAAATCAAAGCAGAACCATCTGCTCGCAGAACTATTTCTATATGATCACAATGTCCCGCAAGTGCTTCATCAACCGAGTTATCAACTACCTCATATACTAAATGGTGTAATCCCCTAGGTCCTGTTGAACCTATATACATTCCAGGGCGTTTACGAACTGGTTCTAAACCTTCTAAAACCTGAATCTGTTCCGCCCCATATTCATTTGAGATTTTATTAGATCTTTTGTCCTCACTCATTTAATATAAAAAAAATACTAAACTTTTAAAATGTTTTTTTTAAAAGGTCTTTTATTAAACTTACCACCACAACAAGGTAAAGGCTCGAAGTCAATGAAAAAATTAATCACTTTTATTATATAGCTAATATTTTTTTCTTCAGAAATTCATATGTCTTCACATCCACCTAATGTAATAATTTTAATTGGGCCTACTGCAAGTGGCAAAACAGAATTAGCTATTGAAATTGCAGAATATTTTAAAACTAATATACACAATATCGATTCAAGACAAATATATAAGTCCATGGATATTGGAACAGCCAAACCATCTAAAATCCAACAAAAAAAAATAAAGCATTTTTTAATAGATATTGAAGAACCAATTAATCCAATTAATGTAAAACAATTTCAAGAAATTGCTCAAAAATCTATTAAAGGAGATCTTAAACAAGATAATTTACCTTTTCTTGTTGGAGGAAGTGGGTTGTATATGAACTCAATAACAAAAGGTTTTTTTGTACCAGATGTCCCTCCTCAAAATAATTTGAGAAAACAATTAAAAGAACTTGGCCAAGAACAATGTTGGGACCTGTTAAAAAATTGTGATCCATTATCAACAAAAAAAATCAGTTTTGCTGACCAGATTCGAACAATTAGAGCGTTAGAAGTCTTCTACGTAACAGGTAAGCCTTTGTCAACTCTGAAAGTTCAGAAACCACCTAACTGGAAAATCTTGGAGCTTGGATTAGACAGATGTAATTTAAAAGAAAGAATTTTTGAAAGAACAAAAAATATGTTTTTATCTGGAATTATTGAAGAGACGAACCACCTTATCTCTAAATACGGATTTAATTTGCCAATATTGGAAACAATTGGTTATCGAGAAGCTAGGGATGTTTTAAATAACCGTTCAACAATTGACGAGGCGATTGAGGTGACTGCGACAAAAACAATCCAATTTGCCAAAAGACAAAAAACTTGGTTTCGTAATAAAAATAATCCTCTTTGGCTTAATAACAAAAACCCGCTAAAAGATGCAATAATTAAGATAGAGTCTTTTTTAAGCTAACTTTATAAAAATAGATTTTGTTCATCATCCAATCAATTTATTTAATTAACTGAATGCCCCCACGCCCACGCTTTGACCGACGAGCTCCAGTTAGAGAGCTACCAAATATAAATGAAAGAATAAAATACCCTGAATTGAGAGTCGTGGATTCAGATGGAAAACAATTAGGCGTCATAGATAGATTAAAAGCATTAGAAATTGCATCTCAAAGAGAACTTGATTTAGTTTTAGTGAGCGAAAAAGCAAATCCTCCTGTTTGTAGAATCATGGACTATGGAAAATATAAATTTGAACAAGAAAAAAAAGCTAAAGAAGCAAGGAAAAAATCTCATCAAACAGAAGTTAAAGAAGTAAAAATGAGGTATAAAATTGACAAGCATGATTATGATGTTCGGATTGGGCAAGCTACTAAATTTCTGAAATCGGGAGATAAGGTAAAATGCACTGTAATTTTTAGGGGAAGAGAAATTCAACACTCAAATTTAGCTGAGACTCTTCTTTTAAGAATGGCTAATGATTTAGAAGAGCAATCAGAAGTACAACAAAAACCAAAAAGAGAAGGAAGAAATATGATTATGTTTCTAAGCCCTCGAAAAACTCCTCTTATTAAAAAAGATGATGGGTGATAAATTTTTATCAAAAAAATATGACGAATGTTAAAGTGTCACTATGTCCAAAAATAAATTAGTCAGGATTTTTCTAAAGTGAGATTCCATATTCAACAAGAGAGTGATATCCCAGCATCGACACAATTGTACAATCAAATCTGTTTTGCAATAGCTGCAAGACATTATCCTCCAGGGCATAGACTTCCTAGTACAAGGCAACTTGCAATGCAGACTGGACTTCATCGAAATACCATAAGCAAAGTATACAGACAACTGGAAATAGATGGGGTTGTTGAAGCAATAGCAGGATCAGGTATCTATGTAAGAGATAATCTTACTAAAAGAGAATTTAAAAAATCTTTTTACTCAAAAGATAAAATAAGTAAACCTCCTGATCAAGAAGCAAAAAAGTTTATTGACAACTTGATAAATCTAGGATGTAGTTTACAAGAGACGAGAGATATATTGACCAATGAAATTGATTGGCGTATTAAGTGTGGATCAAGAATCATAGTAAGTACTCCTAGAGAAGATATTGGAGCTTCTATGTTAATAGCAGAAGACCTTTCTACAACAGTAAATGTACCAGTAGAAGTTGTTCCTATGGAAGAATTAGAAAAAGTTTTGAGTAATTCAAATAGTGGTACTATTGTCACAAGCAGATATTTTTTACAGCCTCTAGAAAAAGTTGCTAGACAATATGGGGTTCGAGCTATTGCAGTTGACTTGAGCGATTTCCAAAAGGAATTGAAAATTCTAAAGGAATTAAACGCTGGGAGTTGCTTAGGTATTGTTAGTATAAGTCCTGGTTTATTGAGAGCAGCAGAAATCATAATACACAGCATGAGAGGTAGTGAATTACTTCTTATGACCGCAATCTCAGATAATAACGGTAGATTACTATCACTTTTAAAGGCTTCTAGCCATATAATTTGTGATGGACCTAGTTTATCAGTTGTAGAAAACGCATTATTAAAAAATCGTTCTCAGCTAATGAGATTACCTCAAATAATATGTGCTAGAAATTATTTAAGTATCGAAACAATAAACCAATTAAAAAAGGAAATAGGAGTTATTAATTAGAATAAGATGCTAAAAACATTTAAATCAGATATAGAAATTATTAGAGAGAGAGATCCTGCCGCAAGAGGAATAATAGAAATATTTCTTTGCTACCCGGGCTTTCAATCAATAGTTATTCATAGGTTTACGCATAAATTATGGCAATTAAAAATTCCTTTAGTGCCCCGCTTAATGAGTCATTTTAATAGGTTAGCAACAGGTATTGAAATCCATCCTGGGGCAAAAATTGGTAAACGTGTTTTCATAGATCATGGAATGGGAGTTGTAATTGGAGAAACAGCTGAAATAGGAAATAATTGCCTTCTATATCAGGGAGTTACATTAGGAGGTACAGGTAAAAGCCATGGCAAAAGACACCCAACTTTAATGGAAAATGTTGTAGTTGGAGCAGGGGCAAAAATTCTTGGATCCATCACAGTAGGATCTAATACACGTATCGGCGCAGGTTCAGTAGTTGTTCGAAATGTAGAAGGGAACAGTACTGTTGTTGGAATCCCTGGCAGGGTAGTGCATCAAAGTGGTGTCAAAGTGAATCCATTAGCTCACTCTGCCTTACCAGATGCAGAAGCTAATGTGATAAAAAATTTAATGGATAGGATAGACTCTCTTGAAAATGAAATTCTTAAATTACAAAAAGCCCTACAATGTTTATCAAACTCAGAATCGATTGATATTTCTAAACTCGGTGATTCTCAAAATCTTAAGGACAAAGAAATTTTTGAATTTCTTGGAGATGAGTAAATATTAATTTAATTTTTTTCATTAGCGTCAGTTTTAGGTTGAAACATGAACATTGAATAAATAACATTTCGTCTCATATTAGTCATCATTTCAAGAAACATGTCATATCCTTCGTTTTTATATTCGATTAATGGATCTTTTTGACCATAACCTCTCAATCCGACTGATTCCCTCAAGGAATCCATGGATTGAAGATGTTCTCGCCATAAATTATCTATTTGCTGCAAAATGAAAAATCTTTCAGCTTCTCTCATCAATCCTGGACGAATCTTTTCTATTTGTGATTCCTTTAAATCATAAGCTATTCGTAATTGCTCTTGAAGATAGTTTTTTAATTCTTCTATTGACAGTAAATTAATATCATCAGATTTAAGATCATCTAATAAATAAATAAATTCTTTAACTTTAGAAAGTAATTGATCAATATTCCATTCCTCAGGAGGAAGATCAGGATTAATATAAGCATCTACAATTTCAATCATTGTCCTTTCTCCATATCCTATTACTTGTCTCTTTAAATCAATTCCTTTCAATACTCTTAGTCTTTCGCCATAAACTGCTTTTCTTTGATTGTTCATTACCTCGTCGTATTCAAATACTTGTTTTCTAATATCGTAATAGTAGGTTTCAACCTTCTTTTGAGCACTCTCTAAAGACCTAGTAAGCATTCCTGACTCAATAGGCATATCTTCATCAACCCTAAAAGCATTCATTAGATTTGCTACTCTATCGCCTCCAAAAATCCTTAATAAATTATCATCTAAAGATAAAAAGAATCTTGTACTGCCAAGATCACCTTGTCTTCCTGCTCTTCCTCTAAGTTGATTATCCACTCTTCTTGATTCATGTCTCTCAGTACCAATGACATGTAAACCACCAGCTTCTCTTACTTTTTCTTCTTCATGAATCAAAACTTTTTCATATTCTTTTTTTACATCAGACAAAGATTCTCTCAAAAGCTTTATCGACTTATCATCAGTTGGCGCTTTTTCTGCAGCTGTAGCTATTCTGTCATCAAGCTCTAAGACAGAAAGTTGTCTTTCTCCCCAATTTTTTACAAGTTCATCAGATAAAATAGAGAGTTTCTTTTCAAATGCTTCGTCGAGCTTACAAGGGAAAAGACTAGTTGAAGAATTTGAAATATTCTTTTTCAAATTTGTAGCAGCTTTTTTAGAAAACCCACCCTTAGATTTTGAACTTCTTTGTTTAGGGATTGGTGGCTTATGCTCATTATCAGGCTTGACTAACAAAGGAATTAAAATTTCTTTTAATTTTAGCCTTGCCATATAATCACTATTACCGCCAAGAATTATATCTGTTCCCCTTCCAGCCATATTTGTCGCAATAGTAACAGCACCAGCTCTTCCTGCCTGGGCAACAATTTCGGCCTCACGTTCAACGTTCTCTGGCTTAGCATTTAACAAATTATGTGGGATTTTTTCTTCAGATAAAAGTGAACTTAATAATTCACTTTTTTCAACACTTGTCGTACCAACTAAAACAGGTCTACCTTCTCTATGAATTTGTGCAGTTTCTTTAGCAACGGCTTTCCATTTACCAATCTCTGTCTTAAAAACTTGATCAGACCAATCTTGCCTCTTTCTTATTTGATTTGTAGGTATAACTGTTGATTCTAATTTATAAGTTTTTTCAAATTCAACCTCCTCAGTTTTTGCAGTTCCCGTCATTCCTGCTAAACCAGGATATAGGAGGAAAAAATTCTGATAAGTTATAGATGCTAATGTTTGAGTCTCAGGCTGAATCTTAAGATTCTCTTTTGCTTCTATTGCCTGATGTTGTCCATCACTCCAACGTCTTCCTGGCATAACCCTACCAGTAAATTCATCTACTATGACGGCCTCATCATTCTTAATAATATAATTTACATCTTTAATAAATAATTCTTTAGCTTTTAACGCGTTAGTTATATAATGTGCCCAAGGATCTTGAGGATTATATAAATCATTAACTTTCAAATAATCTTCACATTTTGCAAAACCCTGATCAGTTAATATACAACTTCTCTGTTTTTCATCAACTTCATAATCACCTTCTGGATCAATTCCATCCTTACTTAATTCTTTTGCTTTGACCAATACCAAAGATAATTCTGCAGCTTTTTGATATTTTTCTTGTGGTCTTTCAACTTGGCCAGAAATGATTAGAGGCGTTCTTGCTTCATCAATTAATATTGAATCAACCTCATCAATTACGCAGTAATTAAATTTTCTTTGAACTACCTCATTAATATCGGTAGCCATGTTATCTCTTAAATAATCAAATCCCAATTCTGAATTTGTAGCATAGGTTATATCACAATCATAATTTTTCTTCCTCTCAACTGGATTCATATCTTGCTGAATCAAACCAACGGATAAACCTAAAAAACGATGAACTTGTCCCATCCACTCTGCATCTCTTCTAGCTAAATAATCA
Organism: uncultured Prochlorococcus sp.; assembly: GCF_902536725.1. Classification (GTDB taxonomy): domain Bacteria; phylum Cyanobacteriota; class Cyanobacteriia; order PCC-6307; family Cyanobiaceae; genus Prochlorococcus_A. The sequence goes on from NZ_CACAYO010000003.1 coordinate 47,201, forward strand.
TTTACAGTGACAACATGAACACCTTTTCCAGTAAGAGCATTTAAATAACAAGGTAATGTTGCGACTAGAGTTTTTCCCTCTCCAGTCTTCATCTCAGCAATTTGACACTCATTTAAAACCATCCCGCCAATTAATTGAACATCAAAATGTCTCATATCAAGAACTCGTTTACTTGCTTCTCTTACAATTGCAAAGGCTTTAGGAAGAAATTCTTCTAGGAGTTCTTTTTGTTTTTTGAAATCTAATTCTGATGAAATCTTTGATTTAAGATTTTGAGTTTCTTTTCTAAGCTCATCATCAGTCAATTGAGAAATTTCATCTTCTAAAAAATTTATCTCTTCAACTATTGGTTGATAGCGCTTTAACTTTCGTGTATTCGGGTCTCCCAACAAAAGTTTTAGCATAAGTCAAAGTCCTGAAAATTAATCTAATAACAATCATTATAAATTAATGAGTTACAACAAAATGAATAAAACTATTATCTCTTTATTTTATAGAAACGATCGATTAAGGTATTTAGATTGAAGTCACAAAAATAACCTAGCTGACATCACTTTTCAAAAATCTTTTTAATAAATGAAACAAATATCTCTAATCAACCATTACAAGGGAGCCTTAGGATTAAGATTTTTTGGATTAGGTCCTAATCTCAAACCTACTAATGGATTAAATAAGCTACAAAAATTGTTAGATAATAATGCTTTCTGGGCAAAAAATAGAACAATTAATGATCTAAAAAAATGTCTTGCTAAAAGTGACGTTGTAATAAGTATTTGGGTTGGCAACGAGATAGTTGGTTTTGGCAGAGCTTTAACGGATGGGATTTATCGTGGGGTACTTTGGGATATTGTCATAGATCAAAATCATCAAGGCAGAGGTTTTGGCAAATTAATTGTAAATAATCTTTTATCTTCAAAAGAAATTAAAAATACAAAGAAAATATATTTAATGACGACGAATAAAAAATTGTTTTATTCTCAAATGGATTTCAAAGAAGTTACTTCTCAAAATTTGTTAATTCGTGAAATATAAAGTTCTTTTCTATGAAAGTTAAATCAAGAAACAAATTTACTATAAAGCCATCTAATAAAAGGACCTAAAATAGGAACTGGTCCAAAAGTTGGACCGCAAAAATCAAAGTAATCTCTGTGCTCTTTTATTAATCCATTTTCGCCAAATAATAAACGAGTAGTTCCAGGATAAATAAATTCTTTACCCATAATTTTTAAACCCATTGTCCATTCAACAAATCCACACTTTCCAGTTATGGAAATCGCATGAGTTTCTAAAAAAATATCATCACATCTTTTAACTAGCTTTTCTTGAGCTTTGATATAAGAATCTAAGCCCTCTGTTTCCTGAGTTGGATCTGTAAAAATAACATTTTCATTATAAAATTCAGCCCATTTTTGTTTTGTTGGTGCACCTTTACCATAGGGTTTAGTAAATAATCCCTTTAAATCCTCAATGGAAATTACTCTTGTCATTACGAGATGGTCATTACAAATATTTTAAGGGATACAAACATTAAAAGCGGATGAAGAGATTCGAACTCTCGACATTCTCCTTGGCAAGGAGATGCTCTACCACTGAGCTACATCCGCATAACTTTATTATTTTATCTCAAAGAAGGGTTCAATGATAGAAATAATTAAATTTTTTCAATTAATTTAAATTTTTAATCAAGGATCCCATCTCAATTGCTTGTAAAGCATAATTCCAACCAAGATTATTTTTAATCCCTGCTCTTTCTAAAGCCTGCTGGATAGTATCAGTAGTCAATACTCCAAAAATAATTGGAACATTATTTTCAAATGAAACTTGTGAAATACCTTTGCTCGCCTCAGATATAACTACATCATAATGAGAAGTTTCTCCACGGATCACAGCCCCAAGAGCGATTACAACGTCATAACTCTTTTTTTTCATAAGCGTTTTAGCAGCGATTGGCAATTCGAATGATCCAGGAACCCAAACTATATCTACTTGATTGCTTAATTCAGAAGTATCTAAACCATGTCTTTTTAAACAATCAAGACAACCAGATAGAATTTTATTTGTAATTAAATCATTAAATCTTGCTATTACAATCCCAACTTTTAAAGTAGAGGCATTAGTAAAAGAGCCCTCAAAAATAGCCATTAAATTTTAATTTGATATATTAATAGACTCTCACGAAAAGGTATTAAGTTCAAACTAATGAAGAAACTATCCCTGTGACAAAAACCAAAACAACCCAAACAGCAGCAATAGAATAAATTTTTCTCCTACTTTCTCGCTGTCCTTCCTCAGTAGAAGGTTGAGTCACATATAAAACGGGCACTCCAACTACCGCAATTAAAGAAGCAAATAATAGAGCATTTACGAAGAAAAAGTTAACAGCCTGCATAATTCAGTCTTAGGTTTCAAATATTATAAATACTATAATCTCATGAAAATGAGAATTTTTAGAGAAAATTTACATACTTTAGCCACTTTAAATGCAAAAAAAAAATTTCTACCTAATATCTATTTAGGAATAAAAAAAGTATGCAAGAAGATACTATAATCCAAAAGAATTTATTTGCGATTGATAATGATAATAATGAGCAAAAAGAAATAACAAAAATTCCAGAAGATTTATCTTTAGAAGATTTAAAAAAAGAATCCCAAAAAAGACCCAGACAAAGAAAAAATTCAACTAATTTAATAAATAAATTCAAGACTGATTTAATTTCAAATAACAAAAATGTTTGCATCAATGAAGAATCTTATAGCTATAAAACAGTTTCAAAGCTGAAATTAACCCCTGTAATGAAGCATTATGTAACTCTAAAAGAAGAAAATAAAGATAGGTTATTACTTTATAGATTAGGAGATTTTTTTGAATGTTTTTTTGAAGACGCTGTATTAATATCTAACCTTTTAGAAATAACGCTTACCAGTAAAGATGCTGGCAAAGAAATTGGTAAGATCCCTATGGCAGGGGTTCCCCATCATGCAATGGAGAGATACTGTGCTGATCTAATCAAAAAAAATTATTCTGTGGTTATATGCGATCAATTAGAAAAAAGTTCTGGAAATTATGGGACTCCAATTAAAAGAGGAATAACAAGAATAATTACTCCTGGAACTGTAATTGAAGAGGGCATGTTGATAGCAAAGAAAAATAATTGGATTACGGCTATTTACTTGTCAGAAGAAAACTCAGATGAATCTTATGAATGGGGTATATCAAAAGCTGATGTAAGCACAGGAGAATTAATAACTTTAGAAGGCCAATCTCTGTCAAAACTATTTGATGAAATTATTAAATTAGATTCTTCAGAAATCATTGTTGGAAGCAATGCAGTAAGAAATTTATTAATTAAAGGAAATAGTCAAATTACATATACTGTTTCTCAAGAGACTAATTTTGGAATTAATGAAGCAAATTTTCTTATAAAAAATTATTTCCAAATTGCAAACCTAGAGGGAATAGGACTTAAAAATTTAAACAATGCAACTAGATCACTTGGAGGTTTATTAAATTATTTAGAAAAAATTAATCCTTCAAATTTAGATAAAGATTCTTCAGTAAAAATCTCATTAGACTTTCCACAAATCCAATATGGTCACAACAATTTAATTATTGATTATCAAACTCAAAAAAACTTAGAAATCAAAAATACACAACGAGAAAACAATTATGTAGGTTCGCTACTATGGAGTATTGATAGAACTTATACTTGCATGGGTGCAAGATGTTTAAGAAGGTGGATAGATTCACCACTATTAAACGTTAATGAAATTTATAAAAGACAAAATATAATTACAAACTTTTTTGAATCTAAAAAATTACGTACAGATACCCAAAATTTACTTAGAGCAATGGGGGATTTAGAAAGACTTGCAGGTAGAGCTTGTGCAGGTCATGCAAATCCCAGAGACTTAATTGCAATAGCTGAAGGTTTAAAAAAATTGCCAAGACTAAAATCTATAATTGAATTATTTAAATATGATCTCCCAGATTGGACTAATCAATTAAAAAATATTGATGAAGGACTCTTAGAATTAGCTGATACTATAAGTTTTAAACTAGTAGATAATCCTCCACTAAATATTAGTGAAGGAGGAATGATCCACGATGGTGTTGACAATATATTAGATGGTTTACGCAATTTAATGGATGATTACTATGAGTGGCTAAATAAAGAGGAATTAAAGGAAAGGAGAATTAGCAAAATTTCAAACCTAAAAATTCAATTTCATAAAAATTTTGGTTATTACATTTCTATAAATAAGTCAAAAGTTAATTTAGCTCCACAACATTGGATCAAAAAGCAAACACTCACTAATGAAGAAAGGTATATCACTTCAGAAATTAAAAATAAAGAAAATAAGATTTTCCAAATAAAAAGTAGAGCCTCATCTAAAGAATATGAAATTTTCTGCGAATTAAGAAACATAGTTGCTGAAAAAACAAAACAAATAAGATCGATCGCAAAATCCATAGCATCTCTTGATGCACTGCTTGGTTTATCAATTACTTCAGTAGAAAACAATTTTATAAAACCTTCATTAATACCAATAAATGATTCAATGACAAAAAATAGTACAAAAATTATCGCAGGAAGAAATCCAATTGTAGAGCAATTGTTAAGTGATAAAAAATTTGTAGCAAACGATATTTCTTTTGAAGAGAATCAAAAATTAATTATATTGACCGGTCCCAATGCAAGCGGAAAAAGTTGCTTCATAAGACAACTTGGTTTAATACAAATTCTCACCCAAATTGGTAGCTTCGTCCCTGCTAATAATGCTGAAATCAAGATTGCAGATAGGATTTTCACAAGAATTGGAGCAGTTGATGATCAATCATCTGGACAATCAACATTTATGGTAGAAATGTCTGAAACTGCATCAATTCTAAATCAGGCAACTTCTAGCTCACTAGTTTTACTTGATGAGATAGGCAGAGGGACATCTACTTTTGATGGACTTTCAATAGCTTGGTCAGTAAGTGAATATCTTGCAAAAAAAATTCAATGTAATACTATTTTTGCTACGCACTATCATGAGCTTAATTATTTAAAAAATTCAAATAAGAATATACAAAATTTTCAAGTTTTAGTAGAGCAAAATAACGATCAGCTAATTTTTAGCCACAGGATTGTTAAAGGGGGCTCAAACAAAAGTTATGGCATAGAGGCAGCTAAACTAGCAGGAGTTCCAAAAGAAGTTATAGAAAAAGCAAAATCAGTTTTAAATTCTCTAGAAAATAACAAATTAAATTATGATATTAAGTAGATTTTTGACATTTTTAGAAAAATAAATACTTTTTTAAATAGTTTCCCTCAATAAGGCGTTAACCGCAGCAGCTGCCATGGCAGCACCTCCTCTAGTTGAATTCAAAACAATTCGAGGAAGATTGGTAGAAATTAGTTTATTTTTGCTTTTCTCTACTCCAATAAATCCAACAGGCATTCCGATAATTAAACTAGGTAAATCTTTTGCATTCTCTAAAATATCAATTAAATAAGTCAACGCTGTAGGTGAACTGCCAATAACTACAATAGGTGATTTGCTTCCAGAATTCATAGCGGATAAATCCTTCCAACCTTCACTTAAGCCATATGCAGTCTTAGTTAAGTTTGTATAATTATTTTTTTCAAACCACATTCTAGCGGTAAATACTTTATTCCTAGTGGTATTTTCAGCCATTGTTTTTATTGCTGCTGCTGCCATATCCGTATCAGTTAAAATCGGAGCTCCATTTTTAAGTGCCTGAAGCCCTTTTTCGCAAGCACCTTCACTAAAATTTACAAGATTTTGAACTGAAAAATCTCCTGAAGTATGGACTAATCTCTCTAATACTTTTTTTTCTAAATAATTTAGATCATTGGCTAATAAATGAGATCTTATGAATCTGATACTTTCCAAAAAAATTGGATGATCTATTACCATTAAATTTAATTTGTGTTAGAAGTAATCATAGTTAATATATGGTTTTTATTGAGCTATTATGCCAATACAAATATTATGGGGTAATGATTTAAATGCTCAAAATACATTTATTCAAAAATTAATTGACAAGGAAGTATCTAAAGAATGGAGAGAAATAAACGTAACAAATTTAAATGGAGATGATGATGAGCAAGTCAATAAAGCTTTTGATGAAGTTCTTTCACCTCCTTTTGGAGAGGGATACAGAATAGTTACACTAAAAAATAATCCAATTTTTAATGACAAAAATGAGGATCTAAGAACTAAATTTGAAAAAATACATGACAATATACCTCAAAATACTTATTTGATTTTACAAAATACAAAAAAACCAGACTCAAGACTAAAGAGTACTAAATTTTTACAAGAACTTATCAAAAATAATTTAGCTAAAGAAAAGTCATTTTCTTTACCAGAAATCTGGGACTATGAAGGACAAAAAAGATTTTTAGAAGATGCAGCAAATGAAATGAATATCAAAATTGATAAAAATGCAGCTGAATTAATAATTGATTCGGTTGGTAATGATAGCTTTAAACTAATAAATGAATTAGCCAAAGCAAAAACGTACCTTTCTGCAGTATCAAATGAATCGAATTCACAACTTTTTCTTAAAAGTATTGATGTAAAAAAAATATTTAGTGATCATCAATCCAATATTTTCAAAATCATTGATCTTCTCTTACAAAAAAATATTAATGAAAGCCTTATAGAAATTAATTATTCTTTACAGAAAGGGGAACCTGCTTTAAGACTAAATGCAGGTTTAATTAGTCAAATAAGAATTCATACCATTATAAAATTAGCAGTTAATTCAGGTAACGATAATGCAGAAAAAATTTGTAATCTTGCAGGCATTTCCAATCCAAAACGAATTTTTTTTATTCGAAGAAAAGTCAAAAATATATCTCAAGAATATTTAATTAATTTAATGAGTAACTTACTAGATATTGAATCATTACTAAAACAAGGTAATAATCCTATAAATGTTTTTACAGAGACATTAATTAATTTAAGTTAACCAAATTATAAGTTTAAGAATTTACATTATGATTTAAATATGGCTTTACTAGTAAAAAAATTTGGCGGTACTTCTGTAGGTGATATTAAAAAAATTAAAAATATTGCAAGTAGCATCTGTCAAAGTAAAGAAGCAGGAAATGAAATTGTCGTAGTTGTCTCTGCGATGGGGCAAACTACAGATGATTTAAATTGTTTAGCGGAATCAATTAGTAAAAAGCCTAATCGAAGAGAATTGGATATGCTTCTCTCAACTGGAGAGCAAGTAACCATTGCTCTTCTCTCAATGGCATTAAACGAATACGGCATACCTGCAATTTCAATGACCGGTAGCCAGGTTGGAATTATTACTGAATCAATTCATGGGAAAGCGAGAATTCTGGATGTTAAAACAGAAAGGATCCAAAATTATATAAATCAGGGTTTTGTAGTTGTGGTGGCTGGTTTTCAAGGAACAACATTAAGCCATACAGGTTCAATGGAAATTACAACTTTGGGTAGAGGTGGTTCAGATACTTCCGCAGTAGCTTTATCAACAGCTTTAGGAGCTGAGACTTGTGAAATTTATACAGACGTTCCTGGGGTTCTTACTACTGATCCAAGAATTGTTCCTAATGCAAAACTCTTAGATGAAATTAGCTGTGAGGAAATGCTTGAACTTGCAAGCGTCGGTGCTTCAGTTCTGCATCCAAGAGCAGTAGAAATTGCTCGAAATTATGGAATTAAATTGTGTGTCAAATCAAGCCAAAGTGACTCAAGTGGGACTCTCTTAGAAAGTAAAATCCAACCTCTTCCGCTAAAAAGAGGAAGCTTAGAATTAACAAAAACAGTCAATAGTCTTGAAGTATTAGAAAACCAAGCAGTATTCAGTCTCTCAAATATTCCTGATAGGCCTGGGATTGCTGCACAAATATTTGAAAAACTTTCAGAAGCAAGTATTAATGTAGATTTAATCATACAAGCAACAAATGATGGAAATAATAACGATATTACATTTACAGTTAGTGAATTAGAAGTTAAAAAGACTGCAGAACAATGTGAGCTTATAACTAGTCAATTAGGAGGAAAATATAATTTAAAAACAAACATGACTAAATTAAGTATTCAAGGAGCAGGCATTATGGGCAGACCTAGTGTTTCAGCTGATTTATTTGATACTTTATCTCAAGCGAATATAAATGTCAGGTTAATAGCCACTAGTGAAATTAAAGTCAGCTGTGTAATTGAAATTAATAATATCCCAAAAGCTATTAGATTTGTTGCTGAGAAATTTAAGTTATCCGATACACAAATATTTGTTAATCCAATCAATGAAAAACAAGATCAACCTGAAGTAAGAGGAATTGCATTAGATAAAAACCAAGTTCAAGTAAGTTTTAGAAAACTGCCTGATCGTCCTGGTGTTGCAGCATCGATATGTTTGGCGTTAGCTGAAAAAAATTTACTTATCGATACTATCGTTCAGTCTGAGAGAATTTCCTCTCTAAAAACTAAGGATATTAGTCTTACAATGAATAAACAGGATAGAGAAAAAGCTAACTTAGTATTTGAGGCCTTAACAAAAAAATTACCCGGATCATACATTGAAGATGGACCTGCCATAGCCAAAGTCAGTACTGTAGGAGCTGGAATGGCATTTAAGGTTGGAACGGCTGGAAAAATATTTAGAGCATTGGCTGACCAAAATATCAATATTGAAATGATTGCCACGAGTGAAATTAGGACTTCATGTATTGTCTTAGAAAAAGATTGTGACAAAGCAGTTAATGCGATTCATAATTATTTTGAATTAGAAAAATAAGTTTTTTTTAATTATTTCTTGCCAATTTTTGTCTTAATTTTTTGATTCTATCCCTCAAATTTGCTGCTTCTTCAAAATTTAACTCTTTTGCAGCATCTTTCATTTTAATTTCTAGCTTTTCTATTAAGTCAGGCAATTCTTCGAGCAAACATTGATTATCACTGGAACTGAGAATTGCGTCAGTTTTGTTATTAACTATATTGATTAAATCTTTAGATAAACCACCAGCATCTAGTTTTCTGGAGAGTTCTAGAAAAGATAATATTGAATTTTCTATTTTTTTGCCTGCAGGTTTTGGAGTAATACCATTGATTTGGTTATATTTTTTTTGAATAATTCTTCTTCTTTCAGTTTCAGATATTGCTCTTTTCATTGAATCTGTAAAGTTATCTGCATAAAGCAATGCAACACCATCAACATGTCTGGCAGCTCTTCCTATTGTTTGAATCAATGACCTTTCTGCTCTCAGAAAACCTTCTTTATCAGCATCTAAAATGGCAACTAAGGATACTTCAGGAAGATCAAGTCCTTCTCTTAATAAATTAACTCCTACCAAAACATCATATTCGCCCATTCTAAGGTCTTGAATAATTTCAATTCTTTCAATTGAATGGATTTCGGAATGCAAATATCTAACTCTTACTTTATTTTCAGATAAAAAATCAGTTAGGTCTTCAGCCATTCTCTTAGTAAGTGTTGTCACAAGCACTCTTTGATTCTTTTCAGCTCGAATTCTTATTTCAGATAACAGATCTTCTATTTGGCCCTCACTTGGTCTTACATCAATTACCGGGTCTAATACCCCAGTTGGTCTTATAACTTGCTCAATAAATTCACCATCACATTGATCTAATTCCCATTGACCGGGAGTTGCACTTATAAATAGTGTCTGTTTTGATTTTTCCCAAAACTCTTCACATTTTAAAGGTCTATTATCTGCAGCACTTGGCAATCTAAAACCATGATCTATTAAAACTTTTTTTCTAGATTGATCACCGTTGTACATAGCATGAAGTTGAGGACATGTTACATGACTCTCATCAACTACCAACAACCAATCTTTGGGAAAGTAATCTATTAAGCATTCTGGAGGTGAACCTTCCTCCCTGCCTGATAAATGACGAGCATAATTCTCAACTCCATTACAATAACCAACTTCTTTGAGCATTTCTAAATCATACTTTGTACGTTGTTCTAGACGTTGAGCCTCTAATAATTTTCCTTCGTTTGTAAATTTATCGAGTTGAGTTTTTAATTCACTTCTAATTGCACTTATTGCACTCTCAAGTCTTTCTTTTGGAGTCACAAAATGCTTCGCTGGGTAAACGCTAACTTGTTCCAAACTTTCAAGTATTTCTCCCGTAGTAGGGTCAACATATCTAATAGCCTCGACGTCATCACCAAATAATTCAATTCTTATTAATCTATCTTCATAAGCTGGACCAATTTCTAAAACATCACCTTTAATTCTGAATCTACCTCTAGTAATTTCAATATCATTTCTAGTATATTGATTTTCAACGAGAGACCTCAAAGAAGAATGTAGATTTAATGATTTTCCTACTTCAAATTTAACTGCAGCTTTTAAATATTCACTCGGTATACCAAGACCATAAATACAACTTATTGAGGCTACAACAATTACATCTTTTCTTTCAAATAATGAGCGTGTTGCAGAATGCCTAAGCATATCTATTTCTTCATTAATTGAAGCAGTTTTAGCAATATAAGTATCACTTACAGGTACATAAGCTTCAGGTTGATAATAATCGTAGTAAGAAATGAAGTACTCAACAGCATTTTTTGGAAAAAATTCCCTTAATTCATTACATAGTTGTGCAGCTAACGTCTTGTTATGGGCTAAAACAAGTGCTGGTCTTCCTGTTTGTTGAATTACATTCGCAATGGTAAATGTTTTTCCAGTTCCAGTAGCTCCCAAAAGAGTCTGAAACTGTTTACCAGTATTAACGCCTTTAACTAATTTTTTAATAGCTTCTGGTTGATCTCCATTTGGTTCATAAGGAGCTTGAAGCTTATAGTTATTCATCAAGCTAGTAGCTAAAGGATATTGTTATACTAAGAAATTTTTTCTCTAATTATTGAATTTTTCAAAGATTCTTTTAACCCCCTTACAACAGCAATCATTGATATTAAATCATCTAATTTATTAACTGCAGATCCAACGCCAACTGCTGAAGCTCCAGAGGATATTGCTAATGGACAAGTTACTTGACTTAATCCAGAGGCACTCATAATTGGTATATTCAGAGATTGTTTGTTAAATTCTTGATGAATAGCATAGGTAGCTGCAAGAGTTGGTACTGATTTTTCAAAAAAGCCTTGAATTCCTGGAGAGTAAGGAGTAGAACTTGTACCCCCCTCTGTTTGAATAATATCAACACCTTCTTCCACTAGCTTGACAGCAAGATCAACCTGTTTATCTATAGGCATAGTATGAGGAACAGTTACTGATAAAGGAACATTAGGCAATAAATCCCTTGTTTCTTTTGTAATGTTTAAAACTTTTTTATCTGAAAAATTAATGCCTTTTTCATAAAAAGTATCGTAATTTCCTATCTCAATTAATGATGCTCCTGCTTTTACAGAATCTAGAAAAGATCGAGGCACTACTGAACTAACACAAACGGGTAGCGTTGAATTCTTAAGTGCTAAATCAACGAGTTCAGGTTTACAAGCAATATCTACAAGATCTGCACCTCCAAAAGAAGCAGCCTCAATAATTATTTTCACAGATTGAACATCAAAATTATTCAATCCTGAAATAACTTTGAGTAAAGATTTGCTTCTTAACTCTTCTTTAATTTTTTGTGGCAAAAGATTAATCAGACTCATTTAATTAATGAATTTATTACCCGATTGTGACATTCTTTTAGTAAAACAGTGCATTTTTTAAAAAATATTATCTGAGCAACACAAAATGTCTGATAAAAAATTAACTCAGAAAAATTGGTCATCATGGCATCATCAGCTTCATAATGAGATTCTTAGCAAAAAAATATTAATTCCCAAAGGATCCAATATTTTAATAAGTGTTTCCGGGGGTCAAGACTCAATGGCCTTATTAACCCTAATTAATGACCTAAAAAAACTACATAATTGGTCTATTAGTGTTTGGCATGGTGATCATCAGTGGCACGAAAAATCAGCACTATATGCTCTTGAATTAAAAGTTTATTGCGAAGATAAAAATATTTCATTCTATTGTGATCAGGCAAATAAAGAAAATATTTCTTCAGAAGAAAAAGCACGAGAATGGAGATATAAAAAATTATGTGAAAGAGCCAAAACTTTATTAAATACAAACCAGCAAAAACATAATATTTATCTGTTAACTGGTCACACGAGTAGTGATAATGCAGAAACATTTATCCTCAATTTATCTAGAGGAAGCAATTTTGCAGGTCTGAGTAATATTGAGAGTAAAAGATTAATAGAAAATCAAATTTTTTTAATAAGACCAATATTAATTTTCAGTAGGAAAGATACAAAACAATTTTGCAATAATATGAAAATCCCAGTCTGGGAAGATCCTACAAATTCAGATCTTAAATTAAAAAGAAATTTAGTAAGAAAAAAAATTATTCCTACCTTAGAAGTCATCTATCCTGGTTGTTCTGAAAGGATAAATAATTTTTCCCAAAAAATGAGCAAATACAAAAATGAACGTAATGATCTAAGTGAACTAGCGTATTTGTATTGTAAAGATGTAAAAGGAATCGATAGAAATCTCCTAAATAGTATGTGTATTGAAGCGAGGTGCACAATTTTAAATAGATTTTTAAAAGAATTATCTGCAAAGCAATGTAGTTCTAAAAATCTGACAAAATTAGCAACTTCAATTTATGAAAAAAATAGAGGTCAAATTAATCTACAAGAGTTTTTAAAAATTGTTTGGGATAAAAACTATATAAATTTTAAAAAAAGTTAAGATGTTACAGCAGATCTTCTTCTTCTTGTTCTACCTTCAAATGAATCTTCTGCATCAGTCTTAACTGATGGATTTTGTGGAACTTTTGGATTTTTTTGGGTAATTTGTGGGTTATTTGAACTATTAAGATGATTATTATTTGATTTCTTACGGAAATTATTATTATTTCTATTTCTATTGGAGAAATTTTGCTCTTCAGTAATCTTTGGAATATAAGCACGAGTTCCACTTGGAGCAGGTTGAACTAAACACAAAATAAGTGGTTCAACTTGTAATTCTCTTCTCATCCTTCTCGATAAGCCATTTTCAATTTCTCTTTGTACACCAATCCAATCTACCTCAAAATTATTCGGCCCAGTTTGTCTGGATAATTGTTTCCATCTATTTTCTAAGACCCAGCTTATTTCGCGTTCTGTCCACATAGACATTTTTCTTGGCTCTGCAGTAGTAACAACTCCTCTTAAATTAACTCTGGGAGGCGCAACCATCTTCCCATCTGTACTAATAGGAGCTAACACAGTTACTACACCATCCCCAGCTAATTGCTGCCTTTCCTTTAATACTCGAGCATCTACTATCCCATTTCGTGAGTTATCAAGCAGTTCAACACCAGCTTTAACAGGATCACCCTTTTGAATAGAATTAGGTGTTAACTCAACTACATCTCCATTTTCAATAATTAAAATATTGTCCTTTGGAACTCCCATAGTTTGTGCACTCTTGCCATGACAAACAAGCATTCTATGTTCTCCATGAACGGGAACAAAAAACTTAGGTTTTGCGAGTGCCAACATTAACTTTTGATCTTCTTGAAAACCATGACCAGAAACATGAATATTTTCTCCCTTTCCATAAACAACCTTTGCTCCGAGTTTCATTAATCTATCTATTGTATTAACAACAGAAATAGTATTACCAGGAATTGGACTGGCTGAAAATATTACAGTATCAGTAGTTTTAAGACGAACATGCTGATGTTCACCACGAGAGATTCTGCTTAAAGCTGCTAGGGGTTCTCCTTGACTTCCCGTCATTAATAATAAGGTCTCCCTATCTGGCAAATCTCTAATTTGCTTGATAGGAACAAACAAATCATCTGGACATTTCATATAACCAATATCTCTCGCCTTAGCAATAACATTTATCATCGATCTACCTAACAATCCAACCTTTCTTCCATGTTTCATAGCCAATTCTAAGATCATTGTCACTCTATGAACAGAACTAGCAAAAGTGGTAAGTATAACTCGTTCTTTTGCCTCTGCAATATGTTTTTCTAAGGAAGGATAGATAGTCTTCTCAGAAGGACAAAAACCTGGGACTTCGGCATTAGTCGAATCACTGAACATGCATAACACACCCTTCTCTCCATAATGCACCATTCTTTCAATATCAAATTGCTCTCCATCTACTGGCATATGATCAAACTTAAAATCTCCCGTGAAAATAATTGTGCCAACAGGTGTGGTAACTGCTAAAGAAAAGCTATCGCAAATAGAATGGGTATTTCGAATAAATTCAACAGAAAAATGTTGTCCTACTTTTACAACATCTCTTGGATTTACTGTCTGTATAGTTGTTCTATCAGATACCCCTGCTTCCTCCATTTTTCCTCTAAGCATTGACATTGCCAATCTTGGGCCATAAATAATCGGAATATTAAAGTGCTTTAGATGATGAGAAATACCTCCAATATGATCTTCATGCCCGTGAGTGACAATCATTCCTTTTATTCTTCTTTGATTTTCTTTTAAAAAAGTTGTATCAGGCATAACAACGTTCACGCCATGCATACCATCAGATGGGAAAGCTAAGCCAGCATCAACAAGCATTAATTCATCACCATATTCAAAAACACAAGTGTTTTTTCCTATTTCATGTAGTCCTCCAAGAGGTATTACTCGTAGAGCTGGCGTATTACTTTTAGATCTAGATGAATCATGATTAGATCTATTTACAGTTGAATTTGTACTTGATTGCATAATTTTGAAATTTATGAAGGCCTGCTTGTAATCAAATAAGGTTTATTTAAATTTAATTATCAAGTTAAATATAATCCCTATTATAGGGATTTCAGGATAAAAGATAGTTGCTTTTTCATGTCATTGGTTAATGGTGACAAAGGACTTCTAGGATTACCTACATTCCATCCCGATAGCTCCAAAGCAGCCTTAATTGGGATTGGATTAGTAGTCATAAAGAGTGCTTTAAAAAGAGGCTGAAGTTTTTCATGAATAGCTAATGCATTGGAAACCTCTCCACTTAGAAAGGAATGAATCATCTCTTTCAATTGCAATCCAACCAAATGACTTGCAACGCTTACTACTCCTACAGCACCTACAGATAACATTGGAAGCAACAATGAATCGTCGCCACTATATACAGAGAGTTCAGAGCCACAAATAGCTCTTAGTTCTGTTACTTCATCTATTCTACCGCTTGCAGCTTTAATACTGAGAATATTTGAGAAATCCATAAGTTTCTTCACAGTATCAGGTAATAAATTGCATCCTGTTCTTCCAGGAATGTTGTAAAGCATAAGAGGCAAATCCTTTGCAGAATTAGCAATAGAACTGAAATGCTTATAGAGACCTTCTTGAGGTGGCTTATTGTAATAAGGAACAACTACCAAAGCACCGTCGGCCCCTGAGTCGTAGGCTTTTTTTGTAGCTTCCACAGCCTCGCTTGTACAGTTACTACCAGTGCCAACTATTACTTTACAGGTTGCATCCAAAGATCCTTTTACCGCAATAAATAAATCGTGCTGTTCCGCCCATGAAAGAGTAGGAGATTCTCCAGTAGTACCACATAGCACAATTCCATCGGAACCGTTCTCAAAAAGATAATTTGATAGTTTTATAGCTAGTTCGTAATCTACATCTCCATTTTCAGTGAATGGAGTAACCATTGCAGTCAATATTCTTCCAAATAGTGGTTCAATACATTCAGTTTTGTCTGTAATCATTTTTTTGGAATTAATAACTCAGCTATTTGAACAGCATTAAGAGCTGCTCCTTTTCTTATTTGATCTCCACATAACCATAATTCTAATCCATTAGTCTGACTTATATCAGTTCTTAGCCTGCCAACAGCAACATTATCTCTGCCCATAACGTCATTTGGCATAGGAAATCTATTATTTTTATAATCCTCAATAATTTCAATTCCAGGAGATTTTTTTAATTCTTCAAGAGCATCTTTAGGCTCAACCACATCAGCAAATTCAATATTGATCGATTCAGAATGTGCTCTCAGTACTGGGACTCGAACACATGTAGCAGAAAGCTTTAAATCAGCAATATTTAATATTTTCCTAGTCTCATTAACCATTTTCATCTCTTCTTCGCAATAATTATTTGAAAGCATGGGTGAATTATGCAAAAACAAATTAAAAGCAAGTGAGTATGGCAAAACTTCACTTTTTTGAGGATTACCCCGAAGATATTTTTCAGTTAAAAGTTTTAGTTCCTCCATTGCCAATTGGCCTGCACCACTTACGGATTGATATGTTGAGACAATAACTCTTTGAATAGTCGAAAGTTTATTTAACGGAGCTAAAACTAATGTCAGCAAAATGGTAGTGCAGTTTGGATTCGCTATTACCCCATCATGATTAATTACGTCACTACCATTAACTTCAGGAACTATAAGAGGTACATTATTATCTAATCTGAAAGCACTTGAATTATCTATTAATAAAGCATTTTGTTCCATAATGGTAGACAACCATTTTTTTGAAATACTTCCACCGGCTGAAGCTAAAACTAAATCAATATTCAGAAATTCTT
This sequence comes from uncultured Prochlorococcus sp., assembly GCF_902536725.1. Classification (GTDB taxonomy): domain Bacteria; phylum Cyanobacteriota; class Cyanobacteriia; order PCC-6307; family Cyanobiaceae; genus Prochlorococcus_A. Next base: position 63,723 of record NZ_CACAYO010000003.1, read on the forward strand.
CCTTAGTTGTTTTTTTTGTAACTAATTCTTCACCTTTCCAAATAATTTTTTTTCCTTCTGAACGCTCTGATGAAAGCAAGACTAATTCTGATATTGGAAAATCACGTTGTTCAAGAATTTTGAGTAATTCAGATCCCACAGCACCTGAAGATCCTAAAACAGCAACTTTTAATGGCCTACTAGGCAAAAACGGAGATTGTCTCACACTTTAAAATGATTTTTATAAATAGATTGACTATTTTTTTTACTTTATCAAAAAAATAACTTTCAAGGAAATCACATAATGTGAAATAATTAAGTTTCGGCTTTTAGTAATAAATAAAAAATGGCTAAAGAAGCATTAATAGTCAAAACAACTCCTCTGCCTCAAAGTAGAATCTCATTTGAATTAGAAATACCATCTGAGACATGCAAAACTTGTGTGAATGAGACAATCAGTTCTATTAGTCGTTCGGCTAAAATTCCAGGATTTAGACTTGGTAAAATTCCTAAACAAGTCTTAATCCAAAGAATTGGAATCACACAATTACATGCTTCTGCACTAGAAAAAATTATTGATAAATCATGGCAGGAAGCATTAAAAATAAAATCTATAGAGCCACTAAGTGAGCCAGAATTAGTAGATGGATTTGAATCTTTACTTGCAAAGTTTAGTCCTGAAAAATCACTTAAAGTTACTCTTCAAACTGATGTTGCCCCAGAATTAAAACTAAAAAAATCCAAGGGACTAAGTGTTGAAATCTCAAAAACAAAGTTTGATCCTAAGTCAATAGATGAAGCGCTAGAAAAATCTAGAAGTCAGTTTGCAAATATTATTCCAGTTACCAATAGAGCAGCAAAATTAGGAGATATTGCTGTAGTTAGTTTCAAAGGAAAATATAAAGATTCTGGTAAAGAGATTGATGGTGGAACAAGTGAATCAATGGATCTTGAGTTAGAAAAGAACAAAATGATTCCCGGTTTCGTTGAGGGAATCGTAAAAATGAAAATTGGTGATACTAAAACACTTAACCTTAAATTTCCTGATGATTATTCTCATGAGGATTCAAGAGGCAAAGAGGCAATCTTTGAAGTAAATCTTAAAGATCTTAAAGAAAAAGAATTGCCTGAACTTAATGACGATTTTGCAAAACAATCTGGCAACAAAGAATCATTAAAAGAGTTAAAAAAAGATATTGAAAAGCAACTTAAAGACAATTTTGAAAAAACTCAAAAAGATATCAAAATTGAAGCCTTACTAGATGCCTTAACAAACGAATTGGTTGCTGAAATTCCAAAATCAATGATTGATATAGAGGTGAGAAATAATATTGAACAAACCGCTCAAAGATTTGCTCAACAAGGTCTTGATGTTAAATCTACTTTCACTCCGGAATTAGTAAAGTCATTAGCAGAGTCCACAAGGCCTCAGGCTGAAAAAAATGTTCAAAGAAATTTAGCTTTAAAAGCTTTAGCTGAAACAGAAAACATAAAAGTTGAGAAAGGTGAAATTGATTTAAAAATGAAAAATTATGAAGATGTAATCTCTCAATCTTCAAAACAAATAGATATTAAAAAATTAACAGAAGTAATAAGTAACGATTTACTCAAAGAAAAATTAATAATTTGGCTTGAAGAAAATTCTGAAGTAAAAGTAAAAACTACAAAAACTTCTAAAGCTACCAAAACCTCCAAAACAACAAAAACCACAAAAACTGCAACAAAAACTTCAAAAACTTCAAAAACTCAAAATAAAAAAGAAAAAAAATAATTTATGAAATTTCCTACTAATTAAACAAAAACCCCTTAAATTATTTATAAGACGAAAACTAATTTGTGAACTCAGAAAAAAAACATTTGATCCAAAGCTCAATAAGTTCTTACGAAAGTAATAATAAAACTGTTGCTGCTGTCCCTACCGTTATAGAACAATCAGGTAGAGGAGAAAGAGCTTTTGATATATATTCAAGACTATTGAGGGAGAGAATAATTTTTTTAGGTACGGGAATTAATGATCAAGTATCTGACTCACTTGTTGCACAATTATTATTTCTTGAAGCGGAAGATCCCGAAAAAGACATCCAAATATATATTAATTCTCCTGGAGGCTCAGTAACTGCAGGAATGGCCATATACGATACTATGCAACAAATATCCCCTGATGTAGTGACAATATGCTTTGGGGTAGCGGCAAGCATGGGGGCATTTCTACTTTCTGGAGGAGCCAAGGGCAAAAGATTGGCTTTACCTAATTCTAGGATTATGATTCATCAACCTCTGGGAGGTGCACAAGGTCAAGCAGTAGAGATTGAAATACAAGCGAAAGAAATACTTTTTCTCAAGAAAACATTAAATTCGCTTTTAGCGGAACATACTGGTCAACCTTTAGAAAAAATTAATGAAGATACAGAAAGAGATTACTTTTTATCTCCCTCAGAAGCAGTCGAATATGGATTAATTGATAAAGTTATCAAAAAGTGACAAGGGATACTGATTTTTTAAGAATATGATGACGAATCGATATTTATAAGCAATCCTAGTGAATAAGGAATATTAAACACCTTTCACTTTAAAAACTTATAATCGATGGCTAAATTCGACGCCCATCTTAAATGTTCATTTTGCGGGAAATCACAAGACCAAGTAAGAAAGCTTATAGCTGGTCCTGGGGTTTATATATGTGATGAGTGCATAGATCTATGTAATGAAATTCTAGATGAAGAACTACTTGATAATCAAGCGAACACAAACAACTCTCCGCAAGTAAAAAAGAAATTACCAAGTGATAATCCCAAAAAATCTGTTCCTTTAGAATTAACCTCAATTCCTAAGCCGTTAGAAATTAAAAGTTTTCTAGATAATCAAGTTGTTGGACAAGAATCTGCAAAAAAAATATTATCAGTGGCCGTGTACAATCACTACAAGCGATTAGCTTGGAAAGTTAAAGAAGATAGTAAAAATAACAATTCAACTGATTCACAAGCAACTAAATTACAAAAATCAAACATTTTACTCATCGGTCCTACGGGGAGTGGAAAAACTTTATTGGCGCAAACTTTAGCAGAGTTTCTGGATGTTCCTTTTGCAGTAGCTGATGCAACGACTTTGACAGAAGCTGGTTATGTTGGAGAGGATGTTGAAAACATACTTTTACGACTTCTACAAAAATCAGAAATGAATGTAGAGCTAGCGCAAAAAGGAATTATTTATATTGATGAAATAGATAAAATTGCAAGAAAAAGCGAGAATCCTTCAATTACTAGAGATGTCTCTGGTGAAGGAGTACAGCAAGCATTATTAAAAATGCTTGAAGGAACTATTGCTAATGTGCCACCACAAGGCGGAAGAAAGCATCCTTATCATGACTGTATCCAAATTGATACGAGTCAAATATTATTTATTTGCGGAGGAGCTTTTATAGGTTTAGAGGATATCGTACAAAAGCGTTTGGGTAAACATTCTATAGGATTTACAACCAATTCAGATCAAAACAAAGTTGATACAAAAAAAATAGTAGACCCAAGAGATTCTCTGAAAAATTTGGAATTAGATGATTTAGTGAAGTATGGCCTAATTCCAGAATTTATTGGGAGAATCCCGGTTTGTGCTGTATTAGATCGTCTTACTAAAGAAACTTTAGAATCTATCTTGACTCAACCAAGAGATGCATTAGTAAAGCAATTCAAAACTTTGCTAAGTATGGATAATGTTGAATTATCATTTGAGCCTGATTCTGTTGAAGCGATAGCAAATGAAGCATACAAAAGAAAAACAGGTGCAAGAGCATTAAGATCAATAATTGAAGAGCTAATGCTAGACATAATGTACACTTTGCCTTCTGAAGAAAATGTAAAAGAATTCACAATTACGAAAAAAATGGTAGATAATTTGTTCTCATCTAAAATTGTTAAACTACCTTCAGGTTCAAAAAGAATTATTAAAGAGTCTGCATAAAATTAGAGTTTAATTTTTTTAATTGAATCCCGAATTTTTCTAATTAATGAAAAATAAATGCCAAATATTCATAAGCCTTTTCATCAAAAATATAGACCAAACAACTTAGACGAACTGGTTGGGCAAAAATTTATATCCATTACACTCAAACAAGCACTTTTAACGAAAAAAATTGCTCCTGCATATCTTTTTAATGGTCCAAGAGGCACTGGAAAAACATCAAGTGCAAGAATATTTGCAAAATCTCTCAATTGCCAGGCATTCGACCAACCTACGATAACTCCTTGTTGTAAATGTGACTTATGTAGACAAATTACAGATGGGAGTGCTTTAGATATTATCGAGATTGATGCAGCATCAAATACAGGAGTAGAAAATATAAGAGAAATTATTGAAAGAGCGAGATTTGCACCTACTCAAGCGAGATGGAAAGTATATGTAATTGATGAATGTCATATGCTTTCAACGGCAGCTTCAAATGCTTTACTAAAAACTATTGAAGAACCGCCCTCAAGAGTTGTATTTATCCTTGCGACGACAAATCCCGAGAGAGTATTAAATACAATAAAAAGTAGATGCCAAAAGTTTGATTTTAGAAGAATAAGCCCTAATGATATTTTTCAACATTTATCAGAAATCGCCGAAAAAGAATCCATTGATTACGAAGTTCAAGCCTTAAAAATGATTGCAAAAAGATCTAATGGAGGTATGAGAGATGCACAAAGCCTCCTTGAACAATTGAATCTTTTACCAGAGGGGATAACAATTAATAATATCCAAAACCTCCTCGGAGAAGTATCAGAAAGTGAATTAACAAATCTGATTAAATCATTGGTTGAGAATAATCCGGAGTCATTAATTATCACCTGCAACAAATTATATGATGCCGGAAATGAACCTCTTCAAATAATTATCGGATTATTGAATATAACAAGAGATCTTCTATTACACACTACAAATAATAATTATTCAGATCTTTATTATACTTCTAATGAATTTCAAGATGAATTGGATGAAATCTCAAAAACTATAAATAAATCAACAATAATTAATTGGCATAATAATCTGAGAAATATTGAATATCAAATCAAATCAAGTGATAATCCAAGGCTTTGGTTTGAAATACATTTAACTGGCCTTCTAGGTAATCAAGAGATAAATAGTTTTGAAACTAAGCAAGAAAGTAAAAATAATAAGACTGAGGAGAATCATGAAAATAGAAAAAACATTGCAATTTTTAATAAAGAAAATATTTCTAATGAAATTCAAAAACCAAGTATCAAAAAAGAAATGTCTCGCGATGAATTGATCGAAAAAAAAGACGAAAAATTAGAAAAATTTGCAGTTCTTGAAAAAGAAAGTATGGAAAATATTTCTAACAATAACCAAAATAATTCTGGATCAAATAATTTAAAAGATAAATGGGAATTAATTCTTTCTAAAGTAGAGTTACCATCAACAAGAATGTTACTTTCACAACAAGCCGAACTTGAAAGTTTTGATTCAGAGAAAATAACAATTGCGTTATCTCCAAATTGGGAAAATATGATAAAAAGCAGAAAAGTTATAATTGAAAATACTGTAAAAAAGATATTTGGAGATCAAATAATACTTAATTTTTCAACCAAGCAAATAAATAAAAATAACCCAACAAACAATCTAGAAATAAACCAAAATGAAGTAAATAATTTTCGACCAATAAAAAAAATAGAACCAAAAACTAATTCGTCAACAAAAATATCCAACGAGGAAACTTATGATGATAGTTCAAAAAACTTAGCAAATTTTTTTAATGGAGAAATTATAGACCTTGATGAATAAATTAAACTCCAGTATGAAGAGTTTTTCGCCAGAGTATCTTTTTGGGAAAAATAGACATCTTTAGTGTTACCCAAGGTATCACTAGAAACCAATGTGATAAATAAAAAACCGATACAAATACCATAAAAAAATTGCTTTTTTGTAATACAGGTACTTCGCTTTTACAAGAAGAACCATACCAAAAAGCTATTCCAGATAACATAAAAGCTGTAAATGAAATAGGCCAGTAAATTGGTGAGTCTAATAAAGCAATACTAAAAACTAAATCAAAAATAGAAATGATTGGTAGTGCATATTGCAAGATGAAAAAGTAAGTTAAATCAAATTTCTGCAAATAATCAATTTTATTAGTAAATAATTGATGTCCATAGTCAAAGAATCTTTGCAACCCCCCCTCTGCCCATCTTTGTCTTTGCGCTAATAAAGCATTTAAATTCTCAACTGCTTCCTCCATGACTGGAGGATCCCATAAAATTCCAATTCTAGATTTTGATAATAATAATCTTAAACTCAAATCAAGATCATCTGTAACTGTATCTTCATTAAAAGAACCACATGCCAATAATGTTTCTTTCTTAATTAATTGGCCATTTCCCCTTAATTCAGAAACTCCAGCAACTGATAATCTTCCATATTGAAAGATTGCATCCATAGCCATCTCCATAGACTGACAGGAAGTTAAAAAATTCTTACTTGCATTTGTTACTGATTTTCTTAGTTGCACTGCAGACCAATCACCCTCTTCTACAAAACTAAATAACCTTATCAAGGAGTCTTGTTTTAATTCAGCATCAGCATCCAAAACTAATAACCATTCACCATGAGTAAACTTCAAAGCATAATTTAAAGCTCCTGACTTTCCTCCTCCTGCGTTTGGAGAACGACTTACGACTTTTAGCTTTTCATATTGTCTAGATAATCGATCTAAAATTAAAGGCGTCTTATCAGAACTGCCATCATCGATTATGTAGATATTTAATTTATTTGTTGAATACTCTAAACTAAATAATCTTTCAACTAATCTTGCTATGACATTCTCTTCATCTCGAGCTGCGACAAGAATATCAAGGACAGGTAACTCTTTATTGTTGATTCTGCTTCCTACAATATTTAAAACGTTGTTCCTATTGAAATTTCTAGAAATTACTATTAAACCGTAAAAAACAATCACAGAAGAAAACGTCAATATTATGTAAAAGAATTTTTCGATATTGCAAGCATGAGGAATAAAAGCTACTAAAAAACAAGCAATAAGAAATATAAACGACTTCAATCTTCGATTTTTATAGAATCCCTTGCTCATAAAAGTAAATTTTTAATTACTTAACTTTCCCTGAGTCAAAATCTCAATTTTTTTCAGTTTTGCGTCTCGATAGTAATGATTCAATATTTGTTCATAAGAGAATCCTAATTTAGCCATTTCAATTGCTCCTGACTGAGATAAACCTACACCATGACCGAAGCCCCCTCCTCTGAAAAGCCATAAATCATCACTTAATTTATTAATAGTAAACAAATTACTAGGTATAAAATTTAATACGCGGCGTATATCATCTTTAACTAGAACAATAGATTTTTTATCTTTGTCAGTTTGTATTTCCAATTTTGTCACTCTGCCACTAGACCCACGTTCAATAGAATTTAAATCTAAAACATCATCATTAATATTTATAAGTTTGTTTTTAATTAACTTTTCTTTAATTTCAAGACTAGTAATTTTCTTATTCCATCGAAAAAGAGAATGATTACTCCCATAAAACTGTTCTTTATCAAAATCTAAAAAATTATTTAAATCAGATTCATTTTTAATTGGAAGTTTAAAAATTTTATTTAATGATTTTGAACCATCAATGATCGAATTGAAATAAAAATAATCTTGAATTTGCCAAGACTCGCCTGCAGTAGCAGATACGCCACCATTAGAAGCATGGTAAAAAGCATTTATTGGTTGATTACCATCAGTAAGTATTAAATTTGAAGTTGCTTCTATAGCTTTTTGCACGTTTTTATTTGAAATTTTAGAAGGCTTATAAACTTGACATTGAGTGCTTATGCATAAATGATATTTATCCATATTAAATCTATCAGAATTAAATATTCCCCAAGTTCTTGCAATAACTGCTTGAGCTTTGAGTGCTTCTAAAGGAGAATTCGGTCCAATTTCATATGGCAAAACACCTGCCAAATAATCATCAAATTCAATTTTTTGAACTAATGTCCAAGTTCCATATGAATCTTTTATTAAATAAAAATTTCTACCAAAATTGATACCATTTATTTTTATTTCCTCTTGAGAGTAAATATAAATAGGTCCTTCAAGTTTAAAAACACTATATTCACTTCTAAGAACAGGAGTAACTTGAAAATTTTTTATTTTTCTAAAAATCTTATTTTTTAATTCAAACTCTGGCAGATCATCTTCAAATGGAATCCATACTTCCCAATTTTTAGGGAAAGCAACAGTCGTCTCAAATCCTTTATCTTTAAGTTTCTCTGATTGTTTTTTTGCTGATTCATAGCTAGCAAAAGGACCAAAAACAATTCTTTCGATTGTTTTTGGATTTTTGATAGGTATATCCATCCAGCTAATATTGATCTGTTTTGATTTATGTTTAATACCGTTGGACGATATTAGGTTTAAAAAACCTTTATCAGTAATAAAATGGATATTCTTTTTTTTTGAAAAACTGTCATTATCCCCGCCCAAATATTGCTTTAAACCAATTAAAAATTTACCTTTTTTGATTTCATTATTGAGTTCAACCTTTTGCAATTCTTCTCCTTTTACATTTTCAGTAAATTGAGTATTTATTAATAAAAAAGAAATGCATCCTAAAAATAAGTTTAAAAAGGCAAATTTAAGTCTCATAAGTTAGAACTTTCTTAATCAATTAAAAACTTTAATTTGCACCAATGCGTATAAAGGTTTAGATTATCCTAATTAAACACATTTGACTTAAATGTCTAAACTAAAAACTCGTAAATCAGCCGCCAAAAGATTTAAAGCTACTGCGACGGGTAAATTCATGAGAAGAAGAGCTTTCCATAATCATTTACTTGATCATAAAAGCTCAAAATTAAAAAGACATCTATCAACAAAAGCCATTGTTGATGAAAGAGATGCCGATAATGTAAGATTAATGATTCCATACGCATAAATCTTTAACCAATTTTATTAGATATTCATGGCACGCGTAAAAAGAGGCAACATAGCCAGAAAAAGAAGAAACAAAATCTTAAATCTTGCAAAAGGTTTTAGAGGGGGCAACAAAAATCTTTTCAGAACCGCAAACCAAAGAGTGATGAAAGCTCTTTGTAATGCTTATAGGGATAGAAGAAGAAGAAAAAGAGATTTTAGAAGACTTTGGATTTCTAGAATTAACGCATCTGCTAGGATAAATGGAACAAATTACAGCAAGTTGATAAATGGGATGAAAAATTCAGAAATTATTATTAATAGAAAAATGCTTGCTCAATTAGCCTTAAACGATCCTAAGTGTTTTGAAAAAATTGTTTCTTCCATTAGTAAGTAGAAAGAAGAATATAATCGAGAAAAGTAAATATAAATAATGGAAATTTCATCCTTTCAATCTTATTTAATAATACTTTTTGTTGTACTAATAATAATTTCTATTTTTGTATTCAGACAATTTCTAAAAACAAGAAGTGAAGAATTAAATTTAGTAAAATTTGAGCAGAAAGGTTTAGATTCTCTTACTCAACCTACAGAATTATATGAATTTGGGTCTATTCAAATAAAAAAAAGATTATATTCTGAAGCAACTAAAACGTTTTTAAAAGCAATTGAGAATTATGAAAATGAACCTGATGAAGCCAAAGCGATAATAAATAATGCTTTAGGATTCTGTTATGCTGCTCAAAATGAATTTAAGAAAGCAATTAAACACTATAACTATGCAATAAAATCTCTCCCACAATATCCTATAGCCCTAAATAACCTCGCATCAGCACAACAGCGTTTACTTGAGTACGACTTGGCTTATGAAACTTATCAAAAGGTTTTGGTGATAGATCCAAAAAACAAAACAGCAATTAAAAAAAGTAAGGAGTTAGAAAAGAGAATTAATTATAAACCTTACAAAGGTATTAAAGATAAAGGATTCTAAATATGGAAAATTATTCTTCTTTACTAATTAGTGGAAAACAATTTTCCAGTAGATTAATGGTGGGCACCGGCAAATACAAATCTACTCAAGATATGGAAGAAAGTTTGTCAAATTCTGAAACGGAAATTATAACGGTCGCTGTTAGAAGAATTAAAAATGATCAGACCGGGGAAAATTTACTCGAAAAGATCAATTGGAAAAAATACTGGATGCTTCCTAATACAGCTGGTTGTGTTAATTCCGATGAGGCAGTGAGAATAGCAATTTTGGGTAGAGAACTTGCAAAATTGTCTGGTCAAGAAGAAAATAATTTTGTGAAGTTAGAAGTTATTCCAGACAAAAAGTATTTGCTACCAGATCCAATAGAAACCACTAAAGCAGCCGAAATTTTAATAAAAAAGGGTTTTACTGTACTTCCCTATATCAATGCAGATCCTATTCTTGCAAAAAGACTAGAAGAAATAGGTTGTGCAACTGTAATGCCATTGGGCTCGCCTATAGGCTCCGGCCAAGGTTTATTAAATTTATCAAATATAAGAATTATTATTGAAAATGCAAAAGTGCCTGTAATAATTGACGCAGGAATTGGGGTCCCTAGTGAAGCTTCTCAAGCCATGGAAATTGGAGCTGATGGTGTCTTAATCAATAGTGCAATAGCACAAGCTGAGAATCCTGCTCTAATGGCTCAAGCAATAAATTATGGTGTGAAAGCTGGCAGGCAAGCTTTTCTGGCAGGAAGAATTAAAAAACAAGACTTTGCAATTGCAAGTTCACCGGAAAAAAACATATCTATCTAATTCTCTTCATTGAGCGTAGTTTAAAAAGAGAATAAAAAATTATTATTTTATTTATCGTATTTAGAAAAAAGATTTTAACTATTTACAATGTTTTTTCGCAAATTGGAAGCACACTGTAGTAATTTAATAAATATGTTACGAATCTATTAATTCTGGAGTTCTGAGTGAAAGTTATTGTTCTAGGTGGAGATGGTTTTTGCGGTTGGCCTTGTGCGGTGAATTTAGCAGAGCAAAATCATGAAGTAATTATTGTAGACAATTTAAGTCGTAGAAAAATTGATATTGATCTAGAGGTAGAATCTTTAACGCCAATTGCTTCGATAACGGAGCGACTTTCTGCATGGGAAGATATTGGAGGTAAGCCTATGAGATTTCTTAACATGGATATCTCTAAACAGTATCAAAAATTACTCAATTTACTCATTGATGAAAAACCAGATTCTGTGATCCACTTTGCAGAACAGAGAGCAGCACCATACTCGATGAAATCGAGTTTTACCAAAAGATACACAGTAGATAATAATGTTAATGGCACCCACAACCTCCTTGCTGCGATAGTTGAGAGTAATTTAGATATTCATGTTGTGCATTTAGGAACAATGGGAGTCTACGGATATGGATCACATAGAGGTGCAACAATTCCAGAAGGTTATCTAAAAGTTGAAGTTCCACAACCAGATGGAAGCCGCTTTGAAGAAGAAATACTACACCCTGCAAGTCCAGGTAGTGTTTACCATATGACTAAGACTTTAGATCAATTATTATTTCTTTACTACAACAAAAATGACCTTGTAAGGATCACTGATCTACACCAAGGCATTGTTTGGGGGACAAATACAGAAGCAACTTTAAAAGATCCTAGATTGACAAACCGATTTGATTATGACGGAGATTATGGAACTGTTCTAAACAGATTTCTAATGCAAGCAGCAATTGGATATCCATTAAGTGTTCATGGAACAGGAGGTCAAACAAGAGCATTTATTCATATAAAAGACTCTGTAAAATGTGTACAACTTGCTCTTGAAAATCCTCCAAAACCTGGAGAGAGAGTCAAAATCTTTAATCAAATGACTGAAAGTCATCAAGTTGGAGAACTAGCTAAAAAAGTTGCCTCTCTAACAGGAGCCGATATTAATTATTTACCAAATCCAAGAAATGAAGCAGTAGAAAATGATCTAATTGTTGATAATAAATGCTTTATAGAATTAGGTTTAAACCCAACGACCCTTGATAATGGTTTATTAGAAGAAGTTGTTGAGGTTGCTAAAAAATACTCTAATAGATGTGATCTAAAGCGCATACCTTGTGTTTCATCATGGACTAAAAAACAAGCTGAAGCTATAAAGACTAATTAAAAATTTTGAAATAATTACCTAAAGAAAGTGAAAATTGCATTGTTTACTGAAACTTTTTTACCTAAAGTTGATGGCATAGTCACAAGACTGACTAAAACGATTGAATTTTTAATAAAAAATGGTGATGAAGTTATAATTTTTTGTCCAGAAGGGTGTCCAGAATCATATATGGGGGCAACTGTAGTTGGAGTTGCTGCAATGCCATTACCCTTATACCCAGAGTTGAAGCTTGGTTTACCAGGTCCTGCAGTCTCAGATAAGTTAGAAAAATTTAACCCAGATTTGATACATGTTGTTAATCCAGCTGTACTTGGTTTAGGTGGCATATGGTTAGCGAAAACTAATAATATTCCTTTAATTGCCAGTTACCATACTCATCTTCCAAAATATCTGGAACATTACGGTATGGGTATGTTAGAGCCACTTTTGTGGGAATTACTTAAAGCAGCTCATAATCAAGCCTTGTTAAATTTATGTACTTCCACCGCTATGGTCAATGAGTTAAAAGATAAAGGTATTCAAAGGACTGCTCTATGGCAAAGGGGAGTAGATACTTTCAGTTTCAGACCAGAATTGAGAAGTGAGAAAATGAGAAAAAAATTATTTGGGGAATATAACGACGCTAATTACTTATTAATTTATGTAGGAAGATTATCAGCAGAAAAACAAATTGAGAGAATTAAACCAGTTTTAGAAAGTATTCCTAATGCTTGCTTAGCACTTGTAGGTGACGGACCATATAGAAACCAGCTTGAAAAAATCTTCGAAAATACAAAGACTAATTTCATAGGATACTTATCTGGTGATGAACTAGCTAGCGCCTATGCCTCTGGAGATATATTTTTATTTCCATCTAGTACAGAAACACTTGGGTTAGTTTTACTAGAAGCAATGGCAGCAGGATGTCCAGTTATCGGAGCCAACAAGGGGGGTATTCCAGATATTATTAGCGATGGGATTAATGGTTGTTTATATGATCCTGATGAAAAAGATAATGGGGAACAAAGTTTAATTGAAGCGACAAAAAAAATTCTAGAGAATGAAGATAAAAGAGAAGTTATGAGAAAAGAGGCACGAAACGAAGCAGAAAAATGGGATTGGAATCAAGCAACATTACAACTGCAAAATTATTATGCAGATACTCTTAAAGAAATAGATTATAAGTAATCTTGATTATGCTACGTGTGGAGGGGTGGGGTTATTATACGAACTTAAAGGAAGTATTAAAGTAGCGATATTTTGATTCTTTTCAGGCCTTTTTTTCTTTGAAAATTTTTTACCAAAAGGTACTCTTATAACATTAGTTCCCTCAATGGAACAAATTTTTGAGTTATCTCCCGAAAAATTATTGACAAAATTTGGTAAATCGACGTTTTTAACTGGCAGTTGCTTTACATTACCAGATTTTAAATCTTTGGTCATAGCTTCAAATACCCCAAAAAATTTGATGCCCGAATATTTTAATAAAAAAATTTAAAAAAATTCTATAAGAAAATATTAAATTTTTATTCTCACTGATAATAACTAAGTAAATATAAAGAAGCTAGTCCTTTAAGCACATTTTTTTTCTACGAAAGTCTCTCCTTGATTTATATTACAAGAACAAATTAAATTGCGATCGCCATATGCATTATTGATCCTAGAAACTGAAGACCAAAACTTAATAGACGTTGGAGTTTTATAAGGGAAAGAAGCTTTTTCTTTTGAATAAGGATAATACCAATTATCAGCAATTAACTCTTTCAGCGTATGTGGAGCGTTACATATTACATTATTATTCTTTAATGCTAAATTTTTTTCTATTTCGCTGATTTCTTCTCCAATCAATAGCATAGCCTCGCAAAATCTGTCCAATTCAACCAAACTTTCACTTTCAGTAGGCTCTATCATTATTGTCTCTGGAACGGGCCAACTTATAGTTGGGGCGTGAAAACTATAATCTATTAATCGTTTAGCTAAATCATTTACACTCAAACCAGTTTTAGATTTTAAATCCCTAAAATCTAAAATACATTCATGTGCGACAAAATTATTTTTTCCTTTATAAAGAATCTTGAATTTATGCTTTAAAGAATGCGCAATATAATTTGCAGATAAAATTGCATGCGCTGTTGCTTTCCTTAAACCACAAAGACCAGCCATTTTTATATACATCCAGCTTATTGGAAGAATACTTGCACTCCCATGTTTGGCAGAAGATACGTAATTGAAACTATTAGATAAATTATTATCCATTAAAGAATGAGTAGGAAGAAATGGGCTTAAAGTTTCTGATGCTGCAACTGGACCTACTCCCGGACCACCCCCTCCATGTGGAATGCAGAATGTTTTATGTAAATTCAAATGACAAACATCAACACCATAATTCCCCGGTTTACATAATCCAACCTGAGCGTTCAAATTTGCTCCATCTAAATAGACAAATCCTCCCACAGAGTGAATTAAATCACATATCTTTCTAATTTGTAATTCAAAAACTCCATGAGTAGAGGGGTAAGTCAACATAAGTGCCCCTATTTGGTCATCAAATTTCTTGACCTTCATCGACAAATCTTGAAAATCAATATTTCCTTCGTCATCACATTCAACAGTTAAAACTTCAAAACCTGCCATAACTGCACTAGCAGGATTTGTTCCATGAGCACTTTTAGGAATTAAACATTTTTTTCTTAACAGTTCACCTTTTGATTCAAAATAGGAATTTATTGCCAATAAACCTGCAAACTCTCCTTGAGAGCCTGCATTTGGTTGAAAAGAAACTGATTTTAAACCAACAATCTCACTTATCCATTTTTCTAAGTCAGATATAATTTTTGAATAACCTTTAGTTTGCTCTGGTGGAGAAAAAGGATGCATAGAAGATAAATTAGCCCAAGAGACTGGATTTAACTCTGCTGCAGAATTTAACTTCATAGTACAGCTTCCCAATGGCATCATCCCATCTACCAAAGAAAAATCTTTTTCTGCAAGTCGGAATATGTATCTCATTAATTCAGTTTCACTTTGGTAATTTGTGAATATATCTTGCTGCATCCATGCACTGGATCTCAAAGCTAAACTTTCAAGATGAAATTCTTTATCAAATTTTATATGCTCTAAATCTTTCTCTTTTTCTATAAGGTTTGCTATGAAAGTCAAAATATCTTTTATTTCTTTTTCGTTACTAAGCTCATCTAAAGAGATCCCAAAGCCAGTTGAATTTTCAATAGTTGATCCCAACGGCAAAATTCTTAAGTTATAGCCATTTCTTAAAGCTTCATTATGGATCCTTTGGGAGTGCTCAGAATAAACATCAAGACTATCAAATCTAATCCCATCAGGAATATCAAAACCTAAAGCAGCTAAACTTGATTCTAAATTTATTCTCAACTTAACTAATCTCTTAGCAATTTGCGTTAATCCAGAGGGTCCATGATAAATAGCATAAAAAGAAGAAATTATGGCTAGCAAAGATTGAGCAGTACAAATATTACTAGTGGCCTTTTCCCTTCTAATATGTTGCTCTCTTGTTTGCAATGCTAGTCTTAGAGACTTTTCTCCATTTTTAGATAGAGTTTGCCCAACAATTCTTCCGGGTATCAGCCTTTTATATTTTTCGCTACAAGCAAAATATGCTGCATGGGGACCACCAAAACCCATTGGAACACCGAATCTTTGCATACTCCCCACTGCTACATCAACACCAAATTCAGAAATTGGTTTAATCAAAACTTGTGCTAGTGGATCAATACATGCCGTAACAATAATTTCTGATCTATGTGCTTGGGATATTAAGAATGTGGGATCATATAATTCCCCATTTTTACCAGGTAATTGCAACAACATTCCAAAAACATCATCATGATTAGGAAAGTTGCTTTGAGTAAAGCGTTTTAAAGATATTCCTAAAGGTTTTGCTCTGGTTTGTAGAACATTAAAAGTATGATCAAAAACATTTGACTCCACTAAGTAAACTTTTGAAGATTTATTTTTTCTTGCGGAAAAACTCATAGCCATAGCTTCTGCAGCAGCAGTACCCTCATCCAACAAAGATGCATTGGCGACAGGAAATCCTGTTAGTTCACAAACAATAGTCTGAAAATTAAATAGAGCTTCTAATCTTCCTTGTGCAATTTCTGCTTGATATGGAGTATAAGACGTGTACCACCTTGGATTTTCAAGAACATGTCTTTGGATTACTTTAGGCATGTGATTGTCATAATAACCAAGGCCTATAAGTGATCTCATTTTGGTATTTTTATTCGCAATCTCTTCTAATTCATTTAAAGCCTCAATTTCTGAACAACCTTGGGGCAATATTTCTGAAGATTTATCTTTAAGTTGAATATCTTCTGGAATAACTTGATTTATAAATTGATCAATATTCTTAAAACCAAGCTTTTTCAGCATAATTCTTTCATCATTATCACTTAACCCAAGATGCCTATCTATAAACAAATCAGACCCGAATTTGGATGTCATATTAAAATATTTTTCTTTAAAATAGCTCTTTTTAAAAAATTTGCCTTATTTTGGTACAACCTTTGATTGATATTCCTCAGAAGTCATCAAATTAGCAATTGATGCTTCTGATTTTGGTTTCAAAATCACTAACCAACCGTCTCCAATCGGATCATTCTGTAAAAGCTCAGGGTTCTCAATGACACTTTCATTTATAGATACTATTTCCCCTGAAAAAGGCAGATAGACTTCCTCAACGGCCTTAACCGATTCTATTGTTCCAAAAGTCTCGCCTTTTTCTAAAGTCGCACCTTCATCAACTAATTCAACAAAAACAATATCTCCTAATTGGTCTA
Organism: uncultured Prochlorococcus sp.; assembly: GCF_902536725.1. Taxonomy (GTDB): domain Bacteria; phylum Cyanobacteriota; class Cyanobacteriia; order PCC-6307; family Cyanobiaceae; genus Prochlorococcus_A. Next base: position 80,555 of record NZ_CACAYO010000003.1, read on the forward strand.
TAGCGAATTCACTAACTCCAATTTTTAATAATCCATTTTCCTCCAAGACATATTCATGAGTATCAGCATAGTTGAGGTTGTCTGGAAAATTGTAAGACATGATTAAGTAGATAAAGGAAGTAGAGAATCCTTTGAAATTAATTTTTCCTCTAATAATTCTGATAATAATCGAATTAATGCAATTTTGATGTGAGCTATGTGAGAACCACCTTGAATAAAAATATTGTAAGGATTTCTTAGAGGGGCATCAGCAGTAAATTCACTTGTACTACCTTCAATGAAGGTACCTCCTGCCATTAATAATTTTGAATCATATCCATCCATTGATGATGGAACAACATTTAGAAAAGAATCTACGGGTGAAGAATTTTGAAAAGATTGACAAACTTTTTGTACCAAATCAGGATTATTTAATCTTACTGACTGGATAAGATCAGATCTATAAGTTGCTGGCTCTGGTAAAACCTTAAATCCCAAATTTTTGAAGACTGCTGCAACCATATCTGCACCTTTAAGTGATTCATGAACAATTTGTGGTGCTAAAAACAAACCCTGCAAAATTAATCTTCCTAGTCCAAAATTTATTCCTGCAGAAGAACCAATGCCTGGTGAGGTTAATCTAGAACATGCCATCTCAACCAACTCTGCATCTCCTGCAACGTACCCACCAGTTGGAACGATTGTTCCTCCCAAATTTTTAATCAATGATCCAGCAATTATATTTGCCCCTTTAGAAATTGGTTCACTATCTTCAACAAGCTCCCCATAACAGTTATCAACAAAACATATACAGTTAGGATCAAGAGAATGAATAAGACTACAAATTTTCTCTATCTGATGATTCGTAAGAGACTTTCTCCAACTATATCCACAACTTTTTTGTATGAATACTAATTTACAGGAATTTTCTTTAAAAAAATGAACAATTTTTTCTTCAAAAGAATCAAAATTCTCGCAAATATTTATCTGCTTATATTCAATGTCAAAATCTTTAAGTGAGCCTTTTCCTCCTCCCCTTATTCCTATGACTTCTTCTAACGTGTCATAGGGTTGTCCTGTAAGAGATAACATTACATCTCCAGGTCGAAGAATTCCAAATAAGACAGAACTTATTGCATGCGTTCCACTTACAAATTGCATCCTCACAGCAGCCTTTTCAGCAAGAAAGAATCTTGCAAAAACCGCATCAATTTTTTCTCTAGATATATCATCATGACCACTACCTGAAGATTGATTGAAATGACTAGTAGAAACTTTCTCTTCCTTAAAAATTGTCAAAATATTTTCTAATTTCTGGAAAACCTGATTGGACCTTTCTTGGAAAATTTTACTTAAACTCTCTTCGACAGAAAGAACAGCATTTTCAGCCAGTTTTAAGTTATTGTCAAGAGTCATGTATTATGAAAATTCATGTTATTTTACAGAAGCTAAATTTCTTAATTCTGCAAGGAAAGCATTAGGTCCCCTACCCTGAAAATAAGAAAGTTTTTTTGAAGCCTCATATAAATCAAGAAGTTCTCCATCTAATTCTTCTGCCGTATAATCTCTTATTCCTGCAATTACCTCAGCAAAACGTTCTCTACGAGAAGATTTATTGACTGCATAGGCTTCCATTACCTGAATTTTACATGATCTCCAAGCCTTATTCTGACAAAAATGCACTGAAAGAGCATCACTTAAAGCAGGAGCTTCTTCATCTTCTATGTACCAGTCAAAAGATGAAGGTAGAGGTTTTAATCCTGAAAATATCTCGAATAACTCCCCGGCTGACAATGGATTACCAGAATCATTTTTTAGGGGTAATGCAGACTCTTCCAAAGATTTCCATAACTCAGGGTAATCACTTTCAAAACGATCCCTGATTTTTTCAATACCTTGATCAAGAATCGTATTAACTTGAGCTAAAGCAAGAAAAACTTCAGGACCTGGCGAAGATAACTTCCCATTTCTAAGATTAGAAATTTGCGAATTATGAACTTTACCTAAATCAAGAACTTCTGAGAGTAATGGCAATACTCTGTGAGACCATCCATTTCTTTCATGCCAGAGGTGTATCAAATGAGCCATAGCCCTTCGACCTTTAGATAATTTATCGCGATATCCGAGACTCACAGATAATTAAACTTATCAATAGTATAGTATGATAATATTACATATCGGTAATTTTGAAAATAGTATTTCAATATCATGAATTCAGTAATTTTCCAAGAAACAGCAAAATTAAAAAAACCTGTTCCAGCTGAAAAAGTTATAGAACTCTCAGAAAAATTACTGGAACCTTCCAGTCATTCAAAAAGATATCCTCCAAGACTACATAAAACGTGGGGAACAATAGTTTTTATGGTTGCAATTCATATTCTTTCTCTTGTAGCTATCCAACCAAAATTTTGGAGTCTCCCTGCAGTCACTTCATTATTATTTTTTTACTGGGTAACTGCTTGTTTAGGAGTCACCCTTGGATATCACAGATTGTTATCACACAGATCGTTCATTGTGCCAAGATGGTTAGAAAGATTTTTTGCTACCTGTGGAGCCATAAGCTGCCAACATGGACCAATAGATTGGGTAGGTTTACATAGGCATCACCACTCTTTTTCAGATACTGAAGTAGATCATCACAATAGTAAAAAGGGGTTTTGGTGGAGTCATATGGGTTGGATGTTTAAAGACGTAGAAGCACTAAAAGCTGTTCCAAAACTAAGTGCAGATTTAATTAAGGATCCATACTATAGATTTTTAAATAAATATTTTTTATTCTTGCAAATACCTATTGGACTTTCATTGTACGCAATAGGTCAAAAATTAGGAGTTGGTGGATGGGCTTTAGTCCTTTGGGGAATTCCATTGAGGCTTGTGGTTGTTTATCACGTAACTTGGCTTGTCAACTCCGCGACGCATTGTTGGGGTAAAGCACCGTTTGAAAGTGGTGATTCATCTAAAAACAATGCGTGGGTTGCTGCATTAACATTTGGAGAAGGTTGGCATAATAATCATCATGCATTTCCCAATTCGGCAAAACAAGGATTATTTAAAGGTCAGATAGACATAACATGGGAACATATTAAGATTCTTGCGAAATTTGGTTTTGCAAAAAAAGTAAAGTTACCCTCTAGGTCTTATTATTAAATATATTGTTTAATATTTTCATGGCTAAAAGAGTACAAGTCGCATTAACTGAATCAATCGCATCACTAGGTAAAGAAGGAGATCTAGTTGATGTAGCCCCAGGATACGCAAGAAATTTTCTATTACCTTATGGCAAGGCAATGAATGTAACACCAGCAGTCCTTAAACAAATTGAGAGGAAGAAAGAAAAAGAAAAAATCGCTGCTGATAAACTAAAGCAAGAAGCTTTAGATTTCCAAACTGCATTATCTACAATAGGTAGGTTCACTATCAAAAAACAAGCTGGAGAAGATGGAATCCTTTTTGGAACGGTTACTAATGGGGATGTTGCCGAAGCTATAGAAGCGGCAACTAAAAAAGAAATTGATAGAAGAAACATTACTGTTCCTGATATTCATAATTTAGGTTCCTTTACTGCAAAAATAAAATTACATCCAGAAGTAAATGCAGAAGTAAATATTGAAGTAACAAGTTAATCAATTTGTTGCATTATTTTGAAAAGTAGCCAGAGTATATATCTAAGCAATTAAAGATATGGTTTCCGTACCTTTTCCAAATAATGGGCAAAATAAAAATTTTAAAAAGGATATTAATAGTGAAAACTCTGGATTAGTACCTCCTCAAAACGTTCAAGCAGAGGAAGCTGTTCTTGGGGGCTTACTTCTTGATCCAGACGCGATCGGAAGAATTGCAGACTTAATTAAACCTGAAGCTTTTTATATAAATGCCCATCAAGAGATTTATAGAACAGCTTTAATGTTGCATACCCAGGGTAAACCAACTGATTTAACATCAATGAGTGCTTGGTTAGCAGATAATGGTTCACTAGAAAAAATTGGAGGAAACAGCAAACTGGTAGAACTAGTTGAAAATGTTTCCTCTACAGCTTCCATAGAACAAGTTGCTAATTTAATTAACGACAAATTCATGAGAAGGCAACTTATCAGATCTGGGAATGAAGTGGTTCAACTAGGTTTTGATCAAACTCAAGATACTAATGAAGTTCTAGATAAAGCAGAGCAAAAAATATTTGAAATCAGCCAAGAAAAACCTTCAAAAGGCCTGACTCAAGCAGCTGAAATCCTTACAAGTACTTTCAATGAAATAGAGTCAAGATCATTAGGTACTTCAGTAGCTGGTATTCCAGTAAATTTCTACGACCTTGATGCGATGACTCAAGGTTTTCAAAGAAGTGATTTAATAATTGTTGCTGGAAGACCTTCAATGGGAAAAACTTCAATAGTTCTTAATCTGGCAAAAAATGTTGCACAATCGCAAGATTTACCTGTGTGTGTATTTAGCCTTGAAATGAGTAAAGAACAATTGACATATAGACTGCTCTCTATGGAAGTTGGAATCGAGAGTGGCAGGCTAAGAACAGGAAGATTACAGCAAGATGAATGGCCATTACTCGGAGAAGGTATCAATTCATTAGGTCAATTACCAATTTTTATAGATGACAAGCCTAACTTAAGTGTTTTAGAGATGAGATCTCTGTGCAGACGATTAATAGCTGAACAAAAAAAAGAACTTGGATTAATTGTGATTGATTACCTCCAGTTGATGGAAGGATCAACCCCTGATAATAGAGTGCAAGAACTTTCACGAATAACAAGAGGTCTTAAAAGCATGGCCAGAGAATTAAAAGTACCAGTAGTAGCTTTATCTCAGCTTAGTAGAGGGGTAGAGTCTAGAACAAATAAAAGACCAATGTTAAGCGATCTAAGAGAATCAGGATCTATTGAGCAAGACGCAGATTTAGTATTAATGATTTATAGAGACGAATACTATAATCCAGAGACTGAAGATAAAGGAATTACAGAAATCATTGTCACTAAACATAGAAATGGACCGGTAGGAACTGTTAAATTATTATTTGAACCTCAATTTACGAGATTTAGGAATTTAGCTAATTAAATCGATCCTAAAATGCAAGATCATCACCCAACAAATGAATCCTTTGATGTCATCGTTATTGGTGGAGGACATGCAGGATGCGAAGCCGCTATAACAACAGCAAAATTAGGATTTTCTACAGCCTTATTTACAATCAATTTAGATAGGATTGCCTGGCAACCTTGCAACCCTGCTGTTGGCGGCCCGGCAAAAAGTCAGTTGGTACATGAAGTTGATGCATTAGGTGGAATTATTGGTAAATTAGCAGATGAGACGGCTATACAAAAAAGAATATTAAATGCAAGTAGAGGTCCAGCTGTATGGGCATTAAGAGCTCAGACAGATAAAAGAGAATACTCAAAAAAGATGATTGAAATACTACAAAATACAGATAATTTATCATTAAAAGAAGCAATGATTACTGAACTTGATATCGGAAAAACTGAAGAAATTGGATTGAACTCAAAAAAAATCATAAAAAAAAGAATTAAGGGTGTAAGGACTTTCTTTGGTAGTTATTATTCAGCAAGATCAGTTATCATCACAGCTGGTACGTTCTTAGAAGGAAGAATATGGATAGGAAATAAATCAATGTCAGCTGGTAGATCGGGCGAACAAGCAGCAAAAGGTCTTACTCAAAATTTACACGAAATTGGTATCAAAACAGAACGTCTAAAAACAGGAACTCCAGCAAGAGTTGATAAAAGAAGTATCATTTTTGATGAATTAGATATTCAACCAAGTACTGCAGCAGATAAATATTTTTCGTTTGATCCGGATATCAAAAATAATATGCCCCAAGTTAGTTGTCATATCACAAGAACAACTACCAAAACACATCAACTAATTCGAGACAATTTACATTTAACTCCCATTTACGGCGGTTTTATTGATAGTAAGGGGCCAAGATATTGTCCATCAATTGAAGATAAAATCGTTAAATTTGCTGATAAAGAATCACATCAAATATTCTTAGAACCAGAAGGAATTAATACCCCTGAAATATATGTTCAAGGATTCTCTACAGGTTTACCTGAAAATATTCAATTAGAACTTCTAAGAACCTTACCTGGATTAAATGAATGTAAAATGTTGCGACCAGCTTATGCTGTCGAGTATGACTATATACCTGCAACACAACTCCAAACATCACTCGAAACGAAAGAAATTGAATATTTATTTAGCGCTGGACAAATTAATGGAACTACTGGCTATGAAGAAGCAGCAGCACAAGGATTAGTAGCCGGAGTCAATGCTACAAGAAAACTAAACAAAAAAGATCCAATAATCTTCACTAGAGAAAGCAGCTATATAGGAACAATGATCAATGATTTAATTAATAAAGATCTCAAAGAACCATATAGAGTACTTACTAGTAGGAGTGAATACAGGTTGACCCTTAGAGGAGATAATGCAGATAGGCGATTAACCCCATTAGGTTATGAAATAGGGCTAATTGATGAGAAAAGATGGTCGGTCTATCAAGAAAAAATGAAACTCCTTGAAGAAGAGAAATTAAGATTAAAAAACACTCGTTTAAAAAATACGGATGAAATATCAAAAAAACTAGAATTAGATACGGGATCAAAAATCAAAGGCTCAACAACTTTGAAAGAACTCTTAAAAAGACCAAACTTTCATTATTCAGATTTAATTAAATATAATTTGACTGAAAAAAATATAGCTTCTTCAATACAAGAAGGTGTTGAAATAGATATTAAATACGAGGGTTATCTTAAAAGACAGAAAAATAACATTGAACAAATAAAACGTCAAAGCTGTAAATCTCTACCTCAAGAAATAAATTATGAAAAGATAGATACATTATCTTTAGAAGCTAGAGAAAATTTGAACAAGATAAAGCCAAAAAATTTTGGTGATGCTTCAAAAATTCCTGGGGTTAGCAAAGCTGATTTAACTGCTTTACTTGTTTGGCTAAAAATAAGAGAGATAAAAAAAGATAAGGCAAATATTTTTGCTGAAAAAAAGTTATCATCTTAAAAGAACTCCGTCAGAGCACTGATTAATAAACTTTTTAACTCTCCAAAAATTTTATGGGAAGAAAAAGCCTCTAAATTTTTAGTGAAGAATTCACTACCAAAAATATCTGGTCCATGGAAATTAATGCTGCTTGGGGATGGAAGTCCAACTAGACATCTGCAGCTTTTAACTAATCAAGAGACAAAAATTAAATTAATTTCAATGCAATTAGATCCCCTATCCACTCAAGAAGGCCCTTCAGAATTAAATCAGTTAAATGGCCCTTTAATTAGAAGACAAGTATGGATTAAAAGCAATAATAAAAACCTAGCATGGGCAGAAAGTTGGTGGAATGCAGATCAAGTGAGTGAAAATCTAAAAGCCAAAGAAGAGCCAATTTGGAAGAATTTGACACAAGACAGATCAGAATTATTTAGAGAAGTTGATCGTATTTCACTTGTCAATGCAAAATGGTTAGAAGATCAATTTTGCTTTAAAGGTCCATTCTGGTCAAGAAATTACAGATTTTTTCGAGACAAAAAACCCTTAACAATTATTAGGGAAGTTTTCAATCCAAATTTAGAAACTTTACTGGGTTATTCAGGTATTAAAGAATTTACCAAACTATACTCTCCTTCTTCTTGATCTGGGAAGATTTCTTGATTTTGATTGAACTTGTTGGATTGATTGTTCTCTAGAAGTATTATTCTCATTTTCTGAAGCTCTTCGCCATCTTTCAACTTTGAAATCCATTTCATCTGGCCAATGTTCGTCATTACTCTCTTTCACATAAGGTAATTTTTTTTGCTCAGTTGTCTGTAAATTTTTTGGTTGCCTTAAAGATACTGCTTCCAGAGGTCTTTTTGAATGCTGTGTAATTGATTCATGAGAATTTGATTCTCTTGAAAATGTCTTAATATCGCTTTGATCATAGTAAAAATTCTCATCATTCCAATCATCATTTTCTTCATCAAAAAATAAATCTACTTTTTCAGATACCCATCTTCCTACTTTTTTAACACTCTTACTTGTTATTCCTTGAAAATCTGAGTTCCTTCTTTTACCTGGCCTAGCACCAGATACTCCATCAACGAATTGTCTTCCAGTTTCAAAAATTTTATCAACTTGTTTATCAACAATATTTCTATCAAAACTATTTCTAAGATTTCTAATTCTCCTTGAATCCATAAATTATTGTTCTTTTTAAAGTATAAATTACATTAAAAAAATAAATAATTCCAAAGATAGAAACAAAAACACATCTAATTATTTCTAATCAAACAAAATTAAACACTTGATATTCCATGATCCATTAAAGAAATTTACACAACATTTTTTACAGGCTATATTCTTCATTCTTTTTCTATAAAAAAATTTCTCACCACAATGTTGACAAATTCCTATATATTTTAATTCTCTCCTTTCTATAGGAAATGAGTGCCTTACAGCAATTTTAAAATTCTTCTGTTGTGAATTAATTTCATGCATCTTTTCTAGGAAATTTGGACCATGTATCTCATTTTTCTTTAATATCCTATCTACCCATGCATGAATCATTTCATGACATAAAGTACTGTTTATTTCACTAGTGGATAATTTACTCAAGATAGGTTTCGATAAGATAATTTCAGAATTTATAAAACCATTAATACGTTTTCTTTTATAAAAACCAGCAGTAGTTTTTAATCTATTATCACTCCATCTAACTTTTACTAAAGGGTGATTATTAACCGTTAAAGAATTTTCAAAATATTGGCTATTAAATCTATGAAATAAGGGTAAAAGAGGAATTACAGGCATTATGGATTAAAATTAGTATTATTTTGACAAAAAAGCCATCAAAAACGATTTCTTTTCTTAAAGTAATAAAAAACTCAAATTAACATGGATGCAACATTAGTTAAGGATATCGGAATTAAAGCATTATTAGTTGGCGGAGCTGCACTAGTTTCTTTTTGGACTTTTAATGCAGTCAAATTAGTTATAAGCGCCAGAGGAATTAATCCGTTAGTAAGAAAGTTTTTCGATCAAATAGCTGCTGGCAGAATTGATGCAGCTTATGGTCTGACTACAAAGACTTATAAAACTCATGTAAAACGACAAGACTTTCTTAAATTTTTAGCTAGTTTAAACCTCAATAAGTATAGAAATTTAAAATCAGGAAGACCTAGAGTCCAAGAAGATCAAATCATAATAACTTTGAATTTAAAATCAGAAGATAAACAAGATGAGCTCCCATTAGATTTTACTTTTGCAAAAACTGAAAATGATTGGAAAATAGACAGAATAGCTAAAGTGAATTAATAATTTCTTGTGAGGCAAAAAGAATTGTTTAAAGAAGAAATAATACATCAATTAGAATTACACCCAAGTAGATTAGATAAAGAAAAAATCATCTCAGAAGCAATGGAAGATGGTCTAGATGATTTTTTTGAAGGTATACGCATGGCACTTGATCCATTGGTAACTTTTGGTGTAAAAATTGTCCCTGAGAAAGAGACTGATAAAAGTCAAAATTTTTTATGGGAAGATTTTAGAAAATTAGCCAATAAGCTTATTCAAAGAGAACTTACTGGTCACGCTGCTCGCGATGCAATTCTTTCGGCTATGGAATCTGCAACAAAAGAAGAGTGGAATGGTTTTTATAGACGAGTTTTAATTAAAGATCTTAGATGTGGTGTATCTGAAAAAACAATCAACAAGATAGCAAAGAAATTTCCCAAATATGCTATTCCTATTTTTTCTTGTCCTTTAGCTCATGACAGTGCAAATCATGAAAAAAAAATGATAGGGAAAAAGCAAATTGAAATCAAATTAGATGGTGTACGTGTCTTAACTATTATTAGACAAAATAAAGTAGAAATGTTTTCTCGTAATGGGAAACAATTCCATAATTTTGGTCATATTATCTCAGAAATAGAAAACGCCTTAAAAAAAGACCCAGCACCTTTTGACTTAGTACTCGATGGTGAAGTGATGAGCGCTAACTTTCAAGATTTAATGAAACAGGTACATAGAAAAGATGGCAAACAAACCAAAGACGCAGTTCTCCACCTATTTGACTTATGTCCCCTTGAAAACTTTCAAAAAGGAAAATGGAACACAAGTCAAACAAAAAGAAGTTTATTAGTAAAAGAATGGGTAGCAAAACATTCTATGCTTCTAAAACATATACAAACACTTGAGTGGGAAAATGTAGATCTCGACACTATTGAAGGACAAAAAAGATTTATAGAGCTGAATAAATCTGCTGTGGAAGGTGGGTATGAAGGAGTAATGATTAAAGATCCTGATGCTATATATGAATGTAAAAGAACACACAGTTGGTTAAAAGCAAAACCTTTCATTGAAGTCACTTTAAAAGTTGTATCAGTTGAGGAAGGTACAGGTCGCAACCAAGGGAGACTGGGAGCAATCTTGGTAGAAGGAGAAGATGATGGGTATGAATACAGTCTTAGTTGCGGAAGCGGATTTAGTGATAACCAGCGTGAAGAATATTGGTCAAAACGTAATCATCTCGTTGGTCAACTTGTAGAAATCAGAGCTGATGCAAAAACCAAGTCAAAGGATGCAGTCGCTTTTAGTCTTAGGTTTCCTAGATTTAAATGCTTTAGGGGATTTAAAGATGGAGAAAAAGTTTAAATTTTAAAAAATAATATTCAACAAAGTAGTCAAAGAAAAATGTGGTTTTTAAATAAAAAAATAAAAATCTAGGCTATAAAATATAAGAATAATTATCAGGACTTTTTAATAGACTTATGACGAAGAAAACAGTTTTTAACTTCATAAAAACACCTTGTGGACAAGCAAAATATATCGAATTAGAAGCCAACAAAACCTTACTAGGTAAATTAAGGCTTTTGTGGTTTATCTTGATTGCATCAATTAGAGATTGGAATATTAAAGAGTAAAGTCTTAAGATTTTTCAAAATATTCTCTGGAGTATTTAGCTGAAAAATATACAACTAAAAAAGTTGAAATAACTCCAATGCTAGTAATATATAAATTATTTGTTGATTGCGCATTTTTTAACTCCTGAATACTTTTTGCCAAACTACCTATTGAGCAATAAAGAAAAGTTCCTGGAATTATTCCAAGAAGACCAAGAGCGAAATCTCTAAATTTAACATTATTCAAACCATAAAAATAGTTAAGAATACTGAAGGGAAATATCGGCGATAATCTCGCTAAAAAAATTAATTTAAGCCCGCCTTTTTCTACTACTTTTTCCATGACACTTAATTTTGGATAACGGCTAAAAAGATTTTTTAACTTTTTTGCAAAAAAAGTTTTTGATACAAAAAAAGCAACTGATGCGCCAATGGAAGCGGAAATGAAAACGATAATTGATCCTAAATATGAGCCATATAAAAAACCTGATAATAAAGATAACCAAGAGGCTGGAAGTATTAATAAAACAATTAAAATATAAATACAAACAAACGAAAAAATCCCAAAACTAGTATTAAAAAAAAAAGACAAATTATAAATATTTTCAAGAAATATATTCATTCTCAATTCAAAAGTTCGAGTTTTTTAGTAATTCTTTCCTTTTGTAAAGAACCCTCATCTAATTTAAATCTGCATTCGTCAACAATATCTTTTGGAGCCTTATCAACGAAATTTTTATTAGATAATCTTTTATTTAAATTTTCTAATTCAATAGTCACCTTTTTTAAATCCTTGGTTAGCCTTTCCTTTAATGCATCTATATTTACAAAATCCTGAAAAGGTAAGTAAACCTCTAAATCACTAATTATCCCGGAAAAAGATTTAGCAAAATCTTTTTTATCAACAGCATTAGTTTTAAAAATAAATACTTCAGAAGATTTAGTTAAGATTTGAATATCATCAACTAAAGTTTTTAAAAAATCAATCAATTCATCATTGTCTGAAATTAAATACACAGGACCTTTTTCTGATGGCTTAAGACCTAATTCAGCTCTCAAATTTCTAATTAACCTAATAATTTCAAAGAGTTGCTGAAAGGAATTATCAAGCTTATTATCGACAAATTTATTTTCGTAAATTGGCCATTTTTGAAGTGATAATAATGCATTATCTGGTTTTAGTCGCAGCACATGCCAAAGTTCCTCAGTAATGTGCGGCATAAAAGGATGAATCATTACCAAAATATCATTGAGCACTTTTGTTAAAACTTTTTCAGATATTTGTCTATTTTTAGTCTCTTTATTATTAAACCTTTGTTTGGCAAATTCTACATACCAGTCACAAAAATCATTCCACGTAAATTCATATAGAAGTTTCGCAGATTCTCCCAATTTATATTCTTTCAACAAAGTAACGACTTTTATATTTACCTGATTCAATTTCGATAAAATCCACTTATCACATAACTCTAAAGAAGTTTCATCACTCACATTAAGCGAATAATTGTTATTAGAAGTTTTATTAATTAACACAAATTTAGTTGCATTCCATAATTTATTCGCAAAATTTCTTGAAGCTTCAACAGTTGAAGACGTATCTTTTTTCCTATCAAAATCAAGCCGGATATCTTGTCCAGCGCCTGCAACTTCTCGAATTAAAGCAAATCGTAGAGCATCAGAACCATATTTATCAATTAATAGTATTGGATCAATACCATTACCTGAACTTTTGCTCATTTTTTTATTGTTTTCATCTCGAACTAGACCATGAATATAAACATCCTTAAAAGGAATATTATTTGTAAAAGTATTCCCCATCATTGTCATTCTTGCCACCCAGAAGAAAATAATATCGAAACCAGTAACAAGAACACTATTTGGATACCATTTTTTAAAATCCGGATCATTTGTATTTGGCCAGCCAAGGGTTGAAAAAGGCCACAAACCACTTGAAAACCATGTATCCAAAACATCTTTATCACGAACCAATTTAATATTTACCCCAAATTTTTTATTAGCTTCAATTAAGGCATCCTCTTCATTTCTTGCAACGATATATGGAGTATTTTGTTCTATTGAGTCTTGAGATTCATCCAAAACATACCAGGCTGGTATTTGGTGCCCCCACCACAATTGCCGACTGATACACCAATCATTAATATTATCTAACCAATCCTTATAAACTTTCTCCCAGCGTGGAGGAATAAACGATGGTTTTTTAGAATCAATTTCATTAAGACATCCTTGTGATATATCATCCATTTTCAAAAACCATTGTGTTGACAATAAAGGTTCAATTGGCACCTTACCTCTATCAGAAAAAGGAACAGTATGTTTATAATCCTCTATCTTTGTCAAAAGGCCTAGGTTATCCAATTCTTTGATAATTTTCTTTCTAGCCTCATATCTATCTAAATTTTGAAAAATACCTGCATTAATATTTAAAGTTCCATCTTTGTTCATTACATTAATCTGTTTTAAATTATGCCTTTTTCCTATTGCAAAATCATTTGGATCATGAGCTGGAGTAACCTTCACACAACCCGTACCAAAATCTTTATCAACATGAGAATCAGCGATAATAGGTATTTCTCTATCAACGAAAGGAACTTTTACTTTGACACCAATTAATTCTTTATATCTATCATCATCAGGATTAACTGCCACAGCAGTATCTCCCAAAAGAGTTTCTGGTCTTGTTGTTGCAACTTCTAAGTACTTATCTAACTTTGCACCACTTTCAGAAATTAAAGGGTATTTAAAATGCCATAAATGACCATTTACTTCTTGCATTTCTACTTCAAGATCACTTACGGCAGATTGAGATTCAGGGCACCAATTAACCAAATATTCGCCTCTATAAATTAAATTCTTTTTATAGAGAATATTAAAAGCCTCAATAACTGCTTCATTTAATTTTTGATCAAGAGTAAATCTTTCTCTAGTCCAGTCAACTGAATATCCTATCCTTTTTAATTGAGAAACTATTCTTCCACCACTTTGTTCTTTCCAATTCCATGCTCTTTTAAGAAATTCATCTCTTCCAATATCCTCGCTTGTTTTGCCTTCACTTTTTAAGTGTTTTTCGAGAATAGTTTGAACAGCTATTGAAGCATGATCAGTTCCTGGTAAACACAAAACATTCTTACCTAAAAGTCTTTGAAAACGTACTACAACATCTATCAAAGCCGTATTAAATGCATGCCCCATATGCAACGATCCAGTTACATTTGGTGGCGGAATAACAACACAAAAAGGCTCCCCATCATCCTCAGGGTTAGGACTAAACGCCTTTAGACTTTCCCATTTTTCTTGCCACTTTTTCTCTACTTCAAAAGGTGAATAATTCTCTAAAGATAATTGATCATTCATATCTGTCATGTACAAATTTTATTTCAATAAACTTTTTATTTATTTTATCTTGAGAGCAGCTAATTAATGAAAATAATATTAGTTTGCAAAAAAGACATATCCATTCTACAAAAGTTTGAAACCAGAACCACAAGAACAACGTTTTGCATTTTTTGGTGTTGAAATAAGAAATCCACCACCGCTCAAATCACCGTAATAATCTAATTTTAAATCTTTCAGTAAATTAAACTTTTTTACATCCGCGTATAAAGTTACTCCTTCAGTTCTTGAAATAGGGGATCCATTACATGTACCTGGCCTTAATTTAATATGCATCCATCCTTCGGAACAATTTTTATCCTCTACCAAATCAATCGACATTTCTCCTGGAGAACCTCCAAAAGAAGCTTGCCTAGATAGTTCTGAAGCAGCACTTTGACTGATTGAAAGATTGACGATCTCAGTCATTAGAAAAATAATAAATGGGCGATCCAGGGTTCGAACCAGGGACATCCTGCTTGTAAGGCAGGCGCTCTACCGCTGAGCTAATCGCCCTCATAATAAATCATTCTAATAGATGAAGTTGAAAAATTTATACTAAGTATTTAAATATTTCATGATTGAGGCAAAATTTAATTAATAAAATATATCCTATGTCCTCAAACGATAGATATAAATTGGAAAACAATTCCGATTTAGAAACTATAAATAGTTTTAAAATTTTAATATCTAATATCAAAGCATTAAAAGATAAAACTTGGGGCTGCCCATGGCAGAAAAAACAGTCTCATGTATCGTTGATCCCATTTTTATATGAAGAAAGTAATGAATTTATAGATGCGATATATGAAAAAAATGCAGTTAACATATGTGAGGAGTTAGGAGATCTTTTATTACAAGTAATGCTTCATGCTGAAATCGGTTACGAAGAAAAAGAATTTACACTAAATGATGTTATAAAAAATCTAAACAAGAAAATTATTTATAGACATCCATATATTTTTGACAAAAAAGAAAAAGTATCATTAAAAAAATCACAACAGATTTGGGTAAATATAAAAAATTTAGAAAAAGAAGCACCTCATATGAAATCTTCAATAAGTAGAAATTTAAATTTGAAAATTAAAAATTTACCGCCAACGGTTGGAACAGATAAAATCGCAAATATTGTTAAAGAACATGGTTTCAAGTGGGAAAGTACTGATCAGATTTTTAAAAAGTTAGAAGAGGAGATTAATGAATTAAAGGAAGCAATTCAAAGTAAAAATGATTCAGAGATAAAAAATGAATTTGGGGATATTTACTTTACCCTTCTCAATCTCTCAAACTTTTTAAAGATTAATCCTGAATCAGCTCTTCAAAAAACTAATATAAAATTTTTAGACAGATTTTCAATCGTCGAAGAGCATGCAGGAGATAATATTAAAAAACAAACTCCAAAAGACTTTCAAAGGCTTTGGAAAATAGCCAAACAAAAACTGGCGGGAAAAATCCCTAAAAGCAAATGACAAATATTTCAACATGGATAGATGAATATCATAAAGGGTCAAGATTCGGCCTAAATGGGAAAATTCTAATTAAAAAAACCTCAAAATATCAAGAAATTATTGTTATTGAAAATGAATATTATGGTAAAGCTTTAATGTTAGATGGTTGCTGGATGACATCATTAAAAGACGAGAAATATTATCATGAGTGTCTTGTGCATCCTGCATTAAGTAGCATTGACAAAAAATCTAATGTGCTAATTATTGGCGGTGGTGACGGTGGTACTTTAAGAGAATGCATTAAATATTCTCAAATATCAAAAATTGATCTAGTAGAAATTGATGAGGAGGTAATCGAAATATCTAAAAAGTTTCTAAAAGAAATTGGAGGCGAAGCATGGAATGACAAAAGATTAGAAATACATGTTGATGATGGCGTTAAATGGGTTAAAAAAACAAGAGCTAATTTTTACGACGTTATAATTATAGATTGTTCAGATCCCTCAGAATTGTCAAATTTATTATTTTCAGATTCTTTTTATCAAGAATGTAAAAGAATACTTTCACCAAGGGGGATATTAGCAACGCAAAGCGAATCTCCTGAATCCTTCAGAAATATTCACATAAATATTTTGAAAACCCTAAAAAATATATTTAAAGTTTCTGAAACTATGTATTCTTTTGTGCCTATATATCCAAGCGGTATTTGGAGTTGGACATTCGCTTCTTCAGAAGATCTAAATTTAGCAAAGCAAAATAATGATGAAGCCCTAAAAATAGAAAAAGAATGTGAAATTTGGAATTTAAATTTTCAAAATGCAGCATTCAAAATGATGCCAAATAAAATTGTCAAAGAACTAGATTCATAAGATGACAAAAAATTTATTTGATAATGAAAATGCAATTTATATGGGAGCAAAAAGAAGTCCTGAGAATTGCTCAATTGGTATATTTGGAGTCAATTATGATGGGACATGTTCTTTCAAACCAGGAGCAAGATTTGGTCCAGAATCAATAAGACAAGTCAGTACTTGTTTAGAAACATATTGTCCAAAGATAAAAAAAGACTTAGAGGATATTATGTATGTTGATTTTGGATCAATACTAATAGATAAAAATGACTCAAAGTCCGTTATTGAATCGGTTAAATCAGCAACAAATTATTTAATTAGTAAACGCCTTAGTCCAATTATGCTTGGAGGCGAACACTCCATTACAAGTGGTGCTATTAAAGCATTAGTAAAAAAATACCCAGATCTGATATTGGTTCAACTTGATGCTCATGCAGATTTAAGAGAATCATATATAGGAAATAAACATAGTCATGCTTGTACTATGAAAAGATGCTTGGAAGTACTACCCGAAAAGAAAATTTTGCAAGTAGGAATTAGAAGTGGGACTAAGGAAGAATTTGAAATTATGTATAACAACAACCAATTAGTTAACTTTTATCCAGGCGAAAATGCACATGAGTTAAAAAGGGCTCTTTTACCATACGCTAAGTCTCCAATCTATTTAACAATAGATTTAGATTGGTTTGATCCCAGTTTATTAGCAGGGACGGGCACTCCAGAACCCGGAGGATTTTTCTGGAATGATTTTGAAGAAATACTGAAAACATTAAAAGACTTTAGAATTGTAGCTTCAGATATTGTGGAATTATCTCCAGAAATTGATAAAAGCGGAGTAAGTAGCATAGTTGCAGCAAAAGTACTTAGAAGCTTAATTTTGTCATTAGAAAATATGCAATAAAATATTTCTAAACTACAGTGTAAAAATACTAACTATAAACTAAATATTTCATGGATTTGCTAAAAAGTCCTCTTTATTCAAAATACGTTGAATCCAATGCAAAATTAGTGGATTTTGCAGGTTGGGAAATGCCCATATCATTTTCAGGATTAATTAAAGAGCATGAATCAGTTAGATCTTCAGCAGGATTATTTGATATTTCTCACATGGGTGTGATATCTGTTAGGGGAATCAATCCAAAGGATTATATTCAAAAACTTTTTCCTACTAGCTTATACTCCTTTTCTGAAGGTCAAGGGCTTTATACAGTAATGCTCAATGATAAAGGAGGAATAATAGATGACTTAATAATTTATGACCTTGGGATACAAGAAAATGACATATCAGAACTATTGTTAATAGTTAATGCGAGTAGATATGGACAAGATTTTCAATGGATAAAAAATAATTTAAATAAATATGAAATTACGATAACAAACTTCAAAAAAGACAAAGTACTTTTAGCACTACAGGGAAAAAACTCATTCGATTTATTTGAAGAATGGATTGAATCTTCCATCTCACATATACCTAACTTTGGATGCGAATATAAAATTTTTGAACATATTTCGCCTAAAGAAAAAATTTTCTTTTCAAAGACAGGATATACGGGGGAAAATGGTCTAGAAATACTTTTATCTAAAAAAGCAGCAATTAATTTATGGGATTTCTCAATTTCCAAAAATGTTGCACCTTGTGGTTTAGGAGCTAGAGATACTCTTAGACTTGAAGCGGGCATGCATCTTTATGGTCAAGACATAAATGAAGAAACTTCTCCATATGAAGCAGGGTTAGGTTGGCTAGTACATCTAGAAAATAATCACGAATTCTTTGGAAGAAGATTTCTTGAAGAGCAGACAAGATTAGGTATTCAAAAAAAGTTAGTTGGTCTCTCTATAGAGGGTAAAGCAATAGGAAGAAAAGGTTGTGCAGTTCTTAAAGGAGAAGAAAATATTGGGACTATCACAAGCGGCAGTTGGTCTCCAACTAAACAACAAGCTATAGCTTTTGCGTACATCAATACTTCGCATGCCTTAATAAATAATGAAGTTCAAGTATTAATAAGAGGCAAAAAATTCAAAGGGGTTATAACAAAAAGAGCGTTTTATAAAAAAAATTATTAACTAAATTTACCCTTAAAGAATTATTATAAGTTATTGATAAATAAATCATACTTAGATGAGAAACAAAATTTGCAAAGAACTCAATAATACAGATATTGGTAAATTAGTTAATTTATGCGGATGGGTAGATAGAAGAAGAGATCACGGTGGTGTAATTTTTATTGATTTAAGAGACCATAGTGGATTCCTACAAATAACAATTAACCCCGATGATGGTGCAGATCTATTTAAACAGGCAGAAACTCTAAGAAATGAGACAGTAATAATGGTTAGCGGAATTATTAATGAAAGGCCCAAAGATTCCATAAATACAAATTTAAGTACTGGAGAGTTAGAACTTAAGGTTAAAGATTTACAAATTCTCAACCAAATAAAAAAAAACTTACCTTTTCCCGTGTCTATACATGATTATGAAAATACAAAAGAGGAACTAAGATTAAAATATAGATACCTTGATTTAAGAAGAGGAAAATTACTAGAAAATTTAAAAACAAGACATAAGATTATTAAAGTTGCCAGAGAATTTCTAGATAATTTTGGATTTACAGAAGTAGAAACACCATTACTTACAAAGTCAACTCCAGAAGGCGCTCGCGATTTTCTTGTTCCTGCACGTCTTTCAAATGGAGAATTTTTTGCTTTACCTCAATCCCCACAACTTTTTAAACAACTTTTAATGGTTGGAGGATTGGACAAGTATTATCAAATCGCAAAATGCTTCCGTGATGAAGACTTAAGGGCAGATAGACAGCCAGAGTTTACTCAATTAGATATTGAGATGAGCTTTATTAGTGAAGAAGAAATAATTTCTTTTAATGAAAGTCTAATAAAAAAAATATGGAAAGAAGTTTTAAATATTAACTTTAATAATGTTTTTCCAAGAATGTCATGGCAGGCAGCAATGGATAATTACGGCACTGATAGGCCGGATACTAGATATCAAATGTTATTAAAAGATTTAGGAGGAGTATTAGGTGATATTGGATTTAATATTTTCACCAAGGCAATTAAGTCTGGAGGTTATATAAAATCTATAACAGTCAAAGGAGGTAATTCAAGTATTAGCAACGTAAGAATTAAGCCAGGAGGTGACATCTTCCAAGTAGCTCAAGATGCAGGAGCTGGTGGTTTGGCCTTTATAAGAGTCAAAGGAGATGAACTTGAGACTATTGGGGCAATTAAAAATAATTTAAGTGAAGAGCATATAGCTAATATTTTAAAAATCACAGAAGCAAAAGATGGAGACTTAATCCTCTTAGGAGCTGGAGATAAACAAATTGTCAATCAGTCATTAGATAGAGTTAGACAATATATCGCAAAAGACTTAAATCTCATTGATAAAAGTAAATGGAATTTCTTATGGGTAACCGACTTCCCGATGTTTGAGAAAAATGAAGAGGAAAATAGATATGAAGCTTTACATCATCCTTTTTGTTATCCAAAAAATATAAAATCTAAAGATTCTGAAAACTTGAAAAAAGAAATTGAGAGCTCTACAGCAAATGCTTATGACTTAGTTCTCAATGGATTGGAGTTAGGAGGTGGCTCTTTACGTATTCATGAAGCGAACTTACAAAGAGAGGTTCTGAAAACGGTAGGACTTACTGATGAAGAGATTGATGAAAAATTTGGATTTTTAATAGAAGCCCTAGAAATGGGTGCTCCGCCTCATGGGGGAATAGCGTTTGGATTGGATCGTATTACTATGCTGATCATTGGTGCAGATTCAATCAGAGAAACCATTGCTTTTCCAAAAAATCAACAAGCAAAATGTCTTCTCACAAATGCACCTTCAAATGTCTCTGAATCACAATTAAAAGAATTAGATATTGAAATAACAATTGATGAATAAGAATATATATGGATGTTCTAAAAGTTTTTTGTTTAAATAAAATATAAGGAGTCCGTGCTTAATTAAAAATATTTAATGTCAAAATTTGTATTTGTCACCGGAGGAGTAGTCTCTAGCATTGGGAAAGGAATTGTAGCTGCAAGCTTAGGAAGATTATTAAAGTCTAGAGGATATAGCGTTTCAATACTAAAACTTGATCCATATCTAAATGTTGATCCAGGAACAATGAGCCCTTTCCAACATGGAGAAGTATTTGTAACCGAAGATGGAGCTGAAACCGATCTAGATTTAGGTCACTATGAAAGATTTACTGATACTGCAATGACTAGGTTAAATAGTGTGACTACAGGATCAATCTATCAAGCAGTTATCAATAAAGAAAGAAGAGGTAGTTATGAAGGCGGAACTGTGCAAGTCATACCTCACATAACTGGAGAAATAAGAGAAAGAATTCATAGAGTAGCGGCCAACAGTAATGCAGATATTATTATTACTGAAATTGGTGGAACAGTTGGTGACATTGAATCTCTACCTTTTTTAGAGGCAATAAGAGAATTCAAGAATGATGTCAATAGGAATGATGTTGCATACATACACGTAACATTACTTCCTTACATCAAAACCTCAGGCGAAATAAAAACTAAACCAACACAACATTCTGTGAAAGAATTAAGATCAATTGGAATTCAGCCAGATTTACTTGTATGCCGAAGTGATAAATCTATCAATGAAGCTCTTAAAAAGAAACTTAGTGGTTTTTGCGGTGTCAGTATCAACTCTGTAATTGAAGCTTTAGACGCAGACAGTATTTATTCTGTACCTCTTTCTTTAAAAAAAGAAGGTTTATGCAAAGAAACCCTGAAGTATTTAGACCTTGAAGATAAAAAATGTGATTTGAAAAATTGGGAGCAACTAATACACAACCTAAGAAATCCTGGAGCTCCAATCAAAGTTGCTTTAGTAGGTAAATACATTGAACTTGGAGATGCATATTTATCTGTTGTGGAAGCTTTAAGACATGCATGCATTGAACAAAAGGCTTTATTAGATTTACATTGGGTAAGTGCTGAAATGATAGAAAAAAATTCAGCAGAAACTTATTTAAATAAAGTTGATGCAATTGTCGTACCCGGGGGATTTGGCAATAGAGGAGTCAATGGAAAAATTTCGGCTATAAAATTCGCAAGAGAAAATAAAATTCCCTTTTTAGGATTGTGCCTTGGTATGCAATGTGCAGTTATAGAATGGGCCAGGAATATAGCTAATCTTCCAGATGCATCTAGTTCAGAACTAGACCCAAACACTACCAATCCAGTGATACATTTATTACCAGAACAGGAAGATGTGGTTGATTTAGGTGGGACAATGAGACTTGGAGTTTATCCATGTAGATTGATAAAAAATACAACTGGAAAAAACTTATATGATGAGGATGTTATTTATGAAAGACATCGACATAGATACGAATTTAATAATTACTACAAACGAAGTTTTTTAGATTCTGGGTACAAAATTAGTGGTACATCACCAGATGGAAGATTAGTTGAGTTAATTGAGTTAGAAGATCATCCATACTTCTTGGCATGTCAATATCATCCTGAGTTTTTATCACGACCTGGCAAACCTCATCCTTTATTTAAGGGTTTAATAAAAGCCTCTCAAGATAAGTTAAATCAATCAAATTAATATTCTTTTATTTTTTTGAATGAAAATGACAAATTTTTTACCCTTAGTCGAACAATTTCATTCATTACAAGGTGAAGGTTATCATGCTGGAAAAAGTGCTTTTTTTATTAGATTAGCCGGATGTAAAGTTGGATGTTCGTGGTGCGATACCAAGAATTCATGGGATGAGAAAAAACACCCTTCTATATCAATTGAAAAAATAATAGATCGCATAAAAATTGCCAGAGAAAAAGGAGCATCTTTTTGCGTTATTACAGGTGGAGAACCTTTGCAACATAACTTAGATAATTTTTGCAAAGCCGTAAAAAAAATGACGATGGGAGAAGAACAAAAGCCAATGAAGATTCATATTGAGACAAGTGGAGTTAATTCGATATCGGGAAGCTATGACTGGATTACTTTATCTCCTAAAAGACATTCACCTCCAAAAAAATATTTTTTAAAAAACTGCAATGAAATCAAAATAATCATAAATGAAATAGAGGATATTGAATTTGCTATTCAAATAAAAAAAGAAACTTTAAGACAATATCAACTCTCTAAAAGCGAAGATGGCTTAATAAAAGAAGATAAAATTTTTTATTTACAGCCAGCATGGAACAACTCGAATGGGTTTTCTCTTGCTATTGATTTCGTAAAAAATAACCCCGATTGGAAATTGAGCCTTCAAACACACAAATACTTAAAAATTAATTGAAATCATATGAATCTTAAAAATAAATCGATAGTAGTTTTATTATCTGGAGGTTTAGATTCTTCTACAGTTACTGGTATCGCAAAAAAATCCGAAGCTAAAATTTTTGGCCTCTCATTTGACTACGGTCAACGTCATAAAAAAGAATTAAATTCTGCATCAATAATTGCAAAACACTTTGATATCGAAGAATTTAAGATCATTAAGCTTGACTTATCTTTATGGGGAGGCTCGTCATTAACTGATACTCGAAAAAATATTCCAATAGAAGGAGTACAAACTAATAAAATTCCTAATACTTATGTTCCTGGGAGAAATACTATATTTATTTCCGTTGCACTAAGTTATGCTGAAGCAATAGATGCTGATTTTATAGGATTAGGAGTTAATGCACTAGATTATTCTGGTTATCCAGATTGCAGACCTGACTACATTAAAAAATTTCAAGAGTTAGCAGATTTAGCCAATAAAAGAGGAAGAGAAAATAATTCAATAAAACTTTGGACACCACTATTAGATTTAAATAAAGAGGAAATTATTAAATTAGCTTTTGATAATAATGTCCCTTTAGATAAAACATGGAGTTGTTATTCGGGCAATTCAAAACCATGCGGTAAGTGTGATAGCTGCAGAATTAGAAATGCTGCCTTTAAAAAATGGCTTAATAACAATAATAAATAATGAAAATAAAAAAAATAATTCTAGAAAAGTGGATAGATCCAGCACTGATTACGCATCATCTAACAAAAAAGTTCGGAGATAAAGGATTAGCTTGGCTAGACAGTGATGGCAAAGAAAATGGGGAATGGTCAATAATAGGAATTAAACCTAAAAAAATAATCCAATCAAGAGATATTAATGACCTAGACAAAAATAATAATCCCTTTAACAATTTAAGAAATATTAAAAAAGGATTTTGGATCGGATGGTTAAGTTATGAAGCTGGAGTTTTCATAGAACCCAAAAACCCATGGCGAAAATCTAATATGGCAACTTTATGGATCGCATCATATGATCCAATCATTAGATGTAATCTAATAAAAAAAGAAATAATTATCGAAGGCACACACTCATCTGAATTGATGAGTTATGAGAACATAATCAACAATATTAAAAATACTGAAGAAGAAAATATTATTAAAACAAATTTGAATTTTGATTTTTCAAAAATCAATTTGAATGAAATGGCTGAAAAATTTCAGAAAAATATTCTAAAATTGAAAAAATTAATTTCCTCAGGGGATATATTTCAAGCAAACCTAACAACTAAATGCGAAATTGAATCTTCCAAAAAATACAATCCTCTAGATATTTATTTGAAAATAAGAAGGAAATTAAGAGCTCCCTTTGGAGGAATAATAATAAATAATGATAATTATAAAGAGGCTGTATTATCTACCTCGCCAGAAAGATTTATAAAAATAGATAATAAAAATTTTGTAGAATCAAGACCAATCAAAGGAACAAGATCCAGAGACAAGGATTTAAATCAAGACGCACTTAATGCTATCGATTTAATAACGAACGAAAAAGATAGAGCCGAAAATATTATGATTGTTGACCTAATAAGAAATGATTTAAGTAAAGTTTGCGAAACAGGAAGTATTATGGTGCCAGAAATATTAAAGCTTGAAAGTTTCTTAAAAGTTCATCATCTAACATCAGTAATCAGAGGTAAATTAAAAAAAGACAAAAACTGGATTGATTTACTAAAAGCCTGTTGGCCTGGGGGCTCTATAACTGGAGCACCTAAATTAAGATCATGCCAGAGACTTTTTGAATTAGAAGAATGTGAACGTGGACCATACTGTGGCTCATTTTTGAAGCTTGACTGGAATGGAGAGTTTGACAGCAATATACTTATAAGATCATTTTTAATTAAAGACAAAAAAATTACTATATATGCTGGTTGCGGAATAGTTATTGACTCAAACCCTGAAGAGGAAACTAATGAACTAAAGTGGAAACTTTTACCTTTAATTGATTCACTCAAATGATTGAAACATTAGGCTGGCACAAGGATCAATGGTTGGATATTGATAGAATATTTATTACTGCTAATAATAGAGGATTAAAATTTGCTGATGGTATATTTGAGACCATTTTGATAAAAGAAAACAAACCTATCCTTTTTGATGAACATCTGAAAAGGTTAGAAAAAAGTAGCAAGATTTTAAATATTAATCTCAAAATAAATAAATTAACTTTGAGACAACTTATTCACGATGGAATTAGAAAGTTATCGCTTAAAAATGATCAATTTGCTTCAGTAAGAATAAACTATAGTCGAGGAACTAATAAAGGTCGAACACTTACAATTAATAGCACTTCAGAGACAAAAGATTTGGATAATATATGGCTTGAGTTCTATAGAATCAAACCAAATTTTAATCCAATAAGCGTTTGCATTAGTCAAACAGAAAAAATAAATGAATTCAGTCTTATAAGTAAATGCAAAACATTTTCATATAATCAAGCAATACAAGTTTTGACAGAAGCTAATGAAAAATCATTTGATGATTCTATCCTTTTGAATACGTCAGGCGAACTTTGTTGTGGAAGTACATTTAATCTTCTAATTAAAAGAAATAATGAATGGATAACTCCTAGAAAAGAAAGCGGCTGTTTAGAGGGGATTATGATTTCTAAAGCTTTAAAATTGAAAATTGTAAAAGAAGAATTAATTCCTCCAGAATTTCAAAATGATGACATAATAGTTGCGATTAATAGCTTATCTTGCAGACAAATTAATCAAGTTAATGATTTAAAGCTAAAACCTAAATTCGATCCAATTTATTTTTGGGATTTATTATATAGCTGAACTTTATTAATATCTGGTAAATAGACATCAGATACTTTAGTTATATTGTTATTAACCTTAAATTCAACAATTTTTCCAATAATGATAATTGATGGAGCTGAAAATTCTTTATCTTTAATTTTATCTGAAAGATCATTTAATTTCTCTATCAAACATTTTTGATTTTTTAAAGTAGCTTCTTGAATCACAGCGCATTTAGTATTCTTATCTAAACCACCTAGAAGTAATTCTTCCACAATATATTCAATATTTTTTATACCCATAAAAATTACTAAGCTATCTGATGATTTAGCTAAATCTCTCCAATTCACTGTCTTTTTTTCCTTATCTACACGCTCATGTCCAGTGACGAAAGTTACGGAACTAGCAGCATCTCTATGGGTTAGTGGAATACCAAAATATGTGGAGGCAGCTATCCCAGAAGTAATACCAGGAACGATTTCAACTGAAATTCCATTTTTTTCTAAAATCGATACCTCTTCACCACCTCTAGAAAAAACGAATGGATCTCCCCCTTTAAGCCTTACGACATTTTTGCCTTCTTTTGCCAATTTCAAAATAAGAGCATTAGTTTCAGCCTGAGGTACTGAACACTTCCCAGCTCTTTTACCTACATGAAAAATTTCTGTATTTTTTCCTGCCTCTTTTATTATTTCATCAGGAATTAAAGCATCATGAACTAATGCATCACAATTTTTTATTAGGCGTAAAGCTTTAAGAGTTAACAGCTCAGGGTCACCAGGACCAGCTCCAACCAAATAAACAATGCCGGGCACAATATTCTCCATTAACAAGTATGGTAGTAAAAGTTAATTGCAATGAAGGTAAATATTATGAAAAAAAGTTTATTAAAACCAAATAAAAAATTTACTCTCCTTAGTGCATTTATCACTCTTCTAAATGATCGTTTAAGTGAAAGTATACTGTTACCTATACTACCCTCTTTTGTTTTACTTTTTGATTCTAAAGCAAGTACATATGGTTTATTATCATGCACTTATCAATTAGCTCAATTTACAGCTTCTCCTTTTATAGGACTTATGAGTGATAGATATGGAAGAAGACCTGTCACTCTTTTTTGTATTACTGGTTCAGTAATAGGAATATCAATATTATCTTTTACAGTTCTTTTTAATTGGTCAAATTCAATAGCCTCTATCCCTTTATTTTTATTATTTTTAGCGAGACTAATTGACGGTTTAAGTGGGGGGACTGCAGCTACTGCAACAACAATTCTTGCAGATATTTCAAGCCCTGAAAAAAGAGCAAAAACATTTGGGCTTATTGGTGTAGCTTTTGGTTTAAGTTTTTTCTTAGGTAATATTTTTGTTGTAATTTTTGCAAGAAATACAAATAATAATTTTATTATTCCAGTTTTGATAGCCTCAATCATTCCAATAATAAATTTTCTCCTTGTATTTTTTTACTTACCAGAAACCAAGCCTAATAGTAACTCAAGTAAATCAAAAACTATTTTAAAAAACCCTTTAAAAGCTCTATTTACAGTTTTCAAAGAAGAAAAGATTAAAAAATTATCATTAGCTTTTTTTATTTACTTTATTGCTTTTACTGGATTGACCAATATCTTGATATTTTTCCTTCAAGAATCTTTAAACTGGACGACCAAAGCATCAAGTGGAACTCTTGTTGTAGTAGGAATCATTGCAATTATCGTTCAGGGAGGATTAATTGGGCCTCTGGTAAAGCAATTTGGCGAAATGCGATTAACACTCGTCGGATCAGGCTTTATTCTTGTGGCATGTACTCTTTTAATAACTGCTCCAAAGGAAAATGCGACAATTAATATTTATTCAGCTGTTTCATTTTTAGCCGTTGGGGCTGGGTTAATTACGCCCACGTTAAGAGCATTAATATCTAAGAAATTAGACATTGATAAACAAGGATCAATTTTAAGTAACCTTCAGGGTCTACAGAGTCTTGGAGGAGTTTTAGGAATTGCAATGGCAGGAAGGGTTTATGATAGTTTTGGTCCTAAATCGCCTTTTATAGCTGGTTCCGTTATCTTACTTTTCATGATATACCTAATTGCGGAGGGTAAAAATAATAATTCTTTTAAAAATCAAAAATTAAAAGTTTTTTAATGAAAAGCCAGACTGATGTTTTTATTAATAGAGAATTAAGTTGGATTGAATTCAATAAAAGAGTACTCCTTACTGGTATGGAAAAGGAGTATAAAATTCTAGATAAAGTGAAATTTTGTTCAATTTTTAGTAATAATCTTGATGAGTTTTTTATGGTAAGAGTAGCTTCGTTAAAGGCTCAAGTTGAAGCAGAAATTACTAAAAAAAGTATTGACGGACTTACCCCTAAAGAGCAATTAAAAAAAATCAATAATGAAATAAAAAAGTTAACTATTCTCCAAGAAAACTATGTAAATAATGAATTAAAAAATGAATTAAAAGAAAAAGGTGTTATTTTAAAAAAATATAAAGACCTAAATGAAAATCAAAGAAATTGGTGTAATAACTTCTTTACAACATCTATTTTCCCTTTATTAACTCCATTAGTTGTTGATCCGGCACATCCATTTCCTTTTATAAGTAATTTAAGTCTAAATTTAGCAGCTTTAATAAAGGATAAGGAGGATTCTAAAAATCAGTTTGTCAGAGTAAAAATACCAACGAAAAATATACCCCGATTTATACGAATTCCCAATGAAATTTCTCAACTTAGTGATGAAAGTTCTCACTATTTCATAAATGTAGAAGATTTAATTGGGAATAATATAAATACTTTATTTAACGGAATGGTATGTATAAATTACTCTTTTTTTAGAGTGACAAGAGATGCAGATTTAGAATTAAAAGAACTTGAAGCTGATGATCTACTTTTAGCTGTTGAACAAAGTTTGCAAAAAAGAAGATTAGGTGGAGACGTAGTTAGATTAGAAGTGGAGTCAGATATGCCAGAAAATATTCTAAAGTTACTTATTGAAAGTATCTCAATACAGAAAGAATATATATACTTTTGCAAAAGTTTATTAGGCCTAGACGATTTAAATCAGCTTACAAAAATTGATAGAGATGATTTAAAGGAAAATCTACAAATTGGAAAAACTCATCCAGAATTAAAACACTTAGATTTGCCTTCAAACAAAAACCCTAATTCTATTTTCAAGATAATTAGAAAAAAAAATATTCTGCTTCATCATCCATATGACTTATTTAAAACTTCAGTTGAAGAATTTATAAACAGGGCAGCTGATGATCCACTTGTAATGGCTATAAAAATTACTTTATATCGAGTTTCACAAGATTCCCCTATCATTACAGCTTTAATGAGAGCTGCAGAGAATGGAAAAGAAGTAATGACTCTTGTTGAACTAAAAGCAAGATTTGATGAAGACAATAATATTCAATGGGCAAAACAACTTGAACAAGCTGGAATTCATGTCGTATATGGAATCATCGGATTTAAAACACATACAAAAATTGCCTTAATAGTAAGAAAAGAGAAAGGAAGATTAAGGAATTATTTCCATATTGGTACAGGAAATTATAACTCTAATACTTCAAAGTTTTATACAGATTTAGGATTACTTTCAACGGATCCAGATATTGCATCTGATTTACTTGAGTTATTTAACTACTTATCTGGTTTTTCTAAACAAAAAAGTTATCAAAAGTTATTAGTTTCTCCCTCATCGATGAGAGAGAAATTTATATTTCTGATAAAGAGAGAAATTAAAAATGCAGAGGAAGGCAAAAAAGCCGAAATAATCGCAAAAATGAATTCTTTAGTAGACCCAGAAATAATTAAACTGCTTTATTTAGCTTCAGACTCGGGTGTAAAAATTAGCCTCATCATAAGAGGTATTTGTTGCCTATATCCCCAAAGAAAAAATTTAAGTGAAAATATTAAAGTTATAAGCATTATTGGCCATTTTCTTGAACACTCAAGAATTTTTTGGTTTTGTAATAACGGGGATAATGAGGTTTTTATAGGGAGTGCAGATTGGATGAGAAGAAATCTTGATAGAAGAATAGAAGCTGTTACTCCTATAGAGGATTATGAATTGAAATCTAAAATATACACGCTTTTGCAAACTTACATTAAAGATAATTACTTTTCTTGGATAATGAAAGATGATGGTTCATATTCGAAATATGAATTAAATTCATCGCATAATCGTTCGCAAATTGACCTCATAGAAAAATAAAATAAATATTTATTTTTACAACATTTAAAAAAATACTTAATATTTTAAATTTTTTTTATTTTTTATAAAATCATTTCATATCAATGGATTTCAAGAAATAAGCTTTAAAAAGAAAATTTTTGTCTTTAAAATTTCAACGTAAAAGTAGTTTTTATTTCAATTTCAGTGCTAGCTTTTTAAAAAATCCATTATTTAGGAGGCCAGGGTGATGGGGATCCCTCTGGAATCTGCGAAAAGCTCTTCAAATAATAATTTTGATGAGCCAAGATTACCAAACACTGCGGGAAAGTCTCGCAAATCGAAATCCAGTCTTACGGCAAAACAAAGCCAAAAAAAATCTGGCAGACTCGCTTCAGATTCTATTGGCTATTACTTAAGTAGCATTGGAAGAGTACCTCTTTTGACTCCGGCAGAGGAAATAGAGTTAGCTCATCATGTTCAGAACATGAAAAAGTTGCTACAAATTCCTGAAACTGATAGAACCCAACGAAATCTTTATCAAATTAAGATTGGCAAAAGAGCAAGAGATAGAATGATGGCAGCTAATCTAAGGCTCGTTGTCTCGGTTGCAAAAAAATACCAAAACCAAGGGCTTGAATTATTAGATCTTGTCCAGGAAGGAGCTATTGGCCTTGAAAGAGCTGTAGATAAATTTGATCCTGCTATGGGATATAAGTTCTCAACTTATGCTTACTGGTGGATAAGACAAGGAATGACGAGGGCAATTGATAACAGTGCTAGAACGATCCGTTTGCCTATTCACATAAGTGAAAAACTGTCCAAAATGAGAAGAGTCTCTAGAGAATTATCACATAAATTTGGCAGACAACCTACAAGATTGGAAATGGCAACTGAGATGGGGATTGATCAAAAAGATTTAGAAGATTTAATTTCTCAAAGTGCTCCCTGCGCCTCCCTAGATGCACATGCAAGAGGGGAAGAAGACAGAAGTACTCTTGGTGAACTCATACCTGATCCAAACTGTGAAGAGCCTATGGAAGGTATGGATAGAACTATTCAAAAAGAGCATTTGGGAACTTGGCTTTCTCAATTAAATGAAAGAGAGCAAAAAATCATGAAACTCAGATTTGGGCTAGATGGTGAAGAACCATTAACACTCGCAGAAATAGGAAGACAAATAAATGTTTCACGAGAAAGAGTAAGGCAACTAGAGGCTAAAGCAATATTAAAGCTTCGAGTAATGACAACTCATCAAAAAGCAGCTTAACCAAATTGATAAAATTTACTGTAATTTTATTATATTTATTTTCAATTTTTTTAATATCAATAGTTTTTAAAAAATATAATGAAGATAGCAGAGAAATCGTCAGAAAAATAATACATATTGGAATAGGACCTTTAATACCAATTGCTCAATTTTTAAAAATTAATCAAAACTCAGCTCTAATTTTTACAGGAATTGTTTCATTAATGGTTTTCATCAATTACAACTATAAATTATTTCCAACAATTGAGGATGTTGAGAGGAAAAGTTATGGGACATTATTT
Source organism: uncultured Prochlorococcus sp. (assembly GCF_902536725.1). Taxonomy (GTDB): domain Bacteria; phylum Cyanobacteriota; class Cyanobacteriia; order PCC-6307; family Cyanobiaceae; genus Prochlorococcus_A. Next base: position 111,942 of record NZ_CACAYO010000003.1, read on the forward strand.
TATTGTCTAAGTTTATTTATTTTGATTTATCTTTTCTGGGATAAAGATCCATATGCACTAATTAGTGGATTTTTCATAATGACTTTTGGTGATGGATTAGCTGGATTAATAGGAAAAAGCTTTAACTCAAAGAGTTGGAATTTTTTTAAACAAAAAAAATCTTTATATGGAACCATAACAATGTTTTTAACAAGTTTGATAGTAGTTTGCTCAATAGGATACTCTCAACAAAATAGTCTAAATTTAAATTATTTTACAATAGCTTTTATTGCGACTTTGCTCGAGCAATTTAGTGTTCTAGGAATAGATAATTTGATTGTTCCAATCTCTTCAGCATTATGCTTTAATTTTTTAATAACTAGCTAAGTGAATCGTATAAAATAGCGATTAATTCTTTTGTTGTTTCTATATCTATACATGCATCTGTAATGCTTCTACCAAACTGGAGATCTTCTTTTTTTAAAAGTTTTTGATTTCCTTCCTTCAAATGACTTTCAAGCATAACTCCTAAAATATTTTTTTCACCATTACTGATTTGAAAAGCTACATTTTTTAGCACTTCCGACTGTTTTCGGAAATCTTTATTGGAATTTCCATGACTACAATCAATCATCACTTTATAGGGAAGATTACACTCCCTCAATTCTGCTGAAATTCTTTGTACATGATCACTTTCGAAATTTGGGCCTTTTGAACCGCCCCTTAAAACTATATGTCCATCTGGATTTCCTGTAGTATTAACTATTGAAGCCATTCCATTTTCATTTACACCTAAGAAGTGATGGGATTTTGAAGCTGACTGCATTGCATTTATTGCAGTAGTAAAAGAACCATCAGTTCCATTTTTAAAGCCTATAGGCATTGATAATCCTGATGCCATTTCTCTATGAGTTTGACTTTCTGTAGTCCGCGCACCTATGGCTGTCCAACTTATTAAATCGGCAATGTATTGAGGAACTATTGGATCTAGTAATTCTGTAGCAGAAGGTATGCCACGAGTTGCTAAATATGAAAGCAAACTTCTTGCCCTTCTTAAACCAGTATTAATATCATAAGAATCATCTAGATGAGGATCATTTATCAATCCTTTCCATCCAATAGTTGTTCTTGGTTTTTCAAAATATACTCTCATAATTATTTCTAATTTATCTTTATACATTTCTCGGAATTTTTGAATATATTTTGAATATTCCTTTGCCGCCTCAAGATCATGAATTGAACATGGACCCACAATGACTAAAAGCTTCTGATCATTATGATGCAAAATGTTTTGTATCGATCTTCTTGTTTTGGATACTGTATTAGCAGAGTCGTGATCTAAAGGTATATCATTATGTAATCTGCTTGGAGGTATTAATGGACGTGTTTCAAGAACATGTAAATCTGATGTCTTTTCTAAAGCTGAATTATTTGATGATGTCGTCATTGATTAATTAAGAAGTTTGAATATTTAAAAAAGCATTTATGAATACTCTCCTTTTCAATATTAAAAATAACAATAGATTAGGCATTAAACCTTACTAATGAAGAATTTGGAAACATTGCTAAAAGATTATGCAGATCATGTAGCTGAAAGAGCTGCCAAAGGTATACCTCCTTTACCTTTAAATGCTGAACAAACAAATTGTATTACAAAATTATTAGAACAAGATAGTACTTACGATTCATCTTATTTACTTGATTTACTAATAAATAGAGTACCCCCAGGAGTTGATGAGGCTGCTTACGTAAAAGCAAGCTGGCTTACGGCTATTGTTAATTCCGAAAAATATTGCAAATCAATTAATCCCGAAAAAGCAATTGCACTACTAGGAACAATGATAGGCGGATACAATGTAAATTCTTTGGTTGAAATACTTAAAGGAGAAAATAGTTTACTCGCAAAAAAAGCGGCAGAAGTTTTAAAAAATATTATTCTTGTTTACGACTCAGCTAATGAAATTTATGAATTATCTAAAAATAATATTTATGCAAAAGAAGTTGTAAATAGTTGGGCAAATGCAGAATGGTTCATAAATAAAAAAGTTCTGGAGAAAGAGATTACTTGTTTAGTATTTAAAGTTGACGGTGAGACAAATACAGACGACTTATCTCCAGCTGTACATGCAACAACACGCCCGGATATTCCAATGCATGCATTAGCTATGTTGGAATTTAAAAAACCTGATGGACTAAAGATTCTTGATAATTTAAAAAAACAAAATTTACCAATAGCTTATGTTGGAGATGTTGTTGGAACAGGGAGTTCTAGAAAATCTGCTATTAATTCACTAATTTGGCATATAGGAGAAGATATCGCTTTTGTTCCCAACAAAAAAACAGGTGGAATAATAATTGGCAGCAAAATAGCCCCAATTTTCTTCAATACTGCACAAGATTCAGGAGCTTTACCTATAGAAGCTGACGTGTCTCAAATGAAAACCGGAGATGTTATTAAAATATATCCCCATAAAGGCATTATTAAAAAAATTGAAAAAGATTCAAATACTGAAGAATTAATAAGCAAATTCGAGTTGTATCCATCAACTCTTACTGATGAAATTCAAGCTGGCGGAAGAATTAATCTTATGATTGGAAGATCTCTCACAGACAAAATTAGAAGGAAATTAGATTATAAACCAAGTGAAATATTTACTAGACCACAAAATCCAACCGAAAGTAGTGCTGGATTTACTCAAGCTCAAAAAATAGTAGGAAAAGCATGCGGTTTAGATGGAGTTAGGCCAGGAATGACCTGTGAGCCAATTATGACCACAGTTGGTAGTCAAGATACTACTGGGCCAATGACTAGAGATGAATTAAAAGAATTAGCTTGTTTAGGATTTACTGCAGATTTAGTGATGCAAAGTTTTTGTCATACAGCTGCATATCCTAAACCAGTAGATCTACTTACCCATAAAGAATTACCTGATTTTATATCTCAAAGAGGTGGAGTAGCTCTTAAGCCTGGAGACGGTATCATTCATAGCTGGCTTAACAGAATGCTTCTCCCTGATACTGTTGGCACAGGTGGGGATAGTCATACAAGATTTCCTCTTGGCATTTCATTTCCTGGAGGCTCAGGCATTGTTGCATTTGCCGCTGCAATAGGATCAATGCCATTAAATATGCCTGAATCTGTGCTGGTTAAATTTAAGGGAGAATTATTACCAGGAATTACACTTAGAGATTTAGTTAATGCAATACCTCTCTTCGCAATTAAAAAAGGACTATTAACTGTTGAGAAAGAAAATAAGAAAAATATATTCAACGGGAAAATTATGGAAATTGAGGGATTACCAAACCTAAAACTTGAACAAGCTTTTGAACTTACTGATGCTACTGCAGAACGATCATGCGCTGGTAGCACAATACTTTTATCCCAAGAAACCGTTCAAGAATATTTAAAAAGCAATATTTGCCTGCTAGAAAAAATGATCGAGAGCAATTATGAAGATTCAAAATCGATTTCAAGAAGAGTAAATGATATGAAAAATTGGTTAAAAAAACCATCATTAATTCAACCAGATTCAAACGCTCAGTATGAAGAAATCATTGAAATTGATTTAGCAAAAGTAACTCAACCTATAGTTGCTTGCCCTAATGATCCAGATAATGTAAAAGAAATCACTGATGTTGGAAATACAAATATTGACGAGGTTTTTATAGGTTCTTGCATGACAAATATTGGTCATTACAGGGCAGCTGCAAAAGTTCTTGATGGAGTACAAAATTTAAAAGCTAAATTATGGATTTGTCCACCAACAAAAATGGATGAAGAAACTCTAAAAGCTGAAGGTTACTATAAAATTTTCGAAGATTGTGGTGCAAGGTTAGAGTTACCAGGCTGTTCATTATGTATGGGAAATCAAGCCAGAGTAGATGAAGGTTCCGTAGTATTTTCTACAAGTACAAGAAATTTTGACAATAGACTTGGCAAGAATGCACAAGTCTTTTTAGGCAGCGCTGAATTAGCAGCAGTTTGCGCACTGCTTGGCAAAATACCTGAAGTTGAAGAATATCAGGATATTACTAAAAATAAAATTAATCCATATTCAGAGGAACTTTATCGCTATCTTCAATTTGATGAAATTCACGATTTCAGCTTGACAAAGTAATAATGCACTATGCCAAACTTTATAAAAGATAATATTCAAAAAACAAGCAATAATTCTTCTCGTAGCATCAAAAAATTATTAAAACAAAGATCTCTAGTCGTTGCATTTTCGCTCTTATTAACAGGTTTAGGAGCCTCAATTACAAGCATATCTTTTAAAACTGGAATCTATTTTATTAATAATTGGAGATTAGCATTATTAGACCAATTCCCATCTATTACCGTCTTACCTATTTTTGGAGCTCTAGGAGGAGCTATTGCAGGATATTTGATCAAAAATATAGCACCTGCTGCAAAAGGTTCAGGAGTGAGTCAAATCATGGGTTTTTTAAGACATAAAAAAGTTCCTATGAATTTAAAAGTAGGATTAGTAAAGCTAATAACAGGAATTATTGCTATTGGTAGTGGATTCCCTTTGGGTCCAGAAGGTCCATCCGTTCAAATGGGAGGATCAGTAGCTTGGCAAATGGCCAAGTGGCTCAAAGCTCCTACAGCTTTTAGAAGAGTCATTGTAGCAGCAGGGGGTGGTGCAGGAATAGCTGCAGTATTTAGCGCTCCATTAGGAGGGTTTGTCTATGCAATAGAAGAGTTATTAAACTCTGCAAGACCAGTAATTTTACTATTGGTAGTAATTACAACTTTCATCGCAGATTCATCTGCTGATATTATTCAAGCCTTAGGTTTAGATCCTAAAGCAGGAGGCTTTGATTTTAACCTCGGATTTTTGATTCAAAAAGAATATGACCCATCAGTTTTTTTCTTACCTGTAGATTTTATTTACTTAGTTTTACTAGGAATAATTATTGGAATATTTGCAGAATTGTATAGCAGATATGTTTTGTTGATGCAAAATCTTGGGAAAAAGTGGTATAAAAATAAATTTGTTTTAAAAATGAGTATATGTGGACTTATTTTAGGAAGCATCTACTCTTGTTTACCTAGTACATTTCATAATTTAGATGAATTACAGAAAATAATAGCTGAACAAAATACAAGTATTGGAATTGCTTTATTAGCAGTTTTAGTATTATTTATCACGACTGGTTTAGCTGCAGCATCTGGAGCTCCTGGAGGATTGTTCTATCCAATGCTTACTTTAGGAGGATCAATAGGACTAATAATGGGGAGCTGGGTGGAAATTGCGACAGGACATGCACCAAGTACATACATTTTTGCGGGAATGGGAGCTTTCGTTGCAGGATGTTCGCGAACACCAATCACAGCAATGTTTTTAGCTTTCGCTTTAACAAAAAATTTATTAATAATGAAACCTGTATTAATCAGCTGCATTGCCAGTTTCTTGATAGCAAGAGCTTTTAATGAAGAATCAATTTATGAAAGACAAATACAAATAGAATTAGAAGACTAAAAACAATCTTCAATCAAAAACAGCAGTTTTACTGTTATAAACAAATACTTGATGATTAAGATGTAATCTTACTGCTCTTGCTAAAGCTATTCTTTCAATATCTCTTCCTTTTCTAATCAAATCGTCAACTTCATCCCTATGACTTACATTAACTGTACATTGCTCAATTATCGGGCCTTCATCGAGATCTTCAGTTACATAGTGAGCAGTAGCACCGATTAATTTAACACCTCTCTTCCAAGCTCGATGATATGGTTGCCCGCCCTTAAATGCAGGTAAGAAAGAATGATGAATATTTATTATTGAAGAAAACTTTTTTAAAAAAGAGTCACTCAAAATTTGCATATATTTTGCTAATACAACAAGATCAATTTCATATTCTTTTAGTAAATGTAAAAATTGATTTTCAACAATAGATTTATCAGTTTTAAAAGTGTCTATATGAACAAATTTTGCATTAAAGTCGTTGGCAATTTTTTCAAGATCAGAATGATTTGAAATTATTAACGGGACTTTCATTTTGAGTTCTCCATTTCTTACTCGCCAAAGTAAATCAATCAAACAATGATTTTGTTTGCTCACAAAAATAGCAACATTTGGAATTTCATCAGAATAATTTACATTAAATTTTCCATTTACTTCATCCGCAATTTTTTCAAATTCTTTATAAATTTCATCTCTATTAAAAAAGGCATTATTACTATTCCATTCAATTCTACTAAGAAACAATCCGGCATCTTGATCTGTATGATGATCAGAATGTTTTATATTTCCACCGTAATTTGAAATCCAACTTGTAAGTAAACTTACAAGGCCAGGACGATCGGGACAAACAATTTTGAATATAATTGAAGGATGATCCAAAAAATCTTTAACTATTAAGTCAGATATTCAATTATATCTAATATATAAATGAAAAGCTTAAAAAAAAATTTCCAAAAAGCACATATAGTTATTATTGGGTCAGGGATTATTGGAAAATTTAACGCCTTAGAATTATCAGAATCAGGTTTTCAGGTAACGATAATAGATCCAAATGAACTCCAAAATAGTAGTAATGCAGCCTTAGGCTTACTAATGGGTAATATGTACCAAAAAAGGAAAGGTAGAAGCTGGGATCTAAGGAAACAAAGCATTGAATTATGGCCACAATGGATTACATTCCTGCAAAAATTTAATAGCCAATTAAATATCGAAAAACCATTAATACAACTAACTACTAATAAAGAAAAGTTTAAAAAATTAGAGAAATTTATTTATGAAAATAATGATCAAAACTTACGAATTTTAGAGAGAGACTCAATATTTATTAAGAATTTAAATAAAGCCTTCCAAACAAAAAATATAAAAGGAATAATTTCCTTCAAAGATGGAAGAATAAATCCTTTTTCTTTACTTCAAACATTAAATAAATATCTAAAAAATAAAAAAATCAATTTTTCAGAGGGAGAAATAATAAAAATCAGAAAATCAAACAATCAATGGATTTCTACAACAAGAAACAATGAAAATATCAAATCTGATGCGGTTATTTTGTGCAATTCACTAAAAGCAATTGATTTAATAGATAACATATCTCACAACATCATATTAAAACCTGTCTTGGGTCAAGCTATGGAAATTGATGTTAATGATGCAGAAGTTGATTTATTATCGCTGCCAAAACAATTCAATATAAATGGTAAAAATATAATTCCAAAATCAAAAAATAAGCTAATTATTGGATCAACCGACGAATATAGTTCTAAACCAGAAGAAAATACTTTCGAAAAACTTACAAATTTTCTCAATAAAAAACCAAATTGGTTGATGAAAGGGAAGATTTCTAAAAAATGGTATGGAATAAGGTCAAGACCAGATGGTGAGCCTTCACCGATAATGAAAAATCTTGAAGATGGACTAATTATATGTTCAGGTTTTTATAAAAATGGTATATTACTTGCTCCAGCTTGTTCTAAGTGGGTTGCTAATGAAATTAAAAATTACTTTTCTTAATCTTTCGTTTCAGTAAAATCTGCATCAATTACATCATCTCCACCTTTTTCGTTTGAATCACTCTGATCAGGACCACCCGCCGCGCCTGGTGTTGGTGGCTGATTGCCAGGTTGCTGATAAACGGAGGAACCAACTGCATAAAGTTCTTGCTGAAGCTCTTCAAGAAGTTTTTTCATTGATTCGTAATCTTCTTTTGAAGTTGCCTCTTTTAAAGCATTACTTTTTTCTTCAACTTTAGATTTTGCTGCAGCATCAATTTTGTCTCCCAGCTCACCAAGTTGCTTTTCTGTCTGATAGACGAGTGTTTCAGCTTGATTTTTTAAATCGATTTTTTCTCTTTTTTCTTTATCTGCAGATGCATTTGATTCGGCATCTTTTACCATTTTTTCTACTTCATTATCAGATAAAGTTGAAGCACCAGTAATAGAAATACTTTGCTCTTTACCACTTCCTTTATCTTTAGCAGTAACACTAAGAATTCCATTTGCATCGATATCAAATGTAACTTCAATTTGTGGAACTCCTCTAGGTGCTGAAGGTATACCATCCAATCTAAAAGTTCCTAAGCTTTTATTATCAGACGCCATTTCTCTCTCTCCCTGTAAAACATGTATCTCAACATTTGTTTGACCGTCCACAGCAGTTGAATATGTTTCAGATTTCTTCGTAGGTACTGTAGTATTTCGATTTATCATTTTTGTCATAACTCCTCCTAATGTCTCTACACCTAAAGAAAGGGGAGTAACGTCAAGCAACAATATATCTTTGACTTCTCCAGCTAAAACTCCTCCCTGAATTGCAGCACCAACAGCTACTACCTCATCAGGGTTAACAGTTTGATTAGGTTCTTTACCTATGATTTTTTTAACTAAATCTAAAACAGCAGGTATTCTAGATGAACCTCCCACCATTACAACCTCATCTATTTCACTAGTAGAAATTTTTGCATCACTTATAGCTCTCTCAACTGGGGTCTTACACCTATCAATTAAAGAAGCTGCTAATTCCTCAAACTTCGCTCTAGTTAAGTTTAAGTCTAAATGTTTTGGTCCCTCAGGTGTTGCTGTAATGAAAGGTAAATTTATTTCACTTTGAGTTGCATTTGAAAGCTCAATTTTTGCTTTTTCTGCTGCTTCAGTAAGTCTTTGTAAAGCTTGTTTATCTTGTCTAAGATCAATCCCCTCATTTGACTTAAAAGTACTAGCTAAATGATCCACGATACATCTATCAAAATCATCACCACCTAAATGTGTATCCCCAGACGTTGATAAAACTTCAGTGACTCCGTCACCAGCTTCAATAACAGAAACATCAAATGTGCCTCCGCCTAAATCAAAAACAAGAATTTTTTCATTTTCTTTATCCAAACCATATGCTAATGCTGCAGCAGTCGGTTCATTGACAATTCGGAGAACTTCTAAACCTGCAATCTTTCCTGCATCTTTTGTAGCTTGTCTTTGAGAGTCATTAAAATAAGCTGGAACTGTAATTACAGCCTGTGTAACTTTATCACCAAGGTATTTACCCGCATCATCTGCTAACTTCCTCAAGACTTGAGAACTTACTTCTTCAGGAGAAAACTGCTTATCCAAAATAGGACATTTAAGTTTGACACTAGAACCAGATTTTTCAACGGAATAGCTAACTTCTTTAGATTCTTCATTAACTTCATCAACTCTTCTGCCAACGAAACGTTTTGCTGAATAAAAAGTATTTTCAGGATTCATAACAGCTTGTCTTTTTGCGATTTGTCCAACAAGCTGATCTTGATTTTTTGTATATGCAACAACTGATGGAGTAGTTCTGAAACCCTCAGCATTTGCTATTACAGTAGGTTTACCACCTTCCATAACAGCAACACAACTATTAGTTGTTCCTAAATCAATTCCTACAACCTTACCCATGGGTAAATTCTCATATTTTATATCCTCCATAATCGGTCATCAGCGTCATTATTGTTACTCAAAGACGGGGTGTGGTTCCCGAACAGATTGTTATCTTTCAAAGGAAAAATTCTAAACATGATTTCAAGTAAGACATCTTTTATTGCATTAATTGGCAATCCAGTAAGCCACTCTTTATCACCAGTTATGCAAAATGCCGCCTTTAAATATTTGGGCTTAGATTTAATCTATTTAGCTATACCTTGTAAAAATGAAGATCTAGAATTGGTTCTTAATTCTTTAAAAAAAATTAATTGCAAAGGTTTAAATATTACAATTCCTTATAAAGAAAAAGTATTTGACCTTTGTAGTGAAATTTCCCCTATTGCTAACAAACTGAAAGCAATTAATACCCTTAAATTAAATTCTGAAAAAGAATGGAGCGCAACTAATACAGATGTAGAGGGATTTATTTATCCATTAAAAAAATTAAACTTAATAAAAAACCAATCTATTGTTCTTGGCTCTGGCGGTGCAGCAAGATCTGTAATTCAAGGATTAATAAATTTAAATTTTTCAAGAATTTCAGTAATATCGCGAAATAAATCATCACTAGATGAATTAACTAAAAATTTTAGTAATCAAATTGAAATTCATTCTTTATTGAATAGTGATAATCAAGCTCAAAATTTAGTCGAAGAAGCGGATTTAATAGTAAATACAACACCAGTTGGAATGAAAACAACTAAAAATGAAACAAATGTATTGCCATATGGAGAAGATTTTTGGAGATCTCTTAACTCAAAAACAACTATTTACGATTTAATCTACAATCCTGCTCCAACTCCCCTATTACAAATTGGCGACAAAAAAGGTTGCATAACAATAGATGGTTTAGAAATGCTTATTGCTCAGGGTATAGGATCATTATCATTTTGGACAGATGGATTAGAGGTGCCTTTTCACATTATGAATGACGCACTAAAAAAATTTCTTTAAAAAATGATCCTAAATTTTAAGAAACTACCCATCGTAATGTATGTTAAATAATGAACAGACGCTCATCTGATTAATATTATGAGCCAAAGACCTTGTCTGAAACTATGAACGATCAACAATCTTATTACGAAACAATGTATATTCTCCGCCCAGATATTGCGGAAGATGAAGTAACTAATCACATTGACAAATACAATAAACTTTTAGAAGAATTTGGCGGAACAATCCTAGATAGTCAAATGAGAGGCAAGAGAAGATTAGCCTATCAAATAGCAAAACATAGAGAAGGTATTTACGTGCAATTGAGTCATCAAGGTGATGGACAACACATTTTTAAAATTGAAAAAGCAATGAGACTTAGTGAAGATGTCATAAGATACATGACCGTTAAACAACAAGGACCTTTACCAACCCCCAGGCCTTCTAATAAAAATACATCCCAATCCGAAAATAATGATAAAACAGAAACTAAAGTTGAATCAAAAGAAAAAGAACTTGTAGTAAGTGCTGATGCTTCAACTTCGGGAAAAGATAATCAAGAAACTGAAGTTGAATCAAAAGAAAAAGAACTTGTAGCAAGTGCTGATGCTTCAACTTCGGGAAAAGATGATACTGAAATCAAAGAAAATAAAAAATCTTAAATATTAATCTTTTGTTTTTGAATTTAACTCAGCCCATATTTTATTAGACATACCCCACATATAAATAAAACCTTCTGCTAAAGAATGATTAAAGACATCATCTTTGCTGTAAGTTGCCAAATCTTCCCTGTAAAGTGAATTATTTTCAGACATTCTCCCGATTACTGTTGCGTTCCCCTTATGCAGTCTAATCTTTACTCTTCCATTAACTGAAGTTTGAGTCGATGATATAAATTTGTCTAAACTATCTTTAAGAGGACCAAACCAAAAACCTTGATAGACTAATTGACCCCATTTTTTTTCCACTATTCCTTTAAAGTCAACAACATCTGGGTTTAATGTAATGCTCTCCAGTTCCTTGTGAGCTTTGATTAAAAGTAAGAGACCAGGTGTTTCGTAAATCTCTCTACTTTTAATTCCTACTACCCGATCTTCTATCATATCTATTCTTCCAAAACCATGCGCACCTGAGAGATTATTAGCTTTTTGAATAATTTCTACTGGAGTTAAAAATTCATCATTAATTCCAACAGGAAACCCATTTTTAAAAACAATTTCTATATCCTGAGGAGAATCAGGTGAATTATCAATTGATGATGTCATCGCAAATATATCTTCAGGCGCTTCTTGCATTGGGTCTTCTAAAATCCCTGCCTCAACACTCCTACCCAATAAATTAACGTCTATTGAATATGGTGATTTTTTTGATACCGGTGCAGGAATACCAAATTTTTCTCCATACACTATTGCTTCTTCCCTACTCATATTCCATTCCCTTGCAGGAGTAATTATTTTCAAATCAGGGCCTAAGGCATTAATTGCTAAATCAAATCGAACTTGATCATTCCCTTTACCAGTACATCCATGCGCTACTGCATCAGCATTAATTTCTCGAGCAATATTTACGAGATTTTCAGCAATTAATGGCCTTGCAAGAGCTGTAGATAAAGGATATTTTTCTAAATATAGTGCATTTGCTCTAATTGCAGGAAACGCGTATTTCTCAACAAAACTATTTACTAAATTGCCAACTATGGATTGAGATGCACCAGAATTTAAAGCTTTTTGTCTAATATACTCTAAATCTTCACCTTGCCCAAGATCTGCTACAAAAGTAACCACTTCTGAAATTCCATATTCATTCTTTAAATATGGAATACAGACGCTTGTATCTACTCCGCCAGAATAAGCTAGTACAACTTTTTTTACTTGCTGCATCTAAATTTGCTCCAAAAATTTAAATTTTTTACTTTATTAAGAATTAGAAAACTTATATAAAACTAATATTATTGTAACTATAAGAGCTGGACCAAAAACTAGTAATAAGAGAAGAAAATTATTAATTATTAAAACATCGGGATATAAGTATCCAAAAAATTTTAATAACCCAGACAGCAACAACGAAATCAGCCAGATCAAAGAGAATTTTAAATTTGCTTTATCAAACAAAGTTTTTCGTGTGCATCATTATGTATTATCTTATATATAGAACCTAACTTTTAATGGACTCAAATAAACTAAAACTTAGATTAGACGATATTTCTAAAGTTAACCCTGCTTTAACTTGCTACCACAGAGATGATCCAGCTCCTGTTTTACCATTAAGAGATGAACCTGATCTACTTTCTTGGCTTGAAAATACAGGGAGACTTGTTGCGGAAAAAGACGGAGATTCACAAGAGATTAGTACAATAGAGGAAGAAGAGCTTTCAGCGCTAATGGGAGAAAAAGAAGATTATAAAACTGAAGAAGACCCTTCAGAAGATGATTGGGAAGATTAATAAATTTAACTTTAAATCATTATTAATATTTAATATTTTTGCATTAATAGTAACTTCCTATTTTTTTAATAATTTTCTTTTTATAGGAGTTTTCACATTATTTTTTTTTATTTCTTTATTAACAACAAAGAATGGTCTTGAAATAATCAGAAAATTAAATTTACTTCAAAATATTAGAACTGAAGGTCCTACTAATCACTATAAAAAAAATGATACCCCAACAATGGGCGGAATTTTTATGATAGTTCCTTTTTTAATTTTTCTTACAATAATAACTATTAAATTAGGTTCTCTTAAATTATTTCTTATTTTATTGACTATTTTCGGTTTCTTTCTCACAGGGTTTTTGGATGATTATATAAGTATTAAAAATAAAGAAAATACAGGGTTAAAAACAAGAGAGAAGTTTTTTTTACAAAGTATTGTCTCGATAATTTTTATATTGTTAGCCTATGAAAAAAATTTAATCAATCCATTAATAACAGTATCTGACTCCTGGGGAATAAACATGAATATTTTCATATTGCCAATTTCTTTTTTAGTGCTTGTTGGCATAAGTAATTCAGTAAATTTGACTGATGGACTAGATGGCTTAGCGGCTGGATGCAGTGGGATTGTCTTTTATGGATTAGGAACAGAAATATTAATGAAAGAACAGCAAGAACTTTTTGTTTTTAGTATCCTATGTTATTCAATGTCGGGTATATGCTTAGGATTTCTCAAGTACAATAGTTATCCTGCAAAAATATTTATGGGAGACACAGGATCTCTAAGTATTGGTGCAATTCTGGGTTCTATAGCGTTATTAACCGATAGCGTTTTTACCTTATCTATTTTCTCAGGAATATTTATTATTGAATCACTATCAGTAATAATTCAAGTAGGTTTTTTTAAAATTACAAAAAAATTATTTCATAAAGGTAAACGTATATTTTTAATGGCTCCATTACACCACCATTTTGAACTTAAAGGGATTGAGGAACATAAAATAGTGGAAAATTTTTGGAAAATCAACATTTTACTCGTAATTTTAGGTATAGTTTTAAAAATCAATCTTTAAAAAATTTGTCATGAGTTTTTTTACATGGAAAGATAATGGGTTAACAAGTGACTGCTCAAGTCTTGATGCAATGGCATCAAGATTCGAAGAGACTGCTAACTTAATGAAAAAACTCTCTAAGAAAGGCTTTAAACTTAAGAAAACTCATAAAAATCAACTAATTCTTCACCCTGATCCCAAAGTCTTTGATCAATGGGGTTTTATAAGTGAAGAGCTTCCTTTTAAACAACTCTGTTTAATATCTGATGATGAAGAATAATTATTTGACTTTGAAAACTCTTCTGTAAGGATTGATAAATAATTTCGTACATGAGTGTTCCAACTAAAGTGCCTATTAACTCCTTCAATACCGTTTCTACTCCATATTTTCCACTGATTAGTATTAGATATTCCTTTTTCAAGAATAACTTTCAGTTCATTAATATCAGTTACATCTACGAGGAGTCCATTTTCACATTTTGATCGAATTTCTTTTGGTCCTCCATCATTTGTTGATATTATTGGCAATCCACATGAAGATGCTTCAAGCAGGGTTAAACCAAAAGGCTCAGTTAAAGCTGGATTTACAAATACACCCCCTCTGCTAGCAGCCCATCTATATAAAGAAGGAATCTGAGTCGGAAGATGCTTTTTTGGGTAAGCTACCCTGCCATACAAATTATATTTATCAATCATTTCAAAAATATTATGAAATACATCTTTTTGTTGAGGGTCAAGTTTTGAAGTACTATCTCTACAACCCAAAATTAAAATCAAATTAGTTTTTCTTTTTAATTTTTCAGATCTTCCATATGCCTCAATCAAAGAGGGAATATTTTTTCTTCGGACAGCTCTAGAAATAGTTAATAATGGAGGTTTAGAAGAATCCTTGAGGAAAGGATTCATCATATTGTCAATTTCTGCTGTCTCTGTTGTGGAGTGAATATGGTGAAATTTATTATGGTCAACACCAGGGGGAATAACTTTAGCTTTGTGAGGTGTGAAAGAAGAATATTGGGAGTATTGATAAACTGACTCTTGTTTAGTGCTTGTGACGACAATATCTGCAGACTTTAATGCTTTTTCTTCTGCATCAATTCTTTTACTAATAGAGTAAAGTTTTTCTATTTGATTAATTTTTAAACCGGTATCAAGCAATTTCCTTTTTTTCTCTCTTCCTAAAGAATGACCAGTAAAAATTAGTGGAATGCTTAGAGATTTACTTAGTTTAACTCCTACATATCCAGCATCTGCATAATGCGCATGGATGAAATTAGGCTTTTTATTTTTTTTATAGTAAGAAATTAGTCTTTGAGTTAATTGATCTAAGTAAGGCCAAAGCAATTCCTTTCTTAAATATTTATTAGGTCCAAATTTGAATCTTAAAATTCTAACTCCAGGTTCTACAAATTCTTCTTCTTGAGAATATTCATCATCTACTTTGGGATCGTTTATTAGACGAGTAACTAAATCCACTTGATCAACTTTTGAAGTGTTAGCCAAACTTTTAATTAATTCTAAAACATATTGTGTTTGCCCTCCTGTATCTGCATCCCTGCCTAACTCAAGATTTGTAGAACGTATAAGACCATGTAAATGTAAATGTAAAAATTTCAACCTCATTCAGTAGATCCTCCGATCAACGGCCTTTAATACAAATAAGCTGAATTTTTCTAAGGAAATATTAAGAAAGCATTATGATTTGAAATTTTTTTAATATAAAAGTTTTCAAAAAAGCAGTTATAGAAGAGTTTTATGCCCTTTTAAAAAAGAATTTCATATTGCCGAAATAATTAAAATAAAAAGAAATACAACAAAGATTTTCTTATTTCAGAACCTTTTTAAGATATTTTGCTGTATGACTTGTAGGATTTTTAGCTACATCCTCAGGAATACCTTCTGCAATGATTTCTCCTCCTTTGTCCCCTCCGTCAGGTCCTAAATCGATAATCCAATCTGAACATCTAATAACATCTAAATTATGTTCAATAACAATTACTGAATTACCTTTATCTACCAAACGTTGTATCACATCCATTAATTTATGGACATCATAAAAACTTAAACCTGTAGTTGGTTCATCAATCAAATATAAAGTTTTTCCAGTAGCTCTTTTTGACAATTCTGTGGCTAACTTTACTCTTTGAGCCTCTCCACCAGATAATGTAGGAGCTGGCTGGCCTAATTTGACATATCCTAATCCAACATCAACCAATGTAGATAATCTATCAGCAGCTTGAGGTATAGCAGAAAAAGTTTCTGCAGCTTGTTCAACAGTCATCTCTAAAACATCAGATATATTGAAACCTTTATATTTCACCTGAAGAGTTTCCCTATTAAAACGAGCTCCTTTACATACTTCACATTGAACATACACATCAGGTAGAAAATTCATTTCAATTACATTGACTCCCTGACCCTTACAAGCTTCGCATCTTCCTCCTTTGACATTAAAGCTAAATTGACCAGCCTGATAACCTCTTGCTTTTGCTTCTACTGTGGCAGTAAATATCTGTCTTATAGGATCAAAAGCACCAGTATATGTAGCAGGATTTGATCTTGGAGTTCTTCCTATTGGAGATTGATCAATAACGATAACTTTATCAATTGCCTTTATACCCTTTAACTCTTTTACTCCCTGAGGAAAAGGGACTTTTAATCCTAGAGAATGACTTAATGCAGGATGAAGTAATTCATTTATCAAAGTGCTCTTCCCACTTCCACTCACACCAGTTACAGAAACTAATCTTCCTAAAGGAAATTCAACAGAAATATCTTTTAAATTATTTTTAGAGCAATTATTTAAAATTAAACTTTTTTTTACAGATGATCTACGTTCTTTTGGAGTAGGAATCGATTTCCTACCACTGAGATAAGCTCCAGTTAATGACTTTTCTGAATTTAAGACATCTTGATAAGATCCTTTAGCAATAATTTCCCCACCATAAACACCTGCCCCTGGACCAATGTCTACTAAATAATCTGCAGATTTCATAGTATCTTCATCATGTTCAACGACAACCAAAGTATTTCCCAAGTCTCTTAAGCTTTTTAATGTTTCTAATAATCTGTCATTATCTCTCTGATGCAGACCAATACTTGGTTCATCTAATACATATAGAACGCCAGTGAGACCTGCACCTATTTGTGTAGCCAGTCTAATACGCTGAGCCTCACCACCAGACAAAGTCATGGCCGGTCTATCTAAAGTCAAATAATCTAATCCTACATTAATTAAGAACTTCAAACGTAAACGAATCTCTTTTAAAACCAATTCACCTATCTGCTTTTGTTTTTCTGATAAAGATATATTTTCTTTCTTTGTCTTACCTAAACCCATGATGCGCTCTACATGACTTAGGGTTTCAGAAACGCTTATAGAAGTTAAGTCAGTAATATTGTATGGACCAAGTTTAACGGCCAAAGCCTCAGGTCTTAATCTTTTTCCAGAACATGTCTTACAGGGAACCAATTCTAGATACTTTTCTAATTTTTGTTTAACTGATTCTCCATTGGCTTCATTCAATTGCCTTTCTAATATTGGTAAAATCCCCTCAAAAGGTCTTTCAAAACCACTAGAAGTTTTAAAACGACTATCAGCTTGAATTAATATTGGTTTATCTGATCCCATAAGTAGAACTTGTTTTTGCAAATCATTTAAATCTTTCCAAGGAGTTTTTAATTCAAAACCATAAGCTTGCCCTACAGAATAAAGTAAAGAGAAGTAATAAG
This sequence comes from uncultured Prochlorococcus sp., assembly GCF_902536725.1. Classification (GTDB taxonomy): domain Bacteria; phylum Cyanobacteriota; class Cyanobacteriia; order PCC-6307; family Cyanobiaceae; genus Prochlorococcus_A. The sequence goes on from NZ_CACAYO010000003.1 coordinate 129,477, forward strand.
TATTATCTTTCTCACTCCAAGGTGCTATTGCAGCATAAACGGGCAATGTTTTGTCAGGTATAACTCTATCTGCAGTAAATTTTTTTAAATAACCAATACCATGACAATCTGGACAGGCACCATATGGGCTATTAAAAGAAAATAATCTAGGAGAAAGTTCTTCGACTATAGAGCCATGTACAGGACATGCATAATTTTCTGAGTAAAGTTTCTCTCTCTCTAAGTTAGAAGGTAAATTTTCTCCTTTTTTTGGAACAACTTCTACTATTGCTAAGCCATCGCCTCTTTTGAGACAAGTTTGTAGTGAATCATTTAATCTTTCTTGTATTCCTTCTCTGGCAATTAATCTATCAACTACTACTTCAATATTATGAATTTGATTTTTATCTAACTCAATACTATCAGCAAGTTCTCTTACCTCCCCATTAATTCTTACCCTAGCAAATCCTTCAGCAGCTAGTCCGCTTATTAATTTTGTATGTGTTCCTTTCTTACCTCTTACAACAGGAGCCAACAATTGATACCTTGTTCCTTCTGGCAAAAGAAGAATTTGATCCACCATTTCATCAATTGTTTGAGGCGCTATTGGAATCCCGCAGTGGTGACAATGCGGCTCGCCAGCACGACCAAACAATAATCTTAAATAATCCTGTATTTCTGTTACTGTTCCAACGGTTGATCGAGGATTATGACTTGTTGATTTTTGATCAATTGAAATAGCAGGTGATAAACCTTCAATATTGTCAACATCTGGTTTATCTACTTGACCCAAAAATTGCCTTGCGTATGCAGAAAGACTCTCAACATATCTTCTTTGACCTTCAGCAAAAATAGTATCAAAGGCCAGAGAACTTTTACCACTTCCACTCACTCCTGTAAAAACTATAAATTTATTCCTAGGTAAAGAAAGATCGATATTTTTTAAATTATGCTGACGTGCTCCTCTTATATTAATTGAATTATCTTCTCCAAAACTATTATCAACTTTATTAACCATGTTTAAATCTGAATTATGATTTAAAAAGATTATTATAGTAGAATTTTTTTTATTTTACGCAGCTGAGCGATCAAGAAGTCTAGAAGCATATTCGTTTACTTCGCATGAACCTCCACCTATAAGTTCTATTAATTCGTTTTTTCTTTGATTTTTTGTAGTTAGTTTTGCAATTGAAGTATAAGTTATTCCATTATTTACGTTTTTATTAACTTTGAAATGGGCTGATCCCCTAGCAGCTAGGAATGGCTGATGTGTAATACATAAGACTTGTTGATTTTTAGAAATTTCTTTTATAAGTTCAACCAAAGAAAATAGAGATTTACCACTTAAACCACTATCAATTTCATCTAAAAAGAAAGTATTGGGTTGTTTAGAAATACTAGATTTAATGGCTAATAAAAATCTTGACATTTCTCCCCCAGAAATAACATTTGATAATGGAGCAAGCTTTTGATCAGGATTAGCCGAAAACAAAAAATTTATATTGTCAATTCCATCGCCAGAGGGCTGACCTTTGGAAAATTGAATTGAAAAATTTGCATTTTCTAAACCTAAATTACTTAAAATCGACATTACTGAATTTTGTAACTCTTTAGCAACTTTTTTTCTTTCCTTAGATTGAATAACAAATAAAGAATTTAAGTTATTCTTTAGATTTTCAATTTGAGCTTTAATGTTGCAAATCTCATTACTTCGGTCATTTTGCTGCAAATATGTCTTTAATTGGTCGCGCTTTTCAATTAATTGAGGTAAACCCAATGAAAAAGTTCTCTCCAAGTTTTTTAAAAAAAATAATCTTTTTTGTATTTCTGGAAGATCATTATCGTAATTTTCTATATCTTGCAAATATGAGTTCAAAGCAAAAATTAAATCTTCAATATCAGCATGGATGTTTAATAATTTCTCTCTAAATTTTTCAATTTTTAAATCGAAATCTGCTGATTTATTTAAAATTTTTATTGATTGATTTATCAAAGAAGTTACTGAGGGTTGATCATGACTATAGTTATTTAAGTTTTCTAATGATGATTTGATTGAATTATTAATTTCAAGATTATTTACAAGTTTATTTTCTAATGCCTCCAACTCTAAAATTTCTTCACTGGAATTTAAGTCAGCTTCTTCTAAACTCTTCAACATTTGTTTAATTACCAAGTTATTTTTTTCTTGATTTCTAGAAGATTCTATTTTTTCATTCAGTAATCGTTTTAAAACTCCACTTTCGCCCCATAATTTTTTAATCTTTTCGTTAGTATCTCTTAACTGTTGAGAACATAAGTCATCAATAATTAATCTTCTCTTATCTAAAGAATCAAAGATAAAAGTATCAAAATGACCTGCGAAATCTATTAAAAATTGTCCAAGTTTTTCTAATGGCTGTTTATTAATTGAGAAATTATTAAGGCTATATTTGGATAAAATTTTATTATTTTTTTTATAAGATTTTCTTTTAATTTTTAATTCTGAAGAATTAATTTCAAAGCCATTACTGATTAACCAATTATTAATTTCAGAAGAAGAAGAAAATGTTGCCTCAATAACGCAAAAATCTTTTCCTGGACGTATTAAATGTTTTAGAGGTATATTGGTTCCACCAAATAGAGCATTTAGGGAATCCAAAATAAGTGATTTTCCTGAACCTGAATCCCCAGTTATGATGTTCAAACCTTTTTCAAAATTAATTTCTATAATTTCTATTAAGGCAATATTTTCTATTTTTAATTGTATTAACATGATAAATCTTCCATATAGAAAAATTAACTTCTTTTTAAAAAAAATAAAGGTCTTAAATATATAAAGTTATGAAAGAAGACTTTACTGATTTTATCGAAGTATCTGGGCTCTTAAATTATGATCCAGATACAATTTCAAAAATTTACAAAAAAAATCCTAAAAGACTTTTAAAAAGACTGTGGCAAACACTCATACCTATTTTTGCTTACATATTTTCTGTTGGGTGGGATAAATTAACTGGAAGATTGAAAAATGAACAGCAAGCCAGATTTAGAGCACGTGAATTAACCAATTTGTTAGTAGAACTTGGACCTGCATTTGTTAAAGCA
>NZ_CACAYO010000004.1 GCF_902536725.1 uncultured Prochlorococcus sp.
ATGGGTTTGCACTTTCCTTGAAAAGGGAATAACATTTATTTAAATTTTTTCATACAAATATTTATTTTGGCTGATAATAGTAATGAGAATATTAAAAAAAACATTCCCGAAAAAGGGCCTTTAAATTTTATTATAGGATCATTAACAAGTTTTTTATTATTTATATTTTTTTATCTTTTAAGTAATAAAATTGCAATTTATTTTTCAGTACATAAACCTTCTAATTCTTCTGAAATAGTCCAAAATATTTCTTCTAGTATTAATACCTTAATAATTGGATTATCTTTTTTGCTAACTTTCTCTTTTGCTTTTATAGGTATAGGACTTTTTATTGTATTTATTCGCAGTTTTTTTCTTAGGAAAAGTTGAATTGCCAATATTATTAAGAAAACACTTTCTTTGAATGTCTTTACATGACTTAGGACTTTTAGTCCTTTTGCTTTCACCAGGCATGATTTTGTCAATATTACTACTCATAACCTTCGCTGAAGGAGGTTGAATTATTTAAAGTGGTAGGATTATATATGTGATTAATTAGGTAATTAATTGTGGCTGGAACATTATTATTTAATGCTTTGAAAGAGGCAATTGATGAAGAAATGGCAAATGATGTAAATGTTTGCGTAATGGGGGAAGATGTTGGTCAATATGGAGGATCTTATAAGGTAACTAAGGATTTATATGAAAAATATGGAGAGTTAAGAGTCTTAGATACTCCAATTGCAGAAAATAGTTTTACGGGTATGGCTGTGGGAGCAGCAATGACTGGCTTAAGACCAATAGTAGAGGGAATGAATATGGGTTTTTTGCTTTTAGCTTTTAATCAGATATCAAATAATATGGGTATGCTTAGATATACAAGTGGTGGAAATTATAAAATACCAGCAGTAGTGCGAGGACCTGGAGGAGTTGGTCGCCAACTTGGTGCTGAGCACAGTCAAAGACTTGAAGCATATTTTCATGCAGTTCCTGGCATAAAGATTGTTGCATGTAGTACACCCACAAATGCTAAGGGTTTAATGAAAGCAGCTATAAGAGATGATAATCCGGTTCTATTTTTCGAACATGTTCTTCTATACAATTTATCTGAAGAATTACCTGAAGGAGACTATACTTGCGCTTTAGATCAGGCAGACGTTGTAAAAGAAGGTAAAGACATTACTTTATTGACTTATTCAAGAATGAGACATCACTGTCTTAAAGCTGTTGAAGAATTAGAAAAGAAAGGAATAGATGTTGAGTTAATAGATTTAATAAGTTTAAAACCATTTGATATGGAAACCATCTCAAAATCAATAAAAAAGACAAATAAAGTAATTATTGTTGAAGAATGTATGAAGACTGGAGGTATTGGTGCAGAATTAATTGCCTTGATAACAGAAGAGTGTTTTGATGATCTTGATGCCCGACCAATTAGATTATCTAGTCAGGATATTCCAACCCCTTATAATGGAAATCTTGAGAATTTGACAATAATCCAACCACATCAAATAGTCGAAAAAGTTGAACACTTAATTAGTAGGAGTATATAAATAATGAAAAGAAGGCAAGGTTGGCTTTTTTTTATTATATTTCTACTTACCTTATCTGTTTATCTATTAATAAATTATCCCTTACAGTTGGGATTGGATTTACAAGGGGGTTCTCAACTTACACTACAAATTATTAAAGAGGAAGGTAAGGTAACAAGGGATGAACTTGAGGCGGTTAATTCGGTTATAGATAAGCGCGTAAACAATTTAGGAGTCTCTGAGTCTAATTTGCAAACCCTCGGTGGAGATCAATTTATTTTAGAATTACCAGGTGAACAAAATCCATTAGTTGCTTCAAGGGTATTAGGTAAGACTGCTTTATTAGAATTTAGAACCCAAAAAGAAGGAACATCAACAAATTTAAAAACCCTGCAACTACAAAGATTAAGTATTAAAGAATTAATTGAACAATATTCCTTTGCAGAAAAAAGTCAAAATGATGATAATTTCTTAAAAGTCATTCAAGATGATCTTAAAGATATAGAGCAAGAATTGAATTACTCATCTACTAATAATGATTTATATGGGAAGTTAATTGAAATTAAAAAATATGTTGATAAAGAAATTACAAATTTATTTATTAAAACAGATTTATCTGGGAAGGATCTTATTAACGCAGGGAGGAGACAAGAACAAACAAATAGTAATTGGGAAGTTTTATTAACTTTTAGTAATTCAGGAGGTGAAAAGTTTGCAGAAATTACAAAGTCAATAGCTGGCACTAATCAACTATTGGCTATTATTCTAGATGGTGAATCAATAAGCGAAGCTAGTGTTGGTAACCAGTTTGCTAGTACTGGGATTACAGGTGGATCAGCAACAATAAGCGGTAAATTTAGTGCTGAAAATGCTAGAGAATTAGAAGTTCAACTTAAAGGAGGCTCATTGCCATTGCCAATTGAAATAGTAGAAACTAACACAATTGGGGCTCTGTTGGGATCCAAAAATATTTTAAAAAGTCTTTATGCAGCTATTAGTGGATTAATTTTTGTTGGTATTTTTATGATTTTTAATTATAGAATTCTAGGTTTTGTTTCAGTTATTTCTCTGATACTTTATGGTTTCTTTAATTTAGCCATATATTCTCTAATTCCTGTAACTTTGACTTTACCTGGAATATCTGGGCTTATACTTAGCATTGGTATGGCTGTTGATGCAAATATTCTAATATTTGAGAGAATTAGAGAAGAATTATATGATGGTAATACTCTTACAAGATCTATTGAAAGCGGTTTTCAAAGAGCTAATTCATCCATAGTTGATGGCCATATTACAACTCTTCTTAGTTGTATTGTATTGTTTTTATTAGGAACAAATTTTGTTAAAGGTTTTGCGGCAACATTAGGTATTGGGGTCTTAATAAGCTTGTTTACCTCATTAAATTGTTCTAAAACTATTTTGCGATTTTTTACAACATATCAATCTTTGAGACTGAAAAATCTCTATCTGCCAAGGAATAATTTTTCAAATTAAATTTTTATTTTCCCATGAAATACAATCTTGAACTAATAAAAAATAAAAAAAAGATAATTGGTTTTTCAACTATTCTTATTTTTTTTAGTCTTTTAGGAATTTTATATTCAACTTTTAATACTTCTTATAAGAAACCTATAAATTTAGGGATGGATTTTGTTGGAGGAAATGAACTAAGAATAGAAAGAGTTTGTGAAGCGGAATGTTCTAATTTACCCCCCGATTCAGTTTTGGAAAATTTAAGAGAGATTTCTAAAAATAATAAAAATTTCAATAATATCAAATTACAATTCCAAAATAATAATAAATTAATTTCAATAAGAACACCTTATTTAAGTATCGAAGAATCAAATAATCTCATTTCTAATCTTGATAATATTGTTGGACCACTGAATTATGAGAGTAAGGATTCAAGATTAATAGGCCCAAAGCTTGGGAAAAGATTACTTACTAATTGTGTTACTTCATTGTTGGTTTCTTTATTTGCAATATCTTTATATATAACCATTAGATTTGATAAGAAATACGCATTATTTGCATTATTAGCTTTATTCCATGATTTATTTATTGTTTTCGGTATATTCTCATGGTTGGGAATTATATTATCTGTCGAGGTAAATAGTTTATTTGCTGTGTCTTTGCTAACTATTGCTGGTTATTCTGTAAATGATACTGTTGTTATTTTTGATAGAATTCGTGAAAATTTAAAATCAAAGAAAGAAGGTCATAACGAAACTATTCAATTATCAGTAAACGAATCATTTAGGAGAACAACGTTTACCAGTATTACAACCCTTATCCCTTTATTAAGCTTAATTTTATTTGGATCTTACACGCTATTTTGGTTTTCCTTAGCCTTATCATTAGGAATTATAGTTGGAAGTTATTCAAGTATTTTATTGGCTCCATCTTTGTTGCTTAAAGACTGAGCTTAGGCTTCTAATATTATGAAATTGAATTACTATTTGATAATTTTATTTTCTTTAGTTTTAATAGATCTTTCTACTGAGCTAAGAATATTATTTGATCATTTTACTTTTAATTCACTATATTTTGCTATTGGTAAACATCCCTTAGCTTTCTTTGTGCTTTTTTCTTACCCATATTTATATAAAAAAATAAAGTAGTTTTAAATATCTTTAAATGATTCTTTGATTAAAACCTGAATTACTACAGCTAATGGAAGTGAAAGTATTAAGCCTAATGGACCAAAAATGAAGGTAAATCCAAATTGTGATATTAATGTTAAACCGGGAAGTAAGTTTGCTTTTTTCTTCATAATAGATGGCATTATTATATAACTTTCAATATTTTGAATGATTACATATGCACCTAAAACGGCCAGTGGTTTCCAAAAATTATCTAGTAGTGCAATTGAGATTGGAAATATACCACTAATAACTGGACCTATATTTGGAATAATATTAAGAACCATTGCTATTAAAGCATTTGAGACAACATATTTAACATCTAATATAGACAGAACTATTAATGATAATAGACCTACTGATAATGAGCTAATGACCATAGAAAAGGTCCAATTTGATAATGCGGTATTGCATTTTCCCAGAATATTTCTAAATTTGTTGCGATAATTTTTTGGAATTAATAGAAGTATATTTTCTTTATATTGTTGTGGTTCAATAGAAATCATTAAACTCACTGCTAATACGAATATTAATTTCAAGAGACCTGAACCCAAATTCCCCGCTATATTTATTAAATTTTTAAAACTTTCTTGAATAGCTTTTGCAATAGTTGAGGCATCTGGAATGGTTACTACATTATTTATAAGACTGAAAATGTCTATGACATTTTCTGATTGTTCGCCATATAATAAAACATTAAATTTATTCAGATTTGTATTAATCAAAATATTTATTTTTGATAAACCATTTGGAATATCAACTAGTATTTCATTAAACTCTTTTATAAACGGAGGCAATACAAGAATAAAAATTGTAAATACTATTACTGATATAACAGTTAAGACAAGTAACAATGAAAGCGGTCGGGGAATTTTTAAACTCTTTTGTATTTGATTACATAAATTACATACAATATTTGAAATAACTAAGGAACAAATTATTAATAGAAGAAAATCTCTTAGAGTCCAAACTATTAAAGAAGTTATTAAAATTACTACTAACTTAAAATATGAAGAACTACTCAATTTTTAAATATTCTACTTCTTCTCAGAATATCCCAATCCATTTGATTTGGCATAACTATTTGCAAATCTCATAAATCTATCAAAGTCAGAGGTGTTCTTCCAAATGTATACTGCTTCTAAAAATATGGGTTCTCCATCAACAAACTTTACTTTAACTTCCCTAGTAAGTATTTCACCTTCAGAGTCAATCATGCGCATTCCTGTGATTTCACCATCTGTAATTGAAGATAAAGCCTGAGGTTTTTCGAACAAAAATAAAGCTTGGCCGGTAGTACCATCCTTACTCCTAGTAAGTCTTATCTCAGGCACTACAGGTTCATCAGTTCCTTCATAAAATTGTATTTTTGCAGTTTTATTTGCTGTCATAATGTTAGTTTCATAATTTATTATATTAGGAAATATTTTTCAATTTCGTTTGGAGTTATTTTATAAAACATTATTAACTAACTCTAGGATACTTTTATCATATTTTTTGTTTGTTAAATCTAATATCTTTATATTTGTTTTGCCAACTTTTTCGTATTCATAACATTTGTCGTAATAATCAAGAACTGATTTGCAAACTAAGTCCCATCTCTCGTTATTAATTGATTCGAGAGCTATTTTTGTTCTTTGTGGTCCTAATCTTTTTTTAATCCTTAATACAGATTCTTGGAGTTCCTCTTTCTTAAAAACGCTATATGTATCTATCAACTCATCTAATCTGTTAGATTCGCTCCTTAGAATTTCTATTCTCCTTGAATTTTTCATCTGATTGAAGAAATCATGAGGTATTTTGCATTTGCCTATATTTGCACTTTCAGCTTCTACAAAGATATTATTAGAAACCTTAAAGGAATTTAATTTTTCTGCAATTTTATTTTCAAATTGTTCATTTGAAGGTTGTTCCTTCATTCCTAAACCTCCAAAAGTACTTCCTCTATGACAAGCAAATTTTTCAAGATCAATAGTTTGATATTTATATTTCTCTAGTAATGATAATAATCTTGTCTTCCCTGTTCCTGTTTTTCCTCCAATAACGACTATATTCAACTTATTTGAGAAACTATCTAATACCCATCTTCTATATATTTTGTATCCTCCCTTAAGTATTTTTGGATTTAATTTATATTTTTCTAGTAGCCAAGCAATGCTTTGTGAACGCATTCCTCCTCTAGAGCAATATATTCTGATAAAAAATTCATTTTTTTTATTAGCTATAGTTTTATGAGACTCAATAATCATAAATAAATTATCAAGAAGTAATTCTAATTTTTTTTCAAAAAAATTCAATCCCTCTACGACTGCTTTTTTTCTTCCTTCTTTTTTATAAATGGTTCCAATTATAGATCTCTCGTCATTATCAAATAGTGGAATGTTAATAGAATTAGGCAGGTGTCCTTTATAATATTCACTTGGGCTTCTAACATCAATAAGTGGTCCTTCAAAACTTCTAAATTTCTCTAGTTCTTTTCTTTTGAAATACATGGATAGTTTTTATTTTTTTAGATTGATTTTTTAAAATGAATAACAAAGAGCAAGATAACTATAATATAGCTACATTAAATCTGATAAAAAAATTTGTAGATTCCAATCAAAGAAAAAGAATAAATTCATTAACTCAAATAGAATCTGAAGTCGAAAATATTTTTAATCTTGGTCCTTCACTTTTTGATATCTTTGATGGTGATGGAGATGACTGGGCTGCTGGTTGGATATTGCAAGTTTTGAAAAAATTTAAGCCTGAATTCTTTGAAAACTCCAAATTCAATAATTGGTTTAATACATATTCAGATATTGATATTAATTATGAAAATTTGCAATTGATGTTGGTTGAGCAAAAATTTGAAGAGGCTGATAGATTAACAAGTTCTTATTTACGAAAATTAGCTGGAAAATTAGCTGAAAAACGTGGATATGTTTTCTACAGTGAAGTTAAGAATATGTCAGGCAAAGATCTAGAAACAATAGATAGATTATGGACTATTTATTCTACTGGTAGATTTGGATTCTCAATTCAGGCAAAAATATTAAAATCAGTAGGGAAAAAATATGAATTAATGTGGCCGAAAATAGGTTGGAAAAAAGAGGGCTTATGGACTAGATATCCAGGGTCTTTTTGTTGGTCATTGGATGCTCCAGATGGACATATGCCTTTAATAAATCAACTAAGAGGAGTAAGACTTATGGACTCCATCCTAAGACATCCTGCTATTGCAGATAGACATAATAATATTCTTTAAATAAGGTACTTAATAAGTTAAAATTGAAATAGTATCAAAATATTATTATGTCCTTATTTCGGGGCAAAAATATTTTAAAAAAATTTTTTAAAAGACCAAAGATTAACTGGTCAAACTATGAATTCGAATCATCATTACAGTTAAATGAATTTGTCGATCAATTATTAGAACCTATTAAAAATTCGCAATCAAGCTATCTCATAAAACTTGGTTTACATGAAGCACTAGTTAACGCAGTAAAACATGGAAATAAATTAGATCCTAAAAAAAATATTAGAGTAAGAAGAATAATTACTCCTAATTGGTGTGTTTGGCAAATTCAAGATCAAGGTAATGGTTTAGAAATAAAAAAAAGAGACTATAAACTACCAAAAAAAATAAGTAGTGTAAATGGCCGGGGACTGTACATTATTAATGAATGTTTTGATGATATTAGATGGAGCAGTAAAGGTAATAGGCTTCAGTTGGCATTAAAAAGGTGATTTTTACTGGGACAAGGTTGATCTACATTAATTTCTTTTAACCATTTAATACTTTCTTCTATATACTCAATAGCTTCCTTCTCATTACAAGAAATAATTAAATGGCATAATCCCGCCGAAATTAGTTCTGCAGATCGTTTATATTTATTTCCTTTATCTTTATGCCATTTAGAGTGATCGATCTTTAATTTGTCATTAAGACTTTGAACAATCTGAATAGTATCTTTATCCCAATAGGTCATAGAAATTTTTAGTTACTTTACAGCAGACCATACTTTGGTCATAAAAAAGGAATTTGATTTTACATCTTTAAACCCTATTTCCTCTATTTTAGAATCTATATCCTCTTTTATATAATCACAATAAAAAGGCTCATGAAAAGATTTATAGAAGTTTTCCATTATGGATGTAAAGTCAGGCGAATCACTTATTTGAATTGAATCAGCTATTACTAATGTCCCCTTAGGTTCAAGAACTCTAAAAAATTCATTTAATACTTTAGCTCTAATTGTTCTAGGTAATTCATGAAATAAGTAAACACATGAAATGCATTGAAAACTATCATTTTCAAAAGGTAATTCTTCTGCATTACCTTTTATTAACTGAATTAAATCTCCATCTAAATCTGAAATATATCTACTTGCCTCTTTTAAGTATGAATCAGATAAATCAATTCCTGTAATTATTTCTTTAGGAAATGCTGCTCTTAATTGTTTTAATGTTCTTCCAGAACCTGTGGCTACATCAAGTATTTTAATAGAACTTTTTTTTCTATCGCTAAAAATTTCAAGACCTTCTTTAATTGGCTTAATAATTCTTCTCCTCATTGAGTCAGCACTTCCATTGAAAAGTATTTCAACTTGTAGGTCATAAATGCTAGCTGAAAAATCTGATAAATAACCATCTGTTTGATGATGAAAATTTCTCAAGTAATATTGAGGATAATTATCTTTATCAATTGATTTTGGTAGATCATCAAAGTTTTGTTTTCTGCGTCTATCCCATGTATTAGGCATATCGAGCCAAATTTTGGGATATTGAGTTAGATATCTAAGCCATGGCTCATCAAACAATAATTTTTTTGGATATATATTTTTTTCTGCATCATTCCAATCTTCTTCTCTTAAAATATCCATTGAATTTTGTATTTGTATTAGAAGATCCTTATTTATATCAAAATTTTCAAGCTTCGAATCTGGAAGAATAAAATTCATTAATCTTGAACTGATTTGCTTGTGAGCAAAACCTGCAATGCTTTTACTTTGTTGTAGCGTTTTATATGCAATTTTTGAAATAGATTCCCTAGCCATTTTTCAATTTATATATATACATTCCAACAAAAAAAAAACCAATTTGAGAATATTTTGTGATATTTCTCAAATTGATTAAATTAAACTAATGTTTTCTTTTAATTATGCATCGTAATACATGAAAAATTCATGTGGATGAGGCCTTTGTCTAAGTTGTTGTACCTCTTCGTATTTTATATCGATAAAGTTATCAATAAAATCTTCAGTAAATACCCCACCAGCTAATAGATAGTCTTTATCTGCTTTTAGCGCATTAAGTGAGTCATTTAGAGACGATGGTACTGTATCAATTTTTGCTAGTTCATCAGCTGGAAGTTCAAATAAATCTACATCTACTCCATCGCCAGGATCAATTTGATTTTTAATTCCATCAATACCAGCAAGCATCATTACAGAAAATGCTAAGTAAGGATTCGCAAGTGCGTCACCTGATCTGAATTCTAATCTTTTGGCTTTAGGGCTTGGACCTGTTAAAGGTATTCTTACTGCAGCTGATCTATTACCCTCAGAATAAACTAAATTAACAGGTGCTTCGAATCCAGGAACTAATCTTTTATAACTATTTGTAGTTGGGTTAGTAAATGCTAAGAATGATGGAGCATGTTTAAGTATGCCTCCGATGTACCATCTTGCTGTTTGAGATAAATTTGCATATGCTCCTTCACCAAAAAATAGTGGCTGCCCACTTTTCCATAAACTTTGGTGAACATGCATTCCAGTTCCATTATCGTTAAATACAGGTTTGGGCATAAACGTTGCAGTTTTTCCATATTTTTTAGCAACATTCCTGACAACGTATTTATAAGTCATTACATTATCAGCAGAATTTATTAACGAATCGAATTTCATTCCAAGTTCGTGTTGACCGGCACCAGCAACTTCGTGATGATGCTTTTCTGTGGGTATGCCTAATTCACCCATTAAAAGTAGCATCTCAGATCTGATGTCTTGTGCAGTATCATTTGGAGAAACTGGGAAATAACCTTCTTTGTATTGGATCTTGTATCCTAGGTTTCCACCCTCTTCAATTCTTCCTGTGTTCCATGGAGCCTCAATTGTATCTACACTATAAAAGCAGGAACCTTCTTTAGAGTCGTATCTCACGTCATCAAATAAGAAGAATTCTGGTTCGGGTCCAAAAAATGCTGTATCAGCAATCCCAGTAGATTCTAAATACTTCAATGCCTTTTGAGCTAAAGATCTTGGGCATCTATCATATGGCTCACCACTTCTAGGCTCTTGGATAGAGCAAATCATACTAAGTGTTTTATGTTTATAAAAAGGATCTATCCATGCTGTACTTGCATCAGGGACCATTGACATATCGGAGGCATTTATTGCTTTCCAACCTCTAATTGATGAACCATCAAATGCTAGACCTTCTGTAAATGAATCCTCTTCTATCATGTCTGATGTTAGAGTCAAATGTTGCCATTTACCATGGATGTCTGTAAATTTTAAATCGATGAGCTCGATTCCTTCGTCTTTAATTTGACTTAAAACATCTTGTGGAGATTTAGACATAACTTTTGAGATACCTTCTATGAAATTAATAACTTGATGATTCTTATTATGTATCAACGGTAACTTTTTTCAACACTTGATGTCTTCTTTGAGTGTTTCAAGTCATAACTTTAATAATTATTTACTTAATTATTTAAATTGAATTAATTTCTATAAAAAAATATCGCTTAAGCGTCCATTTTAGACTAATTTAAAAGTAATTGAATGTAATGCTTTGACAGAAGCAAAACTTATTTCGGCTCTAAATAAAGAGAATTTATCTCATTTTTCAAAGACTTATGTTCCCTCTAGACTTTTATTAGGACCTGGACCTTCAAATGCGCATCCAGAAGTCTTAAGTGCTCTTTCATTAAATCCTATTGGTCATTTAGATGAAGCATATATTTCATTAATGTCTGATGTACAGCAACTTTTACGATATACCTGGCAGTGTAATAATCGTCTTACACTCCCAATGAGTGGCACTGGTAGTGCAGCGATGGAAGCTTCAATTGCAAATTTTATTGAAGAGGGCGAAAAAATTCTTATCGCTAAAAAAGGATATTTTGGAGATAGATTAGTTGATATGGCAACTAGATATAAAGCTCAAGTTTCCGTTATTGAAAAACCATGGGGTGAGGCTTTTGCTTATGAGGAAATTAAGTATGAAATAGAGACTAAAAAACCAGCTATTTTTGCTATTGTCCATGCTGAAACATCAAGTGGTGTTTTACAACCTCTTGATGGTATTGGAGATATATGTAGAAAAAATAACTGCTTGTTTTTAGTTGATGCAGTTACTTCACTTGGCGCTTTAGAATTATTGATAGACGAGTGGAAAATTGATCTAGCATACAGTTGTAGTCAAAAAGGATTAAGTTGTCCTCCAGGATTAAGCCCTTTTACAATGAATAAAAGAGCTGAAGAAAAATTAAGTTCAAGAAAAACAAAAGTACCTAACTGGTATTTAGATTTATCTCTTTTAAATAAATATTGGGGTTCTGATCGTGTTTATCATCATACTGCTCCAGTAAATATGAATTTTGCTATTCGTGAAGGTTTACGATTAATTGCGAATGAGGGTTTAGAAAATGTTTGGAATAGGCATAATACTAATTCAAAGAAACTGTGGAATGGTTTAGAAAGTCTTGGAATGGAATTACATGTATCAGAGGATTATAGATTGCCAACTTTAACCACAGTTAAAATACCTCCAGCAGTTGATGGGGATGGTTTTAGAAATCATCTCTTAAGAAACTTTGGAATTGAGATAGGAAATGGACTTGGAGAATTATCCGGCAAGGTATGGCGTGTAGGGCTAATGGGTTTTAATTCATCTCAGGAGAATGTTGACAGATTATTAAACCTATTTGATACTGAGCTAAAGAAATTTTCTATCTTTGAGTCCTCAACTTTTTGAACCAAATCTGCAAAATTTGACTGCATTCATCTTCTAGAATACCTCCAATTATTTCCATTTTGTGATGTGCACTTTCATGTTTTGAGAGGTCAATTGAGCCACCTAATCCACCTCTTTTCTTATCGTAGGCCCCAAAAATAACTTTACCCATCCGCGCTTGAATAAGTGCAGAGGAACACATAGTACAAGGTTCTAAATTTGTGATAATAGTACAGTCATTAAATCTCCAATCATTTTTTATTAGAGATGCCTGCCTAAGTGCCATTATCTCAGCATGACCTAATGGGTCTTTATTTATATTCCTCCGGTTAACCCCTCTCCCGATACATCTTCCTTTCTCATCTAAAATTATTGAACAGATAGGTAGCTCAACTTTTCCAATTTCTTTGGACCTTCTTAATATCGAATTCATCCACAAACCATATTTTAAATTATTTGTTTTTTGTTGTTGATCATCATTACTATTTCCATTTTCAAAAATATATCTCATTTACCAATATTGGGAATAGAATTATTAATAGATATCTTATCTGATGGCTGAAGATTTAATTAATAATAAAGATATATATTTCCCATCATATTTAGGGACTAATGACAAATTGATTACTCTTCTGAATAGAACAAGTCAAACTCTTTGTGACTGGTTCTCTAAAGCAGAAAAAAATGGTCCCTTACCTTTTGATGAGAGTTTCAAGTGTATAATGCCTGCGGAAGATGGTAACTCTGAAGAAGATTTGTTTTCTGAGATTGAATCTCTTTTGAATAATTCATTTAATCCTGTTCATCCAGGCTCACTAGCTCACCTTGATCCCCCACCTTTAATTTTTTCTATTTTGGGAGATTTAATTGCTGCTGGTTTAAATAATAATCTTCTCGCTTACGAGTTATCACCAAGTGTAACTTTGCTTGAGGAATCATTATGCAAATGGTTTGCCAAGAAAATAGGATTTAATGATTTATCAGGAGGTATAGCTGCTAGCGGAGGTACATTAAGTAATCTGAATGCACTTATTGCAGCTAGAAATAATGCTGGATTAGGTACAAATCCTCACTCTGTATTACTTGTTAGTGAAGATGCTCATTCTTCCTTCATAAAGTGTATAAGAGTTATGGGTCTTGATACTACAAATCTTGTCAGGATTAAAACTGATAATCATGGTCGAATGGATATAAACGATCTCAGAAACTCTTTAGATAAATGTTTCATAGAAAATAAAAAAATATTTGCTATTGTTGCCACCCTTGGGACAACTGTAAGAGGAGCCATTGATCCAATTAAAGAAATAAGTGAAATCTGTAAACAAAGAAAAATATGGTTACATATTGATGGTTCGATTGGAGGGATTTTTGCTATGACTTCTATTCCAATAGAAGGTCTAAATAACATTAATCAGGCTAATTCGATAACGATAAATCCACAAAAAATCATTGGCATTACAAAGACTTCATCTTTGTTGTTGGTTTCAAATATGAGTACTTTAGAAAATACTTTTCATACTGGACTTCCATATATATCATCTAAAGAAAATATTATAAATAGAGGAGAAATAGGCGTACAAGGTTCTAGACCTGCAGAGGTTATTAAATTATGGCTTGGGTTACGTTTTTTAGGTCTTAATGGAATAGAAAATATATTAAGATCATCAATTGAAAGAAAAGATTTTTTTTTAAAAAATATATCTAAAAATAAATTTGAGATATATTCAGGTCCTCTTCATATTGTTTCATTCTTACCAAATAATCTTGAGCCAAAAGATTCTGATGCATGGACTCAAACTAAACTTAATGAACTAGTTAACAATAATTTTATGCTTTCTAGACCAAAATTTAAAGGTAAATATTTTTTAAGGGCTGTCATGGGAAATTACAATACAAAAGAATCTCATATTGAAGAACTTTTGAGAATTTTAGATGCTTAACTAATGAATATGGGTAGACCAAAAATTATTGCAATAGTAACAGGGTTTATCTCCATAGCTATTTGTATTGCATATTTACTCTTAATAACTATTTTTGATTTCAGAACTTATCTAAATGATCAATTATCCAATTTTAATTAATCATTGGGGGCAAACTTTTATTTGATTTAAAATATTTTTTCATTTCAATCTTTGAAATAGCTTCTTTTACGAAGTTATTTAAAATGTCCTCTCTCTTACTTATTCTGTAGATCTTATCTACTACTTCTTGAATTCCTCCGTCTCCCCAATCTTGCCCATTTTTAAAATATTCGATCAAACTTAGTCCTACTATTCTTATTAACCAGCCTGCTGTAACTGATTGTATAGATTTAGATAATATTATTTTAGTCAAGCTTGTAGCTAAAGCAGGAGAAAGAATGGCGAGACCCCCTTTTAGTATTCCTTGTTTAGCCAATGCGCTTAGCAATGAGGCCGCCAAATCTTTTGCATCTTTTTTTGTAAGCTTTATTTCATATATTTTTGATAATTCCATTATCATTTGAAGGTTTACGGAGGTAGTAGTAAGGAAATCAACAGCTGGTAGTGGATTAACTAGTATTACTCCTCCTGTTATCCACATATATTTATTAATCACTTTATTTGACATTAAATATCTTTGCTCTTGTACAAAATTTTTACTTTTAATACCTAACTTATTTGAGCGAAAAAGAATATTATCTGCCAACAATTCTTCACCATTATTATCGAGGGTTTCAATTATTTCTCTAAATAAATTTCCTACCTCTGGAACTAAAATTAAAGCATTTGATTTTTTATAGTGAGATTGTTGAGGGACTGCAATTGTTTGAACAACTGAAATTTTATTACTTCTAGCGGAAGTTATAGAAATTATATTTTCTTTTATGAGGTTATTTTCATCTCTAGACCTCAAATCACATTTGTTAAGAACTATAATTATTTTTTTCCTTAATTTTAGTAATTCTTTTATTAAGTAGTTTTCATATTTATTTATGTCTTGATCTAACACAAAGAGAATTAAGTCAGAATTTGATGCTTGTATAATTGTTGCTTTTTCTCTTTCTTCTCCTAATTTAGATGGTTCGAACAAACCCGGAGTATCAACTATATTAATATTTCTTTTTAAGATTGGGATACGAATTTTATAGCTATTAATTTGCTTTGTTGTACCTATTTTTGCTGAGGTTTTTCCGACAATATTTTTCAATAGAGATCTTGCTATAGATGTTTTCCCCGAGGAACCTGCTCCAAAAAGAGTAACTTTATAATCGCCTGTTTTTAATTGGGACTCTAGTTTATTTTTTTGGTAATTTAACAATTCAACTTTTACTTTATCGTTAATTTTTTTATTAATTTTATCAACCCCTTCCAAACTCATCTTGGCAGCACCATATGTATTTTTGAATGAAAGTGTATTATTTTTATTTTTATATAAAACTTTATATACTATTTTTTTAAATAATTTTTTATCAATATTATAAAAAGTATAAATTATTATTATTAAGAATAAAATGGTATAAATATTTACTATTCTTACAAATATGGAAAATACAATATATAGAAATAATATCAATACCACATACTTTACATACTTTATTTTCAAGTAATTCATTTTATCGATTATTTTTAAAAATGTTATAAAGTAAAAAAATGAAACCAATATTAATAGATATGTCGGCAATATTAAATACAGGAAAATTTATAATATTTAAATTTATAAAATCAACTACAAAACCTTTATATACCCTATCTATACCATTGCCAATAGTTCCACCAAGAATAAAGCTATAAGAATATAGATCGAATGCGTTTAAAGTATTCTTTCTAAATATAAAATAAATAATTAATATTGAAAAAAAAATACTTATTAAAGATAAAAATATTCTACTTCCACTAAATATGTTGAATGCTGCCCCGTAATTTTTTACTAAGTCTAATTTGAATAAAACAAAATCTTTATTAATAAATAATTTTGTATTATAAAACATTAAATATTTCGTAAATTGATCTATGAGAACAATAAAAATACTTAAAGATAAAAAATATAATTTTGTTTGCATTTTATTAATCATTATTGGCCACGTTTTAATCTTTCTATAGGTTTAATAAGTAATAAAAGTGGAAAAAGCATTATAAAATGATATCCAATCTTACCTAATGAGTATTTCCCTAAATTATATAAGAATAAATTAAATTGACTGTAGAATATAATTTGTATGTAGTTGTAAAAAATTCCAGTTAAATGCATAGCAGCTATTGCTATAAATCCGTTTTTTAAAAAGTTTCCAACGTTTATTTTTTTTTTATCATTTGTATTATCAATTATTTTGATTAATGGATATAAACCTAATAAATAACCAAAATTTGGAGTAAGCAAATAACCTATAGAACCTCCTTGATGAAAGACAGGAAATATAAATAACCCCAAAATTATATATATAGTGAATGCTTTTAAAACAACTTTTTTGTGAAAAATAAGGGTTAATAAAATTACGGTTGGAACTTGCCATGTGATAGGGAACTCAAAATTATTACTAGATTTATAGATAAAATCTAGTGGTATATAAACAGGTAACATTGCTGTTATTACTAGTGATTGAAGACTCACTAGTATCTCAATTAATTTATAAAAATTGAGCATTATTATTAATTCTATTTATAAACTTCTCAATGCAACAATTGGATCTAATTTAGAAGCTCTTTTTGCAGGTAAAACGCCAAATATTAAACCTATTGATCCTGAAATGATCATAGTGGAAAAGGTAGTTGTAATTCCTACTGATGCAGGAAGTGGTGTTATCAGAGATAAAATAAAAACACCTGATAATCCCGTTGTTGTTCCAATTAATCCTCCAATTGTAGATAAAATCAATGCCTCAATCAAAAATTGAATTAATATATCTGATTGTTTAGCTCCTATTGCTTTTCTAAGTCCAATTTCTTCAGTCCTTTCGCTTACAGAAACAAGCATAATATTCATGATTCCTATGCCTCCAACCACTAAAGATACTGCCCCAATACCAGCCAATAAAAACGTTAGTCCACTTGTTATGTTGGTTACTATATTTAGTGCATCTTCTTGTGATCTAACCGCAAAGTCATCATCTCTGATTATTTTATGTCTTTGCCTTAATAAGTTAGTAATCTGAAATTTAGCAGCACTAGTTGCATTTTTATTTATCGCTTCAACACTAATAAAGCTTAAACTTACTCCATATGTCGGGTCCTTCCCTGTAATCCTATTGACCATGGTGGTTAATGGAATATAAGCATTTTTATCTTGATTACTTCCAAATACAGCACCTTTTGGCTTTAATATTCCGATAATTTCATATGTATGGTCTTTAATTCTTATTTTTTTTCCAAGTGATGAAGATTTGTCTTTGAAAAATTCTTCTTTAAGATCAGGACCTATTACAACATAACTTCTTGCGCTATTAACATCACTTTTCGATAAAAACCTTCCCTTATCTACTTCAAAGCTTCTTACTTCAAGAAATTCAGGAGTAACTCCAGCAATTGATATATTTAAACTTTTAGAATTTGATTGCACTATTTCGTTAGCAGAGATTTGAGGAGCAACTTTTTTAACTGTTGGTACTTGATTGCTTATTGCTACTGCATCTTCTAAAACAAGATTTTTAGGAAATGAAATACCTCTTCTTCTTGTGTCATTATTTCCGGGAACAATGAATAGAACATTGGCACCTAAATTACTTAATTGGTTTTTTGCTAATGTTTGAGCACCTCTACCAAGTCCAACAAGTGTAATAACTGAAGCATTTCCTATAATTATCCCCAGCATTGTTAACGAACTTCTCAATTTGTTCGAAACTAAAGTTTTTGTTGCCATGCCTAAGGCTTCTTTAATTGAGATATTCCTAGACATATTTATATTTATCTATTGCATCATCATCTTCAATTTGTCCCATATATATAACACCTTCATTAAGCTGGAGTGTAATAAGGTCGCCATTAGTGATTTGAAGATTATCCATATTTTCTAAATTACAAATTGTAGAAATCTTTTTATTATTTTTGTTAAAAAAAGCATAAACATCATTTACATTTTGGTTCGTAACGATACCGGCAATATTTTTACTCAGTGGAATATTTTTCATTAATTCCTTTTGAACTAATAATATTTCTCCTGGGCAAATTAATGATATATCAAGATTATTTCTAATTATTCTTGCTTTACCTGTAACACCGATTTCCCCTATTGAAATTCCTCTTGATACGATCTTTCTTACTAAACCGACTTTTATCAAATCTGTAGAGCCGCTAATTCCAGTTAATGTACCTGCGGTTTGTACTACTAAATCTCCTTGATTTAAGATTCCCATCTCCTGAGCAATTTGCATAGCTAAACTAAAGGTTTTTGCTGTTCTCTCGTCATTTTTAACTACTATTGGAGTAACACCCCATACAAGTTGCAATCTTCTTGCTACACTCCTCTCTGTGGTAGTTGCCAAGATAGGTGTCGGTGGTCTGAACTTACTTACATTTCGAGCAGTAGAACCTGATTTTGTTAAAGGGATTATAGCTCCTGCATCAAGTTGTCTAGCTATATTACTTACTGCTGCACTAATAGCATTTGGGATCGTACTGGGTAAGTGGCTTTCAATAGCCTTAAGTGGATAATCCCTCTCAATTCTTCTTGCTATAGTTGCCATCGTTTCAACTGCCTCTACAGGATAATCGCCAACTGCAGTTTCATTTGAAAGCATTACAGCATCCGTACCATCAAGAATTGCATTTGCAACATCACTAACTTCTGCTCTAGTTGGTCTTGGGTTAGAAGCCATAGAATCAAGCATTTGGGTAGCTGTAATTATTGGGATACCTAATGAATTAGCTTTTCTTATTAATTCTTTTTGTAAAAGAGGAACTTCTTCAGCAGGCATTTCAACTCCCAAATCACCTCTTGCAACCATAACCCCATCACATAAGGGTAATACTGTATCTATCTGATCAATTGCTTCAAACTTTTCTATTTTTGCAACAACAGGAGTTGAATGGCCATTTTTGTTTATTAAATCTTTTATCTCATTTATATCCGATGGATTTCTTACAAAACTTAGTGCTATCCAATCAACTCCTTCAGATAATCCGAATTTTAAATCCTTTTTATCTTTTTCTGTCAGTGCTTTTACTGATAATTGAACATCTGGAAAATTAACACCTTTATTGTTTGAAAGAACTCCTCCTACAGTTACCATGCACTCCAAATTATTAGCTTTTATATCTACCTTTTCTACAATCATTTCTATTTTTCCATCATCTAAAAGTATTCTTTTTCCTGCGCTAACTTCTTGAGAAAGTTTGTCGTAGGTTACATTTGCAATAGTATTTGAACATACGACTTCATTTGATGTCAGTGTGAATTTATCGCCTTTTTTAACTTTTACTGGCCCATCTTTAAAGCGTCCTAATCTTATTTTAGGTCCTTGAAGATCTTGTAATATTCCAATATCTATATCTAACTTTTTTGATACTTCCCTTATGGTTTTTATTCTCTCAGAATGATCTTTATGATCTCCATGTGAGAAATTTAATCTGAATGTTGTTACTCCAGCTTTAATTAAATCAGTAATTATCTCTTTAGATTGAGTTGCAGGACCAATAGTTGCTACTATTTTTGTTCTTCTTTTTAAATCAATATTCGACATATATAGATAATATTGCTAGATATAAATAAATTTACCATACCCAAAGTTAGTTATTTAAGTCATGGATTTTAAAACTTATCAGAAAAAAGCTAGAGAAACAGCGCAATATCCAGATTTAGGCTCTAATAATATTTATCCAACTCTTGGTTTAGTTGGAGAGGCTGGTGAGGTGGCAGAAAAAGTGAAAAAGGTTATTAGAGATAAAAATGGAATATTTGATAATGAATCAAAATTAGGTATTAAAAAAGAGTTAGGAGATGTATTGTGGTACATATCAAATCTTTGTACAGAATTAAATTTTAATTTAGAGGATGTTGCAATACAAAATCTTGAAAAATTAAAATTTAGAGCCGCTAAAGGGAATATAAGTGGTTCTGGAGATGATAGATAAATTCAGCTATAACCTAAGCTGGCATACTGGAGATTTGTAATTAAATTTTGAATAACATTTAAAAGTAAAAAAGCTAATAAAGATGAAATATCAAATCCACCTATTGGGGGGATAATACCCCTAAAAATGTTTAAATAAGGATCTGTGATGGAAGTTAATGCAGATAAAACACCGTTACTCCAATCAATACCTGGAAACCATGTAAGTAAAATTCTTATTATCAATATGAAAGAATAAATTGATAAAGTTTGACCCAGAACTGCAAAAATCTCAGATAACATTATCTTTTCGTTATTTAATACATATTAACATTTACTTATTATTGCTGCTTATTATTACTGCTTCCTATATTTGAGAGATATTCATTACTTACAGCAAAAGTTTGAAAAAACTTCTCTGATAATGATAACCAATATGATCTACCATCTTTTTGCTTCCGTTTGACAATAAATTTCTTACCTAATAATTCTTTGATATGGTCATAAGCTCCTGAGCCTCGAAGAAGTATAAGATCAGATTGCAAGATCTTTTTTTTGATTGCAATAGTTGCCAATGTCCTTAATTCTGATGTTTTCAAATCAGAGGGAAGTAAATCATCTACGAATTCATTAAGACTTGATTTTAGTTCAAGAGAAAAGCTGTTGTTAACTCCATTTAATTCAATTGCTGAGTTAGGGTTAGAATATTTATTTTTTAGATCTTTAATTGCATCATCAATTGAGTTGATATCAGAATTAGTAATTTCTGAAAGATCCTTTTTTGTTATTGGCCTGCCTTTTAAATATAGAACAGCTTCAACTTTAGTAACTAGATCTATATCAGATATTGGCGTGTTATTTAGATCAGATTGATTGATTTGAATTACCGAAATCTTTCCCAATTTACCTTAAATTTAATCTGATGCACCAAGGAATAATTTATATGTATCGTTTTGAGTTTCATCCCAGAATTTATAGCCTAGAATTCTTACAAATTTATTCCATTCTAAAATCTCATTTTTATCGATCAAAACTCCAATAACAATTTTCCCTACATCAGCTCCATAATTCCTGTAGTGAAATACGCTTATAGACCAATTAGATTTCATATTGTTTAAGAAGTTTATTAATGCGCCAGGCCTTTCAGGAAACTCAAATCTGTATAAAAGTTCAATAAAGTTTTTATATTCTAACTCTTTAAAATCCTTTGGTAATCTACCACCTACCATATGTCTGAGATGATTTTTAGATAATTCATCATCACTTATGTCAATAAATGAGTACTCAGAATTTCTAAATACATTTAGTAGATTTTTTTTATCATTTAAACCATAGACTTGAACCCCTACAAAGATCTGTGCTTTCTTAGAATTCGACATCCTATAGCTAAATTCAGTTAAATTTCTATTATCAAGTAACTTACAAAAATCAATTAGACTTCCAGCACGTTCAGGAATTTCAACAGCCATCATTACTTCTTTACACTCTCCAAGTTCTGCTCTTTCTGCTACAAATCTAAGCCTCTCAAAATTCATATTTGCACCACACGCAATCGCAACCATTTTTCTATTCGAATGATTCGAATCTAAAATATCTTTTTTCATTCCCGCTATTGATAAGGCACCTGCGGGCTCTAGTATTGATCTTGTATCCTCAAAAACATCTTTTATTGCAGCACAAATTTCGTCAGTATTAACCCTAATCATCTTATCAATATATTTTCTACCAATATCAAAAGTATTTTTACCAATTTTTTTTACCGCCACTCCATCTGCAAATTGACCTACAGAAGATAGTTCCACTATTTCTTCTTCTTCCAAAGATTTCGTCATAGCGTCAGCATCTTCAGGTTCTACACCAATTATTTTTACTTCAGGCCATATTTTTTTTACGTACAAGGATATTCCTGATATTAATCCCCCACCACCTACAGCAATATAAATTGCAAAAGGTTTTTCCTTAAGCTGCTGTTCAAGTTCTATAGCTATAGTTCCTTGTCCTGCTATTACTTCTGGATCATCAAATGGATGAATAAAGCATAAATTTCTTTCCTGGCTAATCCGTATTGCCTCTTTATAAGTTTCATCATAATTATCGCCATATAATATAACTTTTGCTTTTAAATTTTTTACTGCATTAACTTTTACTAGAGGTGTGGTAATGGGCATTAAAATGGTTGCCTGACAATTTAACTTAAGCGCACTAAGTGCAACCCCTTGAGCATGATTACCAGCACTAGAAGTAATCACTCCCTGAGCAAGCTGTGAATTAGTGAGCTTACTCATTTTGTTATATGCACCTCTTATTTTGAATGAAAATACATCCTGAAGATCTTCTCTTTTTAGAAAAACTTCATTATTAAGTGTATTACTTAAATTATGAGCTTTTTCTAGTGGTGTTTTTTTTGCAACTTCATAGACATCAGCTTGAAGTATTTTTTCAAAATAATCATTCATATATATATTTCTAGCATTAATTATTAATCTAATAAAACATTACATGATCTATTTCAAAAAAAATACTCATTTTGCACCTCGGCGTTTTAGATTATATAGAAACCAATTTTTTTTAAATGCTTTTAAGTGAGTTAAGTCATCCAAATCAACTTCATGGCTTAACAGTTTCACAATTAGAGGAAATTGCATGTCAAATTAGAGAAAGACATCTTCAGGTAGTATCCACTAGTGGAGGACATCTTGGTCCTGGATTAGGGGTAGTTGAGTTGACATTGGCTTTGTATCAAACTCTTGATCTTGATTTTGACAAAGTTGTATGGGATGTAGGACATCAAGGATACCCTCATAAATTAATTACAGGACGTTTCAGTCAATTTGATTCTCTTAGGCAACAAAATGGAGTCGCTGGATATCTAAAAAGGAGTGAAAGTAAATTTGATCATTTTGGTGCTGGACATGCAAGCACTTCTATTTCTGCTGCTTTAGGAATGGCAATAGCAAGAGATAGAAAAGGTGAAAATTATAAATGTGTCGCTGTGATTGGAGATGGAGCACTAACGGGAGGAATGGCATTAGAAGCTATAAATCATGCAGGTCACTTACCAAATACCCCTTTAGTTGTAGTATTGAACGATAATGACATGTCTATTTCACCTCCGGTTGGAGCCCTTTCATCTTATTTAAATAAGGTAAGAGTAAGTCCACCATTGCAATTTTTGTCCGATAGTGTTCAAGAAAGTGTAAAAAATATTCCTTTAATTGGTAAGGATATCCCAGAAGAACTCAAAAATATTAAAGGGAGCGTTAGACGACTATCTGTGCCAAAGGTTGGAGCTGTTTTTGAAGAACTTGGATTTACATATATGGGTCCAATTGATGGTCATGATATTGCTAACTTAGTTAAGACTTTTAACGCTGCCCATAAACTTAAAAGACCTGTACTTGTTCATGTTGTTACAACAAAAGGGAAGGGTTACCCATATGCTGAAGCCGATCAGGTCGGATATCATGCACAGTCTGCATTTGATCTTACAACTGGGAAATCTATTCCATCAAAGAAACCTAAACCTGTTAGTTATAGTAAAATATTTGGTCAAACCTTATTAAAAATATGTGAGCAAGATAGCAAAGTCGTTGGTATTACAGCTGCAATGGCTACAGGCACTGGTTTAGATATATTGCAAAAAAATATCCCTAATCAATATATCGATGTAGGAATAGCAGAACAACATGCAGTTACTCTTGCGGCAGGAATGTCTTGTGATGGTCTTAAACCTGTTGTAGCTATTTATAGTACATTTCTTCAACGTGCTTTCGACCAATTAATTCATGATGTAGGAATACAAAATTTACCTGTATCATTCGTACTTGATAGAGCTGGTATAGTTGGAGCTGACGGCCCTACTCACCAAGGTCAGTACGATATAAGTTATATGAGATCTATACCTAATTTTGTATTGATGGCTCCTAAGGATGAGTCTGAATTACAGAGAATGTTAATAACTTCAATAAATCATAATGGTCCTACAGCTTTAAGAATACCCAGAGGCTCCGGATTAGGAGTGGCTGTAATGGATGAGGGTTGGGAACCTTTGAATATAGGCGAAGCTGAAATACTTGAAGAAGGAGAAGATATTTTAATTATTGCTTATGGTTCGATGGTCGCCTCAGCAATCGAAACAGCAATGATCTTAAAAAATATAAATATTAATGCATGCATTGTTAATGCAAGATTTGTTAAACCTCTCGATAAAAATCTTATTTTGCCTTTAGCAAGTAGGATTCAAAAAGTTGTAACTATGGAAGAAGGAACCTTAATAGGCGGATTCGGTTCTGCAATAGTTGAATTACTTAATGATAATGAAATAAACATTCCTGTATGCAGAATAGGTATACCTGACGTTTTAGTTGATCACGCTTCACCTGACCAGAGTAAGGAAAAACTAGGACTTATGCCTGATCAGATGGCAGGTAAAATAATTAAGAAATTTAAGTTAGTTAATTAAAAATTTAATAAATAAATATTTAATAATTAAGTATTTAATAAATAATTATAAAACACCTCGTGAGGCTAATCCTAAGATTGCTCCAATTCCGAAAATATGACCTAGGCAATTAGCACCTACAACTGATGCGTGACTTAAACCACCAAAGAATTTTGAATTAGGTATTTCAAAACCTTCATTAGGTTTTCTTATTGTTGCTCTAGCAATTGCATAAGCAAAAACATTACATGCAATCATTACGACGGCACACTTTGGAGACCAAGAAAAAGTTGCTGGATCTGCAGCTGCAAATAATGTAGTAAACATAAAAAATCGTTATTTTCATATATTCTCTAATACTTTTACCTAAAAAACACAAAATTGTAAAAGGTCTTAAGAGTTGTTTACTTCTAAGCTATTCAACAACTTTATAAATCCAAACAAAATAACAAAATCACTTAGAGTTAGGAAGGATTCTGCAAATCCATGCAAGAAGTCAACCTCAACAAGGGTTTTATCGTAGTAATTTAGTGTGAAGATAGATACCAATATAGTTATAAATACGAATAATACAGTTAAGGAAAATCCTGTTTTTACAAAAACATTAACAGATTTGATTTTATATAAGTAAAACAAAAATATTGCATATGGAATTATTGATACTGCGAATAATAATGTGTTATCAATTAAACCTAATTTTTCTATAAATTTAAAAAATAAATCATTCATAAGTCTCTTTCCCTTTAAAGATTATTATTGCAGCTAAGGCTAATGTTGAATTTCCTATAAATGTAAATATTCCTTGAAGTGATACTAGACCGTAAAGATTTTCTTGGTTGTCATATATATGCCAGGTGATCGCACACATAGCACCTATTAAGTTTGGGATCATAGCGAGGCTTAACCAAAAAAATAAATTATATTTTTTATATGAAGAAATTTTGTTTATGACTAATATGGCAAAAATCCATTCTATTACTGATGAGATATGTATTAACCAAGTTCCAAGTGATAATTCGTGCAAAATTTTATATTTTTTTCTTTAAAACGTTGAGTACTTCTTTAGCATGATTTAGAGGTAAAACACTTATCCATCTATAAGAAATTTTCCCATCTGGTGAAATTAAAAAAGTATTTCTATCTGAGAATGGAGGAATCCAGGAACCATATTTATCACTAATAATTCCGTCAGGATCAGATAATAAAGTATAGTTTATGGATTTCTCGCTGCAGAAACTTTCATGTGAATCTTGATTATCAGCGCTAATGCCAATAATTTCGGCATTATATTTTGAAAAAATTTTTTTTAATTCCGAAAAACCTTTTGCTTCAAGAGTGCAACCTGCTGTAAAGTCTTTTGGATAAAAATACATAACTAGCCACTGACCTTCAAAATCACTTAATTCCCATGTTTTTTTTGTTTTTATGTTTTTATTAAAACCTTCTAACTTAAAGTTAGGAGCATAGTCACCAACTTCAGGAGCAAAGTCAAATGCTATTGCTGAATTACAATTAAATAAAAGAATAAATGGTATTAATATACTTACAACTAAATTTCTCATCAAATTTAGAATTTTTTTAAATCAACTCCATTTGATTTAGCAAATTTATCTAAACCTACTTTTTGTATAGACTTTAGGGCTTTGGTACTTATTTTTATATTTACCCATTTTTTGCCCTCACTCCACCATAGTCTCCTTTTTTGGAGATTAACTTGTTGCAATTTTTTTGTACGAATATGTGAGTGACTCACTGCCATCCCGTTATTGGCTTTTGCACCGGTCAGTTCGCAAACTCTTGACATTTTTTTGAGTTATATATTTAAAAATTCTAACACATGACTCATTTTGTTGAATTAAGTAATTCAGAAATTAATTCGGCATTATTATTTTGTAAATTAATTATCTGTTCTTGATCTAATCCTCCAACGGAAAGCTTAGCCATATCGTAAACATGATTTGCAATTTTTGATGCCAATGGATTCTCAATAGGATCTTTTTCATCAATAATTATTTTGTTGCCAGTAATTTTATTAAGACCAACAATAAGTGGATGTTCCTTGTTAATTAAGAGCACATGATATTCAGGTAAGCCAGGCATCTTTTGTTCCATGTAAGCTCCCATATCATTAATTCTTCTCATTTGTTCTGGAAGCAAGATCATTGCTGGTGGAGCATCATTACTTGAAAGTGACTGCACTTTAACTGTTACTTTCTCATTGTTAAGTGCCTTAACTATTGTATCTCTAAGATTATCTGTATTTGATTTGCCATCCTTATCTACAATTTCTTTTGATTCTTTATCATCTTTTTCATTTATTTCTGAATCTACTCTTTGGAATTGATAATCTTCATTTTTACTTTCCAACCAGGGAAGAAATTGTGCGTCAATTAAGGGATCTGATTTAATAACTTCTTTATTATCAGATAAACAAATATTTAATGCACTAGACTGCGCAATCAAATCTGAACAGTAAATTATTTTTTTAGGATCAATTAATTTATTTCGCTCTTTGTAATTTGCTAATGTTGTGAAATATTTATCATTGGACTTGATTAAGGATTTATTTTCAATATCTTTAGTTACATCTTTCTCTGAATTTATTACAGTTTCAAAAATTATACTGTTATTGACTAAATCAGCAAATTTTTCATCCTCTATAGCACCAATTTTAATAAAAGCAGAGATTGAATCCCAAATATCTGCATAAAATTCTGGAGAATTTTTTATCAAATCCTTGAGTTTATTAGCAATTTTTTTTGAGATAAACGATGATATAGACCTTACTTTTCTATCTGTTTGTAATGCACTTCTACTGACATTTAGTGGTATATCTGTGGAGTCAATAACTCCTCTTAGAGGTAAAAGGTATTTTGGTACTATCTCTTTAATTGAATCGCTTACGAATACTTGATTACAAAATAGTTTTATTTCTCCCTTTTCCCAATCAGCTCTACCTGACAACTTTGGAAAATACAATATCCCTTGTATGTCATATGGATAATCTGTATTTAGATGAATCCATAAAAGTGGATCTCCCTGGAAAGGATAAAGGTATTTATATAACTCAACATAATCTTCATCTTTTAATTCACTAGGTTGTTTTCTCCAAGGAGGATTTTTCTTATTAATTGTCTCTCCTTCTAATAAGACATCTATTGGCATAAAATCACAGTATTTTTTTATTAGTGATTTAATCCTCTCAGGCTCTATAAACTCTTTTTCTTCTTCAAGTAGGTGAAGAATTACATCTGTACCAATTGTCTCTTTTTCTGATTCCTCTAACGTGAAATTTGGCGATCCATCACAAGACCATTTGAAAGCTTTTGATTCCCCAATTGACGACTTAGTTAATATATCAACTCTATCTGCCACCATGAAACTTGAATAAAAACCAAGTCCAAAATGACCTATGAATTCATCATTATCTTTTTTGTATTTTGTTAGGAATTCTTCAGCACTAGAAAATGCAACTTGATTTATGTACTTTTTAATTTCTTCATCATTCATTCCAATTCCATTATCAGAAATTGTAATCGTATTTTTTTCACGGTTAATTGTTATTTTTACTTGAGCTTCCTCAGTATTCTCGCAATCACCTGCCATAGAGGCCATCCTTCTTTTGCTAATTGCGTCAACACCATTACTAACAAGTTCTCTTAAAAAGATTTCATGGTCAGAATATACTGCCTTCTTGATAATTGGGAAAATATTTTCGGTATTAATACGAATTTCGCCTTTTTCCATAAAAAAAAATCAAACATATTAAATATTATTTCGTAAAAACTAGTTAATCAAGTTTAATTAGGAGTATTGTCCGAACAATGTATGAATTTAAAAGTAAAATAAATTTTTAAAAAGATTTTATTTAACCCATAAAATCTCACTACAATTATTTTCTTTCATAATTTGATTTGCTTTTGCCAAGTCATCACATGGATTTAAATGTAAGACAGCAATATTTCCTTTTTTCTGTTGTACTTTTTGTTCATTCATCCCTTTTTCTAACAAATAAGAATCTTTAAACATTAATAAAATCTTTTTTTTATCTGTTTTTTCTTCCTTAATTAAATTTCTTAAAATGTCTACTGAAATCGTAAATCCAATCCCATTAAATATTTTCTCATTAGGACTAAATGATCTTACTAACTCATCATATCTTCCGCCTTTTGCGATGACGCTTTTATTTTTACCATTATCCCCTATTAATTGAAACACTATTCCTTCATATAAATTCAAGTGAGGTTGAAAAGTGGGATCAAGTTGTAATTTAACACCATATTTATTTGAAATTATTGATAATGTTTCAAATAAAAAATATAAGTCATCTAATATTTTACTGGTACCATATATAGCTTTTAATTTTTTTAAAATGGTAATTGGCTCTCCTCGTGTGAATAAAAGATCTTTAAGAATATATTTATCATCCTCATCTATATCTATTTTAGATAAATTATCTTGATCAAAATTAACCAGACTTTTCTTAATTTCTTCAAAATTATTATTTTTGTATTTATTCAGTATCAAGTCCATTATTTTTGTAGTGCTTACTAGTAGAAATAAATTACAACCATCCTGCAAATTAATATTATCGATTGAATCAAACAAAATATTTATAACTTCAATTTCTGGGTATTTTGTATCATATCCAATTAATTCAATTCCACTCTGCAATTTTTCTTGTAACTTAAATGAATTTTTATTATTTTGTTTTTTATCAAAAACCATTCCATTGGTGAATAATCTTATAGGTCTTTTCTTATTTATTAATCTAGTAGATGACAATTTAACAATTGAAGTTGTCATTTCTGGCCTAAGACATAATGAATTATTACTAACTATTCCTACAACCTGATTTTCGTCAATAACGCCACGACCTTTTATGGTCTCTAATGTATTTATAAATGATGGTGAAACCTCTTCATATCCCCATAGTTTATAAATACTATTTAAATTATTTATGATGTTTGAATTGTTTTTTACATCGACTAATTTAATTTCCTTTATATCGGTCATTTTTATATTTAACTAATTTTAGCTATAGAGAATTTTTTTAAATGGAGAGACTTTTTCTAGTTCATTTTTTAATTCATTCTCAAGGCTGGGAGAACAAGCTAAAATTCTCCCTGAACTTAAATTAAATTCGCCTGATGGATAATCAGAAATAATACCACCAGCCTCTGTAACAATAATAGCACCGGCCGCCAGGTCCCATACCTCCAATCCTCTTTCCCAATATCCATCTACCTTGCCTGCAGCAACAAATGCTAAATCAACTGCTGCTGCACCTCCTCTTCTAACACCTCTAGTTTTATGTGTTAGATAACAAAATTCAGCATAATTATTATCCTCTGTCTCAAATCTGTCATAAGAGAATCCTGTTACAAGTAGACTATCAGAAAGATTAGAGGGATTCGATACTTTAAGTTCACTATCATTGCAGAATGAGCCTAAACCTATACAGGCTGAATATAGCTCATTTAAATAAGGTACTGATATAGCGCCTATTATTGGCTTATTTTTATATACAAGACCAATAGACGTTCCAAAAAAAGGATATCCATGGGAATAATTTGTTGTACCATCTAATGGGTCTATACACCACGTTAAATCCGAAGATTTGGTTAATTTACCCGATTCCTCTGCATTAATAGATATGTTTGGTGTCTCTTCTAATAAATATTCTTTTATTTTATTTTCAACTTCCAAATCTACATTGGTAACAAGATCACCCTTCCTACCCTTTGATGATATTTTCTGGATTTTATTATAATTAACTTTTAAAATTTCATTACCAATTTGAGCTGAATTCTTGGCTATTTCATACAAAATAGATAAGTTTACTTGATTTGCAAGTTCCTCTATTTCACTTAAATCAAACATGATATTTAATCTTCCTCAAATTCCCAAGGTGGCGCAACTCTTGTAGTTCCCCTCCCAAAATATTGTCCAAATTGTAAATCATAAACTTCATCTTCATATGTAGTTTCTACCTCAAGATCCGAAGTTGCTTTAGCGACACAAAGAAGTGCATAACCTTTGTCTTTTAAAGCCTGAGATACACCCATAGCTTCAGGTTGTTGTAAGGTACCAGATTTAATTTTAACTGCACAACTTGTACAGCAACCATTTCTACATGAAAATGCAAGTTTGAAACCTTTTTTTTCAAATTCCTTAAGTATATAATCATCACTATTAACCTGCTCCTTGTAGAGCTTTCCGGTTTCCTTATTTTTAATCGTGACTGTGAAAGTCTTTTTCAAATAACTTTCCTCTAAATTGGGATGATCAAGGGTTAAAATGGTTATCTTGGGAGAGGTGGCCGAGTGGTTGAAGGCGCAGCACTGGAAATGCTGTATAGGGGCAACTTTATCGAGGGTTCGAATCCCTCTCTCTCCGTTTTATATTAGTTTATTTTGGTTAAATACATCAACACCTCCAGCTTCAAAATATATTTTAAAGTAGATAGTAATACTATTAACAAGTTATAAATAATCTTATTTATTTAAATTAAGTTGAAAATATTTGATTTTTACTATTATATGTAAATATCTAAGATAAAAATTAATTAAATTATTAGTAAATTTTGCTTTAATTTAGCGATCTAAAATCATGGGGCAAATAGTTGGAATTGATTTAGGTACTACTAACTCTGTTGTCGGAGTTATAGAAGCTGGTCGTCCAATTGTTATTGCAAATTCTGAGGGTTCTAGAACTACACCTTCCATCGTCGGATTTACAAAAGACAAGGAAATAGTAATTGGAGACCAGGCGAGAAGACAACTTGTTCTAAATCCTAAGAATACCTTTTATAATCTAAAAAGATTTATTGGTAGTGACTGGGATGAATTAGATGAGAATAGTATTTCCGTTCCCTACAATGTAAAGGCTAATAACACTGGAAGTGTTAGGGTTCTTAGTCCAAATACAGAAAGAGAATATGCACCAGAAGAGTTAGTGAGCTCATTGATTAGAAAATTAATAAATGATGCTGAAACATATCTTGGAGATACTGTTGATTCTGCAGTTATCACTGTCCCTGCTTATTTTAACGAATCTCAAAGACAAGCTACAAAGGATTCTGCAATATTGGCTGGAATTAAAGTAGATAGAATTTTAAATGAACCTACTGCTGCTGCTCTAGCTTATGGTTTTGAAAAAAGTTCTTCTAATAATGTTTTGGTTTTTGATTTAGGAGGAGGAACATTTGATGTTTCATTACTAAAAATTTCTAATGGTGTATTTGATGTTAAAGCCACTTGTGGTGATACACAGCTAGGTGGAAACAATTTTGATTCAAAAATAGTTGATTGGCTCGCAGAAAAATTCTTATCAAAACATAATGTTGACCTAAGAAGGGATAGACAAGCCCTACAGAGATTAACTGAGGCTGCTGAAAAAGCTAAATGCGAATTGTCAGGATTGCAAAAAACAAAAATATCTTTACCATTTATCACAACAAGTAAAGAAGGCCCATTACATATTGAAGAAACCTTGGACAGAAAAATATTTGAATCATTATCAAATGATTTACTAGATAGATTATTAGAGCCTGTGCAAATAGCTTTAGATGATTCTGGATGGAGCGCAGAAGATATTGATGAGGTGGTTCTTGTAGGTGGCAGCACAAGAATACCAATGGTTCAACAGTTGGTTAAGACTCTCGTTCCAAATAATCCTTGTCAATCTGTTAATCCTGATGAAGTCGTAGCAGTTGGAGCTGCGATACAATCTGGAATTATTAGTGGAGATTTACAAGATTTACTCCTAAATGATGTTACTCCCTTATCTTTAGGCTTAGAAACTATTGGTGGTCTTATGAAGATACTCATTCCTCGTAACACCCCAATACCAGTTAGACAATCTGATGTTTTTAGTACGTCTGAAGCTAATCAATCATCAGTTGTTGTTCAAGTACGGCAGGGAGAAAGACCATTAGCCTCTGAAAATAAATCACTTGGTAAATTTAGATTATCAGGAATACCTCCAGCTCCTAGAGGAATACCACAAGTCCAAGTAGCATTTGATATTGATGCTAATGGTCTTTTAGAAGTAAGTGCAACTGATAGAACAACTGGAAGAAAGCAAACAGTTTCAATTTCTGGAGGTTCTAACTTAAATGAACAAGAAATAAATTCGATAATTGAAGAAGCTAAAGCAAAAGCTAATGAAGACAGGAAAACACGATCTGTAATTGATAGAAAAAATAGTGCTTTAACTCTTATTGCGCAAGCCGAGAGAAGACTTAGGGATGCTTCATTAGAATTTGGTCCATATGGTGCTGAAAGGCAACAAAGAGCTGTTGAATTAGCCATTCAAGATGTTGAAGAGTATATAGACGACGATGATCCACAAGAATTAGAAATTTCAGTAAGCGCTCTACAAGAAGCATTATTCGGCTTAAACAGAAAATTTGCAGCAGAAAAGAAAATTGATAATAATCCCTTACAGAGCATTAAAAATACATTTGGTTCGTTAAAGGATGAACTCTTTTCAGATGATTATTGGGATGATGATCCTTGGGATAATCAAATGAATAGAAATTATAGAAATTCGAGGTATGGTAATTCTAGGGACGATGATCCATGGGACAATGACTACTTCCTCTAAAAAAGACTATTTGTCGATTTTGGGTTTATCACCTGATTTCGATGATAAAGAACTTAAAAAGGCTTTTCGAAGAGAAGCAAGAAAATGGCATCCAGATTTAAATAAAAATGATCTTAATGCAGAAGAGAGATTTAAATTAATTAACGAAGCATATGAATATCTAAGTGATCCTAATATAAAAAAAAATAGTCAAGATGAAAATATCCAAAATGATTATGAAAATAATAATTTCAAGACAGGCTTTCCTGATTTTCAAGATTATCTTGATTCATTATTTGGATATGAATACTCATCACAGAATTATGAGGAATATGACAATAAGCCATTTGACGATCAATCGATAAATACAAATTATGATGAATTTAATAATTATGAATACCCTACAACCTCTCCAGAAGAGCCTCCTCCAGTTAAACTCCACCAAGATATAGAAACAATTATAGAATTAACTCCTGATGAGTCCTTAAATGGAGCTTCAATTTTAATAGAGCTTGAAGATGAAACAGTAGTAGAAGTTGATACCCCTCCTTTTGCTGGAGATGGATGGCGATTAAGACTTGAAAATATTGCAAGAGGAGGTAAAGATCATTATCTACAGTTAAAAGTTCAAACGGAAACTGGTCTAAGAATTGATGGTTTAAGAGTTCTTTATAAATTGGAGTTATTTCCTCATGATGCTCTTCTTGGTTGTGCTGTTGAGGTCCCCACCCTTGATGGAAATGTCACACTTCAAGTTCCACCAAAATCATCTACGGGTAGAATGTTACGTTTGAAAGGTAGAGGTTTAACTTACGAAGATAATGTAGGTGATCAATATGTTGAAATTTTGGTAGTTATTCCTGCTGATATTAATGATGAAGAAATTGCTTTATATACAAGATTACAAGAATTATCACTTTCTGATTCTTAATCAAATATCATAGAATAAGAAAAATTTATACTTATGAACGTATATGTTCTTTTATATAATTCAGGAACAGATAAGGAAGGAATTCATTCAATAGAACTTAAAGGAAGAACCATTGTTCTTATGTTTGAAGATAAGGATGATGCAACAAGATATTGCGGTCTACTAGAAGCTCAAGATTTTCCTTTGCCAACAGTTGAAGTGATTAACTTAGAGGAAATAAAAGATTTCTGCATTAAATTAGATTATGAATATAAATTAGTAGAAAAAAATTTCGTGCCTAAAACCGCAGAAGATAGGTTATTAATTTCACCACCTCAGAAAAACCTAGAAGTTGAAAATTGGGAAGATGATAAAAATAGTAATAGAGATAGTATTGATATAAATACCATTAAGGAAAACCTTGAAAAGTTGCTTTAGCTATTAAAATATCAATTAACCACTAAATATATAAAACATGACAACTGCATTATTTGAAACAGAAGTTGGGAACATCAATATTGAATTTTTCTCTGATGACGCACCTAATACAGTTAAAAACTTCACGAACCTGATTAGTGATGGTTTTTATGATGGTCTAGCATTTCACAGGGTTATTCCAGGATTTATGGCTCAGGGTGGATGTCCAAATACTCGTGAAGGAGCTTTTGGTATGCCTGGAACTGGTGGCCCTGGATACAATATTAAATGTGAAATTAATGCCAATAAACATTTAAAAGGCTCACTTTCTATGGCTCATGCAGGAAAGGATACAGGTGGTAGCCAGTTTTTTATAGTTTATGAACCACAGCCTCATCTCGATGGAGTTCATACTGTTTTTGGTAAGACTGATGATATGGATGTAGTTCTAAAGCTTACTAATGGTTCAAAAATTCTAAAGGCAACCTTAAAATAGTAATTTAGTCTTTAAAAACAATACTAAATGTCTCTTTATCAAGATTAAATTTTCTAGAAGATGAAAATAAGATTTCATTATTAATAGTAAATTTAGTATTGATTAATTTGATGCTACTTTTTGGGTGTAATGCTTGTTCAATGTTTCTAGAAACAATAATTCCAATTTTTGTACTATTTTCATAATTGGATAAAAACTGAATAAACAGCTCTATATTTTTTATTTCTTCATCAGTAATGTTTGAATTGCTTCTATTCTGATCATGCAAAATTCGCCAAACTAATTTTGGTCGATTCCAAAAAGCCAATAATCTCGGAGTACTTTCTAGTTTAATATTAATGTTCTTATCACTACAGAATTTATTAACATTATTTTTTATTGGGACTAGATCAATAGATTTATATTTTCCGTCAAGAAAAATTGATATAAATGGATCGATATTTCTAGAATTATGATTTTCTTCATCGATCATGTGACCTAACTTCGTTTTTTTTACACTCAAATATTCTGCATTATTATCGTTTGGACAAATTACTAATGGAACTCTCTCAATAACCTCTATTCCATAACCACCTAATCCAGCAATCTTTCTAGGATTATTTGTTAGTAATTTTAGTTTTTTTATCCCTAGATCGGTTAATATTTGTGCCCCAACTCCATAATTTCTGAGATCAGCTGGAAAACCTAATTTTTCATTAGCTTCTACAGTATCTAATCCACCATCTTGTAAGCTATAAGCTTTTAATTTATTTATTAGACCAATACCTCTACCTTCTTGTCTTAGGTAAACAACAACTCCCTCTTCCTCCTTTTCAATCCTTGATAAAGCAGCCTCTAACTGAGGTCTACAATCACAACGTAATGATCCAAAAGCGTCGCCAGTTAAGCACTCTGAATGCATTCTTACTAGAACAGGTTCGCTTAATTTTGATGATTTTTGTTTAACTAATGCAACGTGCTCTGAACCATCAAGTTCATTAACATATCCATATGCTTTGAAATTACCAAAAATACTCGGAAGAACAGCATCGGATTTTCTAAATACAAATCTCTCAGTTTGAAACCGATAACTTATTAGATCAGCTATGGATATTAATTTCATTCCCCACTGTTTTGCATATTCTTTAAGTTGTGGAAGTCTTGACATGGAACCATCAGGATTTTGAATTTCGCAAATCACTCCAGCGGGATAAAGACCTGACATTGCCGCAATATCTACTGCCGCTTCAGTATGACCTGCTCTTTTTAATACTCCACCTTTCTTAGCTCTTAATGGAAAAATATGTCCAGGCCTCCTCAAATCATCGGGTTTTGTATTTGGGTTTATAGCAACTTGAATAGTCTTTGCCCTGTCTTCAGCAGAAATTCCAGTAGTAACATTATTTTCAGGTCCAGCATCAATTGATATCGTAAAAGCTGTTTGATTTTCATCTGTATTTCTATCTACCATTAATGGTAAATCTAAAGAATCAAGTTTTTCACCTTGCATGGCTAGGCATATAAGACCACGTCCCTCTGTAGCCATAAAATTAATTTGCTGTGGAGTTGCAAACTGAGCCGCACATATTAAATCTCCTTCATTTTCTCTTCTCTCATCATCTACAACAATTATGCATTCACCATTTCTTATAGCTGCCAACGCATCGCTGATAGGATCAAATTCAATTTTAAAAGATTCATTTATATCCAAAATTGTTCCATTATTTGATTTGGGACTTGTTTCTTTCATTATTCCTATCAATATAGAAAAATAGTGTTTTAGTTACCTTAAATTCAACACTTTATTATCCTATCTCAAAGTCTGCCAATTCAAAGAAATGAATGTTGCAATAGTAGGTGCTACTGGTTACGGCGGTATTCAAGCGGTAAATCTTTTAAAGAAAAATAAAAAATACAAAATTTCATTTTTAGGAGGAAATAAAACATCTGGATCAAAGTGGAATGATAATTTCCCTTTTATTTATCTTGATAATGATCCCTATATAGAAGAAATTTCAGTTGATAATATTTCAAAAAATGCAGATGTTGCTTTGCTTTGCTTACCAAATGGCTTATCTTCAACATTGACAAGGAAACTATTAGATAGAGGACTTAAGGTTATTGATTTATCTGCTGATTATAGATATAAGTCCTTAGATGAATGGAAAAAAGTATATTCCAAAGAAGCTGCTATTTATAAAAGGAATGATGATGATTTATGTAAAGAGGCAGTTTACGGTCTTCCTGAAATAAATAAAGAAGCCATTTCAAAAGGAAGATTAATTGCATGTCCAGGATGTTATCCAACATCTGCTCTTATTCCATTAGCTCCTTATCTCTCTCAAGGAATTATTGAGAATGAAGGTATAGTTATTGACTCTAAAAGCGGAACTTCTGGAGGTGGCCGAGAACCAAACCAAAATCTACTCTTATCAGAATGTGGAGAAGGTCTATCAGCATATGGATTGATAAACCATAGACATACCTCAGAGATTGAGCAATTGGCATCTTTAATTTCTGGAAATAAAATTGAACTGCTTTTTACACCTCATTTAGTCCCAATCTCAAGAGGTATGCATTCGACTATATATGGGAGATTAAGAGATCCAGGATTAACTTCTGATGACTGCAGAATTCTTTTGGATAATTATTATAGAAGTTTTAAAAATATTAAAGTCTTACCTGTAAATACATTCCCATCAACAAAATGGGTTAAAAATACAAACCAAATTTTACTTTCTGTTAAAGTTGATAATCGCAATGGAAGGATAATTATATTATCTGTAATTGATAATTTGTTAAAAGGTCAAACTGGTCAAGCAATTCAAAATTTAAATATTATGAGTGGATTTTCAATGGATGAAGGTCTTGATTTAACTAATAATTTTCCATAAAATTACTTCTTATCAAAATACCAGCAAGAGAGATTGAGTGAGGTAAAATTTTATGCTCAAGCATTTGTATTCTTTTGGAAAGAGATTCAATATCATCATCATTTCTAATTGATAATGCAGCTTGCATTATCAAAGATCCACTATCTACCTCCTCTTCAACAAAATGTACTGAACAACCTGTTATTTTTGAACCATTTAATATAGAGTCCTTTATCGCAGAACCACCTTTGTATGCTGGAAGTAATGAGGGGTGAATATTTATTATCTTATTCTTAAACTTATTAATAAAAAATGGAGTAACAATCTTCATCCAGCCTGCCATAACCACAAGTTCAATATCGTACTTAATTAAAGTATTTATAATTTCTAATTCAAATGCCTCTTTTTGCAGAAAGTCTTTGTCTCTTATAATTTTGTGAGGTATTTTTTTACTTTCAGCCCTCTTTATACAACCTGCATCATCTTTGTTAGTTATTAGAACTTTTATATCTATATCTAATTCTCCTTTTTCTGAGAGATTAATTAATTCCTGAAAGTTTGTTCCTTTCCCAGAAGCAAGTACACCTATTTTTAATTTTGGGGAAAATCTTCTAAATTCAGATATCTCAGGCGAAATTATGTAATTAAATGATCTATCCAAAATTTTTTATTTTAACCAATGATAATTTCATATGAAATAAAAAAAACCCCTAATCTTAATTGTTTATATTCAAAAACATATTTATTTGAAGATAATAATTTAAACAAATTTAAATGATTCAAATCTATATACTATTTGTATAGATATAATTGAAAAATAAATAAAAGAAACAATATAAAATGAATGGAGATTTAAACTCTTGGGATAAATTTTGTAATTATCTTTGGTTCGATAAAAAATTAAATATTTGGTTAGACATAAGCAAAATTAATTTCACAAGTATAGAGATAAAAAATTTAGAAGATAAATTTATAGATGTTTTTTCATCAATAAAAGAATTAGAAAATGGTGCAATCTCAAATATTGATGAAAATAGACAAGTTGGACATTATTGGCTTAGAAAT
Source organism: uncultured Prochlorococcus sp. (assembly GCF_902536725.1). Classification (GTDB taxonomy): domain Bacteria; phylum Cyanobacteriota; class Cyanobacteriia; order PCC-6307; family Cyanobiaceae; genus Prochlorococcus_A. The sequence continues at coordinate 38,867 of NZ_CACAYO010000004.1, forward strand.
CCATCAATTTCACCTTCTTCAAAAATACGAGAGGAAATTAAAGCAGATATTAATGCAATCTCTGAATTTGGAAAACAAATTTTAAATGGAGATATTAAGAATAAGAAAAATCAGCACTATACTGATGTTCTATGGATAGGAATTGGTGGAAGTGGTTTAGGACCATTACTTATTACAGAGTCACTGCAGAAGTGTTCTAGAGGCTTAAATTTTTCTTATATCGATAATATTGATCCTTTTTTAATTAGCGAAAAGTTAGAAGAGTTATCTGAAAAATTATCAACAACATTATTTGTAGTAGTAAGCAAATCAGGTGGTACGCCTGAACCTAGAATTGCTATGGAAATTATTAAAAGTCACTGCGAAAACAATTCTCTTGAATGGAATTCTAATGCTATAGCTATAACTATGACAGATAGTAAGTTATTTAAAAAAGCCACTTCTGAAAATTGGTTAAAAATATTTAATTTGCAAGATTGGGTTGGAGGAAGAACTAGTATTACAAGCTCTGTTGGATTACTTCCATTAGCTCTTATTAATGAAAATATATCTGAATTTATTAGAGGTGCATCATTAATGGATGAAGCCACACGTATAAGTGATTTTAAAAATAATCCAGCAGCACTATTATCATCCGCATGGTATTTAACTGGGGATGGTATTGGAAAGAGAGATATGGTCGTATTACCTTATAGAGATAGGTTACAGGTATTTAGTAAATATCTCCAACAATTAGTAATGGAATCATTAGGAAAGAAATTTAATAGGAATGGTGAAGTAGTTAATCAGGGCATTTCCGTTTTTGGTAATAAAGGATCTACAGATCAACATGCTTATGTTCAGCAACTGAGAGATGGTATTGATAATTTCTTTTGTATTTTTATTGAATTATTAGATTCTCCATTTACTAATATTTTTGATGAAAAAGAGAATCCTAAAGAATATCTTTCTGGTTTTTTGCAAGGAACCAGATCAGCACTCTCTAGTGAAAACAGACAAAGCATCACTATAACGTTAGAAAAGTTAAATTGTTTTTCACTAGGTGCCTTAATCGCTTTATTTGAGAGGGCTGTTTCCTTCTACGCTGAATTGGTAAATATAAATGCATATGATCAACCTGGAGTTGAAGCTGGAAAGAAAGCAGCCGCAAATATTATTGAGTATCAACAAAAAGTAAGTAATTTATTAGACGAAGGTGGTGAATATTCTATAAATGACATAACGTCATTATTTGATAATTCAATAAGTGAACCTATATTTTTCATACTCCGTGAAATGTGTTTTGGTAATGATAATTATTTAGTTAAGGGCGATTGGTCAAATCCAAATTCATTAGTTATTCAAAAAATAAATTCTTAAACAACAATATTCATAATTTTTCCTTTAACAATAATTATTTTTCTTATTTTCTTATCTTGTGTCCATTTTAATATATTAGGTCTTTTAAGAGTTAATTCTTTAATTTGATCTTCACTCATTTCAATATTTATATTTACTTTGTCTCTAACTTTTCCATTAACTTGTATAACTAGTTCATATGAATCTTCCTTTAGTGCCTCGGCATTAAATGAAGGCCAGTGTTCTAAATGCACAGATTTTTTAAATCCTATAAGATGCCATACTTCTTCTGCAATATGAGGTGCAAATGGAGCCAACAAAATACAAAATGTTTTTAAAGCCTCAATTTTTAAATTATTGTTTACGTCATTTATGGAATTTGATAATGAATTATAAAACTTCATTAGTTCTGAAATCGCAGTATTAAATTGGTTATTTAATATGTCATTTGAAATTTCTTTTATAGCGATATTCATTGACTTTATTAAACTTTTTTCTTTATCTGGATAGGAATTAGATTTACTATTAATATCTTTTGCACAATTTATATAAAGCTTCCAAATCCTGCTTAAAAATCTAAATTGTCCTTCAACATCTGTATCTCCCCATTCCAAATCTTTTTCTGGTGGTGCTTTAAATAATATAAACATTCTTGCTGTATCTGCTCCATATTTTTTAATTACTGATTCAGGGTCTATTCCATTGTATTTAGACTTAGACATCTTCTCGAAAAGAACTTCGAGTTTAGAATTGTCAATTGGATCTGTAGGATTTGATAAGTCAGAAATATCGGAAGGAGAAACATATTTACCAGTTTTATTGTTTTTATAGGCTGCGGCCTGAACCATTCCTTGCGTTAATAGTTTTTTGAAAGGTTCATCAATATCAAATAGTTCATTATCCCGCAATGCTTTAGTGAAAAATCTTGCATATAACAAATGCAATATTGCATGCTCTACTCCTCCAACATATTGATCTACAGGCAACCACTTATTAATTTCATTCTTTTCAAATGGCTTGTATGAACATTTTGAAGATGGGTATCTTAAAAAATACCAAGATGAACACATGAAAGTGTCCATAGTATCAGTTTCTTTTCTTGCCGCTATTCCACATTTTGGACATGTTGTATTTATCCAATTATTATTATCACCTAAAGAATTAATCTTGTTAGCGGAGATTTCTATATCTTTTGGTAATGAAACAGGCAAATCCGATTGGTTTAAAGGAACAGCTCCACATTTTTTGCAATTAACGATGGGTATCGGACATCCCCAATATCTTTGTCTGGATATTAACCAATCTCTTAAACGATATTGAATCTTATTTTCGGCCCATCCATTATTTACTCCCTCCTCTGAAATTTTTAATTTAGCAATAGTATTTGCTATTCCATTGTATTGCTTTGAATTAACAAGAAATCCATTTTCCACATAAGCTTCATCTAGCTCTTGAGTTTGTTCATTTTGATCCTTTATTATTACCTGTCTAATATCAATATTATTTTTCTTAGCAAATTCAAAATCTCTTTGATCATGAGCAGGCACGCCCATAACAGCGCCTGTACCGTATTCATCGAGGACATAACTTGCAACCCAAATAGGAATAGGTTCAGAATTAACTGGATTTATTGCTATAAAGCTTGTTTTTATTCCAATTTTTTCAAGTTCATTATTTTTATTATTTTTCAAATATTGTTTAAGATTTTCTATATCATGTATGGTTTCTTGATCAGAAATTTTTTTTATTAATGAATGATTAACAGAAATTGCTAAATAAGTAACTCCAAATAAAGTATCTGGCCTTGTTGTAAATACAGTTATTTTCTTTTCTGGGTTGGTATTGGTATTGAAATTAATATTTGTACCAATTGACTTCCCAATCCAATTATCTTGCATTATTTTTACTCTTTCTGGCCAGTTATCTAATTTTTTTAAATCCTTCAATAACTCATCGGCATAATTAGTAATTCTTAAAAACCATTGCTTTAATAATTTTTTTTCAACTACTGCCCCAGATCTCCAAGATTTACCCTCTGAATCAACTTGTTCATTCGCTAGGACTGTATTATCTATAGGATCCCAATTAACTTCTGATTCCTTTTGATATACAAGACCTGCCTTGTATAACTCTAAAAATAGATATTGAGTCCAAATATAATAATTTTCATCACATGTTGCAAATTCCCTATCCCAATCAACTGATAGTCCCAAAAGATTTAATTGTGACTTCATGTGAGAAATATTTTTTTTAGTCCAGACACTTGGACTAATTCCTCTTTCAATCGCTGCATTCTCAGCAGGCAAACCAAAAGCGTCCCAACCCATTGGATGTAAAACAGATTTACCTTTAAACCTTTGGAATCGAGCTATTAAGTCTGTAATAACATAATTCCTTACATGTCCCATATGAAGATTACCTGAAGGGTAGGGAAACATTGATAAGGCATAAAATTTATCGCTATTCTCAGTTAATACATCGGTTTTGTATAAATTGTTTTCTGTCCATATTGACTGCCATTTTTTTTCTATTTCAGATGGATTATATAAATTGGTATCAACCTCATATTGTTTATCGGGAGAAATCACTTAATTTATATTTGTTAAATTATTATTTTAATATCCATTGTATAAAATAGAAATAGATTGTTAAATGGAATAATTTATAATTAAAATTTAAGATATATGAATTACAAATGAAAAATATAAGTTTTGAAAAATATCAAGGTAACGGAAATGATTTCTTAATAATAGATTCTAGAGGAAATGAATTATATAAAAATTACAAGACAAATAAAATATTTGATATAAAAAAAATTTGTAATAGGCAATTTGGTGTTGGAGCAGATGGTGTGATTTTTATAGAAGAACCTAATGAAGATAATTATGCAAAAATGATAATTTTCAATTCTGATGGTTCTGAAGCACAAATGTGTGGAAACGGAATTAGGTGTTTAGTTGAGTATCTCCACGTAAATGATTCTATTAATAATAAAAATATAGAATATAAAATTGAGACTAAAGCAGGTTTAAAAATTGCAAAATATATAAATGATGAAATTACAGTAAAAATGGGAGTTCCAATTTTAGAATGTCAAAATATTCCAACAACAATTGAAAAAACAATAAATTCAATTCCTTCACACGAATTTATTGAGAAAGATTTTAATAATATGGGGTATGCCGTAGGAATGGGAAATCCTCATTTAATATTCTTTGTAAAAGACATAGAGTCAATTGTTCTTTCCAGACTTGGTCCTATATTTGAAAAAAATGAATTATTTCCTGAAAAAACTAATGTGCATTTTTGTCAAATTTTAAATAGAGATAATATCATAGTAAAAGTATGGGAAAGGGGTGCAGGACCAACCTTAGCTTGTGGAACAGGAGCCTGTGCTATCCATGTAGCAGCTTATAAATTAGGCCTTTGTAATTCACAAACAAGAGTTACCTTACCAGGAGGTAATCTTAAAATTGATTGGTCAAAAGACGATTGTGAAGTCATTATGACCGGTAATGCTAAAAAGGTTTTCTCAGGATCAATGTTAGTAAATTAATGGAAAATAATTTTATCTATTTAGATAATGCATCCACAACTCCATTATCTGAGAATGTTTTAAATATAATTAATTCAACTTACAGGAATTATTGGCATAACCCTTCATCTACATATGAGCTAGGGATAAAATGCTCTACATATCTTGAAAGAATTAGATCTAAAATTGCTTATATATTTGAAGCAGATCAAGAGGATATAATTTTTACATCTGGCTCTTCGGAATCGACTAATATTGTATTTAATAATATTTATGAGAACTTTAATAATGGTAGGGTTGTTATTTCAAATGTTGAACATCAAGCAACAACTATTTGTGCTAATAAACTAAGAAAACAAAATTGGGATATTTACGAATGGAAGGTAAATAATGATGGAATTTTAAATATTTCTAATATCGAAAAAATTTTAAACAACGATACTAAGCTTGTATCAATTATTTGGGGACAAAGTGAAATTGGGACAATACAACCTGTTCAATTTATAGGTTCCAAATGTGAAGAATTAAATATAATGTTTCATTTAGATGGAACTCAAATATTAAGTAACGGAATATTCAGTTGGAAAGATCTTAAATGTGATTTTTTAAGTTTATCTGCTCATAAATTTGGAGGTCCAAAAGGGATCGGTATTCTTCTAACAAATAAAAATTCTAGACAATTTTTAAAAAATAATGACATATCACTTACTCAGGAATTTTCAATTAGACAAGGTACACAAGCTTTGCCATTAATCGCTGGAATGTATGAATCATTAAAGAATATTAAAGGAAAAATAAAATTATATGATTACATAACTGAATTTCCTTCTAATAATATTAATAAACTTAAAAATTATTTTTTTCAAAAAATTAAAGATAATAATCATATAAAGATTACGGGTAGTATTAACCATAGACTTCCTAATCATATTTCGTTTCTACTATTAAATAAACTATTTGAGCCTATAAGAGCCTATAAGATTGTAAATTTTATGTCAGAAAACAAAATAGCCATAAGTAGTGGAAGTGCTTGTTCAAGCTCATCTGGGAAACCTAGCTCAACACTTAAAAATATTGGTTTAAAAGATGATGAACTATATTCAAATATTCGTGTTACTTTAGGTTCAATAAACAATAAGTCAGAAATAGATAAATTTTTAGAACTTATTCAAATATGTATTGACAAATTTTAATGGAATCCAATTACAGACTACCTAAAGATTTAAATGAATCTCTTAAAAATATGGAGGATGCTATTATTCCAAGTTTATTAGATTCAAATAAAAGATTTACTATAGAATTTAATTTTGAAGGATTGAAGTTTAACAGAATTGGAATAACTATCTACAAGATATTGTCTAGAAATAATAATGTATTCATAACATTTGCTGATCAAGGTGCTGTGGCTTTGGCTCAAAGAGACTATCCAGATATCAAAGATAAAATCTTTACATTTAAATCATTTAATGAATCAAATAATATAAATAATATTGATAGTGCAATGATATCGATACTACCTCAGCCATATGATTTCGATTCATTTGAACCAATGTCTGATAATTATCAAGGTACGCATTATTCATTAAATCCAAAATTTGAAGATGCCAATATTGGTATAGGAAGTGTTATTAGAGAGCGACGTAAAAACTTTGTCAAAACATGGAAAAATATTTATTTTCTGCAGCCTTTAAATAAAGCTGCTCTTATGCATATTTATCCAAATAACTGGCTGCTTTTCAAAGAAGAAAATAAAAGATATTTTTTTAAAAAAGAATTTGAAATTAAACCCGACAATGAATCTATTTTTGTAAATTTATAGATTGAATGTGATAAAAAAAATATATTCATTTTTCTTAATTGTTCTTGTATTAGTAACATCTCCCCTCTTTATAAGATATTTACTAGCACATCAGAAAATAAATTTTTTAAATAGTATTTATTTTAATTTCCCGGGAATAATTACTAAAAATAAAATATGTCCTACTTATGATGCTTTATTGAATCAAACGCTTGATGATTCTTTTAGTGTATCAATTATTAATAATAAAGGGGAAATAATAAGTTCCTATAATGAGGATGTTCCAAGGTTGCCTGCATCTAACCAAAAATTATTCTCATCAGCTTATGTTTTAAGTAAATATAAATTAAATAATAATTTAAAAACATCCTTATTTAAAAATAAAAACAATTATTATTTACTCGGTCAAGGTGATCCAGATCTTAATTATGAACATATAATCGAACTAATTTCAAATGTTAAAGATAATAAAATTATTAACTTTAATATTGTAGAAATTGATTCAAAATTATATTGGCCTAATGGTTGGACAAATACTGATAAACTTTACGAATATGGATCTCCAATTACATCTCTTGCAATAGAAAGTAATCATAATAAATATGATGACATTTATGCATTAAAAAATTTTATTAATATATATTTAAAAAATAAATTTCCAAATTCAAAAATATATATAGATTTTTTTGATTCAGAAAAAACTTTTTATTTAAAAAATATTAAAGAGATAAATAAAATATATTCAACTCCAATTCTTTCATTATTAACTCTAACAAATTCTGAAAGCCATAATTTTACGGCTGAATCTCTCTTTAAAAATGCCTCAAATACATGGAACGATAATAACTATATAATCTTGAAAAGATGGCTTGAAAATAAAGGCCTCCCAGTAACTAATACATACTTTGCAGATGCTAGTGGATTGTCACGAAAAAATAAAATTACAACAAGGTTAGTTGTATTGTTTTTAGAAAAAATGAGATATTTTAATGATTTTAAAGCTTATCAATCTACACTTTCAATTACGGGAGTGAGAGGAACATTAGCTAAAAGATTTGTAAATAGTGAATTGTCTGGAAAGTTTTTTGGAAAAACTGGGACTCTTTCAAATGTCTTTGCATTATCTGGCTTTTTATATAAAAATGAAAAGCCAATAATTGTAAGCATTATCCAAAATTCTAATAAAATTGATAAAGAAAAAGCTTTTAAATTATTACGTGATCTTTATTACTTGAAATCTTGTTAACAAAAATATTATTTAAAATATTCTTTTAAATCCCTCTCAACAGAGGGGGGTACCATGTGATTAATTTCACCACCAAATTTTGCAACTTCCTTAACTAAAGAACTACTAAGAAAACTATAATTTGTATTTGTAGATAAAAATATAGTTTCAATATCATTATTAAGAGATTTATTTGTATGAGCAATCTGAAGTTCATACTCAAAATCACTCATTGCTCTTAATCCTCTAAGAATAAGATTAGCTTTTAGATCATTTGCACAATCAACAGTAAGACCAGAATAAGAAATAACTTCAATATTAGGTAAATGAGAAAGAGAATTTTTTATTTGTATTATTCTTCTTTCAAGATTAAATGTTGGTGTTTTGGAAGTATTTTCTAAAACAGCAACTACTAGATTGCCAAATATTTTTTCAGCCCTTTCTATTAAATCAATATGCCCATTTGTTAAAGGATCAAATGTACCTGGATAAAGAATTTTCATGAATTTATTATGATCGAATAAGAAATTTAGTTAAAATAAGATCATTAGATAAATCAATTATGACATTAAATCTAGAAGCAAAAAAAATCTTATTAAGAAAAATACCTCACGGATTATTTATTTGTGGCGTTAGAGACGAGGATAAAAATGAAGTGAATGGATTTACTGCAAGTTGGGTTACTCAAGGTTCCTTCACCCCACCATTAGTTGTAATGGCTGTTAGAGCAGAGGGTTCTAGTCATGAAATAATAAAGTCAACCAATAAGTTCTCATTAAATGTGCTCAAAAGTGATCAAAAGGATCTAGCAGCTGTTTTCTTTAAACCTCAAAAAGCATTAGGAGGTAGATTTGAATCTGTTGAATTTAATTTAGGTGAGCTTGGATTGCCTATTTTAGTCGATAGTGTTGGTGGAGTTGAATGTAATGTTGTTGGAAGTGTTATGCATGGAGACCATACCGTTTTTGTAGGAGAGGTTCAATCTGCTTATCTGAATGATGATGTTGACTCACTAAATTTATCTTCAACTGGCTGGAATTATGGAGGTTAATCACTATAAATGAGTAATTCCTCTAGTGAAAAAATAGATAACAAATTTAATTTTAAAATTGAATATAAATTAATTAACAATAAAGAGTTATTAAAATCAAGACTATCCGAAATTCCAAAGTCTTCTGGTTGTTATCTCTTTAAAGATATAGGTAATAATTTACTTTATATTGGCAAATCAAAAAAATTACGCAGTAGAGTAAGTAGTTATTTCAATAATTTTTCAGATTTAACTCCAAGATTAAGTTTGATGGTTCGTCAAATAACTGAAATCGAAATTATAGTTACAGATAGCGAATATGAAGCACTAAATTTAGAGTCAAATTTAATAAAAACAAACAAACCATATTTTAATATTCTTTTAAAGGATGATAAGAAATATCCATATCTTTGCATAACTTGGAGTGAGAAATATCCTCGAATATTTATTACTAGAAAGAGAAGAAATAGAAATAATTTAGATAGGTATTATGGACCTTACGTTGATGTAGGTCTTTTAAGAAATACTTTATTTTTAATTAAGAAAATATTTCCTTTAAGACATAGTAAATTATCAAAGTCGTTTTACAGAGAAATTACTGGTGTTGATCTCGAAAAAATTTCATCAGAGGAATATAAAAAAATTGTAAAACAAGCTTCAATGGTATTTCAAGGAAGAAATGATGATCTAATTAGAATTTTAGAGAATAAAATGTCTTACTTCTCTAATGACTTACAGTACGAAAAAGCGGCAAAAATAAGAGATCAAATTAGTGGTCTTAAATTATTAACAGAATCACAAAAAATATCAGTACCAGACTCTTCTATAAATAGAGATATCTTTGGAATTGTATCGGAGAAAAATATTGCAAGTATTCAAATATTTCAAATGAGATCTGGAAAATTAATAGGAAGAATTGGATATAGTCAAAAATTAGAAGGTATTAACGAAAGTGAGATTCTGCAAAGAGTTTTTGAGGAACACTATATAAATGTTGATGGCATTGAAATACCATCTGAAATTTTAGTTCAATACGAATTCACAAACAAGCAAACTCTGGAAGAATGGCTTTCTCAACTAAAACAAAAAAAAGTAAAAATTTTAAATCCAAAAAGAAGTAATAAATTAAAAACTATAGAAATGGTTCAAAAAAATGCCAAGTTAGAATTAAATAGAATATTAAATGGAATTCAAGATAATGAATCTGCTATTGAGGACTTATCTCAAATACTCGAACTAAATACTCATCCAAAAAGAATAGAAGGATATGATATTAGTCATATTCAAGGTTCCGATCCAGTAGCTTCTCAGGTTGTTTTTATTGATGGAATACCATCAAAACAAAATTATAGAAAATATAAAATCAAAGATAATAATGTTTATATTGGTCATAGTGATGATTATGCATCCATATATGAGGTTATTTATAGAAGATTTAAAAAATGGTCAAGATATAAGAACGATGGAGGAGATCTTAGTTATCTAATGAATTCACAAAATAATATTATTAATAATGAACTTTTTTCAGATTGGCCCGATTTAGTAATGATAGATGGTGGGAAAGGACAACTAAGTTCTGCAATCAAAGCATTGGAAGATCTTAATCTAGAAAAAGATGTAGTTTTATGTTCATTAGCAAAAAAGAAAGAAGAAATATATGTTCCAGGATTAGCAAAACCTCTTAATACAGATATGAATCAAAAAGGAGTAATGCTACTTAGAAGATTAAGAGATGAGGCTCATAGATTTGCACTTTCCTTTCATCGAAACAAAAGATCTAAAAGAATGAATAGATCACAATTAACACAAATACCTGGATTAGGTTCTTCAAGAATAAAGGATTTATTGGAGCATTTTAATTCTGTAGATGCTATTAGGATTGCTAGTAAGGATGATCTTATGAAAGTAAAAGGTCTTGGAGCTAATACTGCCAATGAAATTTATAATTTTTTTAATAATGATTAATAAAAAATTTATATTAAATATTCATAGAAGTTGATATTATAGATTTTATCGATAATTCGAATTAAAATAAGTTTTAAATAATTCTCTTTTATAGTGTTCTGGAGAAAATCAAAACTTCTTCTTTTATATTCCACTGTCGATGGTCATACTAAAGATATTTGCAATTACATTTATAAAAAATTAAAAGGAAGAAAAAATGTAAGTATTATTTCAGTTGAAGATTCAGCTAATTACGATTTAAGCGAATTTGAAGAAATCGTTATTGGTGCAAGCGTAAGGTATGGATACCATAGAAAAAATGTTTACAAATTTATTCAGCAAAATATTGAAAAATTAAACAAGGTAAAAACTGCTTTCTTTTCATTAAACTTAACAGCAAGAAAACCTGAAAAATCAACTCCTGAAACAAATCCATATGTTATAAAATTCTTAAAAAAAGTCAAATGGGAACCCACGATAAAAGAGGTTTTTGCTGGTAGATTAGATTATCCAAGCTTAGATACACTAAATAAATTAGCCATTCTATTTATTATGTTTATAACTAATGGTCCGAAAGATACTTCAAAAACATATGAACTAACAGATTGGAAAAAAGTTGATAATTTAATAAAGTCAATATCAAAATTCTAGACTTTTTTTTAATGGATAAAGAAGAGTTAATAGATTTAACCTCTAAAATCGATAAATATAGTTGTCCTCATATTATAAATTTTCACTGTCATACAAATTTTAGTGATGGAAGTATGTGTCCTGAAGATTTATTAGATCAAGCTTTTCGTAATAAACTTCAATTCTTATCAATTACAGATCATCATTCAATATTGGCTCATAAATATATATCTGATAACGGTTTATTAAAAAAATATCCAAAAAATTCTTTCACTTTAATTCCTGGTATTGAAATTAATTGTTTACTTAAGGGATGTTTGGTTCATGTTTTAGGCCTAGGAATTGATATAAATAGTGAGTCTCTTTCTCCTTATATTTTAGGTGAATCCCCAATAGGCAACGACTTACAAATAAATTCTGTGACCAGAGCAATTGAAATTGCGGGCGGCTTATCATTTCTAGCTCATCCAGCAAGATATAGAATCCCATTCGACATCTTAATTCCTGAAGCCCATAAAAATAGAGTTAATGGTATTGAAGTTTGGTATGACTATAACCTTAATCAAATATGGCAAGCTAGTAATTTTGTTTGTGAGAAAATCAATCAATTAACTGAAAGATATTCAATGCTGAAATCATGTGGTACAGATAGTCATGGATTTTCACTTTTAGGCAGATAATTCAGAATTCGTTTTTTTCAATTATTGAATCTGTATTAATAATTATGTTCTTTAAATTTTCAATAACATCAGAAGAACAATTATTCCACATTTTTCTATTGACAATTTCAAGAAATCTTTGTGCAATATCTCTTAAAGCCCATGGATTATTCTCTAGAAAGAAATTCTTAAGATCCCCATCACATAACCATGTTTTATAAACATCCTCATAACACCAATCTGATACGACCTCGGTAGAAGCATCAAAAGCATATAAGTAATCTAGTGTCGCTGAAAATTCAAAAGCACCTTTATAACCATTATCCTTCATTCCATTTATCCATTTAGGGTTAAGTATTCTTGATATAACAACTTTATTAATTTCATCTTGTAATTTTGAAATTTTAGATAATCCAAATTTTGATAAATCACCATGATACATTTCAGGTAATTTACCGCTCAATTTTTTTACTGCTGAAGATAATCCACCCTGAAACTGATAATAATCATCAGAATCTAAAATATCATGTTCCTTATTATCTTGGTTATGTACAACTAACTGCACATTTTTAAGAGCATTTTCTAATGATTTTTTATCCTCTATAGGTTCAATATTATCACTGTAAATCCACTTACTCCAATTAAGAAAAGATTCTCCAAAATCATCAATATTTTCCCAATTAGAATTTGAAATCAGTTCTTGCAGACCAGCTCCATACGAACCTGGTGCTGACCCAAATATACGATTAATTGAATCACCATCCCTTAATGCCCCAGCAAGAGGGTTAAATTTATCATCCTCATTAAGATTAGAAACAAGATTTATTGCTTTAGAAGTTAATTTAACTAACTGTGGAAATGCATCTCTAAACATACCCGAAATTCTTAAAGTAACATCAACCCTTGGTCTTTCGAGAACAGATAAAGGAATGATTTCTAGATCAACTACTCTTCTTGAAGGCCCATCCCAAATAGGCTGTACTCCTAATAAATATAGTATTTGACAAATGTCTTCACCACCATTTCTCATTGTGGATGTTGCCCATACAGATATTGCTATATTTTTTAAATCTTCTCCATTATCTTGTTTGTATAAATCAAGTATTTGTGAAGCGGATTGACAACCAACACTCCATGCTGATTCTGTTGGCAGTCCTCTCGAATCAACTGAAAAGAAATTTTTACCAGTGGGTAAAGCTTCAGTTTTACCTCGCGTAGGGGCTCCAGATGGACCACTTTTTACATATTGTCCATTTAATGAATTAATAAATGATAATTTCTCATTATATGAAGAATTAATGATTGGATATAGAATCTCTTTTTTTAGTAATAAAAAATACTTATTATGTTTTTTTTCATTAAAAAAATAGTCTATTATTTTCTGATTTTTATATTTTTCTAGATTTTTTATATTGGTATTCTTTTTGTAAAAAAACAAATATATTAAATACTTTGCTTGTTGTTCCAAAAAATCAATAGCCATCCTAAAGTTTAAAATGTTTTTGTTGGAAAAAGTCAATAATATTTTTTTATCCTTTTCACTTAACATTTGATCATATTGATTTGTCCAAGGATTCAAATCTAGTTTTAAATGTTTTGCTATATATTGAATAACACCAATTCGATTGGCATTTGGTACTCTAGCAATACATAAGAATAAATTTATTTCATTTATGTCATTCTGCCTATTGCCAAAAATATGCAAACCTGTCTTAATTTGAGATTCTTTAATTTTGCAAAGAAAGGAATCAATTTCTTCTATTTGATTATTTTTATTCTTTAAAATAATTTCGCTAAAATCTTTTTTAATTAATTCAAAAATGGATTTTTCTATTATTTTAATCCGATTAGAATTTAATAATTTTGCTTCAAAATATTCGTCTAAATAATTTTCTAATATTGAATATTTTCCATATAATTCTGACCTATCCAAAGGAGGGGTTAAATGATCAATAATTGTTGCAGCAGTTCTTCTTTTAGCTTGGGATCCTTCTCCAGGATCATTAACGATAAAGGGATATATGTTTGGTATTGCTGGACAAATAATATTTGGAAAACATTTATTGCTGAGACCTATAGATTTGCCAGGTAACCATTCAAGAGTACCATGTTTACCAATATGGCAAATAGCATTTGCATTAAAAACTTTTTCAATCCAAAAATATTGTGCTAAATATCTATGGGGAGGTGGAAGATCTGGAGAATGAATATCTCTATCAGTGAAAGCGTCATAACCTCGTTGAGGTTGAATCAATAATGATATTTTTCCAAATCTAATACCATTTATTGAGAAGCCTTTATTATCTAGATCGATCGCATCAGATGGTTTACCCCAACGATTAACAATGATATTTTTAGGATCAAGTTCTAAATTATTCCAATATTTTAAATATTCACTAAGTGGTAAGTAATCTAATGGTTTATTATTTTGAGATTCAATATCATTAGTTCTAGTTTTTATAAGCATTGACATTAATTCCGAAGAATCTTGAGGATAATTACAAGATCCAAGGTCATAACCTTCTTCTTTTAACCAATTAAGAATATTTATTATTGAAGATGGTGTATTTAGACCAACGCCATTACCGATCCTTCCGTTCTTTACTGGATAATTACTTATTACTAAACAAATTCTTTTATCAAAATTATTCAGTTTCTGAAGTTTCACATAATTTGTTGCAAATTTTGAAATCCATTCAATCCCTACTTGATATGCTTTGTAACTAGTTATTTCACTATATAATGAATTTTTCTTAGAAATAATTTCTTTAAATGCTGAAGGACAGGTAGTAATTCTTCCATCAAATTCGGGAATAATTATTTGCATTAATAAATCAGATGAATTCATTCCAATTGATGAATTTAACCAATTTTTTTTTGATATATTAGAAGAAAGAAGCTGTAAAATTGGGATTTTAAGAGAAGTAAAAATATTTGTAGAATTTTCAATTAAATCATTATTTTTGATTTGAGATGAAGAAAATGAAGTTGTGGTAATTATTAGTTTAATATCTTCTTTTTTAAAAATGTCTATTAATTTCCTCTGAATAATATGATCTTTTAGTGTTGAAATAAAAAATGTTTTAGGAGATAATCCGCATTTTCTTAATTGCAAGTTAAGTTTTTCGTTTACTTCAATTTCATTAGCTAAAAAAAGTGATTTATAGGATATTATTCCTATCTTTTCGCCACTTTCATTTTTCCAATCATATAAATAGGGATCTGCATAAAAAGTAATATTCAAAAAATCATCAGGAATTAATTTTTCATCTACAACTAAATAATTTAAACAATTAAGAAACTTTCTATAATTATCCAGTCCTCCGGATCTTAGTAATCTAGAAATATTTAATGCAATATTATTATCTATACTACTTATTTCACATAAGGAAATTTCCTGATCAATCGTACCTGATAGGATTACTAACTTCCTTTTTTTATTAACTGCTTGCCAATTTATAAGTTGTTCAATTCCATAGTTCCATGTACCTTTATCTCCAAATATTCTAAGAACCACAACTTTTGCATAATTTATTGTTTTTAATAAATAATTATCTATTTGAGCAGAAGAATTTAAATTAGAAATTTCTAAAGCTCTTATATTATTTTTTAATGAAGCAAATTCTTTTTCTAACAATAAGTTTGATATAAGATTTAAATCAGTCTTGACACTAGTTATAAAAATAAAATCTGCAGCTGGTTGCTCAATTAAATCATCCTTATTCTTTTCATTTCCTGCTATATTTAATATCCTGTGCATTTTTATATATAAATAAGGTTTAGAATACGTAGGTAGGATAAAACAAGTTTACCTTAATTAAATAAATTAAATATGCATGAATTTCTTCCATACGCCTGGTTCGAAGGTAAATGTATTCCATTTAAAGAAGCAAAAATATCAATAGCTACTCATGCATTACATTACGGTACTGCTGCATTTGGAGGAATGCGAGCGATACCTAACCCAACAAACAAAGAAGAATTCCTTTTGTTTAGAACTGATAAACATATAAAAAGATTATCTCAAAGTGCAAAATTACTCTTAACTGAAATTTCTGAAGAATATATTTATAAAGCCTTAGTAGAAGTTATAAAAAGAAACAAGCCCGAAAAACCTATTTATATAAGACCATTTGTATATACAAGCGATTTAGGTATAGCGCCAAGGTTACACAATATTGAAACAGATTTCTTTATTTATTGTATTGAACTAGGAGATTATCTATCCCCAGATGGTGTTTCTTGTAGAATGAGTAGTTGGACAAGACAAGAAGATAGATCTCTCCCCTTAAGAGGAAAAATAAGTGGAGCATATATTACTAGTTCATTAGCCAAAACAGAAGCTAGTTTATCGGGTTTTGATGAAGCCCTGCTATTAAATTCAAGTGGTAAGGTAAGCGAAGCTAGTGGTATGAATTTATTTATTGTAAGGAATGGAGAATTAATCACTCCAGGTGTTGATCAAGATATCCTTGAGGGGATTACTAGAGCTAGTGTTATTGAATTAGCAAAATCATTTGGAATAAATGTAATTGAGAGGCCTGTTGATAAAACCGAATTATTAATAGCAGATGAAGTTTTTCTAACAGGTACAGCAGCAAAAATTACACCAGTTAAAAAAATTGAATCAACTGAATTAAATGTTGAAAGACCAATAATGAATAAATTAAAAAGTAAGCTTATAGAAATAACAGAAGGTCGTTCTCAAGACTATGATAATTGGGTAACAAGAATTTCACTTAAATAAAATAATTTTTAACTAAATATGGAATCTTTCAGAACCTATTTAAATAGAGATGAAAAACCATTAATTATTTTTGACGGAGGTACTGGAACATCTTTTCAGAACTTAAATCTTACTGCAGATGACTTTGGAGGAAAAGAATTAGAGGGATGTAATGAAAACCTTGTTTTATCATCGCCAGAGCTAGTTGAGAAGGTTCATAATTCATTTTTAGAAGCAGGTTGTCATGTTATAGAAACTAATACATTTGGAGCCTCATCAATAGTCCTTGATGAATATGATATTTCGGATAAGGCTTATGAGATAAATAAAAATGCGGCATTTATAGCAAAAAAAGCTGCTGCCAAATACTCATCAGTTGATAAACCAAGGTTTGTGGCAGGTTCAATTGGGCCAACAACTAAATTACCCACCTTAGGACATATAGATTTTGATGAATTAAAGCAATCATATAAAGAACAAATTTGTGGTCTTATAGATGGAGGAGTTGATCTTCTTTTGATTGAAACTTGTCAGGATGTTTTACAAATTAAATCTGCCTTATTGGCATCAAAAGAAATTCTTGAAAATAAAAATATTGATATACCTTTAATGGTATCTATAACAATGGAAACAACAGGTACTATGCTTGTTGGATCTGATATTGCTTCTGCATTAACAATATTAGAGCCATTTAATATAGATATCCTTGGACTTAATTGTGCAACTGGTCCAGAGCAAATGAAGCAACATATTAAATATTTGTCTGAAAATTCTCCCTTCGCTATAAGCTGTATTCCAAATGCAGGTCTTCCTGAAAATATTGGTGGTGTAGCTCACTATAGATTAAAGCCAATAGAATTAAAAATCCAGTTAATGAATTTTATATATGACTTTAATGTGCAATTAATAGGTGGATGTTGTGGGACAACACCTGAACATATAAAACACCTGTCTTCAATAATCGATGAAATTATTGACAATGAAAGGACTAACAAAAACGGTAAGAAAAATTCAAGCGGTTTTATTCCATCTGCCTCATCAATATATAACTCTGTGCCATATAAACAAGACAATTCAATTTTGATAGTAGGAGAAAGATTAAATGCAAGTGGATCGAAAAAGGTAAGGGAGTTATTAAATAACGACGATTGGGATGGCTTAGTAGCAATTGCCAAGCAACAACAAAAAGAAAATGCTCACGTTCTTGATGTAAATGTCGATTATGTAGGAAGAAACGGAGTGAAAGATATGAAAGAAATAACTTCAAGACTAGTTACCAATATAAATTTACCATTAATGATTGACTCTACAGATGCTGACAAAATGGAAAGTGGATTAAAGTCAGCTGGTGGTAAATGTATTATAAATTCAACCAATTTCGAAGATGGCAATGAAAGGTTTGATCAAGTTCTAAATTTAGCCTTAGGGTATGGTTCAGGTCTTGTTGTCGGAACAATTGATGAAGATGGAATGGCAAGGAATTCAGAAAAAAAATATAAGATTGTAAAACGAGCGATTAATAGAACAAGAGAATGTGGTTTGTCAGATTATGAGCTATTTTTTGATCCATTAGCTCTGCCAATATCTACAGGGATAGAAGAAGATAGATTAAACGCTAAAGAAACTATTAGTGCTATTTTAAAAATTCGTGAAAATTTCCCAGATATTCATATCATACTTGGGATATCAAACATTAGTTTTGGTCTTTCACCATTATCAAGAATTAATCTAAATTCAATATTTTTAGATGAATGCATTAAAGCAGGATTAGATTCTGCTATCATCGCACCAAATAAAATTTTGCCATTATCAAAAATTTCTGAAGGAACTAAAAAGCTTTGCTTAGATTTGATTTATGATAAAAGAGAATTTGAAGGTGATATTTGTATTTATGATCCATTAGTAGAATTAACAAAGGCTTTTCAAGATTTATCTATTCAAGATTTCAAAAAAGTATCTTCAGAAAATAAAAATCTAACTCTTGAAGAAAGTCTGAAAAATCATATTATTGATGGGGAAAAAATAGGAATAGAAGATCAATTAAATAAAGCGTTAAAAAAATATAAACCTCTCGAAATAATTAATACCTTTTTACTTGATGGGATGAAAGTTGTAGGAGATTTATTTGGCTCAGGTCAAATGCAATTGCCATTTGTACTTCAATCCGCTGAAACAATGAAATTTGCTGTTTCAATATTAGAACCATATATGGAATCTGTAGATGAAAATATATCAAATGGAAAACTCTTAATTGCAACTGTCAAAGGCGATGTACATGATATTGGAAAAAATTTGGTAGATATAATACTTACAAATAATGGCTATGACGTAATAAATCTAGGAATAAAGCAAGATGTTTCAGCAATTATAGATGCACAAAAAAAGCACAATGCAGATTGCATCGCTATGAGCGGATTACTTGTTAAATCAACTGCTTTTATGAAAGATAATTTAGAGGCTTTTAACAATGAAAATATTAGTGTCCCAGTAATATTAGGAGGCGCAGCCTTAACCCCAAAATTTGTAAATGAGGACTGCAGCAAAATATATAAAGGGAAAATATTGTACGGAAAAGATGCGTTCAC
Organism: uncultured Prochlorococcus sp.; assembly: GCF_902536725.1. Taxonomy (GTDB): domain Bacteria; phylum Cyanobacteriota; class Cyanobacteriia; order PCC-6307; family Cyanobiaceae; genus Prochlorococcus_A. Next base: position 58,337 of record NZ_CACAYO010000004.1, read on the forward strand.
TGATCTTAAATTTATGAATGAATATATGGATAATAAGAAAAAGGGGAATTGGTCAAATACAGAGGGTTTCATTAACAATGAGGGTATAAATATTAATTTAGCCTCATCAAAATCCAACTCTCAAGCTGTTAAAAAATCAATATCCATACATACCGAGACTTCCAAATTAAATTTAAAAGAAAATTTTATAAGATCTAAATTTATAAATGAAGAAGATCCAATTCAAGCCCCTTTCTTGGGAACGAAAGTCTTGAACGATGTTGATATAGATTTAAATAAGTTAATATTTTATTTAGATACAAAAGCTCTATTTAGCGGGCAATGGCAAATAAAAAAAGGAAAAAACCAAAGCGTAGATGAATACAATAACTATTTGGAATCATATGCTAAACCATTGTTAGATAAATGGTTAGAGATAATTATAGAGAAAAAACTTATATCACCCAAAGCAGTTTATGGATATTTCAGATGCGGGAGAAAAGATAATAGTATTTTCTTATTTAACGAGAAATCATTAAATAAAATTTCCCAATTTAATTTTCCACGACAAAAATCTGGGAATAATTTATGCATAGCTGATTTTTATTGTGATTTGAAAAACGATAAACCGATAGATATATTTCCGATGCAGGCAGTAACCATGGGCGATATTGCTAGTGAATATTCTCAAAAATTATTTAAAGAAGATAAATATAGCGATTATTTGTTATTCCATGGACTTACAGTGCAATTAGCAGAAGCTCTAGCTGAGTATGTCCATGCATTAATTCGTATTGAATGTGGTTTTAGGTCTGAAGAACCAGACAAAAATAGAGAAATACTAGCTCAAAAATATAGGGGAGCTAGATATTCTTTTGGTTATCCTGCATGTCCAAAAGTATCTGATTCAAACATACAATTATCATTGTTGGATGCAAAAAGAATAAACTTGACCATGGATGAATCTGAACAACTTCATCCAGAACAAAGTACTACAGCTATCATTTCACTACACTCAAAAGCTAAATATTTCAGCGCTTAAGGTAAATTCTTAGTTATTTTCTAAATATTCAATAATTTCTTCCTGTAGTTCTTCCATCATTTCATTATCACCCAAATCAATTCCCTCACCCGCGGCATCCTGTGTTAACTCAAGATAATATGAAGCACCATCACTAGATAAAAATTCTAATGCGGATGTTTCATCACTATCTTGAAAAGCTTCATAAAGAGCTTTAAATGCAATGTTTTCAGTAAAGTCCCAATCCATAATGAAAAAAACCTTATTAGAATTATTACCTCCTTACCCCCCATACTCGTCAACCTTTTTTAAAGAAATGTTGGTGTTTTATTATTATTAAAAAAATCTATGACCATAAATAATCAAAATCAGTTAAATGTCCTTGGAGAAGAAATTGAGATTTGTAGTTGCGCACCTATGACAGGGTGGTTCAGGGATGGATTTTGCAACTATGACAAAAATGATGGAGGAAATCATTCCATATGTTGTGTAATGGATGATAATTTCCTGAAATATAGTAAATCACAAGGTAATGATTTAATAACTCCCATGCCTATTTATTCCTTCCCAGGACTAAAGGATGGTGATCATTGGTGTATTTGTCTTGATAGGTGGAAGCAAGCATTATTAGACGGTCTTGCGCCAAAAGTCATATTAGAATCAACGAATATTGTAGTCTTAGAATCAGTACCTCTGGAAAAATTGAAAGAATATCAATTTAATAAAAAGTAATTACAAGTTTATTTTTTTTTTTAAAATGATAATGATAAATTTTTTTTAATGAGTTTAGAAATATATTGGAAAAAAGCACTAGAACAAACTCGATTATCAATTGATGATGAATCATTATATCCTCTCAAAACTGATATTATTACAAGTGATTTATATGAAAAAGACGACTTCATAATTAGGAAACTAGATACTTCAAAATTTAATAAAAAAAAAATTTATGGTCCTAAGCAAAATCCATTTTGTCCTTGGGAAAAGATACTAGAAATTGATAAAGTTGGTGATAATCATCAACTAATATTAAATAAGTACCCTGTACAAAAAGGTCATATTTTACTTATTACAAATGAATGGAAACCTCAAAATGGATGGTTAGATATTAAAGATTGGAGAGCGATCCAACAAGTTAATAAGGATACTAGTGGATTATGGTTTTTCAATAGTTCTCCAATTGCGGGAGCAAGCCAACCTCACAGGCATTTTCAACTTCTTCGTAGATCTAAAGGTGAGATATCATGCCCTAGAGAAAAGTGGTTTTTAGAGATGAACTCATATCAAGATCTAGATAGTAAGCTTAAAAAAAATATTATTGTATCCAAATTTAATTTTTTAGAAAATCCATCATTTCTTTTTGAATTTTACTTAGAATTATGTAAAAAATTAGGACTTGGGAGCCCTATTAGTGATAAGAAACCAATTTATCCTTACAATATTTTAATAACTAATAAATGGATCGCTATTATAAAAAGAAAAAATGATCATATTCATGGTTTCAGTATTAACGGTTTAGGATTTGCAGGATATCTATTAGTAACTGAAAATTCAAATATTAATTATTTAAGGAAATTTGGCCCTGAAAAACTTCTAGAAAATTTTGTTTGAATACTAATTAGCTACTTCAGCTTCCTTATCCCTACTTATTTGGTTTTCTAAAACTTCTATAGATGCAGTTACTGAGGCAATTTTACGTTCAAGTGAATCTTTAATATAATTGAGCATTTCTAATTTTTTATGTTGATAAAAACTCTTTTTTTCTTTAGATGACTTGAAATAACAATTAAACATTTTTTATTTTATTATAAAAAGATACTTAATTGACTTGTGACATAAAAATAAATTGGTTTTAATTTAAAAACAATATTCCGTATGGACTTTCAAATTTTTTTGAATAAAATTAAATAAATTACATACTATTCAAGAAAATATTATTGAATATTCCTGAAAATTCAAATACAAAAAGAATTTCAATTGATTTACCTGAGGAACTAATTTCTAGGTTTGATCAATTACGAAAAGAGTGGGGATTTAGAGCAAGAGGACCTGTTATAGAAAAGATACTTAAAGAACTTCTTCAAGAAGATGATTTACTACCTAAGAATCAACAGCAAGAAATAGACTTTAACGAGAATAATAATAATGAAAATTCAAATATTGATGAGGATACTGCATTGGTATTAATTAAATCAGAGGCAAAAAAAGAAGTTGATGAGATATCTTTGAATAAAAGATTTACAAATAACTATCAATATAAAGAGAAAACCAACTCAAAAATAAGCCTTCCAAATTTTATTGAAAAAAAAGTAAAGGATCTAAGAAGAAGTATTAATAGTGAAAAATTAAAGGAGAATATTAATGATATTCAAATTAATACAATTAAAGAAACTGAATTAAATAAATGTCGAATTGAGTTAATTAGTCATTGGAAAACCTTATATGGATCAGTTCCTAATGATCATGTAGTAGAAGCTTCGATGGATTGGTTTGAAAAGGATATATGGCCAAATCTTGATGGAACTGAAAATCTACCCTTTACGTGGAGTGCAGCCAATAAATTAATGACAGAATTATGCCCATTTTGGATAAAGAAAAATCCATCCCTTGAAATTGTTCTATTAATGATTGGCGTTTTAGAGGACCCTTTTGCTACATCAGATCTGATAAATAGAATACCAACACTTATGAGAAGGTTTGCAAGTAGATTTAAGAGAAATAATAGATCAAATTCATTTGAAACTTTGGACTCAACCATGACAGTTCATGGAGCACTTAAATTATTGAATTTATCAACATCCGCAGGATCCGCTCATACGTTCCGTAAAATTAGGGAGGCCTATAAATCAATAGCCCTAGAGACGCATCCAGATGCTGGAGGATCAACAGATCAAATGAGAAAATTAAATGAAGCGTATCAATTACTAAAAAATCTATATAGAAATTAGTATACTAATTCTCAAATAAGACTATTTATAAGTCTTACTATTAGTCTAATATGAGATAAATGTTAAGTGAAAAATTTCTATTTTTGATCAATTATTTTTATTTAAATTTATGGAAAAATTATCCACAAGATAAATTAAAAAAATTTTACTTTTTAAAAAATCTCTTAGTATAGTAAATATTATATAAGACTTAGTATGAGTCTATTATATAGTCTTAAAATAGATAAGTAAGATAAATTAATTTATCAACATGGATAATTTATACCCAAGCTGTTTATTAACTATGAAAAGTTAAAAATTGAATAATAAATCAATAAACTATGTCCTTTCAATGTCCAAGAAATTAATAAGGTCTAGAAAGTCTTACTATTAGATGCTTTTATGTCCTACCGTACTGCCTTAAAGACAGTACTACTTAGACTGAAGCTTTTCAATGGCAGTTTGTTTATCAATACTAGGAACATCACTTAATCCGTTAGCATCAAACCAAGGGGCGCTAGCCCAATCAAATCCTTCCCCAAAAGTATTATCTGGTGCAGTTATATACCAATGACATGAAGCATCTGGTATATCAACAGCACATTTTGACCAATCATCTGACCACTGGGGAACTTGTACCCACAGCACTGAAGATAAAAGTAGAGATAACAAATTGAACATGTGGTTTATCATACAACATTAAATAGTTTTATTGAATTATTATTTGTCTAATATGAGAATAAAATATAGACTAGTTTATAGTCTCATATGAGATTTACAATACAGCTAATTCCTTAGTTTGGTGTTAAAACTTTTTTCAACATTTAAAATGATATTTGAATGTATTGATGTAATGTCCGAGTCCAGTAATGTTTTATCTTTATCTCTATAAGATAATCTAAATGTATAACTTATATGATCATCTCCAAATTTAGTATCTTCAAAAACATCAAGTAAATTTACATCCTCTAAGAGATTTTTTCCTGTTTTTCTTATCTGTGAGGTTATTTCGCTAATTAAAAATTTCTTACTGAAAACAAAATTTATATCCCTTTCCATTTTCGGAACAATTGGGTATTGCTTATATATTGGAATCCATTTATTTTTTCTTGTACTAGCTCCTAAGAGGTTAGAAACATTTATATTAAATAAATAAACTTTTTTTAATGACTTCTTTTCTAATAAAAGTTTGGGATGTATTTCACCAAAATAACCTGCATTTTTCCCTTCAATAACTAATTTCGCTGTTCTTCCTGGATGAAGAAAGTCAATTTTATCAGTAGGTTTATCCTCAATTTTTATGTTCAAAGATGATAATGCCTCCTTTAACTTTCCTCTGGCCTGGTAATAATTAAGATCGTTATCTTTACCCGAATTTATCCATTTTCCAAATTTTTTATTTCCATAGATCGCACCATTCAGAACTTCTTCTTGAATAAACTCAGTTTTCTTATGAAAAACATTTCCAATTTCAAATATATAACAACTTTCCTGTCCAGCTTTTATATTACGGTTCACTATCTCCAAATGTTCTTTCCAGATATTATCTCTAAGACAGCTTGTTTCTAATAACAAAGGATTAGAAATCTTTATTAGTTTTTCATTATCTTCAGGAACAAGAGAGTAGCTTAGTACCTCATTAAAACCGTTTTCTATAAAACCACTTTTCACTTTTCTCAATGCCAACTGTTCTGATGACAATTTTCCAGGCTTAATTGGATTAGGAAGTTTTAAGTCGAATCTGTCATACCCTATTAATCTCGCTATTTCTTCAATCAAATCTATTTCTCTAATTAAATCATGTGATCTATTAGGAATTACTGCTACATCCCAGCCATATTCTTTATTCTTTAAAGTACAACCTATGAGTTTTAATTTATCAACTATTTCATTATCAGATAAATTTCTTTTTTCAAATTGATCGTTAATTATTAAGGGACCAAGAATTTTATGTATTCGATTTCTCCTTAGTTTAATAAATATATCCTCATTACTTAATAAATTCGAAGCATTTATGATTGGTGAATTAATAGAAAAATATTCTTCTAAAAGATTAATTGCCCTTGTTACTGCACTTATTGTATTTTTTGATGAAATACCTTTTTCATACCTGCTGCTAGATTCTGTTCTTATACCTACCGCCTTTGAAGATTTTCTTATAGTAACTGGATTAAAAACAGCGCCTTCAAGGTAAATAGATGAAGTAGTATTAGTTACAGAAGTCTCTAAACCGCCTAACACCCCAGCGATAGCTACTGGTTTATCACAACAAGTAATAACTGTGATATTTTCATTTAAGTCATATTCTTTACCATCTAAGCAAATAAGGCTTTCATTATCCTTGCCTTTTCTTACAGAGAAATCTTCTGGAGAAACTTCCTTACCAATTAAGTTTGACAGTTTATCTTTATCAAACGCATGCAAAGGTTGACCTTGTTCTAAGAGAATATAATTTGTCAAATCAACAAGAAGATTAATAGATTTTATACCTGATTTTTCTATACGGTCTTTAAGCCAATTTGGCGATAATTTCTCTCCATTTACTCCATCAATACAGCTTATTGTATAAATGCAATTAGAGTCTATAGCCTCTGGACAAAGTTTAATTCCCTTAAGTAAATGAATATCGTATTTATGGTTTAATTTTGGAAAATTTAAGGTGGATTCTAAAAGGGCAGAAATTTCACGGGCTATACCCATAACAGACATTCCGTCAGGTCTATTAGCTGTAATGGCTAAATCATATATAAAATCATTTAATTGAAGCAATTTAGACCCTTGAGTGCCCAATTCATGTTTTAAGGCTAAATCTTCATCAATGATCTCTATCCCTTCGCTAGAGTCCTCTAAACCCAGTTCTTGCAGTGAGCATATCATTCCTTCACTCATGACACCTCTAATTTCACTTCTTTTAATAGTTAAATCAACAGCATTTAATTTCGCGCCGACAGTAGCAACATAAACATAAATATTTGGTTTAATATTGCGCGCACCACAGATAATTTGTAAATTCTTTGAATTACCAATATCGACTTTGCAAATTGAAAGTTTGTCAGATCCTTCGTGTTTTAAAACAGATAATACCTTACCTAAAACAACACCATTTACATTTTCTGAACAATCCTCTAATGATTCAACCTCAAATCCACCAATTGACAATTTCTCAGAGAGATCCTCAGGAGTAGAAGTAATTTCTACTAATTCATTCAACCAATTTTGAGAAACTTTCATATATATTTTTTAATCAATGATGATAAAAGAAATGAGTATATCTTCAAAAAAGTTTGTTGAAGATGTACAATAGAAAATTATACAATAAAGTATTAATTAAAATGGCCAAAAAAGGGACAAGAGTTGTAGTGACCCTTGAATGTACTGAAGCTAGGACAAGCACAGATCCAAAGAGATCAAATGGTGTCTCAAGATATACTACTGAAAAGAATCGTAGAAATACTACTGAAAGATTAGAACTAAAAAAGTTTAATCCTCATTTAAACAGAATGACAATACACAAAGAAATTAAGTAATCAAATTAAATCATGCCTAATTCAATTTTTAAAAAACAATTATCACCTATCAAACCTGGAGATCCTATTGACTATAAGGATGTAGAACTACTAAAAAAATTTATAACTGAGAGGGGCAAAATCCTACCAAGAAGGATGACAGGTTTAACCTCTAAGCAACAAAGAGATCTTACATTAGCTGTAAAGAGAGCCAGAATTGTAGCTCTTTTACCCTTCGTTAATCCTGAAGGATAATTTCAGATTGAATATAGTTGGCACTATAATTAATATCTCAAATATTTGAAAGATTTAACTAATTTAAAAACATATATTATTGACTCTGATGATCCACATGAGGTTGATGACGCTGTTTCATTAGAAATAAAAGAAGGAAATAAAAAAAATTTATGGATACATATTAGTAATCCTTGCAAACTCTTTTTGCATGACTCTAACGTTGATTTAAATGCAAGAAAGAGAAATAGCAGTTTATATTTAATTGATCAATATGTCCCAATGCTACCCAAAGATATTCTTGCAAAGGCAAATCTTGCTCAAAATAAAGTTTCAGAAACTATAAGTGCAGCAATAGAATTCAATGACGATGGATCCATAAATAAATATGAAATAACTGAAGCAATAATAAAGCCAAAATATCAATTAACATATGAAGATGCAAATGAAATATTAGAAATAGAACCTAAAGAAGAAATAGAATTAATTGAGATTAAAAATTTATTAGAAAAAAGTATTAAATTCAGAAAAAAACAAGGAGCAATTATTTTTGAAAGTCCTAATTGTAAAATTAAATTATATGAGAATAAGATTATACTAACTAAATTAGAGAAAACAATATCACAAATTATAGTTGCAGAATCAATGATACTAATGGGTTATATAACAAGTTTATTTTTAGATAAATATAATTTAGCTGCTGCATTTAGGATTCAAAAAATAAACTGCAATCCATCTGAAATTCTTAATAGATACAATGATAGCGATATTAAATATATAATATTAAAACAATATATGGGAAGAAGTTACATTACTACTAAGCCAGGAATCCATGAATCACTAGGCCTAAATATGTATGTACAATGCACATCACCATTGCGAAGGTATCTTGATTTAATTATACAAAGGCAAGTCTATAATAAAATCAATAATTACGAAGTTCTTAGTAAAGATTCAGTCTCTAAGATTATTGATTATTCAAAGATTAGACAATCAGAGAATAATAATATATTTAAAAATAATAAATTTAAGTATTTAACTTTATTTTTTAAGAATGAACAAAAAGCTTTTTACAAAATAATATTCGTTAAGTGGATTAATCATAAAAAAAATATAGCTTTAGTTTATTTTCCAGATTATTCACTAGAAATACTTATTACTCTTTTTGTATCAATAGAAATATATAGTAATAAAATATATAAAGTTAAATATATTATAAATGATAGTAATCTTTTAGAGTTTATTTACTAATAAAATAATAAAGATAATAGGTTGTTATTAGTTTAAAAAATATCTGTTAGTATTAATAAAAAAGCTTTATGACTTTTGTCATTACTACACCTTTATATTATGTTAATGATAAACCTCATTTAGGAAGTGTATATACAACTATAATCTGTGACTCAATAGCTAGGTATAAAAGGCTTGCAGGTGAAGATGTTATTTTCATCACTGGTGTTGATGAACATGGTTTGAAAATACAAAGAACAGCTAATGAAAAGGGTATTGAACCAAAATCACATTGTGATGAAATCTCAGAAATCTTTAAAATTAATTGGAAAAATTGGAATATATCCTTTGATAAATTTATAAGAACAAGCTCAAAAAATCATGAATTTGTTGTTAATGAATTTTATGAAAGAGTAAAAGCATCAGATGATATTTATATGGGAGTTCAAAAAGGTTGGTATTGTGTAGGTTGTGAAGAATTTAAAGATAATCCAGAAAACTCATCTACATACAAATGTCCAATACATCAAAAAAATCTAGAATGGAAAAATGAAGAGAATCTCTTTTTTAGGCTTTCAAAATATCAAAAAGAAATTGAGAAAATAATCAACGAACCTTCTTTTATAGAGCCAATAGAAAGAAAGAATGAAATTATAAATTTTGTATCAAGAGGTTTAAAGGATTTTTCAATTTCAAGAACCAACGTCTCATGGGGAATTCCTGTTCCAGGTTACGATAACCATACCTTTTATGTATGGTTTGATGCTCTACTTGGATATGTAAGCGCCATTAGCTCTAATTCCACAAAACATTTATTGGAAAAATCAATTAATGGAGGATGGCCAGCTGATGTTCATTTTATTGGTAAAGATATTCTGAGATTCCATGCTGTATATTGGCCCGCAATGCTCATTTCTGCCAATATGAAAGTCCCTCAAAAGGTTTTTGGGCATGGGTTTCTTACAAGAGAGGGGCAAAAAATGGGTAAAAGTTTAGGAAATGTACTCGACCCTGATTTATTGCTTACTAAATATGGAAATGATCCTGTAAGGTGGTACCTCATTAAAGACATATCACTAGGAAATGATGGAGATTTTCAAGATAAAAGATTTGTTGACATTATCAATAATGACTTAGCTAATACAATTGGTAATTTATTAAATAGAACATCATCTATGTCTAGAAAATGGTTTGATAATAAAGTGCCAAATAATGAAAAAATTTTAAGTGATAATAAATTAGAGAAATCTGCAAAAATTGCAGTCGAAAACTACATTAATAACTTTGATAACTACAAATTAGATCTAGCAGCTAATGAAGTCCTTAGCCTAGCAATTAATACAAATTTGTATTTGAATGATAATCAGCCATGGCTGTTAATAAAAAATAAGGATAATCTACCTCTAGTTAAACAAATTATCTATAACGTTTTAGAAAGTACCCGAATAATAGGATTGTTATTAATACCTTTATTGCCCGAATTATCTACAAAAATTAATGAGCAACTTGGTTCTATATACAGAGAAGAAATTCCTTGGAAACAACAGTTAAGTTGGGGATTATTAGTAAGTAACTCAAGTCTTCCTAAACCCACCCCAATCATAAATAAACTGGAGTATGAGCAACATTTATAGATTAATAATTTTCCTTCCATTATTTATGCTTGGTTGCGCCCCAAATATAATTGATGAAAATAAAGTAATACAAAAAATAGAAAGTTTAGATATGACTATTTTCTCTAAAAGTGGAGATAAAATATATTCAATTACCAGTCCAAATTCAAGTTATGACAATATTGATTTAGAATTTAATTTAAAAAACCCTATCATTAATATTCTCAATGGGGAGGAAACTAAATATATTATTAGTTCAGAAGAATCTACATTATCAGACAACAATAAACTCCTGAAATTGAAAGGGAATGTTAAATTAAAAACTCTTAAAAAAGATGGGGATTTTTTATATGCTGATAATTTTATCTGGAATATTGAAAATACTAATTATTTATTAGAGGGTAATATAAGATTTGAAAATCAAAATATCATCTTAAATTCAGGAAAAGCCATATTGGGTTCAGATAACATAATTGAATTTTTTAATCCTGTAAAATATATAATCAAAAATGAAAATAACGAAAATAAATATGAAATAAATTCAGAAAATGCTTACTATGATTTAACTACTGAATCAGTAAGTTTTAAAGCACAAGATAAAAGAGTAAAATCAATAATTTATTTTTAAATTTTATTTTTTGAAAAAATATTATTAATTTTTTTGGACCAGTTATTAATCCATTTTTCATCAGACTTTGTAAAACACTTAGCTCTCCAGCCGCCAATCAATATAAAAGCCTTATTATTTATAGGTACAACTAAGATAGATGGAATTTCCGCACAAAAATTTAAAAATTCATCTCTTCCAGGATAAAATTTAGTGTTTGCTAATGATATTAATTTCATATCTTTTATAGATCTCAGACAAGTTTCCCCAGGTTTAAAATCATTACTTGAAGTTATTCCCCTCCTCAATATATTAACGCCATCATTGTGGATTAATATTGCTGCTGCTGCTGTAGAAGTTAATATCGCTTCAGAGCCCCATGCAAGTTCATCTATAACTTCATCCGGCATGTTTCTATCGAAGATAAACTTATTTTCTCCTTTTAAAACAGCTTTCTCACCAGCTATTGGTTGGAATTGTTTAAATAAAAAACCTATCAAAATAATAATTAAGGAAGCTATTGCAGCTAACACTTGTGCTCTTTCAAGCTCAGGAGTGATTGTTTCTATTGAAATGAAATTTGCTATCTGAAAAATAAAGAGTATTACGCCGACTGATATTAATGATTTCCCATTGAATCCCATATTTTAAATATGTTATTTCTAATTAAATTATGCAAACATTATATTGTTTAGTACATTTTAAATTACTCAAACATATGGTTTTTAATATATAATTAACCAAAACATCACAAAATGAACCTAAACATCAATAAATATATACTTCCCTTAATCTTTACTGGCTTTATTATTATTCTTATTCCTTCGACTTCATACGCTAATGAATTTAATAGTATAAATAAATATTTTGGTGCTACCCAACAGAAGACTGTTATAAATTACGAAAAAAGTCAGCCCTCATCTATCGACAATCCTGTAGTGGATCCAAATTTTAACACTATGAGATCAAAAGATACTGAGAGTTCAACTGCTACTTATATAGTTATAGGTTTGTTAATTGCTGCCACAATTATTCCTTTAGCAACATGGTGGTATTTCTCTAAGTAATAGAGAATTTATGAATGCCAAGGATTTAAGTATTAGTGAATATTCATCTTATATAGTTTTTATTACAGGGGGGACAAAGAGCGGTAAAAGTGAATTCGCGGAGCATCTCGCAAAGGAAGTAAAAAATTTATCATATGTTGCCTTATCTGAAAAAAATTTGGATGATAAAGAATGGCAAGATAAAGTTAATTTACATCGAAAAAGAAGGCCAAAAGATTGGAAATTAATAGAAACGACAGATCTATTAAATACATTAATGAAAGAAGAAGATCCCTTATTAATAGATTCTATTGGCGGATTCGTTATGCACAGTATTGACAAGGAACAAAATGAATGGTCAACAAAAATGAATTCACTTATAAGTCTCTTAATGAAAAGAAAAAGCATAACAATTATTGTTGGAGAACAGGTAGGTTGGAGTCTGGTCTCTGAATATAAAATTGGTAATACTTATATTGAAAGAATCGGAGAACTTCAAAAGAGAATAACCAAAATATCAAAAGATAATTGGCTGGCAATAAATGGAAGAGCAATCAAAATAGATGAAATAAGTATTGAAATACCCACTTAAAATTGGAAGTTGCTCTTTTTGAACCTAGAATCCCACAAAATACTGGGAATATTGCTAGATCATGTGCTGCATTTAATATACCTTTAAATCTTATAGAGCCCTTGGGTTTTAAGCTAGAAGATAAATATTTAAAAAGGGCAGGTTTAGACTATTGGCCTCTAGTTAATGTAAATCAGTATGAAAATTTTGAAAAATTTTTAGCGTCAAAATCAACAAAAAGAATAATTTCTTTTAGTAAAAAAAATGGATTATATTTGAATGATTTTAAATTTAAGAAAGATGATATTTTGCTATTTGGGAGAGAAGATTCAGGATTACCCGATTCCATTATTGATAAAAGCGACTTTTTAATATCAATATTTATGCCGAATATACAGACTGGAAACAATGATCAAAAAGGTGTTAGAAGTTTAAACCTCTCTGTAGCATGCGGAATTGCTATATATGAGGCCCACAAACAAATATATTTTCAAAATGGTAATTAAGTACAACCAATGCCTTACAATATTCCCATGTCTCGGTAGCTCAGCTGGTTAGAGCGGCGGATTCATAGCCCGCAGGTCGCGTGTTCAAGTCACGCTCGAGACATTTTCAATACTTTTCAATTGAAAAACATAGGTGAAATTTTAATTAAATTAAACTATTAAAGATAATAATGTTTAATTCACTCAGCACAGTCTTAGATCCAAGAAAATCTAAAGCAAAATATCCAGAAGCAAGAGTTGTAGTTCTTGATGATAATTTTAATACTTTTCAGCATGTCGCAAATTGTCTTTTAGCAATAATCCCAAGCATGAGCGAACAAAGGGCATGGGATCTAACCATCAAAGTTGACAAGACAGGATCTGCAGAGGTTTGGAGAGGTAATCTTGAACAGGCAGAACTATATCATGAGCAACTATTAAGCAAGGGATTAACAATGGCTCCAATTGAGAAAACATAATATAAGTAGGATTGGCAGAAAATTTTTGGCTTATAAATTCAAATCGTTCAAGAGTTAAAAGGTTTTCAAAGAATAATCAAAATAAAGATAAATTTTTTGAATATATGTTTATTGACTCTGGAAGAATTCTTGGTGTTTTAGGAAAAGAACCACCTCTTATGACAACGAGAGAAGAACTTAAAGTTGATAAAGCTAGAGATGAATGGAGAAAGTTAATTTCTCAAGGTTGGAGGAGAACCAAACCAGTTTGGGAAGAATATTAGTATCCAATATTGTTACTAGGATTAGTTATGTAAATTATGAGATTTAGGACGTAGTTAGCGGGTAAATTTAGTGGCTTCAAAAGTAACAAAGCCATTCCTTGAGTCACATTAAATTCTTTATTTCTCATAAAAAAATAAAATTCTCATTTAATTATAAAAAGACTGTCAAATGCAAACTCAAAATACCGAAAAAAAAGATATAAAAGGCTGTATTGAATAAGGATTTTCAAGATATCTAATATCTAAAACTTTTTTAAAAATTATAGATTTAGGGTTAATTGTTATTATTTTAAACTAAAAAATCCACGTTATAATTTAATAATCTCTGCTATAAATAATCATAAATACCCAATGAAGTATCTCTTCTCAAGCAAAAGATCAAGAGCTTTATTTGGTATTGGAGTAGTTGCTATAAGTATTGGATTAATATCAAAAAAAGTAATTAACTATCCAGCTGGAGGATGTATGAAAGGTACTCAAGAAATAACCCTTAATATCTAGCAATTAATCATCTCACATTTTCCTTAATTCTTAAATCCAGTCAACTTTGATAACTCTTTTAGTGAAAGTACACCTAAAATTAGTTTTCCATTTATTTCCCACGTGGGAAACCCTTTAATTTTTTTATCAATGCATAATTGAGTTTGACTGTTTATGCCATCTCTTGCACATTCAACTACATTAAGTTCTCTATAAGCTTGCTTACCAAATAATTCACTTTGATTAAGACAATTAGGACACCAATATGCTGAATATTTAACTACACCATTATCTTTAAGGTATTTTGCCAACTCGATTGATTCCCTAGTGCTATCTGAGGTGACTATAAGTTTTCCCTGATAATTTAAATGGGAGCTTTGTACAAAACTTGGTAAAGTAAGCAAAACTAATAGTGGTAATAATAGGGGTTTCATTTATTTACTACTTTTCCTCCATATTTTCTAACTATCTTATCAAGTAAAATTCGTATATCTTTATTCTTAAGTTTCTCTATTTGTTGAAGATTTTCAAGAAGATCACATATTTGATCCTGTGTATCTTCATTTAATTCACTTACTGCCATTTATATTTAGGGTTTTATATTCCTATTTTAAATCAAAAGAAAATTTACATAATAATTGTATATATATTTTTTTTTGCTATTTTTTTAAAGCGGGCTAAGGTTCATATCTCCACAAGGATTTAGTCCGCTGAATGTTAAAGATTCAATTTATTTTGGATCTCTTTTTAAGAAGTTGATTGGAAATATTCAAAAATATTTATCTTTGCTGAATTTCTAAATTGCATTGAAAAGCATTCCCATATAAACGTTAATAGTGTGACACTATTTATTCAATAATGTTGTTATTTCGCTTCATAACTTTCTTAAAATACTTAAACTCAATAAATTCATGCATCATTTTGATGTCATCAGATAATATTTTTTTATTAACTGAATATTCGTCTACATTAAGTGGAGATTTTATATTTTCAGAAATTTTTTCCTGATAAAAAGAAAAGTTTATAAAATTCCCTTTATCATTTTGATTTTGACCATAAGATTCATTTAATACACCTCGAGACCTCAACGCTTCCTCAACCAATAAACCTGTGACTTTTGACTGACTAAACTTATTAGCTGTGCACAATTTTTCAATAATTTCATGCACTTCTTCACTTGGCAAAAACCCAATTCTTTTCCTCGGAGAGGGCATAATAAAAATAATTCGTGTCACACTTGCACATTATAAGTGTTGCACTATATTTGATTTAAGTCAACTAATTTTGCAATGCATATTTTATTATTTCCTGTCGGATTTATTCTTTGGTATCTAGCTTATGAAGCAAAACCAATCATTCATGATGAAGTAACACTTAACCAGGAAGAAAAAAATACAATCAAAAGAAATAAACTTTTAAGAATAATCAACGAAAGCTTTTAAAAGCTACTGTTAATCGATTTTGACCATTCTTTGTGCTTATTATCTAGATCTGAGATTAACTGTTTTTGATAAGTAAATTTGAGTTGATTTTCGTTAAGTGATTTTTTTGTAATAATCATCTCTTTAGAGAAAAAATAAGGAGTGTTAGAACTACTAATTTTTTTTTTGACTTCCATATAATAATTTCGTCTATATTTTCTTATATGACTTAAAAGGTTATAGTCTCAATATTTTTATATTCTTTTTATATTTCCTTCATATGTGTTTTTAGCACGTTTGTTAAAAAAATTAGTTTATTAAATAATAAAAGCTATATTTAAACAAAATATATTTTTTATCATGAATTTAAAGGAGAGAGGGATTACCGTTGGAGATTTACTAATACTAATAATTATAATAACCACTTCTACAATATTAATTAAATCATTTAGCAAGAATAAGAAAACAACTCTTAATTATAGCCAACAAGAGCAAGTTTCTTATAAGAAAAATCTCTATCAAAAATTTATTTGAATAGCAAATATAATATATTCATAAAACTCTTAATTAATTTAATTGACTATTAAATATCTCTTATGTAAATCTCAAGAATTAATAATTATCAAACATTAAGTTTATGTTTTTTATATATTTTAATGAAATGATTTAGAACTTTCCCATTTCAAATTATCCTTTAAATCATCGATATCATTTGATATTGAAACTAAATTCACCATTTGAAGAATTTGAATTTTATTTAGCCTATTAATAACAATTAGTTTATTAAGCATTTCTAAAACAGATTTATCATTAATATTCATTGTTTGTATAAAAAACTATGATCCTTCAATTCAAATACTTTAACTCGTAATTTTAAAAATTTTTCTTAAAATTTCATTATAAATTTTATAGTAAATATAAAAATAATTTATAAAATCATCAAAATTAAAATTTTTACTTATAGGAAAACATCTTAAGCTCACTTTCTTAAAAATTCGTTTATTGTAAAAAGAAAAAAATGAAAAAATCAAAGAAAGAATACCTTAATCGAGATGAAGTTAATGAAATGATTGAATCAGCTTTGAGGAGACATAATAGAAGATCTACAATAATATCAAGCGTACTTGGATGGATCCTAATAGGAGGTTATTCGTTTGGACTTTTTCAAGCAGTTCAAAATGTCTAATTAATCTTTTCTTTAAATTAGAACTTGCTAGATGATAAATTAATATAAGACTAAGTATTTATTATGAGCGAATATATAGATGCAAATCTTACAGTGATAAGAAAATATCTAAAAAAACGAAAACAATGTACATCAAAATTAAATAATGCTTCGATAATGGAAGAATTCAAGGAATGGAACAAAGATCCATTGCCTAAGACAGAATCAATTTGGACTTTACCTGACTTAACGAGAAATGAAAGACTAAAAAATTTTTGTCGCTCAATTAAGAAGGAAATAAGATAAGTTTTTAACTACCTAGTTGTATATGATTTATTTTTAAGTAAAAATAACCAGCAAATCCAATTATATTCAAAATTACAACGAAAATCCAAGCTCCAATTGGCTGATTAGAATCAAATTTTTTTATTTTAACTTTTTCCTTTAGTCTTTCAATATATTTAGCCATAATTAAAAAAATAATAAAAAAATATTTCTAATTATAGAGATTAAAATTTTAAGTAATCTTAAATAAAATAAAATTTCTTTTAATTCGAATTTTTATTGTCAAGTCTGTTAATAGGATATTTAATTAACTCCTTTTTGAGATTTTTTAAAAGTTTATTGTGATTCAAAATTGTAAATTTCCTAGTAAAGGAATAGTGCCATTTCATTGAATAAAAAAAAAACTTGCTAATTCATTATTAAAAAAATTATAATACTTATTACGGTCTTTTAGACCATACATAATTTAAATAAGGACAAATTTTTCATGAGCTTAAGAGTTGGCCAAGAAGCACCAGACTTTAGTGCTACAGCAGTATATGATCAAGAGTTTAAGGATATTACACTTTCAGATCTAAGAGGTAAATGGGTTGTTCTATTCTTTTACCCACTAGATTTTACATTTGTATGTCCAACTGAAATCACTGCATTTAGTGATAGATACCAAGATTTCTCGGCACTAAATACGGAAATACTTGGGGTATCAGTTGATAGCAAACACTGTCATTTAGCTTGGATACAAACCCCAAGGAATGAAGGAGGTATAGGTGATATTAACTATCCGTTAGTTTCTGACTTAAAAAGAGAAATTTGCCAGGCGTACAATGTTCTAAATGATGATGGGGAGGCTGATAGAGGTTTATTTCTTATCAATCCCGAAGGAATAGTTATGCATACGACTGTTAACAAGGCTCCTGTAGGTAGAAATGTTGATGAAACGCTAAGGATTCTTCAAGGTTATCAATACGTTGCGGCAAACCCCGACGAAGTATGTCCAGCAAACTGGACTCCCGGTGAGAAAACAATGTTAGAGGACCCCAAAGGTAGTAAGGAATATTTTTCTGCGCTATAGAAGAATTAGAAACATTTAAACAAGTATTGAGTAGTAAATAATTATAAAAAAATAAAAAATAAATATATTCAAAAAGGGGATAAGATCCATTTTTTGAGGTTTGGGTACAATCCAATCGCTCAAATTAGTTTTATATGATAAGAAGGACCACGTATAAAAAGAAATTTCTATGGCGACTAGGATAAAAAGATTAATTAAATTTAAATCATTTAAACCAAAATATCTATAAATATGAAACTGATCATCAACAGTAATATTATTAATTTGAATATGCCAAAGATAGAGAGAAATTAAAATAAAATTTACCAATATTATTTTTTTCAACAGAAACCTAGATTTCTTAAAAATTAAAAGAATAGAAATTAAAAATATGAAAAAACTTAACTGTGGAATATCCGCTATTGGTACATTAATTCCTTCAAAAAATAAATTAAAAATAAGATCAAAATTTATATATAAATAATTAGCTATAAAATTAGAGAGAAATATTAAATTTATCGCTACTAAGAATAATAATTTTTTTCCTTTAATTATTTTTATACTTTGGGTATTAGCCTTAGCAAAATTATAGTATGTATAGTTTTTTAAAGAGTTTATATACACCAAAGATGGACATATTGCTCCGCTCAAATAGTAAAGGATTGAATAAAAAGAAATATCATTAATATTGAGTGAATACAAATTTAACCATTGTTTTTGTACAAATGGAAGAATAAGTATAAATGAAAGTGTTAATAATAACCTATTTGTATTGCTTTTAATTATCAAGAAAAATTTTTTTATTTAAATCAATTAAATCAAACTTTCAACAATTTAGAAGTTGTTAATTTAAAAACTTTTTTATCAATAGTTTCTTGATTTAAAAGTATATCAACTAATTTATCTAATAAGACTCTATTTTTTTTCAATATTTTTATTGAATTATTTAATGAAATTTTAGAAATATTTATCATTTCATTATCTATTCTAGAACTAGTATTTTCAGCTATGAGAGGCTTTCTTCTAAATAATCCATCTCCTAAATACATTTCATTATTATCAGAATCCATTGAAATTGGACCAATAATTGAAAATCCATATTTTGTAACCATTTCCCTTACGATATTCGTCGCATAAGAGATATCATTCATGGAGCATTGTGTAATTTCACCTTCACCAAAAACTATCGTTTCTGCTGCTCTTCCAGCTAAAGCTATTTCAATTTTCGAAAATAATAATTTTTTTGAAATCAATCCACTAGAAATTACATCTTCGTCTGGGCATATTTTTGTATATCCTCCTATAGATCCAGATCTTGGTAGGATCGTAATCTTATCAACTGATTCAATTCCATTTCTCACAGCAGATACAATCGCTCTGCCTACCTCGTTATAAGCAATAATTTTTTTCATATTTAGAGAAGTTATTAATGAACTTCTCAGGCCAATGCTTATTTTATCAAGAGCATTTTCTATATGAAGATCACTGATTAATTTTGATTTATCTCTTGCACAGTGAATAGCGCTCTCATTCATCAAATTCGCAAGATCTGCTCCCGAAAATCCAACTGTTCTAGAAGCCCAATATCCTAAGTCAACTTTGCTTGAAAGTGGTTTGGAAAGTGAGTGAACTGAAAGAATTTTTTTTCTTCCATCTAAATCAGGGAGCATTACTTCAATTTTTCTATCAAATCTCCCTGGTCTTAATAATGCTGCATCCAATATATCTGGTCTATTTGTTGCTGCTAAAACAATAATTCCGGAATTATCAGCAAACCCATCTAATTCAGTTAAAAGCTGATTAAGCGTTTGCTCTCTCTCATCATTTCCACCTCCGATCCCAGAACCTCTTTGCCTACCAATAGAATCAATTTCATCAATAAAAATAATACAAGGAGATTTTTCCTTCGCCTTAGAGAATAGATCCCGCACACGGCTTGCACCAACACCAACAAAAAGTTCTACAAACTCCGATGCCGATATTGAGAGAAAAGGAACCCCTGATTCACCAGCAATTGCTTTAGCCAATAATGTTTTACCTGTTCCTGGTGGGCCAATTAAAAGAACTCCCTTAGGGACTTTTGCTCCAAGATTTTCAAATTTCTTTGGTTCTTTCAAAAAAGTTATTACCTCTTTTAATTCCTCAGCTGCTTCAGGAACACCAGCTACATCATCGAATCTCGTTTCTACATCATCAATAGTTACAAATTTAGATTGATTTTTAGTAAAACCAAAGGCTTTGGATGCCAATTTTGATGTACTCCTCAAGATTAAAACTATAGCTAATATAAAAATCAGGAAAAGACTTATTGAAGCGAACGAATTAGCAGCTGAAGCTTCTTTTCTACTATTATTAATAGTGAGATCCACTTTATTTTCAGTAGCCTTTTCAAGAATTAATTGATCGTTGTAAAGGATAGGTATTTTAAATTTATCTCCATTTTTGTATATAACATCAATTTCTCTCTGTCTCGGATAGAAAAATATTGATTCTATTTTTCCCGTCTCTATATCTTCTAGAAGATCCGAATAACTTGATTTAGAATTTGAATATGAGAATTTTGATCTAAACACTAATCTTTACAAGTGATTAATAAAGCATATATGCTTATTGAAAAAATTGACGTATATAAACAAAATATACTCAAAAGTTTTGGAGATAACCAGTTAAGGGTTATATTAATATATGGAAATAAAGAAACAGAATGGCTGTACCAAAGAAGAAAAAATCAAAGAGCAAGAGGAACCAAAGGCACGCTGTCTGGAAAGGGAAGGCAGCATTAGCAGCTCAAAAAGCTATATCTTTAGGTAAATCAGTTTTAACTGGAAAAGCTCAAGGATTTGTTTATCCTATTGAAGAAGAAGAAGAATAATAGCTTTTAAGACCCTAATTTAAATGCCTCAAGTATAACGGCATAAATTGCACCTATTCTTAATTTATCAACTACGGTCCAAATATAATAGAATTTTGAATTAGAGGAAGGTCTAATTCTTATAATAATTTCAATAAAAACAATAATTATTGGTGCCATAATTAATTCATTTTTACCTTCAGATATAAATTTTGTAAGAAAATTTGCGAACAAAAAATAACCTGTCAAAACAGAAATTAGACCAATAGATTTTGTCCTCCAAGTATCACTTAGAAAACCAAAAAATAAATTATTTAACTGGTAGGTAAATCTTGAAAAATTAGTTTTTTGCATTACTAAAGGACACTAGATAATCACATAGAAAGCTATAGTCAACATATGATTTTTTTAGTTTAGGTCCTTTAATTACATTTGCCACATTATTCTCATCACCAAGACTGTCTAAAATACAATCTAATTTAATATTTTCCTCAAGAACAATTGGGATATTTGAAGGAACAAAAATTGTAGGCAAGTCAGCTGCCAAGGAAGATTTCAATCCTGGATTGGAGTCTTCAAAAACAATTGAGTTGTTTTTGCTTATACCACTTAATTGGATCGCCTTTAAATATGGTAATGGATTTGGTTTCTTTAATTCAACGTCTTCACTTGAAATAATGAACTCAAAAGGGTTGAAGCCATTAAAAAGAATTTCAACAAGTAAATTAACTTGATTTCTTGAACTTGAAGTAACAATAAATTGTCTTACTTTTTTTTTATGTAATTCATTTATTAATCTAAAAACACCAGTTTTGAAATTAACGCAATTCTTTTTTATGATTTCTAAATAATGAAACTGTTTTGTTTCATGAATTTTGAGAATTAAATCTTCTGAGAAAACATCATTATTCGATTTAGCGTAATAAGCAATCCTATTTTTGCCCCCGTTTATCTTCAAAAGTTTTATGTATTTATTAGTGTCCCAATACCAATTAATACCAAGGTCATTGAAAGCATTATTAAAAGCAGGTAGATGAGCCTCTAATTCAGTATTTGCGATGGTACCATCTAAATCCCAATAAACACCCTCCAGATATGTCACCAAAAAGAATTTCTTTTATTTACGGTAAAATACAAGAGCAATTATTGCTGGTCCTGCTAACGCAACTACAGCCAAAGGAATAAGTGTTGCCATGATTAATGAATTTGTTTTGTGATACTATTTTTACAAATAAATGACGAAACTGTACTGATACGTTACAAGATTGAATTAAATTATGAAATCATGGACATGTATAGAAAATTGCGGAGCTTGTTGTAAATTCGACTTGAACGAAAGAAGCGATTTGGCTGACAAACTTAACAAAGAAGATATAGCTTTGATAAACTCTATGACGGCTAAAGACGGTTGGTGTAAAAACCTGGACAGACAAAATAAAAAATGCTTAATTTATGAAACAAGACCACATTTTTGCCGGGTAAATGAATTTTCAACTTCATTTAAAGGATATTTGAAATCAGGTGATAAATTTTTAATAGATTGCTGCAAACAACATATTTCATCAAATTATGGATACCAAAGTAAAGAGATGAAAACTTTTAGAATTGCTGTTTCAGGAAAATGAATAGTAAATTAGAAAAAAAAGAAAACAATCTAGAAAAAAGTTTTTTTTCAATATTTATAACGACTTTTTCAACAATATTTATTGCTGAACTAGGCGATAAAACTCAGATAGCCACATTAATGCTTTCTGCTGAATCGGGCAGGCCAATAGTTGTTTTTCTTGGAAGTTCTCTAGCATTAATAAGCTCTAGCGTAGTAGGAGTTCTTATAGGTAAATGGGTATCAAAAAAAATATCTCCTAGCAAATTTGCTTTATCTACTGGTACTTTAATGATTTTGATAAGTATATTTTTAGCTTATGAAACATTCAAAAATTATTTATAAATGGTTTTAAGTTTATTACTATCAACATTCCTAACCGTTTTCATAGCTGAATTAGGTGACAAAACTCAACTAGCTACTTTAACTATAAGTGGCACTTCAAATAAACCATTAGCAGTTTTTCTAGGATCTTCTTCAGCACTTGTTTTTGCAAGTTTACTAGGAGCTTTAACAGGTGGTTCTATTTCAAGTTTTTTACCCGAAGTAGTTCTAAAGTCAATAGCGTCCATTACATTTTTCATTATTGGTGTAAAGCTTTTTATCAACTCTTTCACCATCGATAAAGAAGAAAAAGAAGAGAAAGAAAATAATTAGTTTTAAGCTTGGTTAATAAGATGTAATAATGAATTGTATACACCTAAATTAATTTATAAATTTATTTAGATCATGTTCACATCATCTTCAATAATTGATAATCTTAATCAGTCAGAAGGGTTGGAATATAAAAAATTATGCAGATTATTAAAAATAATAAAGAAATCTGATAAGGATAAATTAGATATTGCTTTAAAAGCTCTTGAAAAACTTGAAATAATTAATAAAAATGAAAATGATGAATATACCTGCATAAAAAATAGTGATCATCTCGTCGCCAAAATAAGATGTAGTAGCAAAGGCTATTGCTTTGCTGTAAGAGGAAAAGACAAAGAAGATATCTACATTAAAGAAAATCTACTTAACTATGCATGGAATGGAGATAAAGTTTTATTAAGGATAATAAAAGAGGGATATAGAAGAAGATCACCTGAAGGAATAGTTGATTGTATTCTTGAAAGATCAAATCAAATTCTTCTTTCTAAAGTAGAAATAATAAAAAATGATGTATATGCCATCCCAATAGACGATAGGATCCTTTCTAAAATTAAACTTCCAAAAGAGGACAAAAAATACACTTTCAATCCAGACAATAAGAATATAGTAAAAGTTGAGATTGATAGATTTCCCATAGGTCAAGAAGAGGGACTAGGTCATGTGATACAAGAATTAAAACTAAACAATAATGAAGACTATGATATGGATTTTGTTTTATCAAAAAGCAATATTATTAAATCATACGATTTAAATAATATTGAATCAAAAAAAATAGAACAAAGGGAGAGGGTAGACCTTACAGATAAAAACTCTTATTTATTCAAAAGTTGGAATTCTAATAATTCTCCAATGCTCCCAATGATTCAAATAGAGCAGGGGAAAAATAAAAATACTAAATTATGGATACATACAACTAATCTTGCAGAAAGAGTAGATCTAAATAGTAAAAAATCTCTAGAAATATTATTCAAAGGCTTTGAATCATTACCCTTATTAAATGATTGGCAAAACTACCTTGGTGAAGCCATAAGAAAAGATTCTGAATTTAAATTTGGTGAAAAGAATGAAGCAATAAGCCTCTGCGTGAATTTAAATAGTGATAATGAAATAATTGATTGGTCATTTCACCTTACTTTAGTAAAATGCACTCTTATTGTTGGAAGTGATTATACTGACGCGCTTCTATCTAGAAAAAGCAAATCAAGAATAACCTCGCGGGTATTAAAACCCATAAAAGAATATGTCGAAGATTTAGATAAAATACTGGAGATATCACATTCATTCAGAGAAACACATCTTTTGGAGGGTAAGGTTGAAATTCCTGCGCCAATCAATAAAATTGATTCACTAGAAGAATTTTTTATTCACAATCCAGCTGAGCATTCAAAAGGATATTTTGAATCATTAAATAAAGAAGATTGCCAAACTTTCCTTTCACCAATATTATATGAAGCTAATTTAATATGGTACAAACATTCAAATCAATATGGCTTAAAAAGTGCAGGATACATCTCAAATGGAATAGATTACGTTAATGCTAATGAAATTATCAAATATTCAGAATTTATTGATAATGATGTAGAGCTTAATGAAGATGGCAATTTGACATTTAGTCAAGTAATTAAATTATGTGGCGATGATAATAAAAAAAGAATCTTACATAAACTTCTAATCAATGAATTTAAGGACAATGAAATAAGGTTGATACCTGAAGATCCTGATAATGATGAATCAGAAAAATTATTTATTTCTCCATGGACAATTCCTGGATTTGACTTCTCAAATCTTATAAATCAGTACTGTATTTTTAATATGATAATAAATGGTAAGAAATCAAAGAAAAATAGTATTAATGAAATATATATATCTGAGAGTAATTCATTAGAATTAGTAAATTGGGAAATATTTAATTCATCAATTTCAAAAAATCTAGAAATATTATTTAACAAGTTTGTGATAGATAAACTTAATGAATTCAAGTACAAAGTTAGCCAATATAAATCTAATATGATAAATATAAAAAAAGTAAGAAAAGCTGAAAAATTACTAGGTAATATTTATAGTGGGTTTATTTTATCGGTTCAAACGTATGGTTTCTTTGTTGAGATATCAGAACTAAATGTAGAGGGTTTAGTACACGTAAGCACTCTTAATAATGATTGGTATGAATACAGGTCAAGGCAGAATCTATTGATTGGAAGAAAATCTAAAAAATCATATAAAGTTGGAGATGTAATAGAAGTAAAAATAATAAAAGTCGATATTCTTAAATATCAAATTGATTTAGAATTAACATAAATAAATTTACACAAAATATATTATGGAAATATTAAGCAAAAAATTTAAGATAACTTTTTATGATTATGTTTAAGAAAAAATATTTACTTTTAACTCTTTTTTTAATAATTATTTTTCAAATTTTATTATATACAAATAATAATCAAAAGACTTCATTTAGATACTTTAAATGGACTCTCCAAGAAGTAAGTATAGGTAAATTAATTAGTATTTCGTTTTTTTCTGGTTTATTTGTAAGTACTTTATTGAATACAACAATTACTAGTACAAGTTTTAAAAATAATATTAGCGAAGATGTGGAAGATGATTTTGTATCACAAAATAATGAAGAAGATATGGAACCAAGCGTTGAGATGCCGCCACAAAGGGATGTTAGAGAAACTCAACCAACAATTTCTGTTAATTACAGAGTAATCAAAAATATGAATGATAATAATTTTAAAAAAGATCGAAATTATTCAGATTTAGATAATAAAGATGACTGGGATAATTCTGATAATGATTGGTAAAATAAATTATTTAAATAAAAAATGATTTTTTAATTTATAATAAATTTAAATAATTTTTTTTATGGAAGAAAATTTAGATATAAATAATGAAGTTAATAAAGAAATTACTGAAAAAACTTCTAAATCAAACTCTGAAGAAATAAAAGAACCTAAATCAGAAGTACTAGATATTAAAGAAAATAATTCTACCTCTCAAGATAATTCTGCTCCCAAAGTTGACATAAAAAATGGAAATGATATACCTGTTAAAAATATTCCAAAACCCAAAAAAGAAATCCCAATAGAGAAAAAGCCTTTTCAAGAATTTGTCAATGTTCATTTAATTCCTTCTTTAATACAAGAGATTAATCAAAGAGGATTAGAAATAAATTATATAAATCTACAAAACACCAATAGACCCATAGCAGGAGATAAATGTTGGGTTATTAATTGTGAAATTAAAGATACTTGCAACTTTTGGTTATCTTTTGAAAAGGACGACATAAGTTCTTTAAAAAGTATTTCTTTATCCAAACCTAATCAAACACCTAGCATTATTGAATCATTTCTTATTGACGAAAAAAGGATAACCCTCAAATTAATCATTTCAAGAGTATTGCAGAGATTAAATGGACAAAAATTGATAGGAGTTAATTAAAAAAAGAATAACACCAAGTTAACTTTTCCCTCGAAAATGCAAATAATAGTAAATAATAGTTATAACAAAACAGTTAAAGATGTCCCAATCAACTATTGAATCTACAAATAAAAAAGAAGTAAATAGAGGAAAAGCTCCAGCTAAGGAAACAATTTTGTCACCCAGGTTTTACACAACAGACTTTGAGGCAATGGAAAATATGGATTTATCAATAAATGAAGAGGAATTAGAAGCGATATGTGAGGAATTTAGGAAAGACTACAATAGGCATCATTTTGTAAGAAATAGTGAATTTGAAGGGGCTGCTGAAAAGTTAGATCCTGAGACAAGAGAACTTTTTGTTGATTTTCTTGAAGGAAGTTGTACATCAGAATTTTCAGGTTTTTTACTTTACAAGGAGCTTAGCAAAAGGATTAAAGACAAAAACCCTCTTCTTGCTGAATGTTTTGCACATATGGCCAGAGACGAAGCTAGACACGCAGGTTTCTTGAATAAATCTATGAGTGATTTTGGATTACAGTTAGATTTAGGTTTTTTAACAGCAAACAAGGATTACACATATTTCCCACCAAGAAGTATTTTTTACGCTACTTATTTATCTGAAAAAATAGGCTATTGGAGATACATTGCAATTTATAGGCATCTTGAAAAAAATCCAGACAGCAAAATTTTTCCACTGTTTAATTATTTTGAAAATTGGTGTCAGGATGAAAATAGACATGGGGATTTCTTTGATGCTCTGATGAAAGCACAGCCACGTACAGTTAAATCTTTAAGTCAAAAAATTACCATTGGCGGTTCTACCTTTACCCACCCACTATTTGACTACTTCCATAGATTTAGATATTTTTTGAATAATCTTCCATTAACATCCAAGTTATGGTCTAGGTTTTTTCTATTAGCTGTATTTGCAACTATGTATGCAAGGGATTTGGGAATTAAAAAAGATTTCTACAGTTCACTAGGTTTAGATGCAAAAGATTACGACCAGTTTGTTATTAATAAAACAAATGAAACGGCAGCTAG
The DNA here is from genome assembly GCF_902536725.1 of uncultured Prochlorococcus sp. GTDB lineage: Bacteria > Cyanobacteriota > Cyanobacteriia > PCC-6307 > Cyanobiaceae > Prochlorococcus_A. Next base: position 86,278 of record NZ_CACAYO010000004.1, read on the forward strand.
AGTTTTCCCTGTAGTAATGGACGTTTATGATAAATCTTTTTATGGAAGATTAGATAAAATAGTAGAGAATAATAAGGTTCTTTCCGATATTGCAAGCACCGATGGAAATAAAGTATCTAAAACTTTTAAAAAATTACCTAAATATTTATCAAACGGTTACCAATTATTAAGACTATACTTATTAAAACCTCTTGATAGCAAAGATTTCCAACCTTCGATTAGATAATCTTTCATACGGAGAAGATTTATAAAGTCATATGCTTTCGTCACAAATCAAATCAAATGAAATCATTTTTGGTAGCTGTAATAAAGATTTATTAGAAGAAATTATTTTCTATGGGATTGGACTTGGGGCTGATTTTGTAGAAATCTTTATAGAGAATACAGACAATTCAAGCGTTCTAGCTGAAGAGGATTTCATTACAAGTGTAAGTCCATCATTTGGAAGGGGTGCTGGTATTAGAATCTTCAAAGATAAAAAAGATGGATTTGTAAGTACAAATGATTTAACAAAGAATGGCTTGATGAGGTCAGTATCTCAGGCTATTGAGATGTTAGACATTACAGATAATAAAAAAAGAGAAGTTTTTAAAGGTCTAGATAAACATAGGGACTATAGTTTATCCAAGAAAAAATGGATTAGTGAAGTCCCATCTATTCATGAGATAAGTGAAAAACTATTAGTCAGCACAAAGTCTCTTAAAAAAAATAATAAAATAATAGCTAGAAAAGGAAGTTACTCAAGAAATCTTCAAGAGGTAATTATAGCCTCAAGCGATGGAACCTATGTCTCAGATATTAGGCTGCATCAAACAGTTGGACTCAACGTGATTGCTAGTGATGCCCAATATAGATCCAGTGGAAGTAGAAGGTTTGGATCGTCAGGAATGCCTCATGAATTCAGATTATGGGATCATGAAAAAGCAGCTAATGATGTATTTGAAAGCTCAATGAACATGCTGTATGCAGATTATGTTGATGCGGGACAAATGCCTGTTGTATTAGCTAATAAATTTGGTGGTGTTATATTCCACGAAGCCTGCGGTCATTTACTTGAAACTACTCAAATAGAGAGAGGAACAACACCATTTGAGAATAAGTTGAATGAAAAAATTGCACATGAATCTGTAACAGCAATAGATGAAGGGATTTCAGAGGGATCCTTTGGTTCATTATCAGTAGATGATGAAGGTATGGAACCCGAAAAATCAGTTCTTATAAAAGATGGAATTTTAAAAAAATTTATATCCGACAGGGCAGGTGAATTAAGAACTGGGCATAAAAGAACAGGAAGTGGAAGAAGACAAAATTATTCTTTTGCTGCAGCTTCACGAATGAGAAATACTTATATAGCTAAAGGTGAGCATTCGAAAGAGGAATTAATCAATAGTATTAGTGATGGCCTTTACTGCAAATCAATGGGTGGTGGCAGTGTAGGTGCTACAGGACAATTTAATTTTGCAGTAGAAGAAGGATATCTAATTAAAAATGGAAAATTAACTAATCCAGTAAAGGGAGCAACTTTGATTGGTGAGGCTAAAGAAGTTATGCCAAAGATATCAATGTGCGGAAATGACCTCGAATTAGCTCCTGGATTCTGTGGATCCATCAGTGGAAGTGTCAACGTAACTGTAGGCCAACCTCATATTAAGGTTGATTCAATCACTGTTGGCGGAAGATAGAATATGAATTCAAAAGAAATAACAACTCAAATCACTAAAGCTGCAGATTCTCTAAATCTTAAAAAATGGGATTATGGTGCAAGCTTTTCTAATGATTATTCTGTGCAAGTAGATAAAGGTGAGGCTAAACAACTTAAAGCATCACAAAAGCAAGTTTTAACTATAAGAGTTTGGAACGAATCTAATTTAGTTGGTATTACAACAACTAGTGATATAAGTGAATCTGGTATTAAAAAAGCTCTAAATCAAGCAAATATTGCATCTGATTTTGGTAACAAGAATGAGAGAACAGAATTCTCGCCACTTGCAAAGGATCCTATTGAAGTTAAGGACTCAAAAAAAAGAAATCCTGTTGGTATAAAAAAATTACTTACTCTTTTAAGAGAAGCGGAAGTAAAACTATTAGAAAGCCATGAATCCATAAAATCTGTTCCGTATAATGGTCTATCTGAGAGTTTTTATGAGAGAGTTTATGCAAACAGTGATGGTGCCTTTCGAAGTTATACCAAAAGTCAAGCTGCACTTTACTTATATGCAAGAGCAGAAGAGAAAAATAAGAAACCTCGTAGCTCAGGTTCTGTAAAACTTGGATATGGAGTTGAAGATATAGATATAGAGTCGTGTATTAAAGACGCTTCTAATAAAACAATTTCTCATTTAAATTATTCATCTATTAAAACTCATAAATATTTAATATGTTTTTCCCCTGAGTCTTTTTTAACGATCATTAATGCCTTTAGTTCAATGTTTAATGCTAGAAGCATTTTAGATGGAGTTAGTTTATCTAATAAAAATTCTATTGGAGAGAAACTATCTACAGAAGCACTTAATATTTATGATGATGGTCTTCACGAAAAGAATATTTCTTCATCACCATTTGATGGAGAGGGAACTCCTACCAAAAGACTATGTTTAATTAACAAAGGGAGACTTGAAAATTTTATACATTCTGAATCAACTGCAAGAATATTTAAAACAATGCCAACAGGCCACGCTGGACTAGGGTCAAAAGTCTCAGTATCTCCTGATTGGATAGTAGTTGAGAAATCAGCGGAAAACTCAGATCTAAAATCATCATTAGATCACTCTACATATGAGGGAGAATTTGTTTATATTGAAGAACTAAACGCAATCCATGCAGGTGTCAGAGCAAGTCAAGGTTCGTTCTCTCTTCCATTTGATGGATGGCTCTATAAAAAAGGTGAAAAAATCTCAATAGAATCTGCAACCGTAGCGGGTGATATCAAATATCTTTTAAAGAATATAGTAAATATTGAATCAAACCAAAAAGTAACAACTAGTGGAATTTCTCCACATATATGGGTAGATGAATTATCAATAACTGGTGACGCGTGAGAATTATATTCTGGGGAACACCTGAATATTCAATTGCGAGCCTTGATTTTTTTATTAAATCTAAGTATGAGGTTGTAGGAGTAGTTACCCAACCCGATAAGAAACGATCTAGGGGAAATAAATTAATACCCTCACCTATTAAAAGCTTTGCCGAGCAAGAATCTATAAAAATTTATACTCCAGCAAAAATCAGAGAAAATATACATTTTATAAATGAACTTAAATCACTTTCTTGTGATCTATTTATAGTTATAGCTTACGGGAAAATATTACCCAAAGAGATATTGGAAATCCCAAAATTTGGATGTTGGAACGCACATGCTTCATTACTTCCAAGATGGCGTGGTGCAGCCCCAATCCAATGGTCACTAATAAAAGGCGATGAATTTACTGGTGTAGGAATCATGAAAATGAATGAGGGACTAGATACTGGCGACTTATTATTGGAAGAAAAAATTAAAATTGGTAATGACGATAATTTAAATACACTATCGGAAAAACTTAGTAATTTATCTGCAAAACTATTTTTAAATGCCACATCATTACTCGAAGAAAATATTTATAAAAATACTAATTCTCAATTAACAAAACAAAATTCCCTTGGGAGAGAAATTACTTACGCAAGAATGATTGAAAAATCAGACTTTAGAGTTGATTGGGGTAATGAGGCAATTGAAATTTCTCAAAAAATAAGAGGATTATACCCACGAGCAAATACAACATTTAGAGGTAAGAACCTAAAAATACTTAAAATCAAAGTTTTGAGTAGTGATGAAATTAAAAATGAAAAATACTTTATCATGAGCAATCATACAAGACCAGGTATTATTCTTGCTGTAATCGAAAATGAAGGGATAATGATTTCAACTAAAACTGATCCTATTCTTTTGTTAGAAGCCAAACTTGAAGGCAAAAACATTTCTAGCAAAAAGCAATTGATACAACAGTTAATGCCATCAGTAGGTGAATATTTCTCAGATTAAGTTTAAGATTCTTTTTTAGAGAATCCCCAAATAAAGGCAAAAAGAATGAAAAAATAAAAATAGTAGTCTGGTAGAAAAGATTCTTTAATTAACGTATTTAGTAAAAGTTTAATCCCCACTATTAAAATTGCTACGTAACCGGCTGTTTCTAATCTAGAAAATATATCCAGAAGTTTTAGAAAAATTCCCGATGTAAATCTTAAGGCTAATACTCCAATCACTGCTCCAAATATAATTAATATGTATTGATCACTGATAGCTACTGCAGTAGTGATACTATCTATGGAAAAAGCAAAATCAGTAATTGAAAGAAGCGCTACAACCCTTAAGAACCTAAAATTATTTTTATTATTATCCGTCCCATTTTCAGTGTTTTCTATATCTGAATTTAAAAAAACATTTGAGAAGAATAAGTATATTAAATAAAAACCAGCAAAAACTCTAATAAGAATAAACTTTAGAAGAACATTAGATAATATAATCAGAATAATCCTAAATAATAAAGATATTGTTATGCCAATATTTAAGGCTCTTGACCTTAATTCTGAACTGTCGAGAGATTTAGTAAGAGAAGCTAGTGCGACAGCATTATCTGCCGATAATAATAATTCTAGAACAATTAATATTGGTAAAAGGGTAAAGATTTCGTACCAACTATCTACCTGATCTAGTGTAGGTATAAAAGAATTTATTGCAGCTGAATCCATCAAATATTATTCACAATCAGTATAAAATCTAATATAATGTACCGGATATTTGTAATCAAGATTAATAACTATAAATGAGTTTAAATACTTTAGTTGATTATATTTCGAACTCACAAATTACTTCTGAATTAATAAAAAGAATTTCAAAAAATAATGAATTAAATATTGTTGGTTCAAGTAGATATGCAAAATCAATAATCTTAGATAGCATCGCAAAAAAAGAGGGAAAAAATATATTATTAATTTGTCCTAATGTAGAAATTGCTTACAAATGGATTGGTTATTTTGAAAGTATAAATGATAAAGCAGTTTTATATTATCCTCCAATAGAACATCTACCATACTCATCAATTAATAAATCCAAAGAAATTGAATTTAGTCAGCTTACTGTTTTATCCAAATTAATAAAAAAAGAGAAAGATGAACTTAATATTGTTATATCAACAGAGAGATCACTACAACCTCATCTAATAAATAAAAACTTATTAATTGAAAATAAGTTAGATTTGCAAAAAGGGGTTCAAATCGAGATTCAAGAATTAGCAAATAAACTTACTTTGCTTGGTTATACGAAGGATAATGTAACTTCAACAGAGGGATTCTGGAGTAGGAGAGGGGAAATAATAGATATTTATCCTATCAATAATGAGTTTCCTATAAGATTAGAATTTTTTGATGATGTAATTGAGAAGATAAGAGAATATGATCCCCATACACAGAAAACATTAGAAAGTATCAAAAATATTGAAATAATACAGGCTGGATTTGATTTGCTAATAAAAGATAAGTTAAATAATTTTTCAAAGAACGGTATTTTTAATTCAGAAGATATAAATAAAAATAATCTTGATCGTTATTTAGGAATAATTGAAAAACAACCCTCAAATATTATAGATTTTATTGATAGGGAAACAATTCTTGTAATTGATGAATTAGAAGATTGTACTAAATTTGCAAATAATTGGTATCTAGATTCAGAAAGTAATTTTGATAATTGTGAGTATGAATTAAATGAGAACCTTAAAAATAATGATATTAATTTAGTGGCCAAACCTAATTTACATTTAAAATTTGACGAAATATTAAATTCACTAGAAAATTTTAATTTGATAAAATTCTATGAATTTGAATCTAAAGTTAATATTGATAATAAGTTTTTGTTAAATGATAAAAGGATAAATTCATACTCTAAAAATATAGGAAAATTATCCAATGATATAAATAAAAATATAAAAAATAATGAAAAAGTATGGATATTATCAGCACAGCCATTGAGAACTAGGACTTTACTTTTTGAGCATGAATGTAATACAAACTTCTTAAGCAATCCTAATGATATTGATGAAGCATTTAAGTCAATTAATAATTCAACTCCTTTAATTTTAAAAAATAAGAACAATTACGAAATCGAAGGTTTTTACCTTCCGATATGGAAAGTTGTCCTTATTACAGATAAAGAATTATTTTCACAACAATCTCTTTTTAATAATGTATTCATAAGAAGAAAAAAAAGAAGTGTAAATTCAAATATAAATGTAAATAAGATTACTCCCGGTGATTTTATAGTTCATAAAAATCATGGAATAGGAAAATTTTTAAAAATAGAAAAAATGAATATAACTGGAGATTCAAGAGATTATTTAGTCATTCAGTATCAAGATGGAAAGATAAGTGTTGCCGCTGATCAACTTGGTAGTGTTAACAGATATAGATCAAGTGGAAAAATAAAGCCAAAAATAAATAAATTAGGAGGGACGGAATGGGAAAGAATAAAAGATAAAAATAAGAAACAAATCAAAAAAGTTGCTGTCGATATTTTAAAACTTTATGCAAAGAGAGAAAAATTAAAGGGGTACATTTATCCAGAAGATGGTCCTTGGCAAGATGAATTAGAGGAATCATTCCCTTATCAACCAACACCTGATCAAATTACTGCTGTAGAAGAAATAAAATCTGATATGGAAAGCGATAAGCCAATGGATAGGCTAGTTTGCGGAGATGTAGGATTTGGCAAAACAGAGGTCGCTGTCCGTGCTATTTTTAAGGCTATTACATCAGGTAAACAGGTAATATTACTAGCACCCACAACAATCCTAGCTCAGCAACATTGGAGAACAATAAACAATAGATTTTCACCTTACCCAATAAAAGTATCGTTACTCAACAGATTCAAAACCGTTAATGAAAGAAATGAAATCTATGCAGGCTTGAAAAATAACAAAATTGATTTAGTTGTAGCTACGCACCAAATTTTAGGAAAAGAAATAGAAATTAAAAACTTAGGATTACTTGTTATTGATGAAGAACAAAGATTTGGAGTAAGGCAAAAGGAGAAAATTAAAAAAATCAAAGCCAACATAGACGTTTTAACTCTCTCGGCAACTCCAATTCCAAGGACACTTTATATGAGCTTATCTGGACTAAGACAGATGAGCTTACTTAATACTCCTCCTCCATCAAGAAGATCAATAAAAACATATTTATCTGAAATAGATATGGATGTTATAAGAACTGCCATTAATCAAGAACTTGATAGGGGAGGTCAAATTTTTTATGTTCTTCCAAGAATTTCTGATATTGATCAAGCTGTAAACAAATTAAAAATTATGTTTCCAAACTTAAAATTTATTGTTGCTCATGGGCAAATGAACGAAACGGAACTTGAAAATGCAATGATTGCCTTTAATAATGGAGAAGTAGATCTAATGATATGCACAACGATAATTGAAAGTGGATTAGACATCCCTAAAGTAAATACAATTATTATTGAAGATTCGCACAAATTCGGCCTTTCACAACTTTATCAACTTAGAGGAAGAGTTGGTAGAAGCGGTGTACAAGCACATGCTTGGTTATTTTATCCAAATATAAATAAAATTAATGACGCTGCAAAACAAAGATTGAAAGCTATAAAAGACTTTTCAGAACTAGGAAGTGGATACCAACTTGCAATGAAAGATATGGAAATAAGAGGTGTTGGTAGTTTACTAGGAGAAGAACAAAGTGGAAAGGTTAATGCTATAGGATATGATTTATATATAGAAATGCTTCATGAGGCTATTTCAGAAATCAGTGGGCAAGAAATACCAGAAGTTCACGACACTCAAATTGATCTCCCAATAAATGCATTTATACCTGCAACATGGATATTAAACAGAGAAGAGAAACTTGAGGCATACAAATCTGCTACTGAATGTTCAAATAATGATGAATTAACTGAATTAGCTACAGACTGGGTGAATAGATATGGAAACTTACCCAGACCTGTTGAGTCCTTAATTATGATAATGAGACTAAAATTACTTTCCAAAAAATGTGGTTTTAATAAGATCAAGCTCAAAAAACCAAACATCTTAATAGAGACAAAATTAAAAAATTCCACTTTTAAAATTCTTAAAAATTCATTAGCAAGTAGTGTTCAAAATAAATTTCATTTTGATGAAGGTGAACAATTATCAATAATCACAATAAGGGGTTTAGGAGTAACTGAAATTCAATACCAAATTGATCAACTAATGTTATGGTTTAAGTCTTTTGAAAGAGAAATAAATAATTTCGATAAAGAACCTCTAATGAAAAAAGAATAAATTATTAAAAAATTACTCAAAATCCGCGAAAGAGTTTGATTTCGGTTATGTTGATAAAAATTTACTGATTTTATGGGTGAATATATAGACGTCGGAATCCAAACCTCGATTTTACCCCTATCTATTATTCTTTCGTCAATTGTACTTGGCATATTTGCATTATTTAGAGAAGAAACAGAAAATGATGATGATGATTCTGATTCAGGAAGTGGTGGCCTAATGCAACCTATTTAAAATTATTTATAAGTAATTTGCTTTGACTTTCTCTTAGAGATTCTAAATAATCTATAAAAAGATCCTATAATTAAAATAAAAGCAGTAAATGAAGAGGCAAAAATAAAAATCACTAAAAATATATCATAGAGATATGAAAAAAGATCAATCATTAATAATAAAGATTTATTAAATGTCGAAGGTAGATTTTTTAACAGTAAATTTTTATTAGGAATTAAATAATTTATATAAACTAATAAAACACTCAAAATAAACAAAAAGAAAGATTCTGTAAATAGTCTCCTTGTAGATTTTCTTCTTAAATTTAATTTTTTTTTAAAAATATATTTATCTGATCTAATATTCAAATTTGGGATGTTTAAATCTGCCATAGATCAAAGCTCAAAGAATAAATTTGAATAACTCTGAAAAGAAATTAACCTATAGTATCGCGTTTGTATTTAAGATGCTAATTGCTCTTTATTCAGGATTTATTTAGTTCATTTTTTTCTATATTTTCAAGAGGACTATAAAAGTAAATAAAGGAAGAAGAGAATATAATTAAAGAGCAAATTGCAATAAACGGTGGAATAAAGAAATTGAAAAATTTAACTTTTTTATTTAACCCAAATTTTAGTTTTTTAGGAATTTTAGAAAGTATATCAGTTTTTTCTATTCTTACTTTTGGCGATTCATTTAACTGATCAAAACAATTTATTGTATCTGAAAGCAATGAATTACCAATCTTTAAAACTAAAGGCCTTACATTTGGTTTAGAGCTCTTGAGAACGATATTATGTATGTGAAGATTATCGGCTTTTATATCGATTAATTTAGACTCATATATTGGGATTTCGTTTTTGATTAAAAGATTTGAATAAATATAAAAGGCATCCATAATAGGTCCTAAATGCTCAATTTTTCCTTCAATAAGTGGTTTATCAACTATTTTTAATTTCCATTGAGAAATTATAGATATTTGATCTTTATTTTCATTATTGGAATAATCTGGCAATCCGATTATTTCGAGACTTGCTGAAGATTGATGAAAAGACAATTTGTTTTGCATCATATTAAAAATCGTATAAAAAATTCTTCAACTTTTGATAACCCTGATTTGAAATGCAAAAAGATAAAATAAGCAAAGAATTTATGATAATCTCATCATTTTCAGCATGATTCAAAAGCTTTTTCACTCTCATACTGTCTATATTAAATCTCTCTTTAATCAACTCAATAAATCTTTTATTAAAATCATTCCAAATAACTGAATCCTCTCCAATATCTTCTTTAGATTTCAGTATCTCTCTGATATAAGGATATAAATATTTAGACATTTCAACTGTAATTTTAATTAAGGCATCGAATTCGGTAAGTTTAATATTGTTAGTAACATAAGATTTTCTCAATGGATTATTGTTCCTTACTTTCCAAATAGTAACTTTATTTGGTAAAACATTATCTAAATTAAGTCTATTTGATAATGAGTAAAGGGAATGGATACCATTTAAGTCAATAGTTTCTAGTATTAATAACAATAAATCAAGCTTCTCTATAGATTTTCTTGATATCTGATTTGCTCTAGTTAAAACTGTAATTGTTCTCGATAAGATATAAGTAAATTATAACAGAATTATTATTCCATTTTTTGAAATAAAAATGAATATAACTTATCTAGTTCTTCAATAGTTAGCATTCCATAACTCCATAATAATATTGGTAATGGAGTGTTATTTTTTATAGATAATTTTATACCAAGTTCAATAGTAGATTCATCTAAACCTAATACATTAAATAAATAAATAATCATTTCTCTAGATACAAAATTATTCATGAATTCTATTTTATACTTGAATAAATGAGAGATTTAGTCATTTGATTAAGGACTAATTTTCTTGTAATAAGAAATTTATTTAAAAGTAAAAATGAAAATTTCCTAATTGGAAATAAAAAAATGTTTCTATTAGCAAAAATTGATATTAATGAGTCAGTTATAAAAATAGTGACGATAATATCTAAAATCCTGCTTGAAAAATACTTGAATTTAAATAATATCAATTGCATTTTAGTAATAGCATTTTTTTTATTAAAAAGATCATAAATAGTATTAACATCTCTCCAACAAGTATTTAGACCCTGACCACCAACTGGATGAAATGTATGAAATGCATCTCCTACAAAAACTAATTTTTTTAAATTTAAAACTGGTAAATTTAAGGATAATGAAACAGGAAAAATATTAAATTCGCCAATTATTTGGTCCAACTTAAATTTATCTGGCAAGATTGTTGATAAATTATCCATTAAAAAATTCTTGTCAGAATTTAACCTTTCAATTGCCTTTGATGTACTGGAAGTCCAAATTACTTGATATAAGTTTTTTTCTAAAGGTAACAATGCAAGTGGGCCTTCTTTTCTAAAAATTTCATAAGCACGCTTTTCACAATGGCCTCTAAGAGAAACTTTAAAAGTTAAACAAGATTGACTATAAGATTTTTTTATATCAACAAAATCTAAGAATTTTTTATCAAGTGAGTTTGCTCCAGTTGAAAAGAACTGGTAATCAAAAAATATTTTTTTACGCAATAATCTCTGTGGTGTCATAAAAAAAATATTTTCATAATTAGCCATCTCTTGAAAAAATACGTTCATGAGATCCGAATGTTTAACTACCCAGCCAATATTTTCAGCAGAACTTATATCATCATCTAAGTCAGAGGTTGATAAATTGGCAAAAGCAGAAGTTACGCTATCTGAAATTGAAAGAGTATCAAAACCAAATAAAAATGGTTCTAATTTTTCCCAAAGTCCGAATTTAGATAAGATTTTTCTTGTTGAGTGAGTAATTGCATAAGTTTTATCTTTATCAATTAATCTATCCTTTGTTAATAAATCAGTTAAAAAAATATTGCAATCAAATTTTGAAAGTACAATTGAAAGTAATAATCCTGTTGGACCTGATCCAACAATTTTAAAATTTAATTTATTTTTCATCAGATTATATAAGCATCAACTATCCATTCAAATAAATATAGCAAATTTCCTCAAATGCTGGTCTTAATAAATAGGGATACTCTCCAACCCATAGGTTAATTTCAGGAAGCCAAGCATCGGTCAAATAAAAATCTCTGTCAAAATTACGGTTATCAGATGTTATTAAACATCTAATACTCGAACCCACCCTAATTTGGCTGTGCTTATTTTCCATAGGAAAACTTAATTTTTCCAAATAACCATCTTCATCTTCTAATTCAAGTACTAACCAAGTCCTTTTGTTTTCGATAACTTCTAATCGACCTTGCCTATTAGATTGTTCTCTTGAACTTTCTATCTTTTCTGTTTTATAGATATCTGATATATAGCCATCAAATATAGAAAAAAATTTATATTTTCTTAATTGCAAATTTTTTCTACTTGATTCCAAAATTGGGCCCCAGATGATATACAAAAAGAAACCTACACATAGGAATAACCAGAAATTATTAGTTTGATCTCCAGTCGAGCTAATAATTAAAGAGATAAATCCACCTATTGAGGAAACTATTACTCTTTGAAGAATTTTTCTCGGATTCCCCAACGCGTACTTAAATTGCCTTCCAGTACCAACTGCAGGAATAAGTTTTGAAATTTGACTTGAATTAATTGGAATTATCATTTTAAAAAATCAATTTTTCAAGTCCGTAAACTAAAGTTTCATAATTACCAATTTTTTTTATAGCCTGTAAAACTCCTGGCATATAGGCCTTTCTATCAATAGTGTCATGCTTAATTGTGTAAGTTTCACCTGGAGATCCCATAATTACTAACTGATGAGCGAGTAATCCTGGTAATCGTACAGAATGTATATTAATTCCTGAATCTCTGAGCCCACCCCTTACACCTTTCAATGACTCAGACTCTTTTACTAAATTCTGATTAAATTTCTTTGGATATTCTTCAATCATTTCTGCAGTTTTTATACACGTCCCACTGGGAGAATCAGCTTTTTGATTATGATGCATCTCTATTAATTCAATGTTGTCATAAAACCTTGCAGCTACCGATGCCGCCTGCTGAAGAAGAACCATACCTACCGAAAAATTAGGAATTATTGCACAACCCACAGATGCTTTCTGAGCAAAAACAGACAAATCTTGTATTTGCGAAGGGCTAAGACCTGTAGTTCCTACTACTGGTGAAACACCATATGCAATAGCTGATCTAGTATTTTCATATACAGAATCAGGATGAGTAAAATCAACCAGCACAGGTTTGATTTTTTCATTTCTATAATTTTGACTAACAGAACATAAAGTTCCTTCAAAATCATTTGAAACAAAGACATCACAATTTTCAACTTTTAATAATTCAGAAATATTTGAGCCATTGTTCTTTTCATTTATATCGATTGCTGCAACAAGTTCACAATCTGTTGAATTTAATACAGTATTAACAACTTCGCTACCCATTCTGCCTAAAGCTCCGGAAACTAGTACTGGTACGGGTTTTTTAGAATTTTCAATCATTTTTTTAAAAAATTTTTTTTTAAAGGTTGTTACACGCTATTTATATTGCACACAATAACGTCTTTTCATTCGTAGGCTGGTAGAAATACTTAAAGAAAATCAATGTTTACGCAGGTCCGCTCAGCAAACCGCAGAGTATCTCCTGTTGAGGATAACAAACACAAAGTTGTAATAAAAGCAGTTTATGTTGTCCTTGAGCCACAATACCAAAATTCCTTAACGGAAGCTGCAAAGTCAATAAATAAGATGAATGGGCCAATAGGTATAGACCTTAGCGGCTATCTTATCGAAGAACTTAGGAATGATAGTAATTTTGAAGATTTTAAAGAAGATATAGCTAATGCAGATATATTTGTTGCTTCACTAATTTTCATTGAAGATCTTGCTCAAAAAGTAGTTGATGCGGTATCTCCATTTAAAGACAAACTTAAAGCATCAATTGTTTTCCCCTCCATGCCAGAGGTAATGAGATTAAATAAGCTGGGTTCATTTAGCATGGCCCAACTTGGTCAATCCAAAAGTATTATTGGAGATTTAATAAAAAAGAAAAAAGAATCAGATGGAGCAAGTTTCCAAGATTCAATGTTGAAGTTATTAAATACACTACCTTCAATACTTAAATATCTACCAGTAGAAAAAGCTCAAGATGCTAGAACATTTATTCTGAGCTTTCAGTATTGGTTAGGAGGTACCACTGAGAACTTAAAAAACTTCTTGTTAATGATTTCTGAAAAGTACGCTGTTTCAGAGATCATAAAAGATCAAATAGAAGAGTTCAAAATTCAAGATCCTGAAACTTTCCCAGATCTAGGAATTTGGCATCCTCTTGCTCCCTGCATGTTTGAAAGCCTCAAAGAATATCAAAATTGGGAAAATAATAGAAAAGACCTAAACCCTAAAGATGACAAAACCCCAACGATAGGATTAGTACTTCAAAGGAGTCATATAGTAACAGGAGATGATGCTCATTACGTTGCTGTTATTCAAGAATTGGAATATAGAGGAGCGAGAGTACTTCCTATCTTCTGTGGAGGTCTAGATTTTTCTAAACCAGTTAATGAATTCTATTACGATTCGATAAATAAGGATCAACCTATAGTTGATGGAGTTGTTTCCCTAACAGGATTTGCACTAGTTGGGGGACCAGCAAGACAAGATCATCCAAAAGCTATTGAAGCTCTTAAAAGGCTCAACAGACCATATATGGTCGCACTTCCATTAGTATTTCAAACCACACAAGAGTGGGAAAATAGTGATTTAGGGTTACACCCGGTACAGGTAGCACTTCAGATCGCAATTCCAGAGCTTGATGGCGCTATTGAACCTATTATTCTTTCAGGTCGTGATGATGCAACAGGTAAGGCTCATACACTCCAAGATAGAGTTGATGTAATTGCTGAAAGAGCCATTAAATGGTCAACATTAAGGGTTAAGCAAAGAAAGGAGAAAAAATTAGCTATTACTGTATTTAGTTTTCCACCAGATAAAGGAAATGTTGGTACGGCAGCATACTTAAATGTTTTCGGTTCAATTTATAGAGTACTTCTTGAAATGAAAGCGAAAGGATATCAAATAGATGAACTTCCAAGTAATTCAAAAGAATTAATGGAAAAAGTAATTAACAACCCTGAAGCAATGGATGGCTCTCCTGAGTTAAATATTGCTCATAAGATGTCAGTAAAAGAATACGAAGAGTTCACACCATATTCACAAAGACTTGAAGAGAATTGGGGTAAACCTCCTGGAAATTTAAACAGCGATGGACAAAATCTTCTTATTTATGGAAAACATTTTGGGAATGTTTTTATAGGAGTTCAACCTACATTCGGTTATGAAGGTGATCCCATGAGATTGCTTTACTCAAGAAGTGCTAGTCCGCATCATGGTTTTGCAGCTTATTACACGTATGTAGAAAAAATCTGGGGGGCTGATGCTGTTCTTCATTTTGGTACTCACGGCTCACTTGAATTTATGCCTGGGAAGCAGATGGGCATGAGTGAAACTTGCTATCCGGATTCTCTCATTGGATCATTGCCTAATTTGTATTACTATGCTGCGAACAATCCATCTGAAGCAACAATTGCTAAGAGAAGAGGATATGCTTCAACAATTAGTTATCTGACTCCTCCAGCGGAAAACGCAGGACTCTACAAAGGACTTAAAGAACTAAGTGAACTTGTTGGTTCTTATCAACAATTAAGAGAAAATAGCAGGGGTATTCAAATTGTTAATGCAATAGTTGAGACTTCTAAACAATGTAACCTTGACAAAGATGTAGAGCTTCCTTCAAAAGATGTAGAAGAACTTTCAATAGATGAAAGAGATTTATTTGTTGGTAATGTCTATAAACAGTTGATGGAAATTGAAAGTAGATTGCTACCTTGCGGTCTTCATACTATTGGAGAAGCTCCAACAGCAGAAGAAGCTGTCGCAACACTTGTGAATATTGCATCTTTAGAGAGAGAACAAGAGGGATTAAGATCTCTCCCCGGATTACTCGCAGAATCCATAGGTCTAACTATTGAACAAATTTATGATGGTAATAATAAAGGTGAACTTAAATTTGTAGAGTTAAACGAAAAAATCATAAAAACAGCAAGAGATTCGATTTTTGCGATGGTCAACTCTTTAAAAATTGTTGATGGTAGAGTTTATTTAGAAAAATCACTTCTTTCCAAACTTTTCGATTTACTTAAGTTTTTTGGTCTAAATATACCTACCCCTTGGCTAAGAGTCTGCAGATTGAATGGATTTAATGAAGTTAATCAGAAGGAATTAAATAAATTATTTGATTACTTACTTTTCTGTCTGGAACAAGTCTGCGCAGACAAAGAAATGGATAGCCTAATTAAAGCACTTGATGGAAATTATGTTTTACCTGGACCAGGTGGAGATCCTATAAGAAATCCGGGTGTTTTACCCAGTGGTAAAAATATCCATGCACTTGATCCTCAATCAATACCAACTACTGCAGCAGTAGCTGCAGCGAAGTCTGTTGTTGACAAATTAGTACAAAGACAAAAAGAAGAGCAAGGAACCTGGCCTGAAACAATAGCTTGTGTTTTATGGGGCACTGATAATATCAAAACTTACGGAGAATCACTGGCACAAATCTTATGGTTCGTTGGGGTAAAACCAAAACCAGATTCTGTTGGAAGAATTAACAAACTAGAATTAATCCCTTTAGAAGAATTAGGTAGGCCAAGAATAGATGTTGTAGTTAACTGTTCAGGAGTATTTAGAGATCTATTTATTAACCAAATGGCATTAATAGATCAGGCAGTCAAATTAGCAGCTGAAGCTGATGAACCATTGGAATCTAATTTTGTAAGAAAACATTCACTAGAACAAGCAGAAAAAGAAGGCACTTCTATCAGAGAAGCTTCAGCGAGAGTATTCTCTAATGCAAGTGGAAGCTATAGTTCAAATGTCAATTTAGCCGTAGAAAATTCAACATGGGAGGAAGAAAATGAATTACAAGAAATGTATTTATCTCGCAAAACATATGCATTTAATGCCGATAATCCAGGTGAGATGAATCAAAAAAGAGAGGTATTTGAGTCAGTAATGAAAACAGCAGATGTTACATTTCAAAACCTTGATTCTTCAGAGATTTCATTAACAGATGTAAGTCATTATTTTGATTCGGATCCAACAAAATTGATCAAAACATTAAGAGATGACGGGAAAGAACCAAGTAGCTACATAGCTGATACAACCACTTCTAATGCTCAAGTTAGGACCCTCGGAGAAACTATCAGATTAGACTCAAGAACAAAACTTTTAAATCCTAAGTGGTATGAAGGTATGCTCAAATCTGGTTATGAAGGAGTTAGAGAACTTTCTAACAGACTCAATTACACTCTTGGTTGGAGTGCGACAAGTGGTCAAGTAGATAATTTTGTATATGAAGAAACTAATGAAACATTTATAAATGACGAAGAGATGAGGAAAAGATTAATGGATCTTAATCCTAATAGTTTCAGAAGAATTGTTGGAACATTGCTAGAAGTCAATGGTAGGGGATATTGGGAAACTTCAGATGAGAATATAGAACAGTTGAAAGAACTATACCAAGAAGTAGAGGATAAAATTGAAGGAGTTAAAGAATAATAAATTTATTATTTTCTGTAAATCCTATCAGCTACTTTTAGGATTTGATAATTTAGTTTGACGTTGTGAACTCTCACAATGTCAATATTAAATTGAGAACAAAGACAACTTATTGCAAGTGTGCCTACATCCCTTTCTTTTGGATTTTTCTCATTCAAAATTTCTCCTATAAATCTCTTCCTAGATGCACCTATCAAAATTGGAAAATTCCATTTTTTAAATACATTTAAGTTTCTCAAGATTTCCAAATTATGAATGATATCCTTTGAAAAACCAATTCCAGGATCCACTATTATATTTCCTTCATGTATATTTTTTTCTAAAGCATTCTTTATTAAATTATCAAGTGAGTGCTTAACATCACTCAATACATTCTGATAATTGGAGAGTTGATTCATATTTTGACTATTACCACGACTATGAGTTATGACGAATGGACAGTTGAATTTTGATACAACATCCAAAATTTTTATATCTCTTCTTCCTCCCGTGACATCATTTATCCAATCAGCACCATTTAAAAGAGCTTCGTAAGCCACTTCAGAATTAAAAGTATCGATGGAAATTAAAACATCTGGAAATTCTGATTTTATTAATTTTAGATATGGGATCAATCTTTTTATTTCTATACTAGATCCAACCTCTTCAGCCCCAGGTCTCGTACTTTGAGCACCAAGATCAATAACATCCACACCATTGATTAAGAAATGCTTTACTTGATCTAAAACTTTTTTTGAAGAGTTTAATTCCCCACCATCACTAAATGAATCAGGAGTTAAATTAATAACTCCCATAATTGAAGTTTTTTGGCCCCAGCCTTTTGGCCATTGATTTTTCTTATTGATAATTTGCAATTCTCGCGAAACTATTAGGATCTAATGAAGCTCCTCCAACTAAAACCCCATCTATATCACTCATTGACATGATTTCATCAATATTATTAGGTTTAACAGATCCTCCATATTGAATAATTACATCATCAAAACCTATTAATTTCCGAATCAAAGAACATATCTTATTAGCGTCTTCTGCCTCACATGTTTTACCAGTGCCTATAGCCCATATTGGTTCATAGGCAACAATTAAATTAGATGGATCTGTATTTTCTAATCCTTGTTCAACCTGTCGAGTAATAACTCTAACAGCTTCTCCTCTCTCTCTTTGTTCTAATGTTTCTCCTACACAAACTATCGGAGTAAGTCCACTAGATTGAGCAAAAACTGCTCTTTTATTAATTTGTTCATCACTTTCACTAAAGTATTTCCTTGGTTCACTATGTCCAACAATTGCATATGAAACACCATGTTCAAGAAGCATTTTTGGAGATATTTCTGCAGTAAATGCTCCTTGATCTTCCCAATGAATATTTTGACTAGAGATATCTAAATAATCAAAATTAGAATGATCAGAAAAGGTTGAAATAGCAGTAAAAGGTGGAGCAATAACAACTTTACGATCATCTTTAATGTTTTTTATTAGAGGAATAAACTCTGCTAAATAGGATTTAGCTTCAGCACAAGTCATGTGCATTTTCCAATTACCAGCAATTACAGATTTTCTCAAAATTCTATCTCCAAGAAAAATATACTAATACAAAGTGAGTTGAATAAGCTAACTATTCAAAAATTAATTCATTTTTTAGAAATATTACTTTATCACCCTTGTTTAACTTCCTTCCTCTCCTAGTCTCAATTACACCATTAACTTTGACAGAACCGGATTTAATAAAAATTTTTGCTTCGCCACCAGAAGATACTAAATTTTTCCATTTTAAGAATTGATCCAATTTCATTGTTTTTTATACCCAAAGATATTGATAAAGTAGTATAAACATTCAAAAATATAATATCTTGAGACTAATACCACCAGTCAGACCATATTCAAATAGGTTTATCAAGGGTTTCATATGCATGCTTATTTATGTAGCTTGTTGGCCTTTATTAGCTTATTTAGCAGGAAACTTAATCCCAGCAATTGGTTCAGGTGATCTCTCAAAAGTTTCTAGTATAATAATTAAGTCTTTATTTGTATTTTTAGTTCAAAAAACTGCTCAATTTGGACAGGATGTATTCATAGCAAAACCAGCTTTAGAAATTAGTGAAGTGATGAGAGGAAATTTATTTAGCAGAATTCAAAAAATAAAGATGAATTCTGTTGAATATATTTCAGCCGGGGACATCACATATAGACTTACAGAAGATGCAGACAGGGTAAGCGAAGTTATTTATAAAACAGCTCAAGATACTATTCCATGCACTTTACAGTTGTTAGCAGTAATAATCTATATGTTTTATTTAGACTGGTCACTAACAGTATCAACTTTTGTTTTAGCACCATTGATTATTCTTTCAGTTAACAGTTTTGGAAGAAGAGTTTTAATAGCATCTGAAAAAAGTCAAGAATCAACAAGTAATTTAGCAGGTTTAATAGGAGAATCTATAAATGGAATGTCCACGATAAGATCTTTTGCTGCAGAAAATTGGATTGAGAAAAGATTTTATAAAAGATTAAGTACAAATAAAAAAGCAAAATATAAAACATTAAAACTACTTGCATTTCAACATCCAGTTGTAGGATTTATTGAAGCATTTGGAATATTAGCAATATTAGGTATTGGAGCCGCAAGAATCAATCTAGGCCTTCTAACAAGCGAAGAATTTAGTAGTTTTTTTGCAGCAATATTAATGCTTATTGATCCAATAAGCCATATAAGTACAAATTTTAATGACTATAAACAAGCTGAAGCTTCTATAAAAAGGTTGAAAAACATAAATCAAGAACCTGTCGAAGATGATAAAGAAAATTTACGAAGGATATCAAATTTTGAAGATAAAATAAGTTTCAAAAAAGTTAATTTTGCTTACAAAAAAGATAATCAAGTACTTAAAAATATCAATTTAGAAATTAAAAGAGGGGAAGTCACAGCATTTGTTGGAGCTTCTGGAGCTGGTAAAAGTACAATGTTGGCTTTAATATTAAAGTTTATAACTCCAAATAATGGAGACATTTTTATAGATGATAAAAATCTCAAAATATTAAATACAAAAGATATTAGAAAAAACATTGCATTAGTACAACAACAGCCTTTTTTATTTTCAGGAACAGTTATTGATGTAATAAGAATGGGCAGAAATTTCACCAAAGAAGAAGTTATAGAATCAGCAAGAAAAGCAAACGCTCACAACTTCATTCAAAAGCTTCCTGAAAAATATGAAACTGAGATAACTGAAAGAGGATCAAATTTCTCAGGTGGTCAGATCCAGAGGATAGCAATTGCAAGAGCAATACTTGGGAACCCATCAATTCTTCTTTTAGATGAAGCCACAAGTGCGTTAGATGCAGAATCAGAATCTGAAGTACAAAAAGGACTTAATACAGCTATGAAAGATAGAACAGTTATTGTTATTGCTCATAGATTAGCCACTACTCAAGAGGCCAATAAAATAGTTGTTTTCGATAAAGGTGAAATTATTGAAGTTGGGAAGCACATTGATTTAATAAATAAACCTGGAATATATAAAGAATTATGTGAAAAACAATTGATTAAAAAATTATAGTCCTATTTTATTTGTAAAAAAGTAAATCCATGAGCGAAAGCATAAATGATTCTGCAAATCCAATCTTAACCTTTGAAGGCAAAAAATATTTAATAAATGAACTTTCTAATGAAATAAAAGAATCTATAAAAGTACTACAAATAGCAGATACACAACTTAAGATGCATCAAGATACTCTCAAATTACTTTCAATTAGTCGAAACACTTTAGTTAATCAATTACGTGAAAAACTAAAAAACTTAGAATAAATTTTAATAACTGTGGATTTCTTGTAGAGAGTAAGTATTAATTTTGTTGCATTGCAGAGCTTTGATCGCCTTAATGGCTGCCTTTGCTCCAGGAATAGTCGTAAAAGTTGGAATATTATATTCTAAAGCTGCACGTCTTAAATAAGCATCATCATGAAGAGCCTGTGAGCCAATTGGAGTATTAATTATTAATTGAACAAGTCCCGAACGAATTAGGTCCTCAATATTTGGTCTTCCTTCATGCACTTTTAGCACTTCTTCAACTTGAATTCCTAAATTCACCAAATATGCAGCTGTGCCCTTTGTTGCAATTAGTTTAAATCCTAAAATCAAAAGTTCTCTAGCAACTTCCTCAAGATTTTTTTTATCTAAATCATTTGTAGATAAAAAAGCAACTCCTTCTGAAGGAACACCATTACCTGCTGCCAATTCCGACTTGGCATAAGCAATTCCAAAATCTTTAGCTAAACCCATTACTTCTCCAGTAGATTTCATTTCAGGACCAAGTAATGTATCAGATCCAGGAAATCTTTTAAAAGGTAAAACGGCCTCTTTTACTGCCTGAAATTTTGGAGAAAATTCTTCTGTGAAATTAACATCCTCTAATGTAAAACCCTGCATTAACTGGGTAGCTAATTTTGCAACTGGTTTACCTATGGCTTTTGAAACAAATGGAACTGTCCTAGATGCTCTTGGATTTGCTTCGAGAATAAATAATTTATTTTCTTTATCATTTGTATTTATTACTGCAAATTGCAAATTAATTAAACCAACAACATTTAATCTTTTTGCGATTAATTTAGTCCAGTTTCTTACATTTTCTATTGTGGATGTTGAAAGAGAAATGGATGGTAAGCAACAAGCTGAATCTCCTGAATGAATTCCCGCAGGTTCCACATGTTCCATTAGGCCAGCAATTACAACCGAACCCTCTGAATCACACAAAGCATCAACATCTATCTCAATTGCATTATTCAAATATTGATCAAGAAGGATTGGATGATCAGGTGATACCTTAACAGCTTCAGAAATATATCTCGATAATTCATTCTCATCTTTAACAATTTCCATTGCCCTTCCACCTAAAACATAAGAAGGTCTTACAACTAAGGGGAATCCTATTTTTTTTGCTACTATTTCTGCTTCATTTTGATTACGTGCAATACCGTTTAAAGGTTGTCTGATTCTTAATTCTTCGAGAATTTTTGTAAATTCTTCTCTATCTTCTGCTAAATCGATAGATATTGGAGAAGTTCCAAGAATTTTAGATCCAGTTCTGATCCCATCATTAGATTTGAGCCATTTAAATAAAGATAATGATAATTTCAGTGGAGTTTGACCTCCAAATTGAACAATCAAACCATAAGGATTTTCAGCTTCTATTATGTTAAGAACATCCTCCAAAGTTACAGGCTCAAAATATAAGATATCGCTAGTATCATAATCTGTTGATACAGTTTCAGGATTACTATTAACCATTATTGTTTTATAACCGTTTGTAGAAGCTTGATATGATGCATGACAACAACAGTAATCAAATTCAATTCCCTGACCAATTCTGTTTGGACCTCCTCCTAAAATCATAATTTTTTTTGATTTACTATTTTCTGAAATCTCGCTATCAAAAATTTGAGAATTAAAATTAAAGAAAGATTCTTCGTAAGTTGAATAATGATAGGGCGTTGAGGATGAGAATTCTGCTGAACAAGTATCAACAGTTTTATAGATTGGAATTATATTAAGTTTTTTTCTATATTTTCTTACTTCAAAAAACTCAGAATTAGTTAAATTTGCTATCTGTTGATCTGAAAAGCCTAATTGTTTAGCATGCAACATCAAATCCCTATCTAAAGTATAAAGTTCCTTATCTTTCAAAAAATCATTTTCAAAATTAAATATATTACGTAATTTTTCAATAAACCATAAATCTATATTTGTAACTTCTTGAATATAATTATTAGTTTTTCCAAGCTGCATAGCTTTTTTAATTAGGAGAATTCTTTCAGAAGTAGGATTTCTTAAACTGTTTTTAATTTGACTCTCATCTTTATATTTATCTTCTGAATCACATTCCCATCCGAAAACGCCTACTTCTAGTGACCTTAATGCTTTCTGAAATGATTCTTCAAAAGAACGACCTATTGCCATTGACTCACCAACAGATTTCATAGCAGTGCTTAAAGTATTAGATGAGCCTTTAAACTTTTCAAAAGCAAATCTTGGGATCTTAGTAACTACATAGTCAATTGATGGCTCAAAACATGCAGGTGTTTTTTTTGTAATATCATTAATAATCTCATCAAGTGTATAGCCAACAGATAATAAAGCTGCAATCTTAGCTATGGGAAATCCAGTTGCTTTACTTGCCAAAGCAGAGGATCTACTTACACGAGGATTCATCTCAATGACAATTACTTCTCCATTACATGGATTAATTGCAAATTGAATATTACTCCCTCCTGTTTCAACTCCCACCTCTCTAATAATCTTCAATGACAAATCCCGCAACCTCTGATACTCCTTATCTGTCAAAGTCTGTGCAGGAGCTACAGTAATCGAATCTCCAGTGTGGACACCCATTGGGTCTAAATTTTCAATACTGCAAACTATTACCACATTGTCAGCAGTATCTCTCATTACCTCTAGTTCAAACTCCTTCCATCCAATGAGTGATTTTTCAATTAATATTTGATTACTTGGACTTTCCTCTAAACCTGATTTACACAACTCGACAAATTCTTCAAGATTAAAAGCAATTCCACCTCCTACTCCACCTAAAGTAAACGCAGGCCTTATTATAAGAGGATAGGAACTGATTTTTTTTGATACATCAATAGCTTCATCTAGGTTAGATGCAATGCCAGATGGACAAACATTTACATTTATTTTCTCCATAGATTCTTTAAATAATTTCCTATCTTCAGCTTTATTAATAGCTTTTAAATCAGCTCCAATTAATTCGATATTATTTTGTTTTAAAAAATCTGACTCTGATAATTTAACTGCAAGATTCAAGGCGGTTTGACCTCCCATGGTGGGAAGAATTGCATCAGGTTTTTCTCTTAGAATGATCTGAGAAACTATTTCAGGAGTCAATGGTTCAATATATGTTTTACTTGCGATATCAGGATCAGTCATTATTGATGCCGGATTTGAATTTATCAAGACAATTTCATAACCAGCATTCTTTAATGCTTTGCAAGCTTGAGTACCAGAGTAATCAAATTCGCATGCTTGCCCTATAACTATCGGTCCCGAACCTAGAATAAGAATTTTTTTAAGATCACCTCTTTGAGGCATAATTTAAACGTTAATTTATCTCATGCTACTTATAAATCATCAGATGTTAATCAAGTTACTTGAAAAGCAACATTTGTTTCTATAGTATTGGAAGAAATTAATTTTTTATGAGCGAACTTCAGCGACTTAAAAGTTTGTTGCCTCCAGAAAATGAAAGTTGGGTATTTGTTGAAGCTGCTGTGGCTATAGATCCACCTTTAATAACGCTTGAGGAAATCGGTCGTGACGAAGTAGAAATTCAGATAGATTTAGATAAATGGGATAATTTTGCTATTGACCATAGAAATTTATTATTTTGGCACGAGGTTGGGAAAATCCAAAATGACACCATCCCCAGAGATGGATGGGAAATGGCAGCACTTGCAATAGGACTTGGAGGGGCTATAGGAGAGTTGTGGGTACAAGATGGTTTGCTTTTATTACTTGCTCTAGGTTTATCAAGTTTTGCAGGATACAGATTATATTTAAAAAATAATTCTGAAAAAAAACTTCAGGATGCTATTTATGCTGATGAAAGAGCTATAGATCTTGCCTGTAGATTTGGATACAGCATTCCAAATGCTTATAAAAGTCTTGGAGGAGCATTAAAAGAGCTAATAGAAATGACACGAAAAAAGAAAAAAAGAAGTTTCTTTGAAGATAGATTAGATGCCTTAAGAAAAAGTGCAGAGAAAGCAAGATCAGAATTATCTCAGCAAGAAGGCTCAGAAAAATCAGTTTCAAGTGAAAACGTTTATGGACAATAAAAGTTTGGTTTTAATAGCAGCCAAAGCATGTGATGAAAAAAAGGCGAGAGATATAAAACTTATAAAAATTGACAAAGTATCGTTTATAAGTGAATGGATTTTGATTGCAGAAGGATTATCTGATGTACAGGTTAGATCAATAACTAACTCTGTAGAGGGAGAGCTTAGAGAAAAGGCTAAAGTTGAACCTATACGAAAAGAAGGGATTAACGAAGCGAAATGGGCTTTACTCGATTATGGTGATTTGATAGTAAATATTTTTCAACCTGAAATAAGAAAATATTATGACCTTGAGTCATTCTGGAGTAATGGGGATAATCTTTTATTTCCATAATTTTTTTTAATGAATCAATCCAAATGTCCTGTCCCTAGAGCACAGCAACCCACAAATGAATTCATAGAATTATCAAAATCTAAAATATTTTCTTGGCCAAAAACAAAAAAGTCACTAATTCTTATATTGATAAAGTTTTGGGTTGGAGCTTTTGTTCTATTTCTTGTTATTTCTTCAGGTAGTGTATATTTCAAAACGTCCCTTTTAAAATATATTCTATTAAGTTTTTTTAGTAGCTTATCAATACCTCTCTTAATTACAATAAGGTTATATCTAGGTTGGAAGCATATATTTAATAGATTAATATCTGAAAAAGTCGAATACGAGGAGTCCGGTTGGTATGACGGTCAAGTATGGGAAAAGCCATTAGTTTTAAAAGAAAAAGAATCACTTATTGCCTCAATTGAGGTAAAACCTATTTTAAAAAATTTAATTCAAATTCTTTCTATTATTTCAGTTTTAGCTTTGTCTGGTATTTTGCTTTTTCAATATAATAATTTCTAAATGAGTTCTAATTTCAAAAACCTCTACACTTCTAACAATCCTCCCTTGCAAGCAACCTTAATGAGAGGATCTAATATTGAGTCGATACACAAGATTCATGCTGTTATTACTGATAAAAAAGGAAGGGTTTTAATGTGTGCCGGAAATCCAGAATATAAAAGTTTCATAAGGTCAGCACTAAAACCTTTTCAAGCAATACCTTTCGTTAGTAGCGGAGCTTCATCAAAATTTAATAATGAATCAAAATCAATTGCTTTAGCATGCGGGTCACATAGTGGATCAAAACTTCATTCAAGGGAAGCATTCAAAATTTTGTGGGATTATGACATTGACATTAATAATCTTAAGTGTCCAAAATCAAAGACAAGTCCATTAGAACACAATTGTTCAGGTAAACATGCTGCTTTTTTAGCTACATGCAAAAAAATGAATTGGCCATTAGATAGTTATCTAAAAGGGGATCATCCTCTTCAAATAGAAATATTCAGAATTGTTTCTGAATTACTCGAAATCCCGTCATCTGAAATAAACGCAGAACGTGATGATTGTGGTGCGCCCACTCTTTATTTAAAACTATTAGAAATGTCTAGGTTATATTCACTCCTTAGCAGCTCCGAAAATGCTGAATTAGAACAAATCAGTAGAGCTATGACAACAAACCCAATAATGATAAGTGATAACTATAAATTTGATACAGAAATAATTAAAGCTTCACATGGGAACGTTATAGGTAAAGGAGGAGCCGAGGGAATACAGTGTCTATGTAAAGTAAATGAAGGAATAGGTTTAGCTTTAAAAGTAGAAGACGGTTCAAAAAGAGCAAAGCATGCTGTCAGTCTTCACTTACTAAAACAGTTAGAGTGGATATCTGACTTGAGAATTCAAGACATCGAAGAAAAGGTGTTTAATTTTCCTAAAGGAGTGCGACTTGAAGTTAAAGGTAAAGTAAAATTCCAAGAATCCTAAAAAACAGGAAATAATACCCCTTTCAGATGTATGCTATGTATATGTCGCGGGGTAGAGCAGTCTGGTAGCTCGTCGGGCTCATAACCCGAAGGTCGGAAGTTCAAATCTCCCCCCCGCCACCATTTAGAAGCAGCTTCAAAGCTGCTTTTTTTAGTAATTGCAATAATTACAGCAATTATAAAAATTAAGATAATAACGTCTTAACTAAAAAAAGTTTATTAATAATTATTTGAGATCTTTTTGAATAGAGAATTTCAACTCAACTCTAACTATTAGACCAGTAATGATAAAAAGTATTCCAATGTATGAATTCAAAGATAGGTCCAAAATATTAAATTAATTTTCTAAATAAATTTTAACTCACAAATCATTACTGTTGAATGTACTAGTAACAATGAATTTAAAAAATCTTATTTTTGAACATTTACATCTTTGATATGGTATTTAATAAAGTAGAGTAAATTTATGTAATTAAGAAAAATTATATGCAGAATTTTCTACAGCGTGATTTAGGTTCAAGCATGTTATCATTAGCTGTCATATTAGGTTGGTTGGGTCTGTTTTTTGTATTTTTGAGAGTATTAACAATTTCAATAAAGAGAATCCTTGAAGCTGTTTTCAAAAAATCTTAATTATTGATATAAATCAATAATTCTGAATTAATCACATAAATCCTGATTGACTAGGTATAATAACCTAAAAATGTCAATTTTAGATAAGGTTAAAATTGGAAATTCTGTTCAAATTAACCTAGAACTATCTAAGGATAGACTTACCAAAGAAACTATTGATGCGATAAATGTTTCGTCATTGGGTAAGATAAGTGATTTCAGAATAACTGATGGCAAAGGCATTGGAGTTGTCTTGCAATTATCAAATGGTAAAGAACAATGGTTTTTTGAAGATGAAATTGATATTCTCGACGAAAATGGTAACGTAATTAAAAAAAATAATGATAAAAAAAAGAATAGTAATTTTATATTTGATTTTTTGAGAGGATTAAATTATGAAAATAAAAATAAGGTAAGCGAGTTACTTAATCCAATTAACTTTTTTATCTGGCTGGCTGTATCTTTAAAAGATATTTTTTAAATCGAAAAAAATTTTTCTAAAATAAATATAATTTAACAATTTATTCAAATATAAAATTTCAATAATTAAAAATTTAAATGGTACACAATATTATCGATGTAAGAAATTTATCTAAGTCATTTGAAATCTCTTCCAAAGAACCAGGCTTAAAAGGAACAATTAAACATTTTTTTTAGAAGAAAAACAAAAAGTGTGAAAGTTATAAAAAATATAAGTTTTGAAATTAAAGAAGGAGAAATAGTAGGTTTTCTAGGTGCTAATGGAGCTGGGAAAACAACAATCTTAAAAATGCTTTGTGGCTTAATTTATCCAAGTGAAGGTTCGATTTTGGTTTCAGGCAACTTACCTTTCAGGAGAAAAGAAAATTTTTTAAAGAATATCACTTTAATAATGGGACAAAAGCAACAGCTTATTTGGGATCTTCCGCCAATTGAATCATTCTATTTGAATGCATCAATATATGACTTAGATAAGTTCGAAGCTAAAAAGAGAATAAAAAAACTATCGGAAATGCTTGAAATTGATGAAGAGCTATTTATACCTGTTAGAAAACTTTCACTAGGTCAGCGAATGAAATCAGAATTACTAGCAGCTTTGATACATGAACCAAATATTTTATTTTTAGACGAGCCGACACTTGGATTAGATATTAATGCACAGAGAAATTTAAGAAAATTCCTTCAAAGATACAATCAGGAAACTAATGCAACAATATGCCTAACCAGTCATTACATGAAAGATATTACATCGCTATGCAAGAGAGTTATATGTGTGCACGAAGGGGCTATATCTTATGATGGGAAACTTGACCTATTATTAAAAAAACTTTCTCCTGTTAAAGAAATATTAATAGTTTGTCGCTCAGAAGAGGATGCAATTAAATTAGAAAATTCCGGTTTTACTGTTAAAAATAAAATAAAGAATGAAATCACTATAAAAATTGAAAACAACTCTATTACCTCTTCACTAAAAACCATCCTAAATAATTTTGATATCGAAGACCTTTTTATAAATGAACCACCCATAGATGAAGTTATTGGGAAGGTATTAATCAAAAAAGATTATGATATTTAATTTGATTAACCGTAAAATATTCACCTTACTAAAAGTCCAATATTCAAACATGTTGGAATATAGGGTAGAAATTGCATTATGGGCAATTTCAGGAATTATTCCTTTTTTCATGTTAAATATTTGGACAAATAATAATCTAAATGAATCCATAAACATAAGTGATGTAATGCTTTCTAGGTATTTCTTATGTGCTTTTTTTGTAAGACAGTTTTCTGTAGTTTGGGTTGTATTTAGTTTTGAAGAGGATTCTCTTATGGGGAAAGTATCTCCGTATTTAATCCAACCTTTAAATCCATTTTTTAGATATTTTGCACAACATCTTGCTGAACAAATAACAAGATTTCCCTTCGCACTAATAATCGCATTCTTCTTTTTTATTTTTAATCCAGAAAGTATATGGATACCAAATTTGAGTATTTTACTCTTATCTATAGTGTCCACTTTCTTATCCTTCTTGATTCAATTTTTAATCCAGTCAATAGTTGCATGTCTATGTTTCTGGACAGAGAAAGCATCATCAATAGAAAGATTGTTATTTATTCCAACTTTATTTCTCTCAGGTCTTTTAGCACCAGTAGTTTCATTTCCTTCATATGTTAAATCATGGATTTATTTGACTCCTTTTCCATATCTAATTGATTTCCCTGCGAACTTACTGTCAGGAAATAAAACAAATATTAGCGCAGGCTTAAGTATGCAAATTCTATGGATTTTTTTACTTTTCCCATTATTTAAGAAAATCTGGTCTGAAGGAACGAAAAAATATACAGCGATGGGGTCATGAATTTAAGAAAATATCTAAAAGTTTATAAAAAATTCTTACATACATCTTTAGCTTCTGAATTGGAGTATAAGGCAAATATACTAGTTGATTTAATTACTGCAATTTTAAGTTTAATAGGGAGTATTTTTTTATTATCTATTTTCTTTCAAAATAATGGATATATTGGAGGGTGGAAATTTGAACAGGCACTAATAATTCAAGGTATTTATACAATTTTGAATGGAATAACAAATACATGGTTTAATCCAAATCTTACAGAAATAGTTAAACATATAAGAGAAG
This sequence comes from uncultured Prochlorococcus sp., assembly GCF_902536725.1. Taxonomy (GTDB): domain Bacteria; phylum Cyanobacteriota; class Cyanobacteriia; order PCC-6307; family Cyanobiaceae; genus Prochlorococcus_A. Next base: position 116,311 of record NZ_CACAYO010000004.1, read on the forward strand.
GAACATTAGACTTTGTACTTTTAAAACCAATTGATAGTCAATTTTTTATTTCACTAAAGAAAATAAATCCATCTGGATTTCTAGAAATAATGCTTGGATTTTTCTTGTTGCTATTCTGCATAAGAATAAATCAAATAAATTTGAGCTTAAGTTTTCTTGCTCTATCCTTGATTACGATAATCTGCTCTATTTGTATTTTATATAGCCTATGGTTTTTTTATATCTACTACCACTATTTGGTTTGTTAAGACTTGGAATGCAATAGAGGTATTAAGATCATTTCTTTATATTGGAAGATTTCCTCTAAATTCATTTTCATTTTCTTTAAGAGTTTTTTTTAGTATTTTTATTCCTATTGCTTTTATAACTACAATACCTTCTGAAGTTTTTCTAGGACTTTCTCAATTTTGGAAAATATTGCTTGAAGTTATTGTTGCATGTGTATTTCTTATAACCTCAAGAAAGTTTTGGTTATTTGCATTAAAGTTTTATACCTCAGCATCTAGCTAACTATTATTTATTAACCTCTCTGCAAAATTCCCAAATTTGTTGTTTACTTTTCAGATTAGATAGCTTAGATAATTTCTTAAAATGAGGTTTAGATTTTTCAACAGATAAAAGCCTACAGTTGTGTTCGATCTTATGATTTCTAGATATTATTCCTAATTTAAGTGCAAAATCACAAAGGATTATAATTAAAGTGATTAAAAAAACTATACCGAAAAATTGTGAAAATGGTTTTAAAAAATTTTCATTTTCAGTTTTTAATTCAAACCTCATTATTTAACTATATGCTGAGGGCACTTAATTGCAGCGATAGCAACAGCGGTAACTTTAAAATTTTCTGACTTCTCAATAACCTTTTTAACCTCTAATGGTCCAAATTTGTTACTTGCATCACTGTAGGAAAGAAGTAAAGATTTATAGTTATCGTGACCTAGATTTCTATATTCACAGAAATTATCTCCAACATAATTCAAAAGAGTTAGTAAAGTTAATTCAATCATTAAAGCTTTTTACTAGCAAAGTTCTTACGAATGATACTGTGCAGGACATTTTTAACAAGTAAAATTACCAAAAACACTTGAAATCATAAAAATAAGTTTTGTACTCATAAACATTAAAACTGCAAAATTATTTCAGAATTGTTAAAGATATATATAAAAAAAATCATTAAAGCACTATCGGTAGTGTCTAATAACACTTTTGATTGCGCTACAGATAGGGGGTTGCGTTTTTTAAGAAATTGGTTTAAAAATAAGGTTCCCCATCACCCGGCCACACTTATGTGAGGCCTTTTTTTATGGTTTTTGAAATAAGGTCTCTCTAAAATTATTGTTTAATAAATGAGTTATTCAATAACACCTTTGATAATGAATAAAGAAAATAATTAATTTTTTTTGTAATAAACCTGCTTTTGTATTTTTTTAACGCAATTTTACTGCTTTTCTCAATTAATTTATAAAAAACTTTTTGTGAATTTAATCAATAAGCTAATACCAACCAAAATACAAACTATTGTGAAAGTTTTCTTAATTAATATATTTCCATTTAATTTTGATAAGTGAGCCCCAAAATATCCTCCTGAAAAAGAACCAATTATTAATATTATTAATATATCTGAAGGTACTGATCCTATTTTAGTCAAAGAAACTGCACCGATAAAATTCCAAAAAATCCCAACAGTAAAGAATGTCAAACTTATAGCTCGAAGAAAATCCATTTCAAAAGTTTTTATTAAAAGTATCGTTACAAGCAATCCAGTTCCTGAAGAAATAGAACCATTTAATATTCCTATGAGAAAAATAAAAATTAAAAATCTAATTTTATGAAATAAATTAAGCTTATTATTCCCAGACGACAAACCTAAATCTGGTTTAAGGAATGAGTAAAAAGCTAATAATATTGAAATTATTCCTAAAATTAGGTACAAATACATTTCTGATATATATTCAACTAAAGAAGCCCCTAAAATCACTCCTGGTAATCCAAAAATTAAAATTTGCCAAGCAATACTAATATCATTACCTAGAGATTTGAAATTTCTTAATGAACCCCCTATTCCTAGTGCTACTGTTGCTAATTTATGACTAGCCAGAGCCTGATAATAAGGAACTCCAGATAAAATCAATGCAGGCAGTTGTAATAATCCTGCTCCTCCTCCAGAAATCGCTGAGAACGTATTAGAAAAAAACGATATCAAAAAGATATAAATACTTTTAAATAAAGAATGATCAAAGTTTCCAAAAAATATTCCTAATAAATAAAGCATTAACTATAAATTGCCCTTTGTATTAATAAATTAAAAATTATTCTTTTCATAAGAAGCATTTGCTATGAGAAATCTAATCTTATCTTTTTTAATCATACTTAAAAAAAAAATGTTATTATCAGAGAAAATTATCAAGAATTTTATGCATAGACAAGATGCAATTTACCTTGATCAGTTTTGTCCAAAGATAAGTAATAAAAATTGGAGAGAGTCACTTAATAAACTGACTGATTATAAATGTATTTATTGCGGTAAACCCTCAGAATCACTTGACCACCTTCATCCAATGTCAAAAGGAGGTACTAGTAGTACAAGTAATTGTGTCCCATGTTGTTTGTCATGTAATGGTAAGAAATCAGACTCAGAAGTTCTTGGTTGGTACAGAAAACAAAATTTTTATGATCCTCGAAGAGCTATGGCAATAAGAGCATGGTTTAATGATGATTTAAAACTAGCGTCAGTTCTTTTGAACTACTTAAATTAAAAAATGAAATGATAAATTGATTGAGATTCGAAAAAAATATTTTTGTATTTGATTAAATAGGATCTTTTATTTTAGTAAGAAATGTTTTTATTAAATTATTCTTAATCTTTCTGAATTTATATTATTGCTCTTAAAAATCGCGATATTAGAATAATCATCTTTCCACATTATTGGCGAATCTATAACTTTTCTCTCTGGAGACTTTACTGAAAAAATCAATCCAAATACAAAAAGAATAGTAATCAAAATTATAGTCAATACTAATTTGTCTGAAATATTATTCATTAACCTAATCTATCTTGAAAAATTTTTGTCAGGAGTAGTTTTTTCGTAAATTTCTAGAAAATATGATTTAAAATAATCAACTCCCTCCTTTCCAATTAATCCAAACGACCATCCACAATCATTTACTACTTGCAATGAAATTTGATTTGCCAAGTCACTTTTCTCAATCCATTTTTTCTGCGGATTGTAAGAGAAAGATATAATATTTTCAGTTTTTACAATAGCTAATTTCATTGCTTCATCTTTAGAAAGACCATTTTGGATAGCATTGCAATATTTCTTAGAGAAAGTACTAGAGATCCTATTTTGTAGCAAACTAACACTAGGATCGGATGTATCAAATGCTAAACCTATTACAGGTTTTAATTGAAAAATTATAAATAAAAATAAGACAAAAAATAATTTTAACAACAGTTATTAATCAAGAGTTTATAAGTAATATAATAGTATTTTCAAATTATCTTTTCAATTAAATCTGATAATTATTAAATGCAAATTAAATTTCAATTTATTAATAATTAAAAGTATTGCAATAAGTTCAGTAATAATAGTCAGAGGTTTATTTGACTACGAATATGCACGAAACATTGATGACATTACTATTTTTTCCTGATTGGACAAATGGATTACCTTCAGATTTCTTAATTCTTCATTTTTTTGTAGGAGCTGTGATTTTCCCATTTAACATGATTCATGCAAAAGCAAGAAAAATTGACAGTCAAAACCCACAGGAAGCCGCTAATGGGTACAAAAATTCAGACAATGCAACATTTTTTTGGGTACGAGGAAATCAATTAGATTTCTATAAAATTTATTTAAGGAATTAGATTATTAATGATAATTTCTCTAAATACAGCTTTAGATCTTAAAATATTCAGCCCCAGTGAACCTATAGGAATATTTATTATTATTGTAGGATTAATATTTACTGGCATGATTTTTTATATTATTTATGCTGTAAGTACTAATAAAGAATCGTTAGAAGACAAAAAATTAAGAACTAAAAAGGAGTACTTGCAAAAGGAGAAAATAGGAAAATTATTTCCTAAGAAAAAATAAACTTAATTCTTTTATTACTATTAAGATATTTATTAATATTATCAATTATTAAATCAGTAGGATCTAAAAACATTAATTTTAGTTCTCTTGAATCAAACATTTTGCAAAATTTTATGATAACAACAAAATTTTTATTACGAGGACTTCATATTGTTAATTGCACAGCTAAATTATTTTCATATCAAGCAAAAAATGTTAAAAATATAAAAAATAATTAAAAATCTTGGAGAATACACCTCAATATCTATTTCTTGCTAGTGGAGTGAATAATTGTGAAGGTTTTTGGATTGTAGGAATAAAAAATTGCGATGAAAATATCCTTGATGATGAAAATCTTTTAGATTGCCATAGAAAAGAATTAATAGGTTATGAATCAGCCAAAGATATTCTTTTAGCTATTAATTTAAACATAAATAATTTATTAAATGAACTAAGAAGCAAAAATTATTTAATTGCAAGACCTTCAATGGGGATTCCATTTGATATTCCTTTAGAAATCTTGGAAAATATTTTTGATTTTTGGTTAGATATTTATAAAAATCATGAAGCCTGGGAAGCTTGTCTAGGACTTCTTAAAGTTAGAAAAAGGATTCCCTTAACCAACCTAATTGTAAGCGAAAGTTTAAAAGGTAACTCTAAAAAATGGGCTATAAAAATTGAAACTTTACATACTTATGTTCCTTCTTCACTTGGAAATGAAAAATTAAATGATCCTATGTGGGAATAATTTTATCTTTAAATACTAAAAATATTTACTTCGTTGGATATTTAAGTAAAAATAAAATTACTAATAATTTAAAAATGAATAAACCGTATTCTTTTAGTATCGATCAAATGAACGGGATAGTTGAGGATACATACGCCAAGATAATAAATGAATGCGAAAATTTAAAAAAAAATACTAATTGTCCAAATGAGCAAGTAGTGGCACTTTTAAGTGTAATTGCTTCAAATTATGCTACTACAACAAACAAAAACGATAATTAAGATGGAAAATTATTTTACTTGGAACGAATTTGATAAGAGTGTAGAAAAAATAGCTAATAAATGTAAGTTTAAGGAGTTTTCTGGAATATATGGAGTTCCTCGTGGGGGATTATGTCTTGCTGTAGCACTAAGCTATAAATTAAAAATCGAATTAATTACTGAACCATTAAAGAATTCACTAATAGTAGATGATGTTTATGAAACAGGCATTACATTGACGGCCTTCAAGAATATTGAAGGAGCAATGTTTTTTGTATTATTTAGTAAAATCAAACCTACATGGTGGAATACAGTACATATATCAAAAAAAAGCCAATGGATAGTTTTCCCTTGGGAAGATAATTTAAATTCAAAAAGTGACCGCGAAGAGTACATAAAAAAAAGAGGTTTAAGTTGAGAAAAAAATTATACTTGGCTAATCCATATGGATTTTCAAAACAAACTAAAACCCTTTTACATGAATTTATTGAAATCTTCAATGAATTAAATATAGAAGTATTTGAACCTTTTGAGAGAGCAAAACCATTAATACAACGAGAAAGTGAGTGGGCATATGACGTTGCAAGAAGTAATTTTCATGATTTAAAAGAATGTGATTGTATTTTTGCGATTGTCAACGGGAATCCACCAGATGAAGGGGTAATGATTGAATTAGGTATAGCAATTGCTTTAAAAAAGGAAATCTTTTTATTCAGGGATGATTTTAGAAATTGTTCTGATAGTAATCAATACCCATTAAATCTAATGTTATTTCTTGGACTGCCTAAAAATAATTGGGAAAAATATTATTTTGAATCATTACAAGATATAAAAAGTAATAAAAAAAGATTTGTGGAGTGGGCAAAAAATCAGCCAATTAAACAATCAACCTAAAAGAAGAAGTTTTAATTTTAAATATATCTGTTAAAGTGTTAGAATTAGTTTTATTTAAAAAATTTTGACACAAGTTACTGTAGGAGAGAACGAGGGAATTGAATCTGCCCTTAGAAGATTTAAGAGACAAGTATCCAAATCTGGAATATTTGCTGATTTAAAAAGACTTAGGCATCATGAAACTCCTATTGAAAAATACAAAAGAAAGTTGCAACAGAGAAGAAAAGCAAGGAGAAGATGATCTGCTAAAACTTATAAAGTAGTGCAAATCTTTTATAATTACTTATTTTTTTTGAAAGGTTAAAATAAAAAAATTTAACTATTTAAGCTTTTTAAGCTTCTTAACTAGATTTATTCCAACTCCTGATACGGCAAGAAGATCTTTTTCATCAGCAGCAATTACTGCTTTTGCTGTTTTAAATCCAGCCTCATATAAAGCTTTTGCGCTTTTTGCTCCAACACCAGGAAGTGTGGTTAAAGTTTCAATATTTTTACTAGAATTAACCGCTTTGGTTTTGGTTTTTGTTTTGGTTTTTGTTTTGGTTTTTGTTTTTGAAGTTTTTGCAGACTTAGGTGCTTTTTTTTCTTTTTTTAAAGGAATTTCAGTAGATACTGCACTTTTAAATAGAATTGATTTTAGTTTGCTTAGAAATTTAGAAATCATTGCAATATATAAGTAATAAAATTAGCTATTCAATTAAATATATTATCAAATTCCAGGAGGAATTAATAATAAAATAAAAGCCAATAGAATAGAAATAATTTATTTACAATTATATAAAGACACAGATTTAATATTTATGCAAGCTTATAAGCCATTGCAAAGTGTTTAAAATTAGTCTAATTACAATAAAAAAATATTTCCAAAAATTAAAAGTATTTATTATTAGTAAAGTTAAAATCTTTAAAAAGAGGAAATCATAAAAATGAAGCTTATCTTTATAAGTGGACCTTCTGGAAGCGGTAAAACAACATTATCAAATCAAATAGTTAAAAAAAATAAAAATGGTATTGTTTTAAGTACCGACAACTACTATAAGACTGGATTAATAAGCAAATTACTATCAAAATTTGTAGAAGGTTTTTTTGATAAAAGTATTAGTTTTAATAAAAAACTATTCAAAAAAGATTTTGAATTTATTTATGAGAATGGAATTTCAGTCCAAGATCGTTATTATAATTTCGAAAAGAAAAAAATTCATAACATCTTTAACGAAATAAATAATATTAGGTTTTTAATTGTTGAAGGTATTTTTGCCCAAGAATTCTCCAGCACTTTAAATATTCAAGATTATTATTTTATAGAAATAAAAACTAAAAAAAATGAGTGTATGAAAAGAGTTGTCC
>NZ_CACAYO010000005.1 GCF_902536725.1 uncultured Prochlorococcus sp.
CTCAGGCTCTGGAATGTCAGCCATCGCAACTTCTGTAGTGAGGAGCATAGCTGCAATAGATACTGAATCTTGAAGAGCTAATCTTATTACTTTGGTTGGATCTAATATTCCTGAATCTTTTAAATCCTCATATTTTCCTGAATTAGCATTGAAGCCTTTGTTAAGTCTTTTAATTTCAGCGACAACTACATCACCATTAAAACCAGCATTTTTTGCTATTTGTTTAGTAGGTTCCAAAAGGGCTTCTTTTAATATATTTATCCCTGTTCTTAAATCATCGGAAGATTTTTGACTTAAATTTAAAAGGTCATCTGATATTTCAATTAAAGTTTGTCCACCTCCAGAAACTACACCCTCTTCAATAGCAGCTTTCGTAGCATTAAGGGAATCTTCGATTCTTAACTTTTTGAACTTCATCTCGGTTTCTGTTGCAGCTCCAACTTTGATAAGTGCTACTCCTCCAGCTAGTTTTGCTATCCTTTCATTGATTTTGTCCTGATCATACTCTGAGTCTGTTATTTCAACTTCTCTCTTTAATTTTTCTACTCGCGCTTTAACCAAATCTTTAGTGTCTTCGAAGGCAACAATTGTAGTTTTGTCCTTCGTGATAGTTATTTTTTTTGCTTTGCCTAAATCATTAATAGATACTTTATCGAGTGTCATCGATTTATCTTCACTAATTAAGTTAGCTCCAGTAAGAATAGCAATATCTTCAAGGGCAGCTTTTCTTCTCTCGCCAAATAACGGAGCTCTTACTGAAGCTACATTTAACACTCCACTATTCTTATTCAAAACCAATGTGGTTAAAGCCTCTCCTTCGATATCTTCAGCAAGAATGAGAAAAGGTGAGCCTGATTTCTGAATTTCTTCAAGTATTGGAACTAGATCAACTAAAGTTGAAATTTTTTGATCAGTTATTAATATTTTAGGGTTTTCAAGTTCACAAACTTGTCTTTCTTGGTCTGTTACGAAATATGGAGAACTATAGCCTCTATCAAAAGACATTCCTTCAGTTATATCTAATTCTGTATCTAGTGATTGAGATTCTTCGACAGTTATTACACCATCTGAAGTAACAATATCCATTGCCTTCGATATTATAGATCCAATTTCTTCATCACCTCCAGCACTAACTGTTGCAACTTTTTTGATATCAGAACCACTTAATGAAATACTTTTGGAACTTAATTTTTCTAGAACAAAAGCCAAGCCTGCTTCCATACCTTTTTTTAACTCCATAGGACTAGCACCAGAAGCAATATTTTTTAATCCCTCTTGAACCATTTTCTGAGTCAAAATAGTGGCTGTTGTTGTTCCATCTCCTGCACTCTCTTTTGTCTTGGACGCAACTTGTTCTATTAATTTCGCACCCAAATTAGAAATAGGGCACTCAATCTCAATCTCTTTAGCAACTGTGGACCCATCTCTCACTATATCTGGTGAACCAAATTTTCTGTCTATAACTACGTTTTTTGCTTTTGGCCCAATAGTAACCTTTACCGCATTAGCTACGAAATTTACACCTTTTTCTAGCGCTTCTCTTGATTCATTAGAAAAACTTAACTGTTTAGCCATGTTTACTCGATCTCTAGTCTTATTCTAATCTCCCATAGAATCATTTTTAAGGGATATTTAATTAAGTGGGGAAAGCCGAATTTCTTTTAATTAGAGATACAAATTAACCCAAATAAGAGTATCTTTAAGTTATGGAAGAAACAAATAATCTTATTTTTACTCTTACCGCAATTCTCGCGATTGCTATGACACTGATATACTTTCCTCTAAGATTTTTCTTGACATTAACTGCTAGAAGTCGAAGACTAAAACTTTTACAAAAAATTAGAAGGTTGAGAGATGAATTAGGCCAGCCTTATGAAAGTACATAACTAAATATTCATACCCCCGTCTATACTGATTGTTTGCCCTGTAATGTAACTTCCTGCATCACTTGAAACTAAGAATGACACTAAGTTTGCAATTTGAGTACAACTTCCTAATTTCCCTAAAGGTATAGCTTTAAGAATCTTTTCAGTATTAAGATTTTCAGTCATCTCTGTTTCTATAAAACCTGGAGCTATTGCATTAACATTTATACCTCTTGAGGCAAATTCTTTAGCGCAAGTTTTGGTAAATCCAATAACTCCAGCTTTGGCTGCAGAATAATTTGCTTGACCAGGATTACCAATTATGCCAACAACAGATGAAATATTTATGATGTTACCACTTCTTTTTTTCATCATAAATTTGGAAGCATATTTTGTACAAAGAAAAACTCCTTTTAGGTTTGTATTTAGTACATCGTCCCATTGTTCCGATTTCATTCTCATCAATAGTCCATCTCTCGTAATGCCAGCATTGTTAATGAGGATATCAATGTTGCCACTAATTTTGATTATTTCTTCAAAAGCTGAACTGACAGAATCCTCTTTCGAAACATCAAATTTTAATTTATGAGCTTTACCTCCTGAATTTTTTATTAAATTTATAACTTCTTCAGCTTTTTCATCAGAAGAAGAGTAATTAATGAAAACTTCTGCTCCCAATCGGCTTAGTTCTAAAGCAATTTCTTTACCAATTCCTCTGCTAGCTCCAGTGATTAAAGCAATTTTGCCTGATAATGAATCTTTATTGGACATTATGAAATTTTATAATTTTCAATCGTAGTACTATTTGTGTAAAGATATTGCTTTTATTTATAATTGTCTAGAAAATATTAAGACCTTCTATTGTGCACTTTTTAATACCAGCTGCAGGGAGCGGTAGCAGAATGAAAGCTGGAAAAAATAAATTACTTATTGATTTAGAGGGAGAGTCTTTGATTTATTGGACACTTAAATCTGTATTTTCTGCAAGCTCAATAAATTGGGTTGGAATAATTGGGCAACCGAAAGATAAAAATTTATTACTTAATTCAGCCAAGGATTTCGCTCATAAAGTTCATTGGATTAATGGTGGTGACACCAGACAACATTCGGTTTTTAATGGCTTAAAAGCGTTACCAAAAGATGCTGAAAAAGTTTTAATACATGATGGCGCTAGATGTCTAATTAATCCTGAATTGATAGATCTTTGTGCCAAGAAATTAGATGAAAATGAAGCTGTAATTTTGGCTACCAAGGTTACTGACACGATAAAGATTGTTGATAATGAAGGTTTCATTAAAGAAACACCAGATAGACATTATTTATGGGCAGCTCAAACTCCTCAGGGCTTTTTAGTAGATAGATTGAAAAAAGCTCATGTGATGGCAATTAATAAAAACTGGAAAGTAACAGATGATGCATCACTATTCGAAATGCTTAATTGGAAAGTGAAGATTATTGAGGGAACTTATTCAAATATAAAAATCACATCCCCAATAGATTTGAAAATAGCAAAACTTTTTGTGAAGAACCCCTAGTTAAAAAGGTGTATCGATACTAAGAATGCCATCATCACCATTCAAGGTGGCTTCGTATCCTAAAGGAATGCAAGCATTCCCCGATATATGGCCTATTGGGAGGTCAAAAAGAATAGGAAAATCAAACTCTTGGAGTCTTTCACTAATGCAGTTTTTTAGTAAATCTTTCCATTCAAGGTCGCTGGAATCACTAGAAAAACTTCCAAATCCAATGCCAGCAATTTCAGTAAGTGTTTTAGTCATTCTGAGGTAAGTCAACATGCGATCAATTTTATAGATATCTTCATTAATATCTTCAAAAATTATTATTTTCCCTTTGCAATCTGGAAAGTGATTAGTACCAATTAAAAAAGTAGCAATAGTTAAGTTAGAAACGATAACTTCTCCTTTAGCTTTTCCAGCTCTTAAAGGAATTCCTCTTATGTCCTCAACATATCCCTCAAAAAGAAAATTTCTTAATCTCTCAAGACTCCACTCTGGCTCTTTGAAAAGGCTAGTAACCATTGGGCCATGAATAGAACCTATAAATCCTTGAGAATATTTAGATAGTAATAAAGAACATGTATCTGAGAATCCAAGCATTAAACCATGTTGCCAATTAGGTTCTTTTTCTAGAAGTCTTGCTGAACCCCAGCCTCCTTTTGCAAAAATGATTAGCTTACTATTTTGTGCTTTTTCAAGTTCTTCAAATCTAGTTAGATCATCACCTGCAAAATAACTAAATTTTTTTGATAGAGAATTATTTTCATTAATTTCCAAACCCCAGTTTTTTAAGATTTCTATGCCTTTTTGAAAATTTTCATCTTCATCAATGAAGGAGCCTGGAGCTAAGATATCTATTAAATCCCCTTTTTTTAATCTAAAAACCATATTTAGAATTTATGAGGCAATAATAATTCCTAATAAAATGACTCCTCCATAAATTGATTGATTTTTGAAGTGATTGCCAATATTTTTTATTGATTGCTTTTCCTCAGGAAATACTTTTAGTATATCTCTCTGCATTAAGATTGACGTTGCAAGCCAAATTGGCCAAAAAATAAAATCCATTTGATTAATAAATCCGCATATTGCGAGAAAAAAAGAAGTTAAAAAATAACAAATATGAATGGTTATTTTTGTATTGTTCTGGAGGTTAACAGCGGAACTATTGATTCCAATTTTGATATCATATTTTTTATCTGCTAAAGCATAAATCGTGTCAAAGCCAAAAGTCCAAAAAATGGTAGCTAGCCAGCAAAATAATAAAACTATACTATTTAAATTGCCTTCATTTGCAGCCCAGGGAATTAAGACAGCAAAACCCCAGCATATGGATAAGATTAATTGAGGATATTTAAACCATCTTTTGGCAGAAGGATAAATTAAAATGATAGGTAAAGCTAAAAAAGCAAGTGAAATTGAAAGGATTCTTCCAGGCTGAGGTAGTGACAAAGTTAGAAAGAAGCTACATAAAATTAAAAACAAAAGAATTGAATAAGCTGTTTTAAGACTGATTTTATTTGCAGCTAGAGGTCTATCTTTTGTTCTAACAACTCTTTGATCAATTTTTTTGTCCCAAATATCATTAACCACGCAGCCTAATCCACTTACTAGTAGTCCTCCCAGTATTATTCTTAGCAACATTAAAAATGTTGGATTAGCATCTGGGGTTAAATATAAACTCCATCCAGCAGGAATAAGTAAGATCATTCTTCCAGTCGGCTTATTCCACCTTAATAATTCAAATAAAGTACTTAATTTAATTTGCCGATTTTCATTTTGCATATGACCTATTGTATATTTCATAACTTTAAATAATCTTACTTGGATTAAATGATTTCTATTATTTAATAATAAATGTTGGGTATATTTATAAATGGATTAAAGATATCTTCGTCTTATAAAAACAAATGATACTGAAACAAGATTTAAGATATTTTCAAGAAAAGCAAATTTTAGTAGCTTCTATAGATATTGGAACTAACTCTACACATCTCTTGGTAGCAGAAATTAATCTAGAATTAAAATCTTTTTCAATAAAATTTACTGATAAATCAACCACTCGCCTTGGAGAAAGAGATGAGGAGGGTAATCTTACTGAAGAATCAATCCAAAGGGCATTAGTTACTCTTAAGAGATTTAAGGAATATTGTAAAAGTAATGGAGTAAAACAAATAGTAACAGCAGCAACAAGTGCAGTTAGGGAAGCTCCAAACGGTCAAGATTTTATTAGAAGAGTTCTTGATGAAACTGATATTCAAATAGAAATGATAAGTGGTTCTGAGGAAGCCAGATTAATTTACCTTGGTGTTCTTTCTGGTATGTCTTTTGAAGATCAGTCTTTTGTAATCATAGATATTGGAGGAGGATCTACAGAATTAATACTTGCAGATAAAAAAGATGCTATAGCTCTTACTAGTTCGAGAATTGGTGCGGTAAGACTTAAAAATGATTTTTTAAATAAAGGGCCTATAACTTCAGGAAGATCGAGTTTTTTAACAACTTTTATTAAAGGATCTTTAGAACCATCTGTTCGAAAAATAAAAAGTAGATCTAAGGGAGATAAGCCTTTATCTATGATTGCAACCAGTGGCACTGCAACCTCATTAGGAAATTTGATTTTAGATGATTTGGGAGAATCTAAACAAAAGTTGCATGGTTATAAATTCAAAAGGGAAAATTTACAAAATGTATTGGAAAAACTTATTAAATTGCCAGTTTCGGAAATCAAGAAAATACCTTCATTAAGTGAGAGAAGAGCAGAAATAATTATTCCAGGAGCATTGATATTAAACACTGCAATGGAGATGTTGAACTTTGATGAATTAACAATAAGTGAGAGGGCGCTTCGAGAGGGTTTGGTTGTGGATTGGATGCTTCGTAAAGGCATAATTAAAAATGAGTTAAATATTCAAGGCAATATTAGAAAAACAACTATAGTTCATCAGGCCAGAAAGTTTGGAGTAGATAATACAAGAGCTGAGAAAGTTATTGATATTGCCTTGCAAATCTATGATCAGACTAAAAATATCTTTCATAGCGATAATGACCCTAAAGCTAAAGAACTTCTTTGGGCAGCTTCTAATCTTTATAATTGTGGGAAATATGTGAATGTTGGTTCATATCACAAACACTCTTGGTACTTAATAAAAAATTGTGAGTTGTTGGGATATTCTGAAGCAGAAACAAATATTATTGCTTCAATTGCTAGATACCATAGAAAGACTCTACCCAAGAAAAGACATGAGTCTTGGCAAAATTTAATATCCAAAGAAGATAAAACATTAGTTCTTGAAATGTCATTAATCCTGAGACTAGCAGCTGCTCTTGATCAAAGACCTGACAAGGTGATTTCCTCAGTTCAAATAAAATTGCAGGAAAATAATCTTACATTTCAACTTTTACCTATAGATAGAAACCATGATCTTCTTCTTGAAAAATGGAACTTAGGATTATGCCGTAATGTAATAAAAGAACTAAAGAATTTGGAATTAAAAGTTATTTAGTTTTTTTAATAAGTTCTTGTTTTGGAGTTTGATTCTGAGAAGAATCTGAAAATAAATTGAAAATTAAGGACGAGGCGATTAGTCCGAGAAAGCCTGAAACTAAAATAAATATTAGGAATCCTAGTGGATTAAAATTTTTAGATTGCCTAGTTTTATAGTTTTTTTTGGAAACTTCTTCAACTATTTCTTCAATTTTTACTTCACTCCTCTCTGTCTTGAATTCATCCATTAAAAATTCTGTATCAAGTTTTAGCTTCTGTGAAATCCTTCTAATCATTGCTTTGATAAATACTTTTTCAGGTAGTTTTTCTTCATTACCTTCCTCTATGGCTTCAAGTTGATGAGCTCCAATTTTTAAATCAGAAGCCAATTCTTCAATTGATTGATTTTTACTTAACCTAGCCTCTTTAATGAAATTTCCAATTCTTTTTAAAGAGGAATCTCCTCCTTTATTGTTGATTCCCGAAACAGATTTTATTTCTTTCAAAGCAAATAAATTTTTACTAATTATAGTAATTAATATTTTTCTATCAACTTTAAGATTTTTTATTCCTAAAGAGATGCTTATAAGATGGGTTATAAAGATTAGATCTTTTTTGAAAATTTCTAATTGCTGGGCTAATTATGTAAATGGTTGTTCTAATTAGTTTTTTCTCAATAGAAAATTTTTCCATATCTTTTAATTCTATTAATGATGTCCAACCTTCATCCCAAGATACTCTAAATCCGACAATCACTTTAGTCTCTGGAGGGTAAAACTCTAGTAAAGTTTCTTGAGACCTTTTCACATGCCTAGCACTTAGATATAGACATATAGAGGAATTGTGTTTCGCAAGATCTTTCAGAGATTCTTTTACGGGCATCCCTGTTCGACCTCCTGCTCTAGTTAAAATTATTGTTTGCGTTACGTCAGGGATGGTTAACTCAGCTTCATGATACGCTGCAGCAACTTGAAAAGCACTTACTCCAGGAACAACCTCGATTTCAATTTTTTCGTTTTTCAAAATTTTGATTTGCTCTCTAATTGCTCCAAAAATGCAAGGGTCTCCATCATGCAACCTTACAACAGTTTTCCCTGCCTTAAATTTTTCTATCATAATTGAGGTGATTTGCTCTAAATTAAGTGAACTCGTTTTTATTTTTTCAGAACCTTCTTTAGCAGAATCTAAAATCTTTTCAGGAATTAGAGAATCAGTCCAAATAATGACATCTGCAATTTCTATCTTTTTTAATGCTTTTAAAGTTAATAATTCTGGATCGCCTGGACCAGCACCAATAAAGGATATTTTGTTATCCATTTTTTCTTTTTTCCCCACTATAAGTTCTCAATCTTAAAAAAAATATTCCAATTAATCCAGAAGAAAATAGAAAAATACTTATAAATTGAGCCATTCTTATACCGCCATCACAGAAAGGTGGAAGTCCACCAATGCATAGTGGGTCAGTTCTCAACCCTTCAATCCAGAATCTTCCAAAGCTATAACTTATTAAATAAAGACAGCTAATAAAGCCAGGCCTGAAAAAATCTGTTTTATTTTGTTTATTAAAGGTAATAATAAGGACGATGAAAATTAAAAGATTCCATAATGACTCATAGAGAAATGTAGGATGAAAGAATTCATAATTAATAAATTCTAAAGGCCTATTTTGGATAGGTATAAATAATTTCCAAGGCAAATTTGTGGGAACTCCAAAGGCTTCATTATTGAAAAAGTTTCCCCACCTTCCTATTGATTGTCCAAGAATAATCGAGGGTATTAATATATCTATAAAAGTTTTTAAATTAATTTTTTTCGACTTACAGAAATAGATAATAGATATTAATCCTCCAATTAGACCTCCATGGATTGCTATGCCTCCTTCCCAAACTGCAAGAAAAGAAGGTATTTGAATGATGTTATTGAATAGTTCAAAAGAAGTAAAAAAGTTCTCTCCGCTATATTGCCTCCACTCAAAAATTACGTAATAAGCTCTAGCTCCAATTATTGAAGAGATTATTAATGATGGAAGTATTTCACTAATATACTCTGGGTTAATATTTCTTGCCTTTGCTAGTTTTTTAGAGACAAATAGGCCTATTAAAACTGAAACCGAAATAAGAAGTCCGTACCATCTAATAGTTATAAATCCTAAATTTAAAAAAGTTTCTCCTGGAGATTGTATAAAAGCTTGAAGTATAAGCATTTAGAGAAAGTTAGATACCCTCTGCTGCTTGCACTTTTTCTACTTGTTTTTTCTTTAATACTAAAAGTATTTGTGTTAGGCCTACACCAATAAAGAATGCAATCAATCCAATAACTCTATAAGGGCTCTGAAGTACAACCTCAGCATCTAATTGACCAAAGCCACCAACGTTGGGATCATTAGTGAGAGGATCACCTACATTAATTTTGTCTTGCGCTTTTACGATAAGTTGAGGCCCAACAGGCACTGCTTCGGTAGTTATTTCACCATTATCGTTTTCTATATTGACTTGATAGCTACCATCTTCAATTGTTTCTATTGAATTAATAGTTCCTGCGGTGGAAGAAGTGAATACTACATTATTGCTCTTGTCTCCAGTTGGATATACCTGACCTCTACCTCTATTGCCTCCAATATGTAACGAGTATTTCCCATAATGATATTCTTTATTAGTGGATGGGTCAGGGGAAAGTACAGGGAAAACGATTTCTTTATTGGTATCGCCAGGTAAAGGTCCGACAATAATGATATTATCTTTATCTTCACTGTAGTTAGTGAAATAAACCCCTTCTGTCTCTTCTTTTATTTCTTCGGTCCATCTTTCTTGTGGAGCAAGTTTAAAGCCATCAGGCAGCATTACAACGGCACCAACTTGTAATGGGACTTCCGAACCATCAGCCCCTATCTCTTTTAAATCATTTTTGTAGGGTATTTTGACTACAGCTTTGAAAACACTATCTGCTCCAACAGATTGTGGAACCTCTGCAATTGTGGGCATCTGAGCTAGATGACAATTTGCACAGACTATCTTACCTGTGGCTTCTCTTGGGGATTCGTAGTTTTGCTGAGCCCAAAATGGATAAGCAAAACTAATCTCTGGATAAAATATAATGCTTAAAATGAAAAGCAAACTACAGATAAATAAACTTGTTTTTTTCATGATTTGATTTTTAAGACCTTTCATTTTTTTATGCCCACCATGGATTTTCATTAGTTCTAAAGTCAGTTTCTGACCATTGTTTGACGAGTACAGCATCATCTTCAATATCGACATGGGCCAGAGCTAAAGATAAAGGCGCAGGCCCTCTTACTACCTTTCCATTAGTATCGTACTGACTGCCATGACAAGGACATATAAATTTATTGGCACCACTATCCCATGGGACAACACAACCTAAATGAGTACAAATTGCATTTAAACCAAATTCTCCTATTTCCCCACCCTCATTAACTATTAAATAAGTTGGATCTCCCTTTAGACCCTGCACTAGACTTCTGTCTCCTGCTTGATGTGTAGCTAACCAACCTGTCTTAGTTATTGGATTCCCTAATTCATCTTTAGCAGAAGTTCCACCTCCACCACCGCCTGCTCTTAAAGGCATGAAATAATTCGCTACAGGGTAAAGGGCTCCTAAAGCTACACCAGTTGCAGTACCAAATGTAAGAAGATTCATAAATTGCCTTCGACCCATAGAAGGGACATCATTGGAACTTAATTGGGTCATTCGCTACTGGGTACTGTTATTTATTAGTTATTATGGAGCAAATTGTTCAATTTCTGTTGCAAATAGATAGGACTTTTAATAATTTAAAGTAAAAGTTAAGGAAGTCTTAATTAATTGATTTAAATGAATCCGTTGCTAGTAGATGAAGTTATACATTATTTGATTCATCGCTGGGGGAAAAAATATGATTTTAGACTCTTTAGAAGAGGAAAATTCGTGTATTTTCAAATGATGTGGGGATTTCTCGGACAGGAATCCTTCCCTTTAAGTGAAGATGAATATAAAAAATCGATAGCTGATAAAATCGAGATTTTAAATAGATGTGGATATTCAGAAGAAGTAAGGGAATGGCTAAAGAAAGTCAATGCTAAGCCAAGGTTAGGTAGAGCTGTCAGCTTGCAATTAGATCTTAATGAGAAGATGAAAGAGTTTTTGACTTAAGAATTTCTGATAAGTAAGTTAATCCAGTACCCACAAAAAATAAAAACACAATTGATATAGATAGCAATGACATAGTTAATGGGTCTGTTGAAGGGGTAATCACTGCAGATAATATTGCGGAGGAAATTACAACTATCTTCCAATTCGAAATCATTTTTTCTGTTGTGATTATTCCGAGAGAACCAAGAATAAATTGTAATACTGGCAATTGAAAAGCTATTGCAGTGCTGGACATTAATAAGAGAACAAAATCAAAATATCTTTCTATAGACCAAGTTGGTTCAACAATATCAGCACCGAAACTAATGAAGAAATTTATTGCTGCGGGGACTAATATCCACCATGAAAAAATTAATCCTAAAAAAAATAGGAGACCTGAACCAAAAACTGCAGGCAAGATAAGGCTTTTTTCTTGTTTTGTTAAACCAGGAGAAATGAATAATATTATTTGATAAAAAATATAAGGCATAGAAACTATCAATCCGCTGTAACCCGCAACTTTAATAGCGACAAATAAAAACTCTCCTGGAGCAAGTTGTAGTAAATGAATATCACCAGCTGGAATTTCTAAAAAAGATATTAATGGCTTTATTATGAGAAAACTAAAGAATATTGAAATAAGTATTGAGTAAATTGAGTTAAGTATCCTTTGACGAAGCTCCTCTAAATGATCACTAAAAGTCATCGAATCTGATAATTTTTTTTCACTTTGACCTGTACCTCTCATTATTATTTGATAAAAATTGTGTAAGAAAAAGGTTTAAAACTACTATTGTCAAAGTCCAATTTATTTTTCGATAAACTTAATTATTTGCTTAATTTAGGATTTGTTGGATCTGGTAATAAGAAAGGAGGAGCATCATTTAAGGATGATTCACCATAAGTTTCATATTCTCTATATCCACCCATTTTCCCATTTGTTTTCATTAAAGCACTTACGAAGGCAAGTAGTAAGAAAACAGTAGGAGCTCCAATTATTAATGCAGCACCAAATAGATATCCCACAATAAATTCTGGAAAACTATGATTTCCTAAAAATTCATGAGTGCCTAAAAGAAAATCAAACATTTAGATTTAAAAATTTTTTTTATTATAAACTAAATTACTCTTTTAAGATTTTTTTTAATATAATCTTCTCCTCTTGTAGGATTTCCCCAAATAATTTCTCCATTTTTAAAGGAAACGCAACCCGGTCCTCCGTTTTTGATTTTTTGCAAATCTTTAATCTTTACTAAATTGATTGGAACTTTAATGTTTCTTTTTGCCTTACTAAATAAAGCAGCTAAATCTGCAGCTATTTGAAGATCTTGTTCTGATGCTACTTGAGATGAAGACTTCAAAACTACATGACTGCCTGGTGATTCCTGTGCATGAAACCATAAATCGCCTTTTTTTGAGAACTTAAAGCTTATTAAGTCATTTTGCCTCATATTTCGCCCTACCTGAAGCTTTAATCCCGTTGGAGTATCAACTTGAATTGGTGAAGACTCTATCTCATATGTACTTTTCTGATCTTCTCTTTGCTTTTTGATATTGATATTAAACTCGTTACAAATTTCTTCCATAATTTCTTCAAGTAGTTTGATTTTCATAAAAAGTTTTTCATGATTTAAAGAATTTAAATTTTCTAGAAGCGTAGTGAATTCATCTAATCTCTCTATATTCGTTTTGTAAATATTTAGTCTTTCCTTGATTAATTCTCTAGATCTCTTTAGTTTTTTTGATTTTTTATATAGTTTTTGTCCTTTTATAATGTCTTGTTTTTTAATTTCATGTGAAGCAAATATATTATCAGCTTTTTCTTTATATATCTCGTAGTTTTCTGATTTTGTAAGAAGATCATATTGAATATTTAAATTCTTTTTCTCAGTATTGGTCTGTTTAAAGATTATCCCTTCAATTTTCTTTTCCAATAATTCAAGTTTTTTTTGTTTCAGATGAAAATCATAATAATTCTCTAAGCTTGTGCATAAATCTATTTTATTTTCGCAATTAATTTCCTTATCAAAAAACCAAACGCAATAAAAATCTTTGTTGAATGTAGAAAAGTTAAAGTTATTGTTTTTAAACCTGTTTATCCAAATCTTCCAATTTTTAAAAATCTCCTTTAAGTCTGAGTTGCTAATGAAATCAATATTTTTTTCCATTATTTCAGAATTAACAGTTGCGCTAAAAACCTCTAATTGTTTTGTGAGGATAGGGCTTACTCCTTGATAGGTATTTATTAAACAGTATTTCAAAGACTCTGGTACTATTGAAATTGAGTCTTTCCATGATTGAAAAGACTCATCTTCTCTAGGTTTTTTTTTGAGATTGACTGGAGGGCCAGAATAAATTGTTCCTGTTGAAATTGTTCTAAAACTAGATTGACTTGATTTAATTTGTTTACCAACGGCAATTATTTTATGTTTATTATCCAAATAAAAAATATTACTATGTTTTCCCATTAATTCAAAAATTAAATACTTATTAATTTCATCTCCAGGTTTTTTCGCAAAACTAAATTTTATAACTCTCTCGAAATCATCTTGATCAATCGAAATTAAAGCCATATACTTTAATCCATATCTTATTTGTTTGGAAAGCGTGCTTTCTCTCCCAATCTTTTCTGGCTTATTTATCTTTAGTATTCTTGGAGAGTCTCCATTCCATGAGACTTCTAACCATGTTTGAGCATCAACTCCTCTGAAACATAACTGAATTGTATTAGGCTCTGGTTGTTGGGCAGTCTCGAACTTTGTAGGTAAGATGTTCTTTGTCAAATAATGCAAGACAGATCTAATAGATGTAATATCCATTATCTGTGGAACGCCTTTTTGCATTATTCCTTTTTAATTCACAAGATGTCTATTTTACTGTAAAAAATTTGATATGAAAAATCAAAAAAAACTTATTATCCTTACTGGACCCAGCGGTGTGGGTAAAGGAACAGTTGTTAAAGAAATATTAGGTAAAGAAAAAAATTTTTGGCTTTCAATATCTGCAACTACTAGAGAACCTAGAGAGGGAGAGAAGGACGGAGAAAATTATTATTTCTTAAACCAAGAAAAGTTTAAAGAAATGATTGAACAAAACCTTTTCCTTGAATGGGCTCAATTTGCTGGAAACTACTATGGAACGCCTTTGTCTTCTGTTAATGAGAAAATAAAAAAGGGATTTACCGTACTACTTGAAATTGAAGTAGAGGGTGCAAGGCAAATAAAAAATAAGTTTCCTTATTCACAGTCAATATTTTTACTTCCTCCGGATAAAGAAGAGTTAGAGAGAAGAATAAGAAATAGAGGTACAGAAAAAGAAGAGGCAATTAAAAAAAGACTCTTAAGGGCTAATTATGAGATTTCAGTATCAAATGAATTCGATTTTGCATTAACAAATCACAATGTTGATGAAACAGCAAAAAAAATAATCAAGTTAATAAAAACTTGATTATTTTCTATTTATCAACTCATTGGATGGAATAATAAATCAGGGAAAAACCTATTAAATTCAATAATTATTCCAGCTGTAAGACTTAGCCAAATTGCTGCTACCACTGGAGCAGATCTTACAAATTTTGTGTTTAGAATTTTGAACATTTTTTTATGAAAGTTTAAAGATGTTTAGCGAGGACCATTAAGTGTAATATTGTTATCTTTCTCTCTTAAATCACCATTTCTTCCTTGTTTATTAGCAAGAAGAGGCCATTGCGCTCCTTTTATAAGACATTTTCTCGCTAAGTCTAGGTCAATAATGATCTCAAGATCTGCTGGATTCTTAGTCTTTTTTGATTCAATTAGATACTCTCTTCCTGACCAACCTATAATTCCAGCAATATAAATGAACAGCACTCCTGGGATAAGTAAATCTCCTTCATGACCTCTATTTAAGAGCGCTCCCCAAGGCTCAAGAGGAGGTCCAATTATTAAATGTGGAAGACCATCATCTCCGCATGATGCTTTTCCGTATCTTTCAAATCTTGCGATGTCTTTTTGAGTAGTGGCAGAATTTGCTCTCTCAATGAATTTAGGATTTTCAGAGCATTTTGTGAGGGCTGAAGCAGTATATTCTGTGCTAGCTCTATCTGCGTTTAAGGCAGGCCCATTGGCAGCTAGAGCAATTGGAGTAATCCCGAGGAACAGAAAAACTGAGGTTATGATTGAAAAAAAGAATTTCATAAGTTGCAATCTTTAATTCCTTTATAGTGTGTTAAGTAAGAAATTAATATTAAAATAGAGCAAGTTGAATCAAAAATGCATAAAGTTTTAGCTATTGAAACAAGTTGTGATGAGACATCTGTCTCAATAGTTTCTAATATTGGCGATACTTTCAGAATACATTCAAATATAATAGCTTCTCAAATTGAAGATCATTCAAAATGGGGAGGAGTTGTGCCTGAACTTGCAGCTAGAAAGCATTTAGAATTATTACCTTTTGTTTTAGATGAGGCTTTAGAAGAATCAAAGATCAAAATTGAGGAAATCGATTATATTGCATCAACTGTAGCTCCTGGATTAGTTGGTTGTTTACGAGTTGGCTCTATAACTGCAAGATCACTTTGTATGTTACATTCAAAACCATTTTTGGGAATTCATCATTTGGAGGGGCATTTATCTTCAATTCTTTTTTCAGAAAACTATCCAAAGAAATCTTTTCTTACATTACTTGTTAGCGGCGGGCATACTGAATTGATAAAGGTTGATGATAGGAGAGGAATGCAAAGACTTGGGAAAAGTTTTGATGATGCTGCTGGAGAAGCCTTTGATAAAGTTGGCAGACTATTAGGTCTTAGTTATCCAGGAGGACCGGCAATTGAAAAGATTGCTAAAAAAGGTGACCCAACGAAATTTAATTTACCAAAATGTAGGATCTCTGATAAAAAAGGTGGATTTCTTAAATATGATTTCTCTTTTAGTGGTTTGAAAACTGCCGTATTAAGATTAGTCGAGAGAATAAATTTGGATGGGAAGAACGTTCCAATTCCTGATATTGCTGCAAGTTTTGAAAGAGTAGTGGCAGAGGTCTTGGTAGAGAGAACAATAAAATGTGCAGAAGATCATAACTTGGATAATGTTGTTGTGGTTGGGGGAGTAGCAGCTAACAATACATTAAGAAAAATGATGATTAGTGAAGCTAGTAAAAAATCTATTAAAGTTCATTTAGCCCCCCTTAATCTTTGTACAGATAATGCTGCAATGATTGGAGCGGCTGCGTTGTTCAGGATCAAATTTAAGGATCATTTAAGTTCCCTTAAATTAGGTGTCGCAGGCAGACTATCAATTGAACAAGCAAATACCCTTTATGAAGAAAATCCTCCTTTCTAACTTCAATGAACAAACAACCTAAAATCGAGATTAAAGAGACAAAAAATTTCGTTGATAAAGAGGAACTTAATTTATGGAAAAGAGGTTTTACCCCTCAAGCTGAAATATGGAATGGAAGGATGGCAACTGTTGGTATAGGAATTATTTTTATAATTATTGCTTTAATAAGCCAGTTTTCTTAATAGAAATAAAATTCATTGTCTTAAAAGTAGTTTTGAAAGATTTTTTTAAAATTACTCTTGTTAAGCCGATGTATTAAATTAAAAAGTATTGTATTTATTGGACTAGAGATAAAATTATTGATTTAATCAAAATAATTAGTATTTTTATTATTTATAATTTTTTATGACGCCTGAGAGGCTTGGATTACTTTGGGGGATAACAGTATTTGCAGGTGCTTTTGCTCGATTATTTTCTTCTTTTACAGGATTCCCCAGTGTTGTTATTTTATTGCTTTCTGGATTATTTATCGGAAGATCAGGATTAGGACTCGTTGAGCCTTTAGATCTCGGGCAAGGGCTTGAAACTATTGTGGGGCTTTTGGTCTGCTTGGTTCTTTTTGAAGGGGGATTAAATTTAAAACTGCCTGAGGGGAATATAAGAAATACTGTTTTGAAAATTTCATTGGTAAGACTTTTTATTTCATTATCAGCAGGAATATTCATTGCTCATTGGTTGGCTGGCCTTTCGTGGCAAGTCGCAGGAATATATAGTGCCATAGTTCTAGCTACTGGACCAACAGTTGTCTCTCCATTAGTGGAACAAATAAAATTAGCTTCCCCACTCTCGGAAGTTTTAAAAGCAGAGGGGTTGTTGCTTGAACCAATTGGTGCAGTACTTGCATTACTGCTTTTAGAACTGACTTTAGGGGACCTTCGTGGGATTAACGATGTTTTTGTAGCATTAATGCAAAGATTAGGGGGAGGAGTCTTAATCGGATTAAGTGCTGGATGGTTACTATCAGAGATTTTAAAAAAAATAAAAAATGAAGCATCATTTGGTATTGAGCTACAAGTTACCCTTGGATTTATTTTCCTTGTGTATGGAATTTGCGAATATTTTTTGCCAGAATCAGGTTTGCCGGCTTCTGTCGCGGCAGGTTTTATTGTTGGCAAAAGAGAAGTTATAGATAAGGAGAGATTGGATAATCTAATAGGTGAATTAGCTCAATTAGCAATAACAGTTCTTTTCCCTCTTTTGGCAGCGGACGTTTCTTGGGGTGAATTAAGTCCGCTTGGCTGGGGAGGGGTTGTTTGCGTTTTTATGTTGATGGTAATTGTTCGGCCTATCTCTATATGGATAGCAACAATAGGAAGAGA
This sequence comes from uncultured Prochlorococcus sp., assembly GCF_902536725.1. Taxonomy (GTDB): domain Bacteria; phylum Cyanobacteriota; class Cyanobacteriia; order PCC-6307; family Cyanobiaceae; genus Prochlorococcus_A. The sequence continues at coordinate 17,638 of NZ_CACAYO010000005.1, forward strand.
ATTGGACTTAAAAGAAAAAATATTTTTAGCCTGGTTAGCCCCAAGAGGTATTGTTACTGCAGCTGTAGCTTCTCTTTTCTCTATCAGATTAGAACAGGCTGGTATCCTTGGTGCTGGTCGTCTACAAGGTTTAGTTTTTCTTACTATATTAATGACAGTAGGAATCCAAGGTCTTTCAGCTAAACCTTTGGCAAATAGACTTGAATTAGAACAAAAAAATAATTTAGGTTGATTAAAGACATCTTTCAATTCGAGATCTATCAGTTTTAATCTCTGAAAAAAGTTCCCAACTTTGAATTAAATCTGGCCCACTGAGAGATCCAAAAAAAGCTACTCTTAATGATTTCATTAATATCCCTTTTTTAATATTATGAATTTTTGAGATTTCGTTTATTACTTCTTTGGCTTTCTCTTTATCTAGTTTTGTAGTGTTTTGCTCAGTTAAATAATCTAAGATTAGTTTTAGAGATGCTTTACTATCCTTGTTTTCCAGAAAATCTTGACCTTCTTTTTGAATTGTAGGTATTAAGAAAAATGGTTTTGATTGATCAATGGCATCTTTTAAAAGAGTCATAGAGTCTCTAAGCAAAATGGCTAATTTGTATGCCCATTCTTGAGATGGCGGTTCCCAATTATTTTCATCCCAGTACTTTTTCATGATCTCACTTAACTTTATTGATTCCATATTTTTTATATATTGAGAATTAATCCAGTTGAGTTTTTCCCAACTGAATTTGGCCCCAGCTTTATTTATGTCTGATAAGTCAAAAATTTCAGATATCTCATCAAGTGAAAGTATTTCTCTGTCGGCAGATTTTGGAGACCAACCTAAAAAAGCCATATAGTTGGATAAGGCCTCAGGTAAATATCCCATATCTCTAAATTCATCAATTGAGGTAACACAATCTCTTTTAGATAATTTTTTCCCTTCACTATTCAGTATCAAGGGTGTATGCGAAAAAGTCGGCAAATTAAAATTTAATGCTTTATAAATCAATATTTGTTTTGCGGTGTTCGAGATATGGTCTTCACCCCTTACAACATGAGTAATATTCATGAAATTATCATCAACTACAACTGCAAGATTATATAGAGGATCTCCAATCTCATATCCCTTTGCCCTTCTTGACAAAACTAAATCACCACCCAAGTCTTTCCCTTGCCATTTGATTTCTCCTCTAATCTGATCTACCCATTTAATTTCAATGATTTCATCAATCTTAAACCTTATTACTGAAGTCCTCCCTTGGGATATGAATGTTTCTATTTCTTCTTTTGAGAGACTTCTGTGCCTATTATCATGCTTTGGAGGTAATCCTTTCTTTTTTTGTTCTTCTCTTAGTTCAGAAATCTCATCTTCTGTTGTAAAACATCTATATGCAGCTCCACAATCCAATAGCTTTTTGATGTAATTTTTGTGAATCGAAATTCGTTCACTTTGCTTTATAGGTTCTTCATCCCATTTAAGTCCAAGCCATTTCAAGCCCTCTAATATATTTTTTGTATATTCAGATTTAGATCGAAGAAAATCTGTATCTTCTATCCTGATGAGAAACTTTCCGCTTATCTTTTTTGCATACAACCAGTTGAATAATGCTGTTCGCGCTGTCCCAATATGAAATAAACCCGTTGGACTCGGGGCTAGTCTTAATCGTTTTTCCAAATTTCTTTTAGAAAAAACGGGACCGACGGGATTCGAACCCGCAACTTCCGCCGTGACAGGGCGGTGCTCTAACCAGTTGAACTACGGTCCCAGGTTTTCGTTCTAAATTTATTTAGAACTTCATTCTTAAAATTATCAGATCATAATACTTAATTTATGGGGTTGTAATAAAAAAAATTTATTAATTTGAGGATTTACAGAAATAATCAGTTTTTTAACTGCCTTAGTGTAGACAACTATTTATTTTTGAGGTCTAAAACCAGCAGGTTCTATCAACCTAACTTGATTGCCTCTAGCAGTAAATTCTCTGCCTTGGTCACTTTGTACGACAACTCTTCCACCAGACTTAACTCTGATAACTCTTGCACGAACCCATCCTAAAGCAGCTGATTCGAGGACTTTAACTACGTCCCCAGGTTGAAGATCTAACTCCATCTTATGAAAAAATGATTTACATAATGTTGATCAAACGCGTCGTGGAGGACTTGAACCCCCGACATCAGGTTTTGGAGACCTGCGTTCTACCAACTGAACTAACGACGCATTTAAATAATTATAAGCGTCTTTGTGACCAATAAGTTGATTAATTTACAACTTTATCGATCAAAGCGTTGTTTTACGCGAGTAGCTTTTCCTACTCTATCTCTCAGATAGAATAATTTAGCTCTTCTTACTTTACCTCTACGTTCAACTTTTAGAGAGGCAACCTGTGGACTATGTAGCATAAATACTCTTTCAACACCTATACCCTGAAAAATTCTTCTAACTGTAATAGTCTGGTTGATACCTCCATGCCTTTTTGCTATGACAACACCTTCGTAAGGTTGGACTCTTTCTTTATTACCTTCTGTAATTTTTACTCCAACTTTAACAGTGTCCCCAACATATATTTCAGGTAATTCTTTTTTTAATTGTTCATTCTCAAATTCCTTAATAAGATTTGATGCGCTAAAGGTTTGTGCATTCTCAGAAACCGTATTTTTTTCTTTTTGTTCAACTGCTACATCAACTGATGCGGCAGCTTTAATACTGGTTTCTAATCCCTTCTCTTGTTTCTCTTTGGCCATTTTGGTCTTTATTGTCCTACAAGTTCTATATCTTAACCTTTTGACTCGCCTTTAGTAACCTTTTTGGTAAATGAAATTGTTTTTGAAAACATTTGGAATCCTGTTACAAGCATCCATAAAACTCCAAGGGAATTAAGTATTACGTATATAAGTTCTCCATTATCTCCAAGCCATTCGCCCTCATGGAGAGACATTAACCAATGAACTTGTTCTCTAGAGTAACCTAATAAATCTTTTGAAACCCTATAAAGAAGACCAGTAATTGAAGATATAAATAATGGAAGAAAAACCCAGGGCGCCAAAGCTTTATGAAATTGCCTAGAATTAAATAAACTTTTCATTTTTGTTTCTTTCCCATTGTTATTGATAGATTTAAAGTAGCCAAGACCATTAAGGCTATTTTGAAGATATTTAACTATTACTATTATTTATTCCAATGAGACATTTTGCAGATCTTTTGTTAAACAAAAATAATTCCAAAGCCAATGATCAAGTTCCTTTTATTCAAAGGAGAAGAGGAATCGAAATAAAGTCTTCACGAGAAATAAATTTGATGAAAAAATCTAGCAGGATCGTAGCAACTGTTTTGAGGGAAATTAATGACTTAATTAAACCTGGAATGAGTACAAAAGATTTAGATGATTTCGCAGAAAAGAGAATAAAAAGTTTTGGAGCTGTGCCAAGTTTCAAGGGCTACCATGGATTCCCTTCTAGTATTTGTTCTAGTATTAATAATGAGGTTGTCCACGGGATTCCAAGTAAAAATAAAATAATTAAAAATGGTGATTTGGTTAAAATTGATACAGGGGCATATTTAGATGGTTTTCATGGAGATAGTTGTATATCAATTTGTGTAGGAGAAGTTAGTCCAAAGGTTCAAAAACTTAGCGACATAGCTTATAAAGCATTGTTCGCTGGGCTTTCGAAAATCAAGGCAGGGAATACACTTCTAGATGTGGCTGGAGAAATTGAAGACGTTGTTGTAAAAAATGGTTTCAGTGTTGTAGAAGACTATACAGGTCATGGGGTCGGAAGAAATCTTCATGAAGAACCATCGGTATTTAATTTTAGAACCAATGAATTGCCTAACGTAGTTCTACGTGAAGGAATGACATTAGCGGTGGAACCTATTGTTAATGAAGGGACTAAATTTTGCAAAACACTAAATGATAGATGGACTGTAATAACAAAAGATGGAAAACTATCGGCCCAATGGGAGCATACAATAGTTGTTTTAAAAGATGGTATTGAAATATTGACAGATCGAGATTTCTAGATATTAAGATTTGTACTTATAGATGATTTGGCAATACAAAAAATTAAAAAACTCTTTCAATGGAAAAAGTAAGTAGGTTATAGGGTTTGGACTTATTATTATTAAATAACTATTTGAATTGGCTAAATCATAAATTTTTTTTGAAACAAATTTGGGACTCATTATTCCTAAAGGATTTAGTTCTGATTTAAAAGGTCCTAAGATGATTTTTTTAATTATTAATTTTTTTTTGGTATTTTTATCCTGAAGATTTTTTTTGAAAGAAACTAATTGACCAATTAAGGATTTACTAATCTCATATGATGGATTTAGTGCTGGCAATATTTCTGCTTCAGATGTATTTATCCAGATTTCTTTTTTTGTTAGTGAATCATTAGTTAGAGCAATATCTTCAAATAAATTTAATAATTTGAATTTGCTTAATGCATTTATTTTTATTGATTTTTCATAATTGGAATTTTCTCTACTCAAATCATAGATACCATGGTTCAAAATTAATATGTCTATCTTTTCTAATTGTTTTTTTAATGATGACTCTTTCCCACATTCCCACTTAATCCATTTATTCGGAGATTCGAGATTTATTTCATAATTAGTTTTACTATGAGTAAATCCAATCACTTTGTATCCTTTTTGACGAAACAATTTTGTTAATTCTTTCCCTAGCGCACCTGAGGCTCCAGTAATCCCTATAGTTTTTTCGCTTTTGGTTGAATTTACCATTTTGCTTGATTTTTTATTAGATACAAAATAATTAAAATAAATTTACCAAAAAAAGATTATTTATTTTTTTTATTTGATTAAAACTCATAAATAAATATTTGTTTAGTTCTGAAAAAAATATTATCTTAAACCTATTGATAGATAATTTTCTAATTATGAGCGATATATTATTAATTGGTTCATGTGAGCCATTTAGTGGTAAGTCTGCAATGGTTCTTGGAATAGCAAAAAAACTTTTACAGAATAAAAAAAAAGTACGCATAGGAAAACCTCTAGCAACATGTATTGAGCTTACTAATCTTCCTTCAATGTCTTACGAAGGATTAATAGATGATGACGTTAAGTTTATTGGATCTACATTAAATATCGATGAGGAGAATTTAATTTCTTCAGTAGGATTATTGGACAATATATCAGCTGAAAAAAGAATCTTCAATAAAGACTTACTCCCTGGGAAAGGTTTTGATCAGATTGAAAGATTGGTTAATGATGATTTTGAAGGTCTGAATATTTTTGAGGCAGCTGGAAGTCTTTATGAAGGTATGGTTTATGGCTTAAGTCTCCCACAACTAGCTAAAGATTTAGATGCGAAAGTTTTGATTGTGAATTTATGGGAAGATTGTAAAAGTGTGGATGCATTACTTGATGCAAAAAATCAATTAGGTGAGAAATTGGCTGGGGTTGTATTGAATGGAGTTTTGCCGCAAGAAGTCGATAAAGTAAAAAATGAAATAATACCTTCACTTAAAGATCTTGATATTGAAGTGTTTGGGGTTATGCCTAAATCACCACTTCTTAGAAGTGTAACCGTAGGTGAACTAGTAAGAAGATTAGATGCCCAAGTAATTTGTTGCCCTGAAAAAGATCAATTACTTGTTGAAACATTAAGTATTGGTGCGATGGGGGTGAATTCTGCAATGGAATTTTTTAGAAGAAGACGAAATATGGCAGTAGTTACTGGAGCTGATAGAACTGATATCCAACTTGCCGCTCTGGAGGCTTCGACTCAATGCCTTATTTTAACTGGTTTAGGAGACCCTTTGTCACAATTGATTCATAGAGCAGAGGAATTGGAAGTACCAATTTTAAAGGTGGAATTAGATACTCTTTCCTCCGTAGAAATTATTGAACAAGCTTTTGGTCATGTCAGAATACATGAATCAATTAAAGCTTCTTATGCTATTCAATTAGTTCAAGAGCATGTAAATCTAGAAGGAATTCTCGAAAAGATAGATTTTCCCTGCAATTTTTCAGATAAATGCTAATTTCAAATATAGGAACTTTATTATTTTGAGTCGCTCTTTAGATCTACCAGCAACTGCAGGCGTTGATGCCTTAGCTCAAGAACTTGCAAAACTTCAAGATAATGGCAAAAGAAGAATTGCTTTTTTAGGTAGTAGACACGTACCGGTTGTAGATATACACCTAATTGAGTTAATAGCAAGATCTTTAGCGGAGGAAGGACATAATATCCTTACTTCTGGATCTCAAGGTGTCAATGCAGCTGTTATTCGAGCTGTCTTAGATATTAACCCATCATTATTAACTGTTTTATTACCACAAAGCCTCGATAGACAAGTACCCGAAATAAAGGATCAACTTGAGAGAGTTATGCATTTGGTTGAAAAAAGTGAAAATGATGAATTACCTTTGCCACTTGCAAGTAGTCTTTGTAATCAAGAAATTATTACTAGGTGCGATCAATTAATATGTTTTGCCTTTCACGATAGTGAAACTTTGCTAAATAGTTGTAGATGTGCGGAAGAAATGGGAAAAATGGTTAGTTTGTTATTTTTTGATTAAATTAATCCATTTCCCCTTATTCAAAGTTGATTTATGCTAGTAGTATTTATCGTTCAGTAATTTACTATGGCAGAAAGTTTTTCATTTGATGTAGTTTCTGATTTTGATAGACAGGAATTAGTTAACACTTTGGATCAAGTAAAAAGAGAAATTTCTCAGCGTTACGATCTGAAGGGCACAGATACTTCAGTTGAATTAGATAAAGAAAATATTTTTATAATCACCAATAGTGAGCTAACATTAAATGCTGTGAATGACATAATTAGACAAAAGGCAATAAAAAGAAACTTATCTTTAAAAATATTTGACTACGGCCAAATTGAGATGGTTAGTGGTAATAGAGTAAAACAGACAATTTTATTAAAGCAAGGAATTAAACAAGAAATTGCAAAAAAAATCAGTAAAAATATTAGAGATCAAATAAAAAAAATTAATGTCAGCATTAATGGAGAAACACTCAGAGTTGCTAGTAAGAGCAAAAATGATCTTCAATTAGCAATTAAGCTTGTTAGTCAGTTGGAAGAGTCTTTGAACATTCCTCTAAAAGCTAATAACTTTCGATAAAATCTTTAGTAAGTTTTTTTTAAATATGGCAGATTATTCTCAATCTCTCATCAAATCATTGATTAAAAAAGTAAAAGAATACCCTCGTTTTTCAAAAAAAGAAATAGAGAAATTTTGTTGGATGGCGGTACATGAGCATAAGCATGGTGTTTTACCCTCTGAATATGACATTAGGGAGATAGATGAGGAACTTTATTTAGAACTTTTGGAAGAGTTTAAACTAAATATCTACTAAAAAATATCTATATATTTATATTTACAATTATTAAAAAAATATTTTAATTAAATGTCTTATTAATGCACTAATTAGTCTATTTAAATATGATTAATTAAAAGAAAAAATTTAATGTCAACATCCTTTAAAAATGTTACACCAACAGGCCCTGGTGGTACAGCAACGTTATTAATCGTATTGTCTTTTACCGGCTTTCTCTTGCTCACCCAAGCTCTGTTTGTTGTTCCTTCTGGACAAGTTGCAGTTGTTACAACTCTTGGGAAAGTAAGCGGTCCCTCTAGAAGAGCTGGTTTAAACTTTAAACTTCCATTCGTTCAGTCAGTTTATCCATTTGATATAAAAACCCAAGTTCAACCAGAAAAATTTGAAACATTAACTAAAGATCTGCAAGTTATTAGGGCTACAGCTACTGTTAAATATTCAGTAAAACCTAACGAAGCGGGAAGGATATTTGCAACAATTGCTAGTAGAAATAGCGATGTTTATCAAAAAATTGTTCAGCCATCTTTGCTAAAAGCTTTAAAATCAGTCTTCTCTCAATATGAGCTAGAAACAATTGCTACTGAATTTGCAGTAATTTCTGAAAAAGTAGGCGATACTGTTGCACAAGAACTGAACTCCTTCGATTATGTAGATGTTAAAAGCTTAGATCTTACTGGATTAGAGATTGCTGAAGAATATAGAGCTGCAATTGAACAAAAGCAAATAGCCGGTCAGCAATTACTAAGGGCAAAGACAGAAGTTGAAATAGCTGAACAAGAAGCTCTTAGGTATGAGACATTAAATAGAAGTCTCGACGATCAGGTGCTTTTCAAATTATTTCTCGACAAATGGGATGGTAGTACACAGGTTGTTCCTGGCCTACCTGGTTCAGAAGGAGGTAGTCCCCCAGTAATAGTTGGTGGTAGGAGATAATTATATAAAAATAATCTTTTTATAAGTTTAAATCATTTATTTATTTTTCTTCAAGGAAGATAAGTAAATGATTATTTTTTTATAGCATTGAAAGATTCGTCAAAAGCCTCGATCGTTTTATCAATTTCTTCTTCGCTGTGAGCTAATGATGTGAAACCAGCTTCGAAAGGACTTGGAGCTAAATAAATTCCTCTTCGGAGCATTTCTCTATGCAACTTACCAAAAAGTTCGGCATCATTTGTTTTGGCTTCATTAAAGTTTCTGACTGGCCCATCACATAAGAAAAAACCAAACATAGCACTTACACTTCCACCATTAATAGCTACACTGTTATTTTCTGCAGATTGAATTATTCCTTCAATTAATCTAGAAGTTATTGAATCCAGTTTATCGTATGTACCATCTTGTTTGAGTAATTCAAGAGTTTTTATTCCAGCAGTCATTGCGAGTGGATTACCGCTCAAAGTACCTGCTTGGTAAACCGGTCCTGCAGGAGCTACCATTGACATTATTTCTTTTTTACCTCCGTATGCTCCAACAGGTAGGCCTCCACCAATTACTTTCCCAAGGGTGGTTAAATCAGGGGTTACACCAAACTTTTCTTGTGCTCCTCCATAACTTATTCTGAATCCAGTCATTACTTCGTCAAAAACTAATAAGGATCCATTCTCAGTTGTTAATTCTCTTAATCCTTCCAAGAATCCAGGTTCCGGAGTAATAAATCCAGCATTGCCAACAATAGGCTCAAGGATAACCCCCGAAATGGCATCAGGATTTTCAGAAAATAATTTTTTTACTGCTTCAAGGTCATTGTATGGAGCAGTAAGAGTGTTGGCAGTTGTCGTCCGTGGAACACCTGGAGAATCTGGTAAGCCTAGAGTGGCTACACCTGATCCTGCCTTCACTAAAAACATATCTGCATGACCGTGATAGCAACCATCAAATTTAATAACTTTGTCTCTTCCAGTAAATGCTCGCATAAGCCTCAAAACTGCCATGCATGCTTCAGTTCCACTATTGACAAATCTAACCATCTCTACGGAAGGTACTGCATCGATGACCATTTCAGCAAGTTTGTTCTCTAGAACGCATGGAGCACCAAAGCTCGTGCCTTTCTCAATTGCTTCCTGTAATGCTGTTATGACTTCAGGGTGGGCATGTCCACATATAGCAGGCCCCCAACTACCTATAAAGTCAATATATCTATTTCCATCAACATCCCAAGCGAAGGGGCCTTTGACTCTATCAAAAACAATTGGCTGGCCTCCCACAGACTTAAAGGCTCTTACTGGAGAGCTTACTCCTCCAGGCATGAGTAGTTGGGCAGCAGAGAAAATTTCCTCTGATTTGGTGTAATTTAATATGTCAGTCACGATTTAGCTAAATGATGTTTTGAGAAAAATCTTGTCATGTTCTAAATTAGAAATAAGTAAAAATTTTGTCAATCAGACTGAAATTCTACATTATGATATTTTTATTGCGATAGTTTGGATTGTAAATTATTAATTTTAAAAGAAATCATTATAAAAATACAAACCTATTTTAGATAACTCTTTATTAATAAGCGTTTCCATGCATTCAATGAGAGATTAAATTTATTTTTTTATATTTCGTAGAAATTAACTTCATCCTCAAAAAAATCTTCATTTAGATCGTTTAAGTTAAGTTCTATCATTACTGGGGCATGATCACTTGGCCGTAAATTACCTCTTGGTGCGCAGTCTATGACACAACTTTTAAGTTTTGATGTCAGTTCTTTGCTGATATATATATGGTCTATTCTCCAACCTTTATTTAATTCAAATGCGTTATTACGGTAATCCCACCAACTCCAATGGCCTGTATTTTTTTCAAAAATCCTGAAAGAATCTATTAATCTTTTTTTCAAAACATTATTTAGTGCATTTCTCTCTATCACAGATGCCATTATTCCTCCTTCATATTTCTTTGGATCATGTATATCCAAGTTAGATGGAGCAACATTAAAATCACCCATTAGACAAATTAATTCTCCTTTTTTTTCTTGCTCATCCAAAAATGAAGATAAGCAATTTAACCAATTAATTTTGTATGCGAACTTACTAGATTCCAGAGAAGATCCGTTTGGCACATAGACATTTATGATTTTTATCCCATTAATATCAGCAGAAATTAATCTTTTTTGATCAGTAAAAATTTCGGAATTTTGATTAGAGTCTTTACAACCGTTGAATCCTTTCTTGACATTTTCTGGCTTTATTTTTGAAATAATAGCTACACCGTTGTATGATTTTTGTCCGTAGATCTCTAATGAATAGCCTAATTTTTCGAAAGGTTCAACTGGGAAATTATCATCCACCACTTTTGTTTCTTGCAAACATAGAATATCTGGATTTACTTGATTAATCCAATCTATTATTTGTGAAAGTCTGGTTCTTATTGAGTTAACATTCCAAGTTGCTATTAACAAATTTCTACCAAATTATGTAAGATTAAGTTAGCAGAAAATTTTGGCATTAAAGAACTTTGAAATTAAATAAAATGAAAAATAATTATTGCAAAATCCTGAAAATGCCAATAACATTTGTAATTTCTTTTATTTTGTTAACTTCCTTAAAAGGTGATTACCTAAATGCACAAGATTTATTTGGAAAGTTAGAAATTGATAACTCAACAAAAACTGATGAGGACAGTCAAGTCCTTCCAACCAATCCTTTTGAAATTGTGGAAATGATTCGAAGACAAAATAGTATGAATGATGCGACTAATCCCTCTGATGCAATTGACGATGCGTTAAATTCTTTTAATAGTTTGGAGGAAAAATAAAACTTTAAAACAATAAATTGTTATTTTCAAAATTTTAATATGTTAAAAAACCCCATACCAAAAGTTACTAACCAATTACAGCACAGAGCAATCGGTATTATTAATGGTAAATTTACACCTCATGGAAGTGAGCAATTAAATAGAGGCTTTCTAATTGACAATAAAGGCGAAAAAATTGAAACAGTAGTACTAGGTAAAGCATTATCACTTTTAAAAAAGCATATTGATTTAAAGAAAAGCTATTATTGGATTGTTTATCCAAAGAATAAAAATACTCAAAATTTACATTTACAGGTGGCAGGTATATGGGATCCCTATCAACTGAATGATTTCCCAACTGATTCCTCAAAAACTAACTTCTCTAAATTACTAGAAGAATTAGATCTAAAAGATAATTATTTTTCTGTTCGAGGAGAATTAGTTTTTGTCAACATTCAAAAGAAAGAAATTATTATTAAAATTTGTCCTGAAATAAAGTCAAAAAAATTAAAAAACAAAAATTTTAAATTAGTCATAAAAGGAGAAATTTCTCTTGAACTTCTTCATAGCTTTGTAAGTTTAGATTTAAACAGAGATGGAAATACTTTAAAATTAATAAAGTACGAAGTGATTGAAAAAAACTAGAATGAAAGGTTGATATTCAACGTAATTTTACTAGTCGGGAAATCTTTGATTTATGGAAGATGTTTTAATTGAATGTTCTCCTGGTATCTCTGGAGATATGTTATTAGGAGCTTTTTATGATTTAGGGGTGCCTAAAAAAGTCATTGAACAACCACTTATTGATCTTGGATTAAAGGATTTATATCAATTAGACTTTGAGGACTCAAAAAGTTGTTCAATCCGAGGCATAAAGACAAAGGTTGATAATCTTGATTGTAGTCCTATCAAAAGAACTTGGAAGAGTATCAAGGAACTTATCTTAAATGGCCACTTAGAAGATAAATTAAAAAAAATAATTTATGGAGTATTTGAATCTTTAGCAATTGCTGAAGGAAAAGTTCATGGCATAAAATCTGATGATGTTCATTTTCATGAAATTGGAGCTATAGATTCATTGGTGGATATCATAGGGGTATGCGCTGCAATGAATTACTTAAATCCCAAGAGGGTTTATTGCAATGAACCAATTTTGGGGAAAGGTTTTGTTCAGACTGAACATGGTAAATTATCTGTACCAGCTCCTGCTGTAATAGAGTTAGTAAGGCAAAAAAATATCAAGGTTTTATCAAAGGGGAATCTAATAGAGGGTGAACTCTCAACTCCAACTGGCATTGCTTTACTTGCTAATCTAGTCGACTATCAACAACTTCCTTCAAAATATTCTATTAACTCTTACGGAGTAGGCATTGGGAACCTAAAATTTCCATTCCCTAATTTGGTAAGAGTTTATAAAATTACTTCATTTAATAATTCTTCTATTAACGATAATGAACAAATTAGTCCCAAGCGTGAAGAGATAATTATTCAAGAAGCATGGATTGATGACCAAACACCCGAAGATATATCTAATTTTGTGGAGAAACTTAGAATCGAGGGAGCTTGTGACGTTTCTTATCAGACTATCAATATGAAAAAAAATAGAGTTGGATTTTCTATTCAAGCAATCTTGCCCATAGAGAAAAAAGAATTTTTTAGGCAATTATGGTTTGATTATTCCAACACTATTGGAGTTCGTGAGAGGACTCAGTCAAGATGGATATTACTTAGACGCAGAGGAGAATGTTCAACGATTTTTGGAAATGTAAAAGTTAAACAAACTTTGAAACCAGACGGATCAATAATTATGAAACCAGAAAATGATGAGGTTTTAAGATTAAATTTAAAGCATAAAATATCAACTTACGAAATAAGAAAAATAATAAAAGAATCAAGTAAAAAATTTAAAGCATTTGAAAACTGGAAATGAGATTTAATATAAATAATCAACCACATTCAAAATTGATTAAAAAAATTAATTTTGGAAATTTAAAGAGTACTTTCTTTATTTCAAGCTTGTTATATTTTTGTATCTATTTTTTTAATAATATTGATCAAATTTCCTTTGATATTAATTTAGAAAAAAATGGAATTAATCTATTTTTATCATTTTTATTTTGTGTTTTAAGTATTTACATGAACGCTTATGCATGGAAATATATTGTTAAATGGTTCGGGAAAGAATTTAAAAGTAATTATTTAGTTTCCTTCTATGTTTTAACCAATATTCTTAAATATGTTCCAGGAGGGGTTTGGCATTTTGTTGAAAGATTTAATTTTATAAAAAAAATAAGTAATCCACAGATTGCTTTATATTCTACGCTTATAGAACCTTATTTTATGTTGAGTGGATCTTTTCTCTTGGCATCAATGGGATTAATTTTTTCACCACTTTATTTTTTTTTAATTTTTCCTTTATTATTTCTAAATAGAAAATTTATTTTTTTGATATTAAAAATATTAGGGTCTCTCAAGGGGAAAGTATTTGAGGTTTTGAGACTTTCAAATTCAAAGGACCAATTTGAAGAGAGAATAAATATAGTTTCTTTTTTTCCTTCTAGAGCTTTATTTCTTGAAATTGGTTTTGTTTTATCTAAATTTATTGGGTTTTATATTTGCTTAAATACTTTTTATACAAGTAATACCCTGAACATCATATTTTTATTAGTAATTTTTTCTTTGTCATGGTCCATGGGCTTGGTAATTCCAGCAGCTCCGGGAGGAGTTGGCGTTTTTGAGGCTTGCCTCCTTTTATTTGTTGGCAAAAGCATTCCAGAAAATATAATTCTTACAAGTTTAGTTTATTTTAGGTTTATATCTACTTCGGCAGATTTGTTGTTAAGCTTACCTTTTATAATAAGAAAATTGTCTAAAAGAATTTAGTGTTTTTTCTCTAAACTTGGTATCAATGTCATTGATGCAATAAGGCCTAAAGTCATGATAAGAATGGCCGGTAATATTGCCTCTACCATTCTTTCATCTCCAGCATATTGATATATTCTCACAGATAATGTATCGAAATCGAATGGTCTTAAAATAAAGGTTATGGGCAATTCTTTTATCGTGTCAACAAAAACTAAAAGTGATCCTACGAATATTGGTCCTTGGAGAAGAGGTAGATGAATTCTTTTAATGACCCCCAGCCAATTTTCTCCTAGTCCAAGTGCCGCTTCATCAAGACTAGGAGAAATTCTCTCAAGACTTGAATCAATAGAACCCTTAGAGATAGTTAGAAATCTGACAAGATAACCCCAAATTAGTAAGCAAATAGCAATAAAATTAAATCTTGAAGAAGAAATGCTTATTAAAGATAAAGCTAATACAGTTCCTGGAATTGCGTAACCTATTCCCGCAAGATTTGTTATAAGTCCTAGTAAAAAGCTTTTATTTGGGCGTCTGGATAAAGAAATTATTAAGGAGAATAGCATCGCTATTAATGCAGTTAATATTCCTAGACTTATGGTCCTTAATGATAGGCTAAGTAATTCAATAGATAACCCTTTTTGAATTAGATCTATATTGAGTAGAACCCAAAAACATGGAATCCCAAATGAGAAAATTGGGGGAAATAAAGATATGATTATTGCTAAAAAAGCTCTGGTTTTGTTTAATTCCCATCCTTGAGAATCTTTTGATGCAGGATTTTCACTCCACCTCTTTGATTTTTTTCTTGATAACTTTTCGAAAATAATTAAAGTGAAAATCATTAATAAGGCTACCAAAGATAATCCAATAGCACTTTTTGGATTACCCTCAATTATCCAATTTTCAGCTATACCAGTGGAAATACTTGGTATGTTTAATAATGCAAATGTACCTAACTCATTCATTACTTCCATACACATTAAACTTATTCCTGTTATTAGTGCTGGCAACGCCATTGGGAAAGCAATTTTAAAGAAGCTGCTCCAAGGCCCTACTCCTAATCCTCTACTAGCATTGATTTGATTAACTCCAAATTTATTAAAACTTTCGTTAGCAAGAATGAATACATATGGATAAGTAGAAATTGAAAGTATTAATACCCCCCACCATAAACCAGTTACTTGATACCCAAAAATACTTCCTAAATCCTGTAAAATAGCTGTTATTAGATATGCTGGGGCAGCTAGTGGAACTAGCTGACAAATACGTAGAACTTTTCTGAACTTAAAATCACAATTTGAAAGTAACCATCCATTCAAAGTTCCTAACCCACCACCAAAAAAACTTGTCAGTATTAAAACTTTTAAAGTGCCTAATACCTCTTCTCCTCCAGCAATACCTAATGAAAAATTTCCACTAGTAATATAATCAATTCCCTCTAGAAGAAAATTGAAAATTGGAATGATTACTAAGAGTGAAACAATAAACGAGGGGAAATAAAGAAAATTTAATTCTGTTAATGTTTTTTTAAACCCTTTAATGTGTATTTTCAAAAATTAATTAAATCCTAGTATGAACTCTAATCTGAATTAAATCTACATGATGACAGTTGATTTTTAATAGCTTGGTGATCTAAGTTTTTTCCAATTAATACTATTTTATTAGATTTTTCTTTTGTCCATTCCTCATCATCTAGAGAAAACCGCTTTCCAGATAGGTGAAAAATATGTTTTCTTTCACTTTCCATAAACCATAATATTCCTTTTGCTCTAAATACATTTTGTGAGATTTGATTATCTAAGAAATATTGAAACTTCCTTAAAGAAAATGGTTCAAATGTCTCATATGAAACTGAGGTAAAACCCTCTATATTATTAATCAAATCGTGGGAATGAGAAGAGTGATCGTGGGAATGAGAAGAGTGATCGTGGGAATGAGAAGAGTGATCGTGGGAATTTTGTTCTATATTTTTTTTATTTTTCTCGAATTCAAAAGTATCCGTCTCAAATAGACCCACGCTCATTATTGTATGTAATGCAACTTCACTATTAGTTGATCTCAAAATCCTTGGTTCTTTTTTTATTTTATTTATAAACTCCTCTATTTTCTTTAATTGTTTTTCATTTACTAAATCAGATTTATTTAGAAGAAGGATATCTCCGTATAAAATTTGAGAATAGGCGACACTTGTATTATTAATTTCAAAATCAAAATTTTCTCCATCAATGACAGTGATTATCGAATCTAATCTTACTTTTTCTCTAAGATCACCAGCTGCAAAAGTCATGGCTACTGGTAATGGATCTGCTAATCCAGTTGTTTCAACAATCAAATAGTCTAATTTTTCAGCTCTTTTTAAAACTTTGGATACGGTATTTAATAATTCGCCATTGATAGAACAACATATACATCCATTATTTAATTCGATCATATCTTCTGAGCCTTCTATTATTAAGTCATTATCTATTCCGATCTCCCCAAATTCGTTGACTAAAACGGCTGTTTTAATACCAACTTGATTTTTTAAAATATGATTCAGAAGTGTAGTTTTGCCAGAACCTAAAAATCCACTAATAATAGTAACTGGCAATAAATTTTTTGACATTTTGAATAGTTGAAAACAAGTTTATATTTTTATTTATCGAAAATTTTGTTGATTTCCGAAGCTAATGTTTGATCCAGATTCGTAATACCTCCTAGATCATGTGTATTTAATTTAATTATTACTTTTGCATAAACATTCTCCCAGTTAGGATGATGATTATATTTTTCACAGATTAAAGCAACCTTAGTCATAAAAGCAAAGGCTTCAATGAAATTAGAGAAGTTAAATTCTCTTTGGATTTGTTTAGATTTAATTTCCCAGCCAGGTATTTTGACAACTAATTCATTCAATTCTTCATCTTGCAAAATGTAGGGTTCCATTAAATAAGAAATCTGACTTATTACATTATAAATATCTTACTTTTTCTCACCAATTATATGTACATTTATGATTCTTTCCTTTTGATCAAATCTATGTTCCCATAAATAAACTGCTTGCCATGTGCCAAGAATAATTTTCCCGTCTTGAAAACTCAAAGATAAACAAGTGTTTGTTAGGGATGTTTTAATATGAGCTGGCATATCGTCAGCCCCTTCTTGATAATGTTTATAGGATATTTCTTCTCTATTTTTTGATAAGGTTAAGTAGGAATCATTGGGAACTATCGATTGCATATACTTTTTTAGGTCCCTCAGTACATTTGGATCTGCGTTCTCATTAATAGTTAAACTGCAACTTGTATGAAGTGAAGTTAAATTTAAAATTCCGGAATGAAAATTATTTTTTTCAACACATAAATTTAAATCATAAGTTATGTCAATAAAACCCTCGCCATGGGTTAGGAATTTTATTTTTGAAAATATTTGTTCCATATAAGTTAAAACTTAATTAATCAATATCCTATTATGGATAAAGATGCATAATTTACTGCAGACATTAAAATTTTTATCTTAAGATAAATTTAATTTCCATTTAAATCTTTGGCTGAAACTCATTGGAATAAGTTGGGTGCTTACCTTAAAGAAACACAAATATTAGGTTCAATCCAAAATACACTTTATTGGGATCAGAATTCTGGAATGCCAAAAAAAGGTGCTTCTTGGAGGTCTGAACAACTTACTTATATTGCAAAAATTTTGCATAGCCGAAATTCTTCTGAAGAGTTTTTTAATTTAATACAATCCGCTAAAAATGAATTATTTAATACTGACCAAAATTCTAGCCATCAAATCTTTATAAAAGATAAAGAAAGAAATATAAATCTTTTAATCAAAGAATTTAATAGAGCTAAAAATTTAGATCCTAGTTTAGTTGAATCTCTAGCAAAGGCAAAATCTAAAGGATATGAAAGTTGGCAAGAAGCTAAGAAAAGATCGGATTTTAAAGTTTTCCTCCCATTCTTTGAAGAACTAGTCAAATTAAGGATTGAAGAGGCAAAACAAATATCAGATCAATATTCACCATGGGAGACTCTAGCCCAACCCTTTGAGCCTGAATTAACTTTAAAGTGGTTGAATCAAATGTTTCAGCCTTTAAAAGAGACTCTTCCAGAGTTGATCAGAGGAATTAACAAGCCAAAGAAATTTAAATGGGATTTAAGGCCAGAATCTCAACAGATTTTATGTTCTAAATTACTTGATGAGTTTGGGAGAGATAAAGATCAAGTTGTTGTTGGAAAATCTCCACATCCTTTTTCGATCACATTAGGACCAAATGATTATAGGATTACGACAAGAATTGTTGAAGGTGAACCATTATCAAGTTTTTTAGCAACTGCACATGAGTGGGGACATTCAATTTATGAGCAAGGTCTGCCATCACAAAGCCATCAATGGTTTGCTTGGCCTTTAGGTCAAGCTACTTCTATGGGTATACATGAAAGTCAATCATTATTTTGGGAAAATAGAATAGTTAAATCTAAATCTTTTTCGAAAAGATTTTTTAAAAAATTTGTTTCAGCAGGATGTACATTAAATAATTATTCTGAACTCTGGAAATCTATTAATTATTTGGAAGCAGGATTAAATAGGGTTGAGGCAGATGAATTGACCTATGGTTTACACATTCTGGTAAGAACCGAACTTGAAATAGATTTAATTGAGGGGGGGTTACCCGCTAAAGATATTCCAGAGGAATGGAATAAAAGATATGGTGAACTTCTAGGAATAAAACCATCTAATGATTCAGAAGGTTGTCTTCAAGATGTTCATTGGAGTGAAGGCGCGTTTGGATATTTCCCTTCATATTTGTTAGGTCATCTTATAAGTGCGCAAATATCTTCTCAAATGGAAAGAGAAATTGGTTTGATAGATGATTTAATCCAAAATGGTGAATACCAAAAAATCATATTTTGGTTAAGAAATAATGTTCATAAATATGGTAGATCAGTTAATTCTATGGAACTGATAAGAAAGGTTACTAACGAAGAACTATCACCTAACTATTTTATTAGTCATTTAGAGTCTAAAATAAGTGATTTTTGCTGAAACATTACTTTTAGAGAATTTGGCTGAGTGTGAGGATGTAAGATAAATAAAAATTATTTCTTGATGGCAAACCTTAATCAACCCCCAAGCAGGGTCACACCAAATTTATTGCACATACTTAACGCTTTCACTGATAGCTCAAATACAGTAATAAACACTATTGTTGAATTAAACTCTAATACCATAAATAAATATGAATTAATTACAGAAACGGGCCACCTTAAACTTGATAGGGTAGGTTATTCTTCACTTGCTTATCCTTTCGCTTATGGATGCATACCAAGGACATGGGATGAGGATGGAGATCCACTTGATGTCGAAATTGTTAGTGTAACAGAGCCATTGATACCTGGATCTATCGCGGAGGCAAGGATTATTGGGGTGATGAAATTTGATGATGGTGGAGAGGTAGATGATAAGGTAATAGCAGTACTCGCAGATGATAAAAGAATGGATCATATCTCAAGTTATGAAGACCTTGGAGAGCATTGGTTAAAAGAAACAAAGTATTATTGGGAGCACTATAAAGATCTAAAAAAACCTGGAACATGCACTGTTAATGGTTTTTTTGGGATAGAAGAAGCTGTTAAAGTAATTAAAGATTGTGAAGAGAGATACAAAAAAGAAATTGATCCTAAATTGGTAAATTAACTAATTTTTGTTTTCTCTAAATTCTTCAAATATTTCGCTGAGTATTTTGTCAGCACCTTGAAGCTTTAGTTTCTTTGCTAATTCTATGCCTATCAGTTCAGGGTCATTAATATTGCCAATAACTTGATCTTTTATAAGCCTTTCACCATCAAGAGAGGCTACCATACCAGTAAGGGTTAGTTTTTCATCATCAATATTACTATTAACACCTATTGGGACTTGGCATCCACCTTCAAGCTCTCTTAAAAAAGCCCTTTCTGCTAGACATCTTTGACTAGTGGGTTTATCTTCTAAGACATTTATAATTTCTAAAACCTTTTTATCATCAGATTTACATTCAATGCCTAGAGCCCCTTGGCCAACTGCATGAAGAGAAATTTCACTTGGTATAATCTGGTGAATTCTTGATTCAAAGCCTAATCTCTTTAAACCAGCAGCCGCAAGAATAATACAATCAAATTCTCCAGCATCTAATTTTTCAATTCTTGTAATAACATTTCCCCTAATATCTTTGAAAAAAAGATGTGGGTACTTATTTCTTAATTGTGCAAGTCTTCTTAGGGAGCTTGTTCCCACAATCGAACCTTCAGGTAATGTTTCTAATTTATAACAGTCATTTTTTTTGTTTACTACTAAAGCATCTGCAGGATCTTCCCTTTTTGTAATGCATCCTAATTTAAGGCCACTAGGCAAATT
The DNA here is from genome assembly GCF_902536725.1 of uncultured Prochlorococcus sp. GTDB lineage: Bacteria > Cyanobacteriota > Cyanobacteriia > PCC-6307 > Cyanobiaceae > Prochlorococcus_A. The sequence continues at coordinate 37,911 of NZ_CACAYO010000005.1, forward strand.
AGTTGGTAAATCTTTCAGAGAATGTACTGCTATATCTGCATGGCCTACGAGCATTTGTGCTTCAAGTTCTTTTGTAAATAAGCCTTTGTCGCCTATTTTTGCTAAGGCTACATCAAGGATTTTGTCACCTTGAGTTGCCATAGCTTCTATAGATACTTCTAAATCGGGAATATTCCTTTTTAGTTGATCTTTAACCCATAAAGTTTGAACCATTGCTAGCTTACTTCTTCTACTAGCTATTTTTAACTTAAAATTTGTCATTAAATATTATTTTGAGTTTGAATTAAAAAAAGTCGAATTTATTTTAAGCTATTATTTTGCCAGTTTTTAAAGCTGAATACTATACTTAACTTTTTTTATTTTATATATTCTTTTAAAACCCCATTTCGATTTGGATGTCTAAGTTTTCTTAGGGCTTTTGCCTCTATTTGTCTAATTCTTTCTCTAGTCACATCAAAAATCTGGCCAATTTCTTCTAGAGTTTTCATTCTTCCATCATCAATTCCATATCTCAATCTGAGAACATCTCTTTCTCTTGGACTAAGAGTGGCTAATACTCCTTCCAAATCTTCTCTTAATAAAGTTTTAGAAACATCTTGCTCTGGATTTTCTATATCAGCCTCTATAAAGTCTCCGAGTCTTGAGTCTTCTTCTTTTCCTATGGGAGTTTCTAAAGAAATAGGAAGTTGCGCACTTTTAGCTATGAATCTTAATTTTTCGATTGTCATTTCCATACTCTCAGCGATTTCTTCTTCACTAGGTTTCCTGCCAAATTCTTGGCTCAGAACTTTTGTGGTTTTTTTAATTCTGGATATTGTCTCGTATAAGTGAACTGGTAATCTAATAGTTCTACTTTGATCCGCAATTGCTCTTGTGATGGCTTGGCGAATCCACCAAGTTGCATATGTAGAGAACTTATAACCTTTTTCATGGTCGAATTTTTCAGCTGCCCTAATTAGACCCAAACTTCCTTCTTGGATTAAATCTTGAAATGATAAACCTCTGTTCATATATTTCTTAGCAATGGAAACAACTAATCTTAAATTTGATTGAACCATTTTTTCTTTAGCTCTCCGCCCTAAGAGAAGTCTTCTTCTGAATTTGGGAAGAGGCATATCTATTAACTCTGACCATTCTCTTACAGATGGGAAATGTCCTTTTTCTGACTCATATTGAGTTGCTAGCTCTTCTAATTGGAGCAAGTCAGCAATTTTTCTTGCAAGCTCAATTTCTTCATCGGGTCTTAAAAGTCTAATTCTTCCAATCTCTTGGAGATAAACTCTTATTGAATCTTCAGTATAGATACCTTTTGGCCCAAGCTTTATATTCCCAAGCCCTTTATCTTCTTCAGAATCACTAAATTCATTATTGGTATTTTCAATACTGCTTTCATTTAACTCATCAGATGTCTGTAAAGTTTGACTATTTTTATTATTATCTTCTTCAACTACTGTTTCTAAATTTGTATTAATTTTTTTATTGATCCTTTTTTTTGAACTGGGCTTGGAATTCTTTGATTCTGCTGCGACTGGACACATAATTTACTCCTTTCTACGGTGAATTTAACTAGATAAAATTTTATTTAGGGCTAATTTGAACATTTAGTAGTAAAGTAACCCTTAATTTTTAAAAAACTTTTTCACAAAATGCGAATTAAGAAAAGTTTTCTAAATTGTTGAAAAATTTAAATAGTGCTATAGATTACCTAAAGTAAAAAGTCTTGGGATTTCTCAGACAGGCAGATCATTTTTGAATTTTCAGTCAATGATCAAAGCTTCATGTCTCCCTTAAGAGCAGGATACTTACAATGTGCAAAAAACACTTTGTGGAATGTTCAACAATCCAATACTAAGAAAAAGTTTTGAAGCCGGCAAGTAATCAGTTATTAAATATCTCCTACAAATTGGAAATTTTGCTTGATATAGGTAGTAGTAATGAAAGCTTTTACTATTTAGATGGAAATAATCTTGGAGCAGAAATTGGAGATATTGTAAAAGTGAGACTAAGAGGGAGATTATTGAATGGGTTGGTGATCTCCCAAAAAGACTTTTCGGCAATCAATAATGATGAAGCAAATATTACTGGAGGAAAAAGTATAAGATATTTGTTTATTGAAAGTATTTTGCATAAAAAAATAATTGATGAATCTTGGAGAGAATGGATAGATTCTCTAGCCTCTTTTTATATGGTTAGTAATTTAAAAATGTTTAAAACGGCATTTCCTCCTGGCTGGATTGGTAAATATAAAAATACTTCTAAAGGTCTAAAAGATCAAATATGGATTGAAACTAAAAAAGAATTCGATATCAAGGAAAATTGTCTTACCAAAAAAGAATTTTGTTTAATGGATACTTTATCCAAAAAAGGTAATTGGCAAAGTGAATTAATAAAGTCTGGTTTTAATTACACTCTAATTAACTCAATGGTGAGTAAAAATTATCTTGTTAAATCTAAAAGAAAAAAAAATATAACTAGTAAATTAAATTCCCTTTTAAATGATCATATTGCAACGAAAAAACCAAATCTTACAAATGAGCAAAAAATTGCATTTCAAGAATTTCAAACAATGCAACCAGGAGATGCATTACTTCTATGGGGCGAAACGGGTTCAGGTAAAACAGAAGTTTATATGAGAATTGTGGAAGATCAATTTCTTAAGAATAAAAGTTGTTTGCTACTAGCCCCAGAAATTGGACTAATTCCTCAACTTATTGATAGGTTTAGTCGGCGATTTAATAATGTCGTTTACGAATATCATAGTTATTGTTCTCCCAATCATAGAACTTTAGTTTGGAAGAAAATTATTAATGCTAATGAACCCTTAATAGTAATAGGAACAAGGTCGGCAGTTTTTCTTCCAATCAAAAATTTAGGATTAATAATAATGGATGAAGAACATGATGTTTCTTATAAACAAGATAGTCCTATGCCTTGTTATGACGCAAGAGAAATTGCTATTGAAAAAGTAAAAAGGAATTCTGCAAAGTTAATTTTTGGGAGTGCAACCCCATCAATGCAGACTTGGAAAAAGTGTATTTTTGAAAGGAATTTCAAATTGGTAAGAATGATTCAAAGGATATCCAGTAATGAGACTCCTGAAATAAAAATTATTGATATGCGGGATGAGTTCAAGAAGGGAAATATAAAAATTTTCTCAAATGAATTATTACAATTGCTTCCTCAACTACGCTTAAAAAAAGAGCAAGCAATAATTTTGATCCCTAGGAGGGGGCATAGTGGATTTTTAAGTTGTAGAAATTGCGGATATATAATAAATTGCCCCAACTGTGACGTTCCTTTATCAGTTCATCTCGGATCAAAAGGAAAAAAATGGTTACGCTGTCATTGGTGTGATCATAAATCGAGATTGTTCAATCGTTGCCCAGATTGTCATTCTACTGCTTTTAAACCTTTTGGGATTGGGACACAAAGGGTAATAGAGTTTTTAAATGAAGAATTTCCTGACTTAAGAGTACTTCGCTTTGATAGAGATACAACCTCAGTAAAGGATGGACATAGAGATATTCTTTCCAAGTTTTCTAAAGGCGATGCTGATATTCTTGTCGGAACTCAGATGTTGGCAAAAGGTATTGACATTCCTAATATTACTCTTTCAGTGGTTATCGCAGCAGATGGGTTGCTTCATCGTCCAGATATTTCGGCAGAAGAAAAATCATTACAATTGTTTTTGCAAGTTGCTGGAAGGGCAGGCAGGGCACAAAAAAAAGGAAAAGTAATTTTTCAAACATATAAACCTAACCACCCGGTGATTTCGTATCTTCAGAAAAGAGATTATGAAAGATTCTTAATTGAAAACTCGAGATTGAGAAAGGATGCCAATTTATTTCCATTTTGCACGATTTGCCTTCTTAAATTATCAGGTGAAAATTATGAATTAACTGAATCAATTGCAATAAAATTAGCAAAATATCTTCTCAATTTTTGTAAGAAAAAGAACTGGAAATTAATTGGTCCTGCTCCTAGTTTAATTGCTAAAGTCGGTAAAAAATTTAGATGGCAGATTTTAATACATGGTCCTGAAGGAACAAAGATACCTTTACCTGATAGATCAATATTATGGAAACTTATTCCAAAAAATGTTTTTTTAACAATTGATGTTAATCCAGCAGAGTTGTAATTACTTTGATGGAAGTTGAGGCAAATCTGTGCCTAATTTAAATCTATAGAATCTTAATAAATAAGCTAATATTGTGATTATTAAAATAGTAGATATCCCAATCAAAAGTTTGTTGATGCTCCAGAAAGAAAATTCAAGACTATTTTTCTGTCCTTGATTTAAATTCCAAATTATAAGATTTTTGGTGATTTTTAAATTTGAATTATTTTTATTAATAAGGGTAGCTTTATTGGGGTGAATAATTTTGAAAATGAGTTCTAAATTTTTAACACCTTGGATAGAATTTAGATCCAAGTCTAGACTATAAAAGTATTTTTTAAAAAAAATATAGTTTTTTTGAGTAGTACTAATCTCTATATTTGTTGATCCTCCCGCTAATTCTCCAGCAGTGTTTTGGGTGATTTTAAGAACTTGCTTTGTATCTTCTAGATTGAGATTTTTATGTTTCAAAGAAAAGGTTGATTCGTCTTGTTCAATTTCTGCGTCAGGAAAAATATCTTTCATCTTTTCTTCAAATTTTAATTGCCAAGGAAATTTCTTTATGTATTTACTTTCTATCACTAAATTATTGTTTATTGAATCAAGTTCACTAAGATTAAGGGTATCCTCAACTTTAACGCAGCCACTTAAAAGGGGAATTAATAATAATAGTATTAAAAAAATTATCAGTGAAAAACCTTCCTTAAAGGGTTTTGTTTCTCCAGTTGGAGTCTCAGTTACATTAATAAATTTCTTTTTCTTCAATACATCTCTTTTTTGGCGCAGTGAGTTGAGAGATCTTTTACTTAGTGATGGGTCGCTTTCAAGCTGGATGTTCCAATTTTCTGGCTTTTTAATTTCAGGAGAGTCTATAACTTCCATCAAATATTTTGCATTGTCTCTAGTCTTATTATCGTAAGATTTTAGAAGCTCTTTACAAAGCTCTTTAGCCTCCTCCTTTTTATTGATACCACAAAGAGCAGTAATTAAAATTGTTCTTAAATTCACTCCCTCTTTACTTGACAAAGGGAATGATTCTATTAAGGGTAAAAGAAATTCAATACAATAATGATACTCACCTTTAGCTAAAGCAAGTTCTACTTTTTCTAAAACTTGCTCATAAGTTTTCATAGTTTAAGCGACTATCATCGTCCCTATTCCGGAATTTGTAAAAATCTCAAGAAGTAACGAATGTTGAACTCTTCCATCAATTATGTGCGCTGCTTTGACTCCTTGAGCTAAAGCCCTAATGCAGCACTCTGTCTTTGGAATCATGCCTTTAGTTACAATTTTCTTATCAATTAAATCTCTTGCCTCTTTGAGATTCGTTTTTTCGACAAGACTATTTTTGTTATCTTTTTCTTTTAAAATCCCTTTAGTATCAGTAAGAAGAATAAGTTTTTCTGCATTTATTGCAGCAGCAATTTCTCCAGCAACAAAATCTGCATTAATATTATGGGAAATACCCTCCACTGTTGATCCAATACTAGAAATAATGGGGATATATCCTTTGGAAATAAGAGGATCTAATATTTCAGGATTGATTTTTGTGACCTCTCCCACTAATCCATGGCTTCCATCTCCTAGTTCTCTAGATTGAATTAAGTTGCCATCAAGACCTGATATTCCAACAGCTAAGGATCCAGTTTTATTAATGCCTTTTACAATTTGTTTGTTAACTCTACCCATTAGAACCATCTCGACAATTTCCATTGTTTCTTGATCAGTAATTCTCAATCCATTTTCAAATTTAGGAGATATTTCTAATTTCTTTAACCAATTATTAATCTCGGGTCCACCTCCATGAATTACTATCGGACAAACCCCTACAGTTGATAAAAGTGCTATATCTCTAAAAAAAGCATTTTTTAAATCATTATCTTCCATGACAGAACCACCATACTTGATAACAATTTTTCTGCCTGAGAAACTTTGTATATATGGAAGTGCTTCGCTTAATATTGATACTCTTTGAGAATCATTCATTATAAAAAATCATTAAAACTTTATTGAATTAAGAAGTTACGTTTTTACAAATATATCCCTATATTCAATAAAAGAGAATAAAATCAAATTCTTTTTTATTATCGTCGACAATAAATTCTGATTCAAGACCTTTGACAAAAAACCTGTTTAATCTTTCTTGTTTTTCAATCCATTTTTCTAGAGGGACAGCGTTTAATTCGAAACGCATTCTAAGACCATTTTTTTCTTCTTTTGTAATTTCTTCTATTTCTTTTAATTGAGGGGGATTATCCTCGTCCCATAAGTTTAAGGATTCTAACGACGATTCAAGATGAGCTTTTATCCCATATCTCCATCTTGTAACATCTTTAACAAGTGCTGTTAATTCCTTTGGTCTATTAAATTTGTTTGTCGCAAAATTTGTCTTGTCAAACAATTCTACAGGGGGTATTTCGGAAGTCTTTAAACCTAATCCAATAAGAAAAATAGGTACTCCATAAAAAAAAGTGGGTACACTTAAATTCACTGAGTCTGTAAAATAAGCAGTCATTCCAACAAAAGCTAATATACCCCCAGCTGTTACGATTAAGTTTCCAGGCGATAGGTATTTCTTCATTTTGAATTAGTAGAATAAGTTTTAAATGATTTATCAAGTATTATGCAAGATCCTAACACTGCAAATCAAGGAGATTTAATTTTTAAACTTGATCAAGATAGAGCATGGCTATTAGAAAATCTTGATAAGGGTAAATGGCCAGAAATAAGAAGTGAACTTGCCGCTCTTGAAAGAAAAATAAGCAAATTTATTATAAGTGTTCAAGAAAATAATGTTGATGTTTGATTTAAAAAGGTATTTCGTCAACTTCGGGTACTAAAGGTGAACTATCCCAACTGGTTTTTTTTGTGCTTTCTTTATTTTCAAATGACTCATTATTTTCTTTTTTATCAGACTTAATAACGTCAACTGGCAATATTTGATGAATCTTTGAAGCTGTTAGTTCTGGTTGCTTTTCTTTCGTTCCATCTTTTCTAGTGACAGAATTCATCTTTAGACGTCCCTCAATAACAATATTTTGCCCCTCCTTTAGTTCATCCACCATTTCTTGAGCAATATTTCCCCATCCTATGATCTTGAGATCTCTAGTTGGATCTTCACTACGTAATCCTTTAAAATTAACAATCATTTCTGCAATTGGAGTTTGGTTTTCTTTGGTATACCTCATTTGGGGAGCGCTATTAATGACCGCCTGAATTAAACAATGATTCATTTCTTACTATTTAATTAAAGACATACTGATGCAGAATCAAGGAAATTGCTATAAAAATGTTTGGATCCTATCAGGAACTTCGGATGGACCTATAGTAGCTAATAGACTTCTTCAACTTAATTATTCAGTTTTTGCAAGTGTTTTAACTTATAAAGCAGGACAAGCTTATATTGAAAATCCAAAGTTACATATCATTACGGGTAAATTAAAAAATAAAGATCAAATAATTAATTTCATAAATAAAAATAAAATCACATGCGTTGTCGATGCTACTCATCCCTTTGCCGTGATAATTTCTAAAAATCTTAGTCAGGCATGTAAAGACATTAATATACCTCTCTTACTATTTGAGAGGAAATCTTTAATAAATAATACTAATAATTTTTTTTATATTGATAATTTAAAGGATATAAAAGACGTTGATCTAGCAAACAAGAATATTCTTCTTGCAATAGGATCAAGATTCCTTAATGATACAGCTAATTATTATATGAATCGTAAAGCAAATGTATTTACAAGGGTACTTCCAACTTATGAAAGTATAACTAAAGCTTTTGGATCATGTATTAAAAATTCAAACATAGCGATACTTGAACCGAGTAAAAATAATCAAAGCATTTTAGAAAAAAAACTTTGTGATTTTTGGGAGATTGATTATGTCCTATGCAGAGAATCTGGAGGTTATTCTCAGAAAAACTGGGAGACTATAGTTTCTGGAAGTAAAATGAAGTTATTTTTGGTTAAAAGGCCTAAAGTTAAAAATGATTATGCCTACTCTTTTAATCAACACCAGAATTTGATAAATCACATAATTCAAAACTATTGATGTTTAATTCATTATGGAAATATTAGTTATGCTCACAACTGAATCAAGTAAAGCAAATGCTTTGCGAATGGCTAAATTACTAATACAAAATAAACTTGCAGCTTGTGTTTCGATAAAGCAAATTTTTTCAATTTTTAAGTGGGATGATGATATCGAAGAAACTAAAGAGTTTGAAATCACTATAAAAAGTAAACTAGAATTTAAAGATTATTTAATTGAATTTTTAAATAAAAATTCCACATATGATGTCCCTCAAATTATTTACAAAAAACACCATGCTGAGATGAAATATTATGATTGGTTGAATAATACTATTTGATTCAATTTATTTTATTAACTCTTTAAGATCAATATTTGATCTAGATCCTAATTGCGTAATTATTTGTCCCGCACAAATTGAAGCGATCTCTCCGCATTTTTTGAGGGAATAATTGTTTATTAATCCATGGATAAATCCTCCTGCATAGATATCTCCCGCTCCTGTAGTATCAATAACTTTTCCTTGGTTGATTGACATAATTACTTCAATGGAATCTTTATTAATTATGAGAGAACCATTGCTACCAAGAGTTACAATGAATAATTCACATAGTGAAGAGAGTTCTCCTTGGCAGTCTGCTAATTTATCTTTGTTAAATAAACTTAAAACCTCCGATTCATTACAAAAAACAATATCTACATATTCATCAATTAATTTCAAGAAGCTCTCTCTATGTCTGTCTACACAAAATGAATCAGACAACGAAAGGATTATTTTTGTATTAGATTGTTTTGCAATTTGAGCGGCTTTAAGAAAAGCATTTTTAGCTAATTCGCTATCCCATAAATACCCCTCTAAATATAAGTATTTACTTTCCTTAAGTAAAGTAAAATCAATGTCTTTTGGTTCAAATTCTACTGATGCGCCTAAGTAAGTACACATAGTTCTTTGAGCATCAGGTGTGATCAAAATAATTGAATGAGCCGTTGAGGCACCTTCATAAGTGGGCGGAGTATTAAATATAGTGTTACTTTTTTTTATATCAGAAGAGAAGAAATCCCCAAATTTATCATTTTTCACCCTTCCAATAAACTGCACATCATTACCTAATTCAGCTAAACATACAACAGTATTTGCTGAGGACCCCCCTGATATTTGTTTGATCACTTTGCAATTTTCTAACAATCTCTGGGATTCATAAGAACTGATGAGATTCATTGATCCTTTATCCAGATTATTTTCCTTAAGGAACTCATCTTCGATGTTTACAATAATATCTACTATTGCGTTGCCCAGACCAATGAGATCAATGTTTTTATTCTTTTCAAAATGTCTAAAGGATTCCTGCATTAATTTGGTATTAAATCACCTTAGAAGTGCTCTTTTAGGCCCATGAATTGGATCTTCAATTACAATGGTTTGATCTCTATTCGCCCCCAGCGAGACAATGGCAATCGGAACCTCCATTAATTCAGCTAAAAATCTGAGATAATTCATAGCATTTTCTGGGAGATCAGACAGTTTTCTGCAATCTGCAGTTGAACATTGCCAACCTTTTAATTTTTTGAAGATTGGCTTACATTTTTTTAAGTCATCTGAATTTGTTGGGAAATAGTCTATTTCCTCTCCATCGAGATCATATGCAATACAAACTTGAATTTCCTCTAATTCATCTAATACATCTAGTTTCGTAACGGCTAAACAATCAAGACCATTAACAGATACAGCATATTTACCAATAACTCCATCAAACCACCCGCATCTTCGCCTTCTGCCAGTAGTGGTTCCAAATTCACTTCCTCTATCACAGAGTTGATCATTAATACTGCCTTGCAATTCTGTTGGGAATGGCCCCTCACCTACTCTTGTGGTATAGGCTTTTGCTACACCAATGACTCTATCAATTAAAGTAGGACCCACTCCAGCCCCAATACATGCCCCTCCTGATATGGGGTTTGATGAGGTAACAAAAGGATAAGTCCCATGATCTAAGTCAAGTAGAGTACCTTGGGCACCTTCGAATAAAATATTCTTCTTGTTTTTTGAAGCTGCATGAATTGTCCTTGTACAGTCAACTACATGCTTTGATAATCTTTCTCCATAGCAGAAATATTCTTCAACAATTTCCTCTAATTTTAGTGGTTTAATGCCATAGATTTTTTCTAGTAGGCCGTTTTTTTCTCTTAATGGGATTTCAATCACATCACTTAGCCTTTTCTTATTGAGTAAATCTCTTATCCTAATTCCATTCCTTTGTGACTTATCTGCATAAGTTGGTCCAATCCCACGACCTGTAGTCCCTATTTTGTTTGAACCTCTATCAGCCTCCATTGCTTCATCTAATATTCGGTGGTAGGGCATTGTTACATGTGATGTTGATGAGATTTTTAATCCTGAGATATCAATTCCATTATCAATTAACATGTCTATTTCTTTTAGCAAGATTTTTGGATCTACAACAGTTCCCGACCCAATAAGGCAAGAAGTATTTTTATAAAGTATCCCTGAGGGAATTAGATGTAATTTTAAAACTTTATCATCTACAACTATTGTATGACCGGCATTTACTCCCCCTTGGTAGCGTACAACAACGTCTGCCGAACGACTAAGTAAATCCGTTATTTTACCTTTTCCTTCGTCACCCCATTGGGCTCCGATTACAACAACATTGGCCAATTTTAGAAGAGCATTACTTTTGTGCGAATATTTAATATATTCAAAAATCTTGGTTTACTTTTAAAAAGTAAATTAATTGTATCAACTTTCCCTTAGAACCATTTTTTCAGCAAGAGAAAATTCTTTGGTTAAACGCTCTTTAAGTTTATCTGGTAGAGGTCTACTTGCAAAGTTTTTGTAATGACCTGCCATAGCATTTAATGCTGTTTGCATGGTGGTAAATGATTGAGTTTTATTCACCATCCCTCTATTTCTGTATCTGGAAATATAGTCAGTTATGAGTGTAAGAGCCTCACTTCTTACTTCATCTTTATTTGGAGAATCTTTTGGAGTATCAACAGCAGTTTGTAATGTTTTAACAACTGAAATTGTATCTTTTGCATAGTCACCTGTCATAGAAGTTTTTGCAGCTATGGAAGGGGAACTAAATAGTGTAAAAACAACAATTAAGGATACCGAAAAAGATATAAATTTAATAAGATTCTTTAAAAAAATTTTTGATGCCCAATTAAGTAACATAAATCAGCTCCCAAAAAATAAGCCTTAAGATTTTTTATTGTACATTATTTTTGATTCAGAAATAAATGTTTCTAATAATTTGTCAGTACTAATCTTAAACTTAGTATTGTTGGTTCTGCATAAAAGTTCTACTTCTTTATTAACAGAATCCCTGCCAATAATTATTTGAAAAGGAATACCAATTAATTCTGCATCTTTAAATTTTACGCCAGCTCTATCATTTCTATCATCAAGAAGTACATCGATTCTATTAACTAAAAAGTTGTTATAGATTTGATAAGTTAGTTCACTTTGTAAAGGATCTTTTAGGTTTGTTGGAATGATAATAACTTCAAAAGGAGAAATCTGGATAGGCCAACAAATTCCCTTGTGGTCATGATTCTGTTCGATAGCAGCTTGAGCTATTCTTGTTACTCCTATTCCATAACAACCCATCCATAAATTTTTTAACTTACCATCCTTATCTGAAAACTTTGCATTTAATTTTTCACTATATTTTTGACCTAGTTGGAAAATATGTCCAATCTCGATACCTTTTGTCTCTTTAAGTTCCTCATCATTATCGATGCTTATTTTATCTCCTTTTTTAGCATTCCTGATATCCCCAATTAGATAATCTTTCGAAGCAAAAGAAAACTCTTGAAAAACTTTATGGAAATTAACTTTATTACCACCACTTATAAAGTTTGAAAGGTCATTTGCAGAATGGTCAATTATTTTGGTCCATTTTTTTTCCCAATTAGAACTTGCTTTAATAGTTTTATTATCTAAATCTGGCCCGATAAAACCTAAGGGTAAATCAACTAGATTTTTTTCGATAATATTTTTGTCCTCAATCTTTTTAAGATTAAGGAGATTAAAATTATGAAGTTCATTTATTAAGTTAAAAAGCTTTACTTCATTAATGTGCTGATCGCCTCTTATACATGCAAGAATTGGTAACTCAAATTTACCTTCAAATTGTGCAAGAAATACTACTACTTTAATAATCTGACTAGGATTTAAATTATTTTTATCGCAAACTTCGAGGATTGTTTTTTGTTGAGGTGTTTCTAACCACTCTGCAATATTATCTTCTAGTGGAATAGGTGGAGAGGGTAGAGAAACAGCCTTTTCAATATTTGCAGCATAAGAACCACTTTGAGTAAACAAAATGGTATCTTCCCCAGCATCAGCAGTGACCATAAATTCTTTAGAGGAGGCCCCCCCTATTGCTCCACTATCAGCTTCAACTCCTACTGTCTTTAGTCCACAAGACTTAAAAATATTTTCATAAGCCTTGCCCACTTTTGTATAAAAAGCAGCGAGATCGTTTTCTGAAGAATGAAAAGAATAACCATCTTTCATTATGAATTCTCTACTTCTCATCAATCCAAACCTTGGCCTTATTTCATCTCTGAATTTTGTCTGAATTTGATAAAAACATTGAGGTAATTGCTTGTAGGAGTTGATGATCTCTGATGCAATACTGGTGATCACCTCTTCGTGAGTTGGAGCTAACCCAAATTCTTTACCTTGTCTATCTTTGAGATTAAACATTATTCCTTCCCCTGCAGTATATCCTTCCCACCTTTCACTTTTTCTCCATAAATCTGCAGGATGAAGTTGGGGTAATAGTAATTTTGTACAACCAATACTATTAAGTTCGCACTCTATTATTGCTGATATTTTTTCAATAACTCTAAGCATAATTGGCATGTATGCATAAATACCGCTGTTAACTCTGCGAATATACCCAGCTTTTAAAAGTAATTGATGTGAAATAATCTCAGCTTCAGAAGGTGTGTCACGAAGTGTCCCCAGAGGAAATGAGGTTGTCACGCGCATACAAATAAATCCTTAATAATATTTAATTTTATCAATTAAGATGAAAAAATAATTTAAAGTGTCTTGAGTCCCTAAACGCAGCTAGTCTAAAAATATTGTTTCTGCTAACTTCTTCAGTAATGAAGTTCAAACTCTTTTTAAAGTTCATTATTGCTAAAACATTTTCTTAAGTTTATGGAAAATATAGATTCCAATATTTCTAGCGAAGAGGAATTAGTAGGTATTGATGAAGTTCAAAAATTCCTAAACAGATCAAGAGCTTCTGTCTATAGGTATACAAACACAGATTTAAGAAATCTTAATCCTAGCTTTAATCCAAGAAAATTAAATCCCGAATTTAGAACTGATCAAAAAGAACCTTTAAAGTTTCATCCTAATGAGGTAGCAAGATTTGCAAAAGATATTTTAAGAATTAAGGAGGTTACTGTAGAAGTCTTTAATTCACCTTCCTCCGCTGCTCAAAATATATTGGTGCAAATATTAGACGAACTAAAATCTATAAGATCTTTGCTAGAAAAGAATACTTAAAAAGTTGTTATTCAATGTTTTGATTTATTGACATTTTGAATGTAGGATAGTGATGTTTAATTATCTCCTTAATCTTTACCAATTAAGAGTTATTGAGTTACACAAAATCAAAGCAGTTTATTCAAAGTAAATCAAGTGAAGAATCTTCTCATGGTTCTCCTCGAGGTGATTTTGAAAGAGATGATGATGACCCCTTAAGTATAAGGAGTTTATCAATAACATCTTTGGGTATTATTTTTGCCATCATGACAATCTTTTTACCTTCGGTAAGCATTTTAATTGGAAGACCTTTATCAAAAGGAAACGAGATAATTCATAATCAAGATTTTAAAAAAGATGGACCTTAGTTCAATACCTCCATCTCCAATGAAGGGAATAGTAAATATCGTTGTTGAAATACCCGCAGGGAGTAGGAATAAATATGAATATTGCTCTGATGCAGGAATAATGGCCTTAGACAGAGTTTTGCATTCTTCAGTGAGGTACCCTTTTGATTATGGTTTTATCCCAAATACCCTCGCTGATGATGGAGCTCCCCTTGATGCAATGGTGATAATGGATGAGCCTACTTTTGCTGGTTGTTTAATAAAAGCTAGACCAATTGGAGTTTTGGATATGCATGATTGTGGTGCATATGATGGAAAACTTTTATGTGTGCCTATGGCTAATCCTAGACAGGCTAATATAGTGAGTATTAATCAAATTGCTCCTAATCAGCTTGAAGATGTTGCTGAATTCTTTAGGACAAGTAAAGGACTTGATGGAAGAACTGTTCAAATTGACGGTTGGAGGGATTTTGATGTGGTTGAACATTTATTGAAAAGTTGTATTCCAACAAAAAAGAAAAACTTTAAAGTACTTAAGAAATCAAAAATTAGTAAATTAAATTGAAAAAAATAATTTTTTATAGTTATTTAAAATGCTCTACTTGCAGAAAAGCTGCAAAGTGGCTTAAAAGCAAAGATTTCGAATTCCAATTAATTGATATTGTAAAAGAACCACCACTTATTAATTATTTAAATCTTGCTTTGGAACAATACTCTTTTGATAAGAAAAGAATTTTTAACACAAGAGGTAAAGCCTTCAAAACTCTTAATCTTGATATTTATTTTTTATCAAGTGAAGAAATTATTCAACTTCTTTTAAGTGATGGCAAATTAATAAAAAGACCATTTTTGATTTATGAAGGGAAAAAAGTAATATTAGGTTTTAATGAAATTGAATATGCAAAACAATTTGTATAAGGTAAAAATCAAAACTTTATTAATTTTATGCATGCTTCTATAAAAATTTTTTTAAAAGAATGGGGCCTACTAATTTTATTAACTTTTTTTGTTTCTTCTTGTAGATCTTTTTTTGCAGAGCCACGTTATATCCCCTCTGGTTCAATGCTCCCAGAATTACAAATAAACGATAGGCTATTTATTGAAAAATTTTCGCTAAGAAACTCTTTACCAAAAAGAGGAGATATTGTTGTTTTTAACTCACCTTACTCCTTTGACGAAAAATTAATTTCATTAAGATCTAAGCCTCTACCAAAAAAAAGATATTGTTTCTTTATGAGTTTTCCTCCGATGTCTTTTATTCCTGGTTTGAGGGACCCAGCTTGCGATGCGTATATTAAGAGAGTGGTGGCACTTCCAGGAGAAATTGTCAGTATAAATACTAAGGGTGAATTAATAATTAATAATAAATTAATTGCTGAACCTTATGTCTCTTACAAGTGCTCATCATCCCTCTTTAATAAATGCGGTGAATTTGAAAATATAAAAGTTCCTAAAGATCATTTTTTAGTTTTAGGTGATAACAGGTCAAATAGCTGGGATGGTAGATATTGGCCTGGTAGTAAATTTCTTCATAAAAAGGAGATAATTGGTAAAGCATATTTCAGATTTTGGCCTCTTAGTCAAGTTGGTTTTTTCAATAAATAAACCATTACAGCTCACTAAGATTTATAAGAAGAATATTGTAAGTATTTTTTAATCTAAAGTGCTCCTGAAACAGTTGAATCAATTATTCCTCCAAGGTGAGTTGTAATGTTTAAAGCGCTAATCACAGGGGGCTTTTCGGGATCATTAAAAAGGTCAATAATAGTAATGCCACCATTACCTTGTTTTATCATCCAAATATTTGAATAATTAATACCAAGTATGTTGCAAATTAGAGTTTTATTGACTGCATCATGAGCAACCAGAAGGCTTAAATCATTATCCTTTTGAGATAAACAAATTTTGTCAAATGCTTCTACGGACCTTTCTGATACATCTTTAATAGATTCGCCTTCGGGCATTATTACTTCTTCAGGTTTATCATGCCAATTTTTTAGTAAAAGAGGCCACTGTTCTCTGATTTCGGCTTCCAGTTTCCCCTCCCACAATCCGTGACTAATTTCTACAAGTGAATCTATTCTTTCTATTTTTAAATCTTGGCTATCTTGAAGAATGATTTGTGCAGTCTCATAAGGCCTATGCATTGAACTTGAGAATGCCTTATTGAAAGGAATATTTCTCAAATATTCAAAAGTCTTTCTGGCTTGATCTTTTCCGTTCTCATTTAAAGGGATATCAATTTGCCCTTGAAATCTACCCTCTCTGTTCCAGTTAGTTTCACCATGCCTAATTAGAAATATTCTGGAATCTCCAATTTGATTTGGAATATTTTTATTAAGATGGGAAGTTTGATTTAAGCATTCAATTTGGGTCTTAAAAGAGTTATCTTTCCTTGAAATATTGAGAATCGAAAAAGAAGCATTTTCTAATCTTATTTTTCTAAAACCTTGCTTAGGCTTTCCTAACAACAACAGGATTAAACATCTGAGAATCGCATTATGTCCTACAACTAAAATATTTACATCATCTTTGTCTAGATAAATTTTTAAAATGTCTTCTACAAAGTTTGTTACTTGAAAAAATAACTCCTGAATTGGTTTATAACTTTTATTATCATTTCTTTTTAAGATTAGATTTTCTGGATCATTTTTCCATACAGGGTAAATTTCTGGAAATTTCTTTTTTATTTCATCAATTTTTAGACCAGACCATTCAGCAAGATCTACCTCTAGCAAATTATTATCAAATATAATGTTTTGATCTTTATTGAAGGTCTTTTTAATTGTTTTTGCAGTCTCTGCCGCTCTCAGAAGTGGAGATGAGTAGATTTTATTGAAGGTTATTTTTGATAATGCTTTTCCTGCTTTTCGGGCTTGTTCGTATCCTTCATCAGTTAATAATGAATCGTCTGTTCTCCCTTGAATTAATCCTTTTGCATTGAAACTGCTTAGTCCATGCCTAACTAAAACTAATCGTATAGCCATTATATAAATTTGAAAATTAAGACAATTTAATCATCTCATGGCGTGATTAAAATAGATACAAAATATAAGAAACTTCAATGATAACTAAGTTTAGTTTTCAATAATATAATTTAGTTATGATCTTTAAAAATATTTCCAAGTCAAAACTCACTTTAGCTTTTATTTCAATAGTCATAACTTTTTTTGTATGGCAACAAGGCTTAAGAGATAGTTTGAATAGACCATCTGTCACATTTGATATTAGTCAAAAAGAGCAAGAAATTGCTGAATTATCTGTCCAATCAATACCTGTAAAGTTAAAAAAATTTTTTATAAATAATAATCCTGTTGATCAAATTAATAAATCACTCTCTGATGTCTCATTTGAAGAGCTAACAGAAAGAAATAAATTAATTCGAATAATTACTTCAAAATCTAATGATTCTATAACCTATAAAAATATATCCAAAGATATTGAAAATAAAAACTTTAAATTTCTGATTGATGAGATAGAAAAAAAATCTAATAATAATTTATATAAACCAAGTTCTGACAAATTTGATTTGTTTAAAGGTGATAAATTTTTATATCACCTTTTAAGCCGGAAATTTGATTTTGACGATAGTGCATTAATCACAAAATCATTTTCAAGGAAAATGTTTTTAAAAATATTAGCTATAAGACTAATACCACTTTTAACAATACTTATTGGCTCTATTCTGGCTTTAAAAATATTATGGAAAACCATATCTTTAAAAAAGTTTGGATGGAAAGAAATTAATTACTTAGATTTAGAATTGATAGATATGGTTTTATTAATCGCAGGTGGATTTGTTGTTTTAGGAGAAGTGGTATCACCTTTGTTTTCTATCAGTTTGGTTGAACTTTTTTCTAAAAATATCTCTAATGAGTTGTCTCAATCTTTAAAAATTTTCTTTGGATATATTTTTATGGCTATTCCTCCATTAGGGATATTTTATTATCAAATAAAATCTTTGAATGGTGAATTTATTTTTAAAAAGGATTATTTACAGTTCAATTTCTTGCCAATAAAATATGCAATTATTCAGGGAATTAAAGGTTGGTTAACAATTGTTCCTTTTGTTTTATTGATCTCTCTAATTATGAATAGTCTGATCGATAACCAAAATGGTAGTAACCCTTTGTTGGAAATTGTTCTTCAGAAGAATAATAACTTATCATTTTTTCTATTATTTGTAACGACAACTATACTAGCTCCTCTGTTTGAGGAGATTATATTTCGCGGCATTTTACTACCAAATCTATCAAGAAATTTTGGAGTAATTTCGGGCATTATAGTTTCAGCATTTATCTTTGCATTAGCTCATTTAAGTTTGGGAGAAATGCCACCATTATTTGTTCTAGGGATCGGATTAGCAATTACAAGAATCGCTTCAGGGAGTCTGTTTTCCTCTGTGATTATGCATTCTTTATGGAATGGATTGACTTTCTTAAATTTGTTCTTATTGAGGACATAAAGAATTTAATTTTTTACTTGCGAATCAAACAAAAAGATGTTTATTTAATTAATAACACTTCTTTTATTTAAATAAAAACCATAGATGAAACCTTATGGGAATCAACTTAATTTCAAAAAAAAAGTAACATATGAAAGTAAAAAAAAATTTGAAAAAACATCCATAATTAATATCAAATTAATACATCAAATTTTCGACTCTATTAATATCTCTCTTTTGGTATTAATTTCCACCTTATTTTTTTTATCTTTTAATAGTCAAAGAAAATGGTCAAATACATATAAAAACTTATCTAAAACAAGAGCCATCAATAATAGTCTAATTGATTATATTTCTAAAATTGAGGAATTTTATATTAGTGAACTTGAGTCTATTAATACTTATAGAAAAACTAAACCTGAAGATTTAATCTATCTAGATAAACTTCCAGAAAAAAAAGAAAGTTTATTTAAGAAAAATTTAAGTAGTTTCATTCAAGGTTTTAGTGATAACAAATATCAAAGAGGATATTGATGAAAAAATACAAGAAGATTGTTCGTCTATTACCTCTTGATCAAAGAAGATTTAAATTTCTCTATATTTTTTGCTTAATTTTAATATTTTTTTTGTTTGGTAGGTTAGTCAAATTGCAAGTCTTTAACGCATCTGATTTGGAAAGGAGAGCTAGATTAATTCAGTCTTCTAAAACTAACGCCTTAAAAAAAAGGCGATCAATTGTTGATAGAAATAATAGACTAATTGCTTACGATAAACCGCTCTATAAATTATGGGCTCATCCAAAATATTTTAATTTTCCTGGTGATTCAATTAACAGAGTTCGGAGTATTGAAGAAGTTGCAGAAAAATTGTCAGATATATTAGATATTAATGATGAAATACTCTTGCGTAAATTTAATAATAAAATGGGCGGCATCAAGCTTTTGGATAAAATTTCCGAAGAAAAAGCAGAAAAGATTAAGAACCTTCAGATAAGCGGACTTGATTTGTTTAAATATTCGCAAAGATTTTATCCACAAGGGGAGCTTTACTCTAATCTTGTCGGTTTTGTTAATGATGAGAATATAGCTTCAGCGGGTTTAGAGCTTCATTTAGATAATCAAATTAAAGTTTTTAATAAAAGTAATTTAATAAAAAGAGGAGGAGATGGAACTCCTCTACCGGATAATTCAGCGCCAGGTGATTTTATTTCTGATTACAAAAGTTTAGGCCTAACTATAGATTCAAAATTACAGAAAGCGTCATTCAATGCATTATCAAAGCAAGTAACCAAATGGAAAGCAAAGAAGGGATTTGCCATAGTTATGGATGTTAATAATGGTCGGATTCTCTCCTTGGTTTCAGCTCCGTCATATGATCCAAATAAATTTTGGAAGTATGATTCTGAACTCTTTAGGGGTTGGTATTCTCAAGATTTATTTGAGCCTGGTTCAACTTTTAAACCTATAAATCTTGCCTTAGCGTTAGAAGAAAAAGTAATTCAAAAAGATGGATTTGTTGAAGATATTGGAAAAATAAATGTTGGAGGGTGGACACTTTCTAATTGGGATAAAAAAGGTAATGGATATATTGACTATCCAAAAGTATTGCAGGTCTCAAGTAATGTTGGGATGGTAAAAATAATGCAAAATTTAGACCCCACAATTTATTGGGATTGGCTAAAAAATTTAGGTATAAATAAAAATTTAGAGACTGACTTATTTGAATCAACTGCTGGCCAACTAAAGAGAAAAGATTTATTTGTAAATCAATCAATTGAGCCTGCTGTAACTTCTTTTGGTAAAGGGTTCTCAATCTCACCACTTAAATTGGTTCAACTTCATGCGGCTCTAGCAAATGGTGGTTTTGAAGTGACTCCTCATGTAACTTCAACTTTCAAAGAAAGAGATAATAAAAATCCAAAAAAACAATTTTTTTCACACGAAGTCTCTAAAACTGTTCTTGAATGGATGGAAAGTGTAGTTGATAAAGGTAGTGGATCTGGAGTAAAAATTGAGGGTTACAGGATAGCAGGGAAAACGGGTACTTCCCAAAAAGCTTTTAATGGTTCCTATACAAGTAAAAAAGTTTGTAGTTTTGTGGCGACCTTACCAGTTAATGATCCGAAATATGCTGTCTTAGTAGTTGTTGATGAGCCATCTAAATCTTATGCATATGGTTCAACTGTTGCCGTACCAGTTGCTAAGGAAATTATCGAGAGTTTGATAGTAATTGAAAAAATACCTCCCAAGATTAAAGATCATGGAATGATTGTTAAAAAACCCTAAAATTATCCAATTTTATAAATATTTAGTTCATTATCTGATGATTTCATGTGAAATTAAAGCTAGTTTATGTGTATATATGATTATTTAGATATGGAATCAATTTTAGAACAATTGTCATCAATGACCGTTGTTGTTGCTGATACTGGAGATTTAGATTCGATAAAAAAATTTCAACCAAGGGACGCCACCACCAATCCATCGCTAATACTTGCTGCTGCTAAGAACCCTGATTATGTGAAATTAATTGATAAAGCTTTAGAAAGTTCAGAAAATGCATTGCCCCAAGGATTCTCTGAAATTGAATTAATCAAAGAAACTGTTGATCAAGTTTCAGTATTTTTTGGAAAAGAAATATTGAAAATTATTTCAGGGCGCGTATCTACAGAAGTTGATGCAAGATTGAGCTTTGATACCGAAGCTACGGTATCAAAAGCGAGAAAATTGATCAATCTTTACAAAAATTTTGGCATTGAAAAGGAAAGAATTTTGATTAAGATTGCTGCAACTTGGGAGGGAATTAAGGCAGCTGAAATTTTGGAAAAAGAGGGTATTAAGTGCAACTTAACTTTACTTTTTAACTTCTGCCAAGCGGTAACTTGCGCCAATGCAAAGATAACTCTAATTTCTCCGTTTGTTGGCCGTATATTGGATTGGCATAAAGCAAAAACTGGTAAAACTAGTTTTGTTGGTGCTGAAGACCCTGGTGTTATTTCGGTTACACAAATATACAAGTACTTTAAAGAAAAGGGATTCAAGACAGAAGTAATGGGAGCTAGTTTTAGAAATCTTGATGAAATAAAAGAATTAGCAGGTTGCGATCTTTTAACAATCGCACCAAAATTTCTTGAGGAACTGAAAAAAGAAAAAGGAGAGTTAGTTAGAAAATTAAATGTAAGTACCCAAATGAATAATTCTATTGATTACGAATTTGAAGAAAAAGATTTCAGATTAAGTATGTTGGAAGATCAAATGGCAAGTGAAAAGCTTAGTGAAGGTATCACTGGATTCAGTAAGGCTATAGAAGAATTGGAAGAGCTGTTACTAAAGAGATATTCGGAGATTAAAAATCATAAATTGATTTCTGCTAACTAAATTTAAGTTTGAATTGAAAAAAAAGAATTAAGTTCCACTATTTGTTAAAAGTCTTTTAATAACTCTTTTTGCAATATCTTCATAACTCATTTCTCCTGATAATATTTGAGCAATACGTTTGGGTGCTGTTTTTCTTTTGACACCTAATTGGTATCCAGTTCTAGGAAATCTATAAAATACTTGGGCTATTCTCCTTCCCCAAGCCATTGATTTCCCCCAAATGTCGTTAATTTTTTTTGTATAAAGATTTAAATTATCTACTTTCCCTACTAGGCACTGATCTATATATTCTGCAGCGTAAAAACTGCTAATCAAAGAAGGTCTGATTCCTTCAGCTAAAAAAGGATCACATAGAGATGCTGCATCTCCAACCGCTAAAACTTTATCCCCATTAATTGAATGTAAGCCATTCCATATTCTCAGTTTCTTACTAATTGTTTTATGAGGAAAATCATCAAAACCGAAGCTTCTGATAACTTGTTTATTTATAGCCTGATTTTCTAAGAGACCATTATTTATAAAAGTACCTAAACCAATATTTAAGCTTTCTTTTAAGGGAAATGCCCATGCAAAACCAAATTTTATAAATCCAAACTCAAATCTAACTGCATCTCTAGGTATATCACCTAACCCTTTCAATCTTAATGAGATTGTGTTAGCAAATTTCGGTTTTCTTGGACCTAAATTGAAATAACTCGCCCATTCCGATTGGGACCCATCTGCAATTACAAGAAATTCTGTAATATATTTTATTTTGTTATTGCAAGTAATTTCCCATTTATCATTTTTTTTTATGATTTTTTTTATTAATAATTGTCTAATTAACTGAACTCCATTATTCAAGGATTCATCAAGTAAAAATTGATCTAGTTTTTCTCTTTTAACAATCCAAAATGGGGATTCACCAGTCAGATCAGCAGTTACATTATCTGCAGCTTTCCATCTGAATTCAACATTCTTAATTTTTGATTCTATGCAATCTTCTATATTTAAAGGAAGAAATTTTTGCATTGAAGATGCCATCCCACCTGCACATGGTTTGTAATCTTGGGATTTTTCTTTTTCAATAATTAAAACTGAATATCCTTTCTTTGATAGGTTAAGAGCAGTGGAAGATCCTGATAAACCTCCACCAATTATTACAACGTCAAATCCGATCAAACTTTTAGAATTTCCTTCTCTTTCTCAGACAATTTAGTTTCTATTAAAGCAATATATTTATCAGTAATTTTCTGAATTTCAGATTGATTGTCTCTCGATTCGTCAATAGAGATGAGACCATCTTTTTCTTCTTTTTTTTCTTTATCAACAGCATCTCTTCTAATATTTCTCAAAGCTACTTTCCCTTCCTCTGCATATTTAGAGGCTAATTTACAAAATTCTTTTCTTCTTTCCTCTGTTAAAGGAGGAACATTTATTCTTATAACTTTCCCATCATTATTTGGAGTAATACCTAAATCACTCATAGAAATAGATTTCTCTATGGCTTGTAAACATGAAATATCAAAGGGTTGTATTGAAATTGTTTGTGAATCAACTGTGCTTATTGTGGCAAGTGATTTGATTGGTGTTTCTGCTCCATAGTACTCAACACTTACTCTGTCTAACAATGAGGCATTTGCTCTACCTGTCCTAATGGTATTAAAGTTTCTTTGGGTTGCTTCAATACTTTTATTCATATTTTCTTGAATTTCTTTTTCTTTCATAATAAAAAAATTTAAATAAGCTTTAACTAATTAATGAACCTATAGGATCCCCAGAAACAGCTTTGGAGATGTTCCCTTTCTTGAATATATCAAAAACCATAATGGGGATATTGTTATCTTTGCATAGTGCAATCGCAGTACTATCCATTACTGCGATTTCATCGCTAAGAACTTGTTGATAACTAAGAGTAGAATATTTTTTTGCATCTTTAAATTTATTAGGATCACAATTATATACTCCATCAACTTTGGTAGCCTTCATAACAACTTCAGCATTTATTTCTGCTGCCCTAAGAGCCGCTGTAGTGTCAGTTGTAAAAAATGGATTTCCGCATCCACCTCCGAAGACTACAACTCTACCTTTCTCAAGATGTCTAATTGCTCTTCTTCTTATATAGGGTTCTGCAATTTCTTGCATTTCTATGGCTGTTTGCACTCTGGTTGCAACTCCTACTCTTTCTAAACCATCTTGAAGTGAAATTGCATTCATTACTGTTGCGAGCATCCCAACATAATCCGCCGTAGCTCTATCCATGCCATCTGCAGACCCTTTAAGCCCCCTAAATATATTTCCACCCCCAACAACTATTGCAAGTTGTACATTATTTTCGACTACTTTTGAAACATCCTCTGCAATTGATTGAACTATAGCGGGATCAATACCATATGGTTTTTCACCCATTAGTGCTTCACCACTAAGTTTTAAGAGAACCCTTTTGTAAGTCATTCAATAATTGTACTTTTAAGACGATAGCAAGTAAATGCACCAAATTTATTTTTTGTTCAGATATTGCTTGCGTCTTTAAACATTTCTAAACCTGCCTAAAGAAAATTTAAATAATAATTTGCTGTAATTAAAATTCAACACATTTTTGTGCTTTTATTCCTTGTTCTTTAAAAGGATGTCTAATTAGTTTCATTTCTGTAACTAGATCAGCGTAATTGATAATCGAATCAGATGCTCCCCTTCCAGTTAAAACAATATGATTTTTTCTATTATTTAAGCTATTTAAAAAAGTGATAATTTCTTCTGGTGCAAGATAACCAAGTTTTGTAGCGATATTAATTTCATCAAGAATGATAAGTTTATAAGATTTGTTTTTAATATATTCTTTGGCTAGTTGCCATGCTTCTTGAACTAATTTTTCATCTCTTATTCTGTCTTGTGTTTCCCAAGTAAATCCTTCTCCTAAAGAATGCCAAGATATGTTTGAAGACAAATTTTTAAGTGCTTTTTCTTCCCCAGTGGTCCAGCCTCCCTTGATAAATTGAATTATTGCCACTTTATAGCCATGCCCTATCGTCCTTAAAGCCATACCTAAAGATGCAGTTGTCTTGCCCTTGCCATTTCCTGTAAAGACAATTAATAATCCTTTTTTTGTTTTTCTGATTTGTAATCTTTCGGCTTGAATATCTTTTCTTTGCTGCATTCTTTTTTTATATGAGCTCTCATCGCTCTCTGGGGATAGTTTTCCACCCATTCCAAGTTTTTTTGCTTGATTATCGAGATTAAATATTTTCTCAGAAGATGGAGGTTTTTCTTGCATTTGAACCTAATTTTTTATTTTATGATTATAAATCTTTAAATATTTTTAGCTTTTTTAACTTTTAATAGTGCATTATTTACTGCTTGTTGTTGATCTCTTTTAGTAATCCAGTGGTGATAAGTTTGCGTATGTAAACTAACCGAATGTCCCATCATTCTAGCTGCCACAGTATCAGGTAAATCATAAAAAATAGTTCTTACTGCCCAAGCATGCCTTAGATCATAAGGTTTTATTTGTAAAGAGTAACGCTTAAACTGATCTGTAATTTTTTTCCCAATATTCTGTAAGGTTGTGATTTTAAGGTCTCTTTTAATATTTGGTAGTAGTTCTGGATTTTCTCCAAGTTTTGATAATTCGAACTTTTCCACCCATTCAGGATGAAATGGCCAAACTTGATGCTCCCCAGTTTTAGTTGTAGGTAAAACTCTAATAATTTTGTCCCCAAAATTAGTTAGTGAACTTAAATCACAAAAAAATACTTCATGATTTCTTAAACCATATGTTGCCATCAAACCAAAAACAAATTTCCAAGATTTGTTTGGTATCTTCTCCCAAAGTTTTTCTATTAATTCGTCGGTCGGAAGTTCCCTAAATCCCGCTTTGTTTAGACCATATCCTCTAGAATTTAATTTCCAATCATCTGGTAGTTTAATGTCCAAAAACTTAGCCAAAACACTTAAAGAAGTAGCGCATTGTTTTCTACTTCTGCTTCCTTCCTTGTAACTTTCAAGTGTCTTTTGAAATATTTTCTCTAAAGCTTCATTTTCGTGATCACTATATACATCTAGGATTCTTTTCATATATGGTTTGTAAGAACTTCTCCAAGTAGTTTTTCTAGAGCTGGCTCTAAAATCACCCTTTTTTTCTTTAAAAAAAAATTCCTCAAATTGATTTAATTTATTTGGGAATTCAAAACCATCTTTTATTTGCTTTTTATAGTGATTGCCTATCCAATTAATCCATTCAAATTGATTCAATTCCAATTGCAAATTGATTAATTGTAATTTTTTTTTGGCTTCCTCTAATCCAGAAATATTAGCCTTTAAACCAAGGGATATTCTTTGAATTTTAAAGTTATTTTTATCTTCTTTGGAGGGTAGTGAACCACGAATATTTAATTTTTCTCCTCTTTTTTCAATTTTAAGCTTGCTTCCTTGAGTAGCAAATTTATCATTGACATTATTAATTTCCTGAATTACGTTCATTTACTTATATAATTGACCATATAATGACGTTTTTAATGTTTATTTTCAATCTCCATAAATTTTAGATGGATAAAATAGGCGTCTTACTAATGAATTTAGGGGGGCCTGAACGCATTAATGATGTAGGCCCATTCTTATATAATCTTTTTTCTGATCCAGAAATAATCAGGACCCCTTTCCCTCTTTTTCAAAAGCCCTTAGCTTGGTTAATTAGTACTCTTAGGAGTACTACTTCACAACAGGCCTACCTTTCCATAGGTGGAGGTTCACCTATTAGAAGGATAACTGAACAACAAGCAAGAGAACTTCAATCTAAATTAAGGGAAAAGGGGTTTAATGCCACTACCTACATCGCTATGAGGTATTGGCATCCTTTTACTGAATCAGCAATTGCTGATATGAAAGCAGATGGCATAGATCAAGTTGTCGTAATACCCTTGTATCCGCATTTTTCGATAAGTACTAGTGGTTCTAGCTTTAGAGAATTAAAAAAATTGCGAGATTCTGATGATGAATTTAAGAAGGTTCCAATGAGATGTGTAAGGAGTTGGTTCAGTCAATCAGGTTATTTAAAGTCTATGGTCGAATTAATTTCTGAACAGATTTCACTTTGTGAATCACCTTCAAAAGCCCATATATTTTTCACTGCTCATGGAGTTCCTAAGAGTTACGTAGAGGAAGCTGGAGACCCCTATAAACAGCAAATTGAAGATTGTTCTTTATTAATTATAAATGAGCTGGAAAAATGTTTAGGCCATTCTAACCCTCATACACTTTCCTATCAAAGTAGAGTTGGTCCTGTTGAATGGTTGAAGCCTTATACAGAAGAAGTGTTAGCTGATCTTGGGAGGTCAAATGTTAATGATCTGATAGTGGTCCCTATAAGTTTCGTTGGAGAGCATATCGAAACATTGCAAGAAATTGATATTGAATACAAAGAAATTGCTGAAAAGGCTGGTATTAAAAATTTTCGGAGAGTTAAGGCTCTAAATACTCATCCTACTTTTATTGAAGGTCTTAGTGATCTAGTGATTTCCTGCTTGGAAGGGCCTCTAGTTAATATAGAGGAAGCTTCTCAGTTGCCTGAAAAAGTTAAACTTTATCCTCAGGAGAAGTGGCAATGGGGTTGGAATAATAGTTCAGAGGTGTGGAACGGAAGAGTTGCAATGATTATTTTTCTTGTGCTTTTTATTGAACTTATTTCAGGCTCTGGACCTCTACATAAATTAGGCATCTTATAAAGAAAAATTGTTCTTTATTTGGAAATTTTAAATTTTTTAAAAGATTTTTTTGAATACATTTCTGACATTACATTTCTAAATGAGGCAAAAGTATTTAATTGAGTTTAATATTTATAGTAAATATTGAATTTCTTTAGTGACCCTTACTTCGAGATCCTTTTCAAAGGGTAGTTCAAAACATGAAAATCCAGTTTGGATAACTGGTGCAGATGCACTAATGGATTCTTTGAAAATTCATGGAGTAAAAGTTATATTTGGATATCCTGGGGGAGCTATACTTCCTATATACGACGCTGTTCATAAGGCAGAACAAGATGGTTGGTTAAAGCACTATATGGTTAGACATGAACAAGGTGGTTCACATGCGGCTGATGGATATGCAAGATCTACTGGTGAAGTAGGAGTATGCTTTGGAACCTCAGGCCCAGGCGCAACAAATTTGGTAACTGGAATTGCTACTGCGCAAATGGATTCAGTCCCTCTAGTTGTAGTTACAGGTCAAGTCCCAAGACCTGCTATAGGGACAGACGCTTTTCAAGAAACTGATATTTTTGGTATAACTCTTCCCATAGTCAAGCATTCATGGGTAATAAGAAATCCTTCAGATATCGCGAAAGTAGTTTCTGAAGCTTTTTTTATAGCCTCTTCTGGAAGACCTGGCCCTGTTTTAATTGATATACCCAAAGATGTAGGTCAGGAGTTCTTTAATTACCAAAGAGTTTTGCCTGGTGAGATTATTCCTAAAGGATTTAAAAGGAATGGAGAAATTAATGATTGCGATATCAACAAAGCAATTAAATTAATAGAAGATTCTGAAAGACCTCTTCTATACGTAGGAGGTGGGGCAATATCTTCAGGAGCTCATGATGAAATAAAAACTTTGGCAAAGAATTATCAAATACCAGTTACCACAACCTTAATGGGAAAGGGCGCTTTTGATGAAAAAGACAATTTATCTGTAGGGATGTTAGGAATGCATGGAACTGCTTATGCAAATTTTGCTGTTACAGAATGCGATCTTTTAATTGCTATTGGAGCTAGATTCGATGATAGGGTGACAGGGAAATTAGATACTTTTGCACCTAATGCAAAGGTAATTCATATAGATATCGACCCAGCAGAAGTTAATAAAAATAGACGTGTAGATGTTGCAATTGTTGCTGATGTTTCAAATGCTGTTCTGAAAATTAATGAACAATCTCTAAAAAACAAATTTACTAGTCAGACGAAAAAATGGTTAGAAAAAATTGATTTTTGGAAACACAAACACCCTTTATATGACCCGCCTAAAGAAGGAGAAATTTACCCTCAGGAAGTTCTTTTGAAAGTGAGGGAACTTTCCCCAGAAGCTTATATAACTACAGATGTAGGACAACATCAGATGTGGGCTGCTCAATATCTTAGGAATTCTCCAAGAAAATGGATTAGTAGTGCAGGCTTAGGAACTATGGGTTTTGGATTGCCAGCGGCAATTGGAGTGAAAGCAGCCTTACCTAATTCAGATGTAATTTGTATTGCAGGAGATGCAAGTGTCTTAATGAATATTCAAGAATTAGGAACCTTATCTCAATATGGTCTAAAGGTGAAATTGATTATTATCAATAATCGCTGGCAAGGGATGGTAAGACAATGGCAGGAAAGTTTCTATGATGAAAGATATTCTTCATCTGATATGAGTTGTGGTGAACCTGATTTTGTAAAACTTGCAGAGTCTTTTGGAGTTAAAGGATATTTAATTTCTGATAGAAAACAACTACAGAATGAATTAAAAGATGCGCTTGATCATGACGGCCCTGCTTTGATTAATATCCTTGTCAGAAGAGGTGAAAATTGTTATCCAATGGTCCCTCCTGGTAAAAGTAATGCTCAAATGGTTGGATATGTTAATTGTGAAGACTAATTTTTTAAAATAATCCAAAAAACTTAGATATTTCTGAATTGAAAAAATTATCAAGAATTTTAATTATTATCTGCTTGATTGTTCTTAATCCTGTAATAGTAAACTCGGCCGAAATTCTTCAAATTAAAAGTTCAAATACTATTTTGGTGGGGGATCAAAATAGAAATTTAACTATTGGATTATTTTGTGTAAATGTAAATGAGAATGATGAAATTGAAGCAACTAATCTACTTAAGAGTGAATTCCCAAGGGGAAGCAAAGTGAAAATAAAGCCTTTTGGTTTCAAAGAGAATGTTTTGTTAGCCAAAGTTTTTAATATAAAAGGTACTAAGGAGATGACGCAATTATTGGTCGCTAAAAACTTAAGTAGTGAAATTTGTCCAAGTTAATTATCTTTATGAGCAAATAAGATTCCATTGTCTTGAGATTGTTTTGCTCCTTCTCCAGGAATAAAATTCATTATTGAATTTGTATGTGCATAAATTTGAGATGTCTATATTTGTATAAGGGATGTTCTCATTTAAAAGTTGTCTAAAGGCAGATCTTTTTAGATCAATATGATTTAAATTTTGCTCTCTGAATTGATTTGAATCACTAAAATAAAAATCTGTTTTAGTTTTAGTCAATTTGACATTTATGTTTCTGTTTTCGGCCTTTCTATAAAATTCTTTGAGTGTCATTTTATCAACTAGATAATGTTCCTTAGAAATCGCTGGTCCTATTGCAACAAGTAAGTCATTTCTAGATGTCCCAAAAGTATCGAAAATTTTTACCAGATTTTTTATTATTTTTTTTTCTAAACCTTTTCTCCCACAATGTAAGGTTGCTACATTTCTTGTCCTTTTATCTGCAAAAAATATTGGCATACAATCAGCTGTGTAAACCCATAAGTTTTGACTGTATTTATTGCCAATAAGACCATCTGCATCAGGCTTAGTTCCTTTTTGCGAATGAGATCCAAACACTATCACATTACTGTGAATTTGATTGGATACACAATTTATGGAATTTTCATTAAAGTGATTCCCTAATAATTGAAGAAATTTTTCAGAGCAAGACTTCGTGAAGTATGCATGTTTGAAATTGTTTTGACTAAGAATAGGTGATGAATAATACTCAAATTTTTTGTTTTGAATATAAAGTTCATCTTTTGAGAAAGATATTTCTTTGTAAGGAATAGTTCCTGCTCCTAAACTGAATTTATGAAATTAATTCAATATCTCTTAAGATCCAGAATCCTGCAAATTTTTCGATATACGGCGTTGACTGTATAGAAATAAATTGATAACCAAAAGATTTTTTTTTATTCTCTAAAAACTTTGTATTCAAAATGCTTGCATCTTTTTCTGGCAAATCAGTCACCAGCCACTTATCATCTTCTGAAGCTTCAAGTATGAGTTGGTTTTTATTTACAACTAATTTAATAGGCTCTAAACAACTAAACCAGGCAGAAAGTGCCAAAGATCTATCTTTGCTAAAAAGTCTTAATCCTGGAACTAAGTAATTATCATCTAAATCTTCTTGAATTGGAAAAATATCTCCAAATTCCATAGGCCAATTTTCTGCTGATTTTAATTCGCCAATTGATATTTCAGAGATAGTTAAAGCATCACCTCTTACTGCTTCTGGTAGAGGTGTGGGAGAGTTTTCCATTTTAGAAGTAAAAGTAGGAGCTAATACACCTCTTACATAACCTTTTTCCTTTGGATAAATCTCTTTTTCAAGAAATTCGATTCTATCTAATAAATTGTAAGTTCTCCTACTTACAATAGCCTCAATACTTACGGCCTCCAGAGATTTCTTAATGATCGATTTCATAGACGACCTCCAGAATCGAACTATAGAAGGTTTCTCCCACCCTTGTTTTTTTGCTTCACTTATTGCTTCATTTAGCGCCTTTGTAAGCCACACCGAATTAACTTCATTAGCAGGGCACTTTTTGTTCCAAAGAAAAACATCTTCTGTTTTATAACTTCTTGTTGAGCAAATAATTAATTCCCACCTTTTTTTTCCATTTGATTCAATAATTGGTCTTGAGTAAAAGTCTAACTCCCAATCTGAAATTTTTAATTTAAGACTTGACTCCATTTTTTTATTGATTTTCATTTATCTTGTTCTTTTTTATCGAAGAGGGCTTTTGTTTTTAGTGCTCTCTCCGTGGCTTCTTGCATAACTTTTTGCTTATCAATAATTAATTCTCCCGCAGAGTTTTCTAGGAGTGCTGTATTGAGACCAATACGACCTTTTTCAAGGTCTATTTCAGATATTAAAGCTTTTATCATTTCCCCTTCTCTAAAAACTTCTCTTAAAGAACGAATCGATCCATTCGTGAGTGAGGATTGATGAAGAAGTCCACTAGCTCCACCTAAATCTATAAAAAAGCCATATGGTTTTACTGCTAAAACTTCTCCTTCAATTAATTGACCTAATTCCAGACTTGTAAGTTTAGAGACTAATGATGCTTTCTTTTCAGAGAGAACTAATTTTCTGGATTCTGGATTCACCTCAAGAAACGCTACTTTTAGAGTTTTGCCTACAAAAGATTGATAATCTTGACCATCTTCAAGTTGGGATCTTGGGATAAATCCTCTTAATCCATCCACATCACACGTTAGCCCACCTCTATTAAACCCATTAATTAAAACGTTAATTAATTCTCCATTTTTTGCGGAACTTGATACTTTCTCCCAACTTTGCCTGAGAATTAATGCTCGAGCGCTCACTGTTACCATTCCATCAGCATTTTGTTCTTTGATAACCAAAACTTCCATTTCAAGGCCTATAGAAAACTTTTCTTTAAAGTTAGTGATGACACCCAAACCACATTCTTTTTTGGGCATATAACCAGGTGCTTTTCCGCCAATGTCAACATATAGTCCATCACTTTCGATGGCTATAACCTTACCTGAAATTGTTTCTCCTGTAGCCCCAATTGGCTCATTTGCATTTAAAGCTTCCAAAAAAGCACTTTCATCAAAATCGAACTCATCAACTGTTCTTTCTAATTGAACATCTGTGTTTTGCTCAGAAAAATTAAGAGGTTTTTTTAAGTCTTGTTGAGTTGAATTTTGTTGAGAAATATCAAAATCCTTGGTGTTTTCATTGTTTTCCTCAATTCTTTTTACCGAATCATTTTTAATGATTTGCGGTTTGATTGTGATATCTTCTTTTTTAATTTCTTCTTGCGAATTAGTTTGCTCATTATCTATTTTTTGGGTATCTTTCTTGCTTATGTGAAGTACCTGAAGAGGTTTTTTATTGCCCTTTGGTTGGATATTATCTTGGGCATTTTTATTACTGACTCCCATCGTAGGTAAAATAAGAATAATTAATTATTAACATACTCTAAATGTTAGTACTCAAAATTAAAATTAATGAACTTTAAACCAATACCTAATAAATTTGAATATTTAAATTGGCAAGAAATTGAGTGTGTCGCAAAAAACAAAAGATCGACAGTGATTTGGCCATTCGGTGCCGTTGAGCAACATGGCCCTCATTTGCCTCTTGCTACAGACAGTATTTTTGTTGATGAAATTATTAGCGAAGTTTTAAAATTATTCTCTGCCGATATTCCATTAAAAAAACTCCCAACCCAATATATTGGTTTTTCTCCAGAACATAAGGGTTTTGCCGGGACAATTTCACTTTCCTCAAATTTAATAACCTCAATGATAAAAGAAGTCGGAGGTCAATTATCTGAAATGGGTTTTAAAAGATTGATATTAATTAATGGACATGGAGGTCAAATTTCACTATTAAATACAGCTGCAAGAGAGCTAAGAAGTATCGCGCCAGGGATGGCGGTTTTCCCTTGTTTCTTATGGAGTGGTGTGAATGGATTGAGTGAATTGTTAACAAAAACTGAGATAGAGGATGGGCTTCATGCTTCTTTAGCAGAAACAAGCTTGATGCTGGCTTTGAAACCAGAATTAGTAGGGGATGAACGCCCAAATGAGGGTAATAAAGTAGAGATCCCTGAAGGTTGGAGTCTAGAGGGCAATGCGCCTACTGCTTGGCTTACTGAGGACTTTAGTAAATCAGGTGTTATTGGAGACAGTAGAGGAGCAAATGAGTCTTTAGGGAAAAATTTAAAGAAATTATTGATTAATCATTGGTTCAAATTGATTATGAATCTGATGCAATCAGATTGGCCGAACAATTCCTAAATAAGTCTAAGTAAAAAATGTGACTTAACAATTGAAACTATTTTCATGATATTTAAATAAACTCTCTATAATCGTGTAATATTCATGCATAATGAGCTAAAGATTACTGACATGCAAACTCTAGAATCAAATAAAAACACTACTTCCGAAGAATCTGCTGATGCCAGCTCTCTAAACTTACCTGATTTTACAACTGATTCTTATAAAGATGCGTATAGCAGAATCAATGCAATTGTTATAGAGGGGGAGCAAGAGGCTCATGATAATTACATTTCAATAGCTACATTGATACCAAATGAATTAGAAGAGTTAACAAAATTGGCGAAAATGGAACTTAAGCATAAAAGAGGTTTTACAGCGTGTGGAAGAAATTTAGGGGTTGAAGCTGATATGGTATTTGCTAAAAAATTCTTTTCTAAATTACATGGCAATTTTCAAATCGCTTTAGAGAAAGGAAATTTGACTACTTGCCTTCTAATTCAAGCTATTTTAATTGAGGCATTTGCTATCTCCGCATATCATGTATACATAAGAGTTGCAGATCCTTTTGCCAAAAAAATCACACAGGGGGTTGTTAAAGATGAATACCTCCACTTAAATTATGGTCAAGAGTGGCTCAAAGAGAATTTATCCACTTGTAAAGCAGAATTAATGGAAGCTAATAAGGTTAACCTTCCATTGATCAAAAAGATGTTAGATGAAGTAGCAGAAGACGCTTCAGTTCTAGCTATGGATAAAGAAGAATTAATGGAAGAATTTATGATCGCTTATCAAGATACCCTTATGGAAATAGGTCTAGATAATAGAGAAATTGCCAGAATGGCGATGGCAGCAATTGTTTGATTTTATTTCAAATTAATTAACCTTTTTAATAATTAATCATTCCTATTTAAGTACTAACCTCTGTGCTATTGTTCATAACATCGTATAGAAAACATTAATAAATTTTAAATGTTTGGGTTAATAGGCCACTCAACCAGTTTTGAAGATGCAAAAAGAAAAGCTTCGATGCTAGGCTTTGATCATATTGCTGATGGAGACTTGGATGTTTGGTGTACAGCCCCTCCTCAGTTGGTTGAAAATGTAGAAGTTAAGAGTGCTACTGGAATATCTATCGAAGGTTCTTATATAGATTCGTGCTTTGTTCCTGAAATGCTTTCTAGGTTTAAAACGGCAAGAAGAAAAGTATTAAATGCTATGGAACTAGCTCAGAAAAAAGGAATTAATATTACAGCTTTAGGGGGATTTACTTCTATTATTTTTGAGAATTTTAATCTTCTTCAGCATAAACAAATCAGAAATACTTCATTAGAATGGGAAAGATTTACTACTGGCAATACTCATACTGCCTGGGTAATTTGTAAACAACTAGAAATAAATGCACCTCGAATTGGGATAGACCTTAAAAAAGCTACTGTTGCTGTAATTGGTGCTACAGGGGACATAGGCAGTGCTGTTTGTAGATGGCTTATAAATAAAACTGGCATTTCTGAACTTCTTATGGTCGCAAGACAACAAGAACCACTAGCTTTATTACAAAAAGAATTAGATGGTGGCACTATAACAACTTTAGATGAGGCATTACCTCAAGCAGATATTGTTGTATGGGTTGCAAGTATGCCCAAAACTATTGAGATTGACACTGATAACTTAAAAAAACCATGTTTAATGATTGATGGTGGATACCCCAAAAATCTTGATGAGAAATTTCAGGGCGAAAATATTCATGTTTTAAAAGGGGGTATCGTAGAGTTTTTCAACGATATTGGTTGGAAAATGATGGAACTTGCAGAAATGCAAAACCCTCAGAGAGAGATGTTTGCTTGCTTTGCAGAAGCTATGATTTTAGAATTTGAGAAGTGTCATACCAACTTTAGTTGGGGAAGAAACAACATTTCTCTTGAAAAGATGGAATTTATTGGAGCAGCTTCTTTAAAACATGGCTTTTCTGCGATTGGACTTGATAAACACCCTAAAGTATTAACTGTCTAAATTATGGCTAAACGCTACCTCCTTGACTTTGAAAAGCCTCTTGTTGAACTTGAGAAGCAGATAGAGCAAATTAAAGAATTAGCTCGAGATTCAGAGGTAGATGTTAGTCAACAGCTTTTGCAGCTTGAAACCTTAGCTGCTAGGAGAAGAGAAGAAATATTTAAATCTCTCACCCCTGCTCAAAAGATTCAGGTAGCTAGACATCCTCAAAGACCAAGTACTTTGGACTTTGTTCAAATGTTTTGTGATGACTGGATCGAATTACATGGAGATAGAAATGGTGGCGATGATATGGCCCTAATTGGGGGGATAGGTTCGATTAATAATAGGCCAGTCTTGATGTTAGGGCATCAGAAAGGAAGGGACACAAAAGAAAATGTAGTAAGAAACTTTGGGATGGCAAAACCAGGAGGTTACAGAAAAGCTCTTAGATTAATGCAGCATGCAAATAGATTCTCTTTGCCAATTCTTACATTTATTGATACTCCTGGAGCTTATGCAGGTTTAAAAGCTGAAGAACAAGGTCAAGGGGAAGCGATTGCAAGAAACCTCAGAGAGATGTTTGGATTGAAAGTCCCAATTGTGGCTACTGTCATTGGAGAGGGAGGTTCAGGAGGTGCACTTGGAATAGGTGTTGCCGATAGGTTACTAATGTTTGAACATAGTGTTTATACAGTTGCTAGTCCAGAAGCATGTGCATCAATTTTGTGGAGAGATGCTGCGAAGGCACCAGAGGCTGCATCAGCACTTAAAATTACAGGTAAGGATTTACTTAAATTGGGGATAATTGATGAGGTATTACCAGAACCTTCTGGTGGCAATAATTGGGCTCCTTTAGATGCTGGCAATACATTAAAAGAGGCTATTGAAAAGCACCTTAACGCTTTACTGCAAATGCCTGAAGACGAATTAATTGAGGAAAGATACAAAAAATTTAGGGTTTTAGGTAAATTTATCGAAGCAAATAATATTGAAGAGATTTATAGTGAAATCCCCCAAAAAACTGAATAAATTGAAACTAGCTTTTATAACCGGTGCTACTAAAGGTATTGGCAGATCTACTGCAATTACTTTTGCTAATGCTGGCTGGGATTTAATTTTACTCTCCAGGAATATGGATTTAATGGAGAAACTTAAGAGTGAACTTTTGACTACCAAATCAAAAATTAACCTAGTTAAATGTGATTTATCTAATCCTCTAGA
Organism: uncultured Prochlorococcus sp.; assembly: GCF_902536725.1. GTDB lineage: Bacteria > Cyanobacteriota > Cyanobacteriia > PCC-6307 > Cyanobiaceae > Prochlorococcus_A. Next base: position 74,727 of record NZ_CACAYO010000005.1, read on the forward strand.
AATAGAGCATTGTGTTAAAGAAGCAATTGAGAAGTATGGGTGCCCTTCAGTTTTGATAAATAATGCCGGTTGCGCATTTAATGGGCCCTTAGTTGAAATGGACTTGGGCCAATGGGAACAAATTTTGCAAATAAACCTCACAAGTGTTTTCCAAATTTGTAGCTCAATTGTTCCTCAAATGAGAAAAAATGGTGGATTAGTCATTAACGTTAGCAGCCATGCTTCTTATAATGCATTCCCCCAATGGGGAGCATATTGTATTTCAAAGTCTGCACTAGCAATGTTTACTAAATGCTTGAGGGAAGAAGAAAGATCTAATTCAATCAGAGCCTGCACGATAACTTTAGGTTCAGTAGATACACCCCTTTGGGATTCAGAATCTATTAATGCTGATTTTGATAGAAATTCTATGCTCTCTTCAAGTGAAGTATCGGAAACTATTCTATATATGGCTCAAAAACCTGAATCACAAATGATTGAAGACTTAACTTTGATGCCTTCTGGAGGGGCTTTTTAAGTTTTTAAATTTATTCAGAAGTGATTTTCCAATCTTTTCGTCTCTCTAATGAACATTAGTATGTGATATAGTGTATAGGCAAAATAGCACTTGAAAATATAAAGTAATTAAGTTTGCAGATTATTTCTCTGATAACAATTCTATGACTTCTACATTACCCAACGATAATATTAAGAAGACTTTTGGTGAGCAAATTAGCAATAAACTTATTTCTGAAATAATAAGAGATAGGATAAAGTTAAATAAGAAAAGATTTCATGCTAATGATAATATTTCAGATTTTATAAATCCAGGTGAACTAGAAATTCTTCAAAGAGAAGTAGCGGAGAAAGTAAAAGATTTACTTAAATCATTAGTTATTGATATTGATAACGACCATAACTCCCAGGAGACTGCTCAGAGGGTTGCAAAAATGTATTTGCAAGAAGTATTTAAAGGTAGATATCATAAAAGACCAAATGTTACCGATTTTCCTAATGCAAAGAAATTAGATGAAATATATACTCTTGGGCCCATAAGTGTTCGTTCAGCTTGCTCTCATCATATGGTCCCAATTATTGGTGATTGCTGGATTGGAATTAAGCCTGGAAATAAGGTAATAGGAATCTCTAAGTTTGCAAGAGTAGCTGATTGGGTCTTTTCAAGACCACATATTCAGGAGGAAGCTGTAATGATTCTTGCAGATGAAATAGAGAAATTATGCGAACCAAAAGGTCTTGCAATTTTAGTTAAAGCTAAGCACTATTGTATGTGTTGGAGAGGGGTTAAAGAGCCTAATACTAGTATGATAAATTCTATAGTAAGAGGAGATTTCAGACATGATACTAGCCTCAAACAGGAATTCTTTGAGTTAGTTAAACAGCAGCCTAATGGAATGTCTTGTTATTGAACTTATTGAACATAAATTCCTTTAGTAAGAAGCTTTTAATTTTTGATTTTATATATAAGTTCTTTTGTAGCTTCAATATTTTTTTTACCAGGGTAAATTTCAATACTACTAGAAATATCTAATCCATCAGGTCTTATATCACTTAAAATTTCATCAATCCATTTAATTGATATCCCACCTGCTAACCACCAAGGTTTGCTAAATTGTAAATTCTTTAGATAATTAGATTTGATTTTTTTCCCTGAACCTCCATAAGTTTTTTCATTCCAAGAATCAAGTAGTATCGCATCAACGAAATCTTCAAAAGGTTTAATTTTATCTATGTCCTTTTCGGTTTTTATCCTGAAAGCCTTCCATAGTCCAATATTGGGAATTTTTTCCCTTATTTTTTTGCAGTAATCAATATCTTCATCTCCATGTAATTGAATGATAGTTTCACTTGGGTTTCCTAAGAAATTTTTAATAATTAAGTCTATTGGACAATTTTGTACAACTGATACCCTCTCGATTTTTGGATAAACCTTTTCTAAGGTTTTAAAAATTTTTTTCTTAATTTCGGCTGATACATATCTTGGTGACTCTTCCACTGAAATAATGCCGATAGCATGCGCTCCTAATTTTGAGACCTGAAGAGCTTGTTCTTCTGACGTCAGGCCACAAATTTTAATCAAAGTATTAGTCTTGGGCATATAATTATCCTGTATGTAAAATTGATATTATTGCTCAATATAGCGGAGATTATTTTTGAGAAGTTGGCAAGTTTTTAAAATATGGGGAATTCCCTTTAAAATTCACCCTTATTGGTTCGCTATTCTTTTTTTATTCTCTTGGAGCATAAGTAATCAGGTTAATTTAACCTCAGGTAATATTTATAATACTAAAGAAGCTTGGATTATAGGATTTTTAACTTCTTTTTTCTTTTTATCTTCAATTATTTTTCATGAGATTTTTCATACTTTTGTTTCTCTAAAGCAGGGTGTAAAAATAAGAAAAATTACTTTTTATTTTCTTGGAGCAATTTTACAAATAGATAAGTATTGTCAAACTGCTTTAGGCAATATAAAAATTGCAGTTGTTAGGCCTCTTTTATGTTTCGCTACAGCAATTATCCTTCTTATGATCAGTAATTACACTGCATCTCAAGAACAAATAGCTATTAATGTACTTTTTAGAGTAGGTATATTTAATTTGTTCTTAGGATTCTTAAATTTGATTCCAATTGGTTCTTTAGATGGAGGAAATTTATTAAAAAGTATTATTTGGCATTTTTCAGGAAGTAAAAACAAAGGAAGAAATTTCCTCAATAAAGTAAGTTTATTCTTATCTTTTTTTGTTCTATTTTTTGGGATAGTTTGTTTATTTAGATTTAACTTTTACTTTGGCTTTACTCTTTCTTTTTTGGGCTTATTTGGAGTTAATTCTTCAAAATCTGAAAGTCAATTTTTTAAAATTGAAAATATTCTTAAATTCAGTGAAGTTTCAGAGCTTAAATTCAAACCTTTGAGGAAAATTGAATACGATTCAAATTTCTCGGAATTTAATACACTTATAAAAAATAAAAAGGATGCATCAGATAAATATTTTTTTGTTACGAATAATGGTAGATGGACCGGTTTTGTTGATGAGAATATTTTAAAAACTGTTTCTTTAAAAAAATGGGAACGGAACTTTGTTGGAGATTTTAAGAAACCAATCGATAGTTTTGAAAGCGTATCTTATAACGATAAATTATGGAAAGCTATAGAAAGACTTGAAAAAACAAGTGAAGGTTTTTTGTTGGTTCTCAATGCTGCAGATATACCTTTGGGGATAATTGATAGGTCAAAAATTGGAAACTTTGTACTGAATAAATTAGGTTTTAATTTGCCTTCAGAGATTGTTAACAAATTAAACTTTAAAAATCATTATCCCTTAGGAATTGAATTGCCAAGAATAATTAATTCGATGAAGCAGAAAGGAGATCTTTAATAATTCTTGTCATTAAAATTTTCTATTTTTTATTATCTATGGCAATATTTTTGAAATTTATATTTGATTTATTTTCTAGGAACGAATTTCTCAAATGTTGAACTATTTCATCATTTGTAAGTTTTAAATTTACTTTTGGTGGGGCTTCTTCTTTGAATAATTTGAACCACAAATCTCTTGAAGGGTTTGTTTGAATCTCTCCATGTTGAAGGAATGCTCCTTTTTTACGAAGTTGGGCACTACCTATTCTCTTAAACCCATCCTGATCAACTAAATCAGAAATTAATGAAGTCCCAAAACAATTTGTTTTAATGCTTGATTTTCGTGAATTACCATATCGTAAGTTTAGACCTAATTCTCTGAAACTTTTAATTAGCCAATTATTAACCATTTCATAACTTAAGACTTTATAGTAAGTTTTTTTGAATGTTAATGCATATGTTATGCCTCCCGAATGCAGGACAGCCCCCCCCCCCCAGAGGGACGTCTAACAATATTAATTTCCCCATTTGATAATAAATTTTTCCAATGAAGAGGAATTTCCTTTTGGTGATAGCCAATTGAAAGCCAATCTCCAGTCCAATAGTAGAACCTCAATGTTAGAATTATTTCAGGATTTGAAATTGTCTGATCTAAAGAATTTAAATCTAATGCCATTTGATCAAATCCAGGTAAATTATTTGTCGAAAAAATTAAAGCCTGATTTTCAATTCCCAAAATTAACTTTGTAGGTTTATTTATGATAATTTTCAATAAATTTTTTCTTTCAATTTGTTAATTACGTAACATCATTTTGTAATAGTGTTTCAAATCTTCTCTTTTCGGTGGAGAATATAGAAAATAATTTTTTTTCCATGGAGCCAACTCAAACAATAAATCTTATTGCATTAAGCCTCATAGTTGTTATGCATGCAGGAGTTTTAGCATTAAGACTAGGAATTAGTTTAGGTAGGAACTAAAGTCTATTAGATAATTTAAAATTTATAAGGTAATAATAAAGTAAGGCTGAATTGAATTATTCAGTAAAATTATCAAGTTCTTAATTTGTCAAAATCTTTTTATAAAAATAGTATTTTTTACAAAAAATATTTAGGGCCTGTATTTATAAAAAGACGACAGAAACAGGATAATTTTGTATCATTGATTTTTTTAATTATAAAAATTAGCTTTTCCCTTTTAGCAATAATAAGCCTGATTAAGCTTGGCTATAGTTCTAAAGTAAGGTTTACCAGATTAAGGGAAATTGAAGAGTCATTTTTATACGAAAAATATAGATTTAATGTTTTAACAAATAAGTTTGATGATTTATTTTCTTCTGAAGGTGAGCAAAGATTTATGAAAGATCAAGATCAAATAATTTCTAGGGACATTATCAGAGTAATATGGCGTTGATAAGGATGATCTCGAATCATTCTACTTTTAATTTTTCAATTAACTTTTTTGCTAGTGAGTAAGAACATTAAAGGTTTAGTCCTAATAACAGGAACAACTTCAGGAGTTGGATTAAATACTCTAAAACCTCTATTAAGATTTGGATGGGAGGTTATAGCAGTTAATCGATCAAATAAAAGAGCTATAAAAATAGCTGATGAATCCTTGACAAAAGAGGAAGTTGAAAATGTTCACTTTATTGAAATAGATCTTTCTAACTTGGATGATGTGAGAAAAGGTTGCGATGAAATATTAGAAAGATTTAAGAAGCCAATAAATTCTCTTATTTGTAATGCAGCAGTTTATAAACCGAGACTAAAGAGACCTGAAAGGTCTGCTCAAGGGTTTGAAAACTCTATGGCAGTAAATCATTTTGGGCATTTTCTTATGATAAACCTACTCATGAAAAATATTTTATCTTCTGAAAGAGAAATTGTTTTAAATGGCAAATCAACTGTATTCAAGCCAAGAATTACAGTATTAGGGACTGTTACGGCTAATTATTCAGAACTTGGAGGAAGGATCCCCATTCCTGCCCCAGCTGATTTGGGAGATTTATCAGGATTCAAAAATGGTTTTTTATCTCCAATAAGTATGGCGAATGGAAAGAAATTTAAACCTGGTAAGGCTTATAAAGATAGTAAACTTTGCAATATGGTAACCGTTCAAGAATTATCAAAAAGATATCCTGCAGAGAAGATTATTGTAAATTCTCTATATCCAGGATGTGTTGCTGATACAAAACTTTTTAGAGATACACCTTGGTTATTTAGATTCCTTTTCCCGATATTTCAAAAATTTATAACAAAAGGTTATGTTTCACAAAGACTGGCAGGAGAGAGGGTCGCTCAAGTGGCAACTTATAAAGAATTTGCTAAACCATCAGTCCATTGGAGCTGGGGAAATCGTCAAAAAACTGGCAGAAAAGCTTTCCTCCAAAAGTTGTCAAAAAGAATAATTGATACGAAGACCTCCCAGCAAACTTATGATTTAACAAGCCAATTGGTTGGATTAGATTAATTTGGACTAATCAAACCCTAGTAAATCAAAAATTTCTCTATCTTTAAGTGGATTGCCTTCTAAAGGTTCTACGTTTTCAAGCATATTTTTGGCAAGAGATAAATATTCATTTTGAACTTCAATAACATCTTCAGTTGGTTCCATTTCAAAAATGGTGCATTTTTTTAACCTTGATCTTCTGATGGCATCGACATCTTTAAAATGAGCCATGGTTTTTAAACCTGTTCTTTCATTGAATTTATCAATTTGGTCTGTATCTTTTGATCTATTTGCGACTACCCCACCTAATCTGACTTTATAATTTTTTGCTTTTGCTTTAATCGCAGAGACTATTCTATTCATAGCGAATATTGAATCGAAGTCATTAGCAGTAACAATTAGACAATAATTTGCATGTTGCAAAGGAGCTGCAAATCCCCCGCAAACAACGTCTCCAAGAACATCAAAAATAACAACATCAGTATCTTCAAGTAAGTGATGTTCTTTTAATAGTTTAACTGTCTGTCCAGTTACATACCCCCCGCACCCTGTCCCAGCAGGAGGGCCTCCACTTTCAACACACATTACGCCATTAAAACCTTCAAACATAAAATCAGTTGGCCTCAATTCTTCGCTATGAAAATCTACCTCTTCGAGAATATCGATAACTGTAGGAACCATTTTGTGCGTCAAAGTGAAAGTACTATCGTGTTTCGGATCACATCCAATTTGTAGAACCTTTTTACCTAATTTTGAGAATGCCGCAGAAAGGTTTGATGATGTAGTTGATTTCCCGATGCCGCCCTTTCCGTATACGGCAATAACTAAAGCCCCTTCTTCAATATTTATTTTTGGATCTTGCTTTACTTGAACACTTCCTTCTCCATCAAGGGGTCTATTTATAGTACTTGTCATTTAAAGCTTAAAAACACATTATTATTTATATTCTTGCAGGGTAAATACACATGAAATATGTTTCTAAACAAATATGTATTTAATTGTATTAAAAGTAGGAAATATGTTCATATAACTGAATTTTTAGTATGAAATCTATTAAATTATGAGTGAAAATACTCATGACTTAAATATAGCTTATTAGTACTTAAATTAACTGAAATATGCTTTGGCATCGTAAAGAGTTTCGTCGCTTATTTCTGGAATTCCTCTCAAGATTGCGTATTTTTCAGTATTTGTTTTGACTTTACCTCTTACAAAAAATGGAACTTTTGTTAATTCAGCTCTGCCAGATTCAGTCCAGATAATACCTTCTTTACTAATTTTTTCTTTGTTTTCGTAAGAATTTAAAAAGTCCTTTGTTTGCGTAGCTGTATGTCCTAAATGGCTTTGATGACCATCAACAAACTCAAAGTCATGTTTGAACATATCAATAAGATGCTCTTCTAATCCCATCATTAGGGGATGCACCCAGTCATCAAAAATCACATTTGCTCCTTCCCATCCCATTTGCGGGCTATATCTTGCAGGAACATCTTGAACATGCATTGGTGTACTTATTACTGAGCATGGAATACCGAGCCTTTTTGCACTATGCCTTTCCATTTGGGTCCCTAAAACAAGTTCAGGGGAGGCTTTCTTCATAGCATCTTCCACTTCTAGATAATTGTTGGTTATCAGAGCTTCTACATTTAGATCTTTTGCAGTTGCTCTTACCTGTCTTGCCATTTCCCTACTGTATGTACCAAGACCAACTACTTCAAAACCCAATTCCTCTTTGGCAATTTTTGCAGCCGCGATTGCATGTGTTCCATCACCAAAAATAAAAACCCTTTTGCCAGTTAAGTAATTAGAATCAACAGATTTTGAGTACCAAGGAAGTTTTGACTTGTTTTCTAATTCTTCTTTATTAGTCAAAGGAAGATCCAACTTGTTGTGAACTTCATTAACAAATTCAATTGTATTTTTTATTCCAATTGGAATAGTATTTGTATATTCCATTCCAAAGTTGCGTCTAAGCCATTCACATGATGCCTCAGCAATTTCTTGATAAAGACAAATATTTACTTCAGCATCAATTAATCTTTCAATATCACTTGGACTAGCGCCTAATGGAGCAACAACGTTTGTATCTATGCCTTGTTCTGAAAGTATACGCTGGATTTCAATAACATCATCCCTGCATCTAAATCCCAGTAATGAAGGCCCCAGTATATTGACTTTTGGTCTGCGACCTAACTCCTTCCACCTTAATGGACTTATTTTTTCTGAAGAACTTACTTTCTCTTTCAAAAGAGTTCTTGTTAATTGATAAAAAGTTTCCGAAGCGCCCCAATTTTCTTTCTTGCTATAGGCCGGTAATTCAAGATTAACAATTGGCATATCAAACCCCATTCCTTTTGCAAGGGCCCCAGGTTGGTCTTGGATTAATTCTGCCGTACAACTTTCTCCAACTAAAAGAGTTTTGGGTTTAAATCGTTCGACAGCTTCCTTAATACTTTTCTTCACTAATTCAGCTGTATCGCCTCCAAGGTCTCTAGCTTGGAAAGTTGTATAAGTTACCGGAGGCCTTTGCCCCCTCCTCTCAATCATTGTAAAGAGAAGATCTGCATATGTATCTCCTTGAGGGGCATGAAGCACATAATGTATATCTTTCATTGAAGAGGCGATTCTCATTGCACCAACATGTGGTGGCCCTTCATATGTCCATAGAGTTAATTCCATAGTCTTTTAATGAGTTACTAAAGTTTTTGAAGTAAGTATTTGATTCCTTCTTAATGGTTTAGAGAAGAGACCTGCCAAATCTGCGGCTTGATCAATACCATGAATTGGACTGAATACCATTTCTATCGACCACTTAGTACTAATTCCTTCCGCCTCGAGTGGGTTAGCTAAACCCATCCCACAAACTACTAAGTCCGGATTTGAATCCCTTACTCGATCTAATTGTTTTTCTACATGTTGTCCTTCGACAATTTTTGTATTATCAGGTAATAAATTAATCTCCTCTTTCATTAAATCCTTATTTAGATAAGGAGTTCCTACCTCAATAAGATCCATTTCGCATTCATTATGCAAAAATCTTGCCAAAGATATCTCCAGTTGCGATTCAGGTAGAAGAAATAATCTTTTCCCCTTAAGTATTTCTTTGTGAGATTCAAGAGCAAGTTTTGATCTATTGATTAAAGGCGAAATAATTTCATGAACTTTAAGTTCACTAATATTGAAAGCTTTCGCTGCAGCTAAAAACCATTTAGTACTTCCTTCGATACCAAGAGGAAATGGAGCTGAAATTATTTCACAACCCCGATGTTTGAGGTCTCGAACCGTATCACTTAAATAAGGCTGAGTTAATAATACTTTTGTATTTTTGCCAATCTTTGGTAATTCTGTTGATTGACGTGGTGGAAAGCTCTCAATATTTGAAATTCCTAAATTTCTAAAAATCTTTTTAAATCTATCCTCTACATTATTTGCAAGGGTCCCAACTAATAATAATTTCTCAGCATTTGATGACTCCATTAATGGAATTAAAGCTTTTAACGCGCCATCCTCTCCTTGGGTAAAAGTTGTTTCTATCCCACTGCCAGAGTAATTAACGAATCTTACTTGACCTAAAAATCTTTTATTTAATTTCTCTGCGACAGTGGCAAGATCTAGTTTGATCACTTCACTTGGACAAGATCCAACTAGAAAAAGAGTTTTTATTTCTGGTCTTCTTGCAATAAGATCATTAACCACTCGATCTAATTCTTCATGAGCGTCAGCAAGACCAGCAAGATCTTTTTCTTCAAGAATAGCCGTCCCAAATCTTGGCTCAGCAAAAATCATAACTCCAGCAGCACTTTGAATTAAATGAGCACATGTTCTTGAGCCCACTACTAAAAAAAACGCATCAGGCATTCTTCTGTGGAGCCAAACTATTGAAGTTAAACCACAAAAAACTTCCCTTGGTCCAGTTTCCTTATTAAATTCAACTTTACTCATTAAAAATTTTCAAGAGCTTATATTTCAAGCTTGCATAAACTTTTTAATTTAAGAAAGTAATTAATAAGTTCTCTTACAAAATGAACATATTTAAAAAACTTATATGAATGTTTAAATACTTAAATCAGAATTATGAAAACTATTTTTAGGGTATATTCTAATTTCTATAGAAGGAATTTCCTTGACTTATTTTTGAAAGCTTCCATAAATTTCTAGCTATTTTCGTAGCTAATAATCCTGCTCTTTCTAACTTAGATTTTCCTGGCTTAGCTCCAATTAGAGCTGTCACTTCTGAAGTGGTTAAAGGTGCTCCAGTATTTATAGCTAATTGGGTTAACTCTAATCTATCTCTAAGCTTCTTAAGATTTACTTTCTCAATTTTATCTTCTTCTAACCAGCTAAGAGATGGGTCTTTCTGAGATAGTTTTTGCATCAAGCTTAAGCTAACTAATCCAAGAGTTTGATCAGGAGTTAATTCTTTTTCAGTACCAGAAACAGTTGGTTCTTTTTTTTGAGAAGTTCCCATAAAAATGCATATCTTTTACTTGAAGTTATCGTTTTGTGGTAAGCATGCAAGTAAATTTAATAGAAAAAATGAACCATTATCCGTTATAGTCGCCGTAATGGAACCAACTTCTAGCTTAAACAGAGGGGAACGAAAAAAGGGGAGTTCTCTAGTCACAGGATCTGAGGTGCAATCTCAGGCCAGTGGTGCTAGCTGTTTTATTACTACTGATTCAGAAAAGTCTTTGGTATCCAGACAAGCAAGTCAAGTTGAGCAAATTGAGTTAAGAACTTATGTTTTTTTAGATTCTCTGCAACCTCAATTAGCCGCATATATGGGAACTGTTAGTAGAGGGTTTTTGCCTATTCCTGGTGATTCATGTCTTTGGATGGAAGTTTCACCAGGGATGGCTGTTCATAGAGTTACTGATATTGCCCTAAAAGCAAGTAATGTGAGACTTGGTCAGATGATTGTTGAAAGGGCATTTGGATCTCTTGCTCTCTACCATAAAGATCAAAGCACGGTTTTGCATTCTGGAGATGTTGTTCTAGATGCTATTGGGAGTGAAGTTAGAAAAAGAACAAAACCTGCTACGAGTTGGACTGAAGTTATTCGAGCAATTACTCCAGATCATGCAGTTTTAATAAATAGACAAAACAGAAGTGGATCAATGATTCAATCTGGAATGAGCATGTTTATTTTAGAAACTGAACCAGCTGGTTATGTTTTAAAAGCAGCTAATGAAGCTGAAAAGGCATCTAATATAACTGTTGTTGATGTTAAGGCAGTTGGGGCTTTTGGTAGATTAACTCTCGCAGGTAAAGAAGGGGATGTAGAAGAGGCTGCAGCTGCTGCTATAAGAGCAATTGAAGAAATTTCAAATTATTGAGAATTTTTAATTTAAACCAATTTCTTTTTTGAGGTAAGGTGACATAATTTTGGCGGCTTTACCTCTACTACCTAATTTATTTAGTTGTGATTGTGATAACTCACCGTAAACACAGTTAGCCTCTTTCACCCAAAAAATAGATTCGAATTCCCCATTTGGATATTTGGGGTTCTTGAGAATTTCTCCCCAGCATATTCCTGTTGTATCTTTTACTAAGTTTCCTGAGGGATCGCACAAAACCATGCAACTTATAAATCTTGCACTCCTATAAGGACTATCAGAAAGTTCATTAATTAATTTTTTAATTTTCTCATCATTAGTTTTGGCATATCGAGCAGAATAAATTCCTGGCCGACCATCTAAAGCATCTACTTCAAGACCCGAGTCATCAGCTAATGCCCAGGTTTTAGTCTTTAAAGCAGCTTCTTTTGCTTTTAGAAGTGCATTCTCAAAATATGTGTTTCCAGTCTCTTCGACATTTAAGTATTCTGGTTGCTTCTGAACCTTTAAAGACAAAACATCCAGCATTTCTGAAATTTCAGATACTTTTCTTTGATTGCCACTAGCAATAGTTAGAACTGGAAGGTTCAAAATAACAAATAAATTTATTATGAATATTATCTTACTTCAAAGCTTGATACGGAGACAGGAAAGGTTGAACATTCCACACCTGTGTAGACAGGGCCTGTCTCGTACGGAAATAACATAATGTAAATTTTTTCTTAACACAACAGTATGTTTTGATGCACTAACTAATTTGCATAAGTATTGACATATCAATAGTACCAAGGGTGATAAGTTTAACTTATGAATGATAGAAAAAACATTAATGGAGATTTTGTCGAAAACGCTTGACTTATAAGTACTTAATGAAGCATTCTTCGAATTGAACATTCCACATTTAGTATTTAGTAGACAATGGCTACAGAAACAATGGGTATCGCTCTCGGCATGATCGAGACACGCGGACTTGTACCTGCAATCGAAGCAGCAGACGCAATGACAAAGGCAGCAGAAGTTCGCCTTATTGGTCGTGAATTCGTAGGCGGCGGTTATGTCACAGTATTAGTTAGAGGCGAAACAGGCGCAGTTAACGCAGCTGTAAGAGCTGGTGCTGATGCTTGTGAAAGAGTTGGTGACGGTTTAGTCGCAGCTCACATTATTGCTCGTCCTCATAGAGAAGTTGAACCTGCTCTAGGTAACGGTGAATTTCTTGGTCAAAAGGACTAATTAAGTAATGCAAGATTTATAAATTTTGCACAATAATTATTTTCCCTACACAGACCTAAATTTATCCTTATGAGTAAGAAGTATGACGCAGGGGTAAAGGAGTACAGAGATACCTACTGGACTCCAGAATATGTCCCCCTAGACACCGATTTACTAGCCTGTTTCAAATGTACAGGTCAGGAAGGTGTTCCAAGAGAAGAAGTTGCAGCTGCTGTTGCCGCTGAATCTTCAACAGGTACTTGGTCAACAGTTTGGTCCGAGTTACTAACTGACTTAGAATTTTATAAAGGACGTTGTTATCGTATCGAAGACGTCCCCGGAGATCCTGAAGCTTTCTATGCTTTTATTGCATATCCTTTAGATCTTTTTGAAGAAGGCTCAATTACAAACGTATTAACATCTCTTGTAGGAAACGTTTTTGGATTTAAAGCTCTAAGACATCTACGTCTTGAAGATATTAGATTCCCGATTGCTTTCATTAAAACTTGCGGTGGTCCACCAAATGGAATCGTAGTTGAAAGAGATCGACTTAACAAATACGGAAGACCTCTACTTGGTTGTACCATTAAACCTAAATTAGGATTATCTGGTAAAAACTATGGTCGAGTTGTATATGAATGTCTTAGAGGTGGTCTTGATTTAACTAAGGATGATGAGAATATAAATTCTCAACCATTCCAACGTTGGAGAGAGAGATTTGAGTTTGTTGCAGAAGCAGTTAAGCTTGCTCAAAGAGAAACTGGAGAAGTTAAAGGTCACTATCTAAATTGTACTGCTAACACTCCTGAAGAACTCTATGAAAGAGCTGAATTTGCAAAAGAGCTAGATATGCCAATCATCATGCATGATTATATAACTGGTGGTTTTACTGCAAATACTGGATTAGCTAATTGGTGTCGTAAAAATGGCATGCTTCTTCATATTCACAGAGCTATGCATGCTGTTATTGATAGACATCCAAAGCATGGTATTCACTTCAGAGTTCTTGCAAAATGTTTGAGACTATCTGGAGGAGACCAATTACACACTGGAACCGTTGTTGGAAAACTTGAAGGTGATCGTCAAACAACTCTTGGTTATATTGACAACTTAAGAGAGTCATTTGTTCCTGAAGATAGATCAAGAGGTAACTTCTTTGATCAAGATTGGGGTTCAATGCCTGGAGTATTTGCAGTCGCATCAGGTGGTATCCATGTTTGGCACATGCCTGCACTTCTAGCAATCTTTGGGGATGATTCCTGCCTTCAGTTCGGAGGAGGAACACATGGTCATCCATGGGGTTCAGCTGCTGGAGCTGCAGCTAACAGAGTTGCTTTAGAAGCTTGTGTAAAAGCCCGTAATGCTGGTCGCGAAATCGAAAAAGAGAGTAGAGACATTCTTATGGAAGCTGCTAAGCATAGTCCTGAATTAGCTATTGCTCTAGAAACTTGGAAAGAAATTAAGTTTGAGTTTGACACTGTCGACAAGCTTGATGTTCAGGGTTAACTCAAGTTTCGAAATTGAGGGGATTTATTCTCCTCAAACTTATTAAAATCTCGTTTTTACGAGTAATTTCATTCACATTTTGATTAATTATGCCTTTCCAGAGCACAGTAAGCGACTATCAAACAGTTGCAACCCTGGAAACATTCGGTTTTTTACCACCGATGACCCAGGAAGAAATATATGACCAAATTGCGTACATAATTGCTCAAGGCTGGAGTCCAGTTATTGAGCATGTTCATCCTAGTGGATGTATGCAAACCTATTGGTCTTATTGGAAACTCCCATTCTTTGGGGAAAAAGATCTTAACTTGATCGTGAGCGAATTAGAGGCATGCCATAGAGCATACCCTGATCATCATGTAAGAATCATCGGATACGATGCTTACACTCAAAGTCAAGGAACAGCTTTTGTAGTTTTCCAAGGACGATAAAGCTACTTATCGTAGTTAATATCTTTCTCCAAAAAAATTTTTTGGAGAAAGTTTTTCAAAAGAGTTTCACATTTGAAGATTATGTCAAAAAAAACCAGTAGAGAGATTGCACTTGAAAGAAGAAAGGCGATGAGTGATAGCGGTAAAAAAGCTGCTGCTTATTCTTCAACTACCAAAGATAGAGTTCGATCTTCTCAAGATATACAGATTTCTGGGACTCAGTCTTCTCCTAATAATCATAATATTTCCAAACCAGCTACAAAACATATTCCAAAAACTCAGGCAAACATAAATTCTTCAACAACTTTATCTAGTAAAGAGTTAGTAATAGAGAGAAGAAAAGCAATGTCTACCCATGGGAAATCAGCTATAACTTCATCCGATAGAACCCGTACTGATGTTAAAAAAGAAAGTCCTGTAAACACAGTTAAGTCAACTATAAGTAAAAGTCAAGAAAGTCAGGATTTAACCAGTACAGAATCTAAGTCCCTAAAACCCAACGTTAAGAGAAGAATTAATCAGAAGAGAAAGCCTATTACTAATACAAGTAGAGATATTGTTTTAGCGAGAAGAGAAGCTCAATCTAAACATGGTAAATCAGCAACTAAACAAAATACTAGTGCCGCTTCCTTAGCTAGAAGGGGAGATCCAGATTTAAGTAGTAGAGAAATTTCTCAGAGAGTAAGAGAGCTAAGAAGTAAAACTGGTGCCACAGGCAAAAAAGGTAATGGTAAATGTAGACCATGTGGTCCAAATAAAAATGGTGCCAGACAAAATATTGCAGATGCTAGCTGGAAAGTTGGTAAAAGTGAAACTGATTCAGGTCAAATAGTTACTGGAACTCAAGCTAATAGGTCTGTAAAAACTACAGGTAATGAAGCAAGTACATGCAGAACTGTAACTGGTACTCAATATTTGGGAGCAGAGGTTATTGATCAATTTTGTCAAGATAGACCAAGTTATAAACAACCACTTAGATCTACTGTTACCTCTACAACATCAGGTAATAAAGTAACTGGAAATGAAGTTGGTAGATCAGATAGAGTAACAGGCGATGAGCAAGGAACTTGTAAAAACCTTACAGGGACTGAATATGTATCTTCTAATCAATCGCAGAAGTATTGTGGTGATGTCCCAAGAAACCCTTCAAAGGTTAAATACAGCACTACAACCGATGGATTAAAAGTATCTGGATCACTTCCTGGTAGATCAACCCTAGTTACTGGAGATGAATCAGGTTCTGGACATCAATTAACTGGAGATCAATATCTTGGCTCTGAGCCAAATCCAAAAGGTAAAGTATTTGAAAAGGTAGGTAATTACAACACTCTTAATGGGAATAATGTAACTGGAACAGGGGTTGGAAGATCAGACTATATGACAGGCAATGAAGATGGGAGTTGTAAAAATGTAACTGGCGATGAGTACATAGGATCTCAACAATATGAGAAGTTTTGCGGTTCAAAACCAAAACCAGAAGCAAGAAAAGTAGGTTTAAGTCTTTCTTCAAAGTCAAATTTAATAAGCGGCACTATGACAGGAAGATCAGAAATAGTAACTGGTGATGAACCAGGTTCATGCAAAGTGTTAACAGGAACACCATACGCAGGCTTAGATCAGATTACTGAAAATTGTAGTACTGAGATTTCAGAAGATATGAAATCCCGAGCAACAGTTAATTCTGGAAATAATTCAAATGCCAGACTTACAGGACAGCAACCAGGAATTGGCGGAGTAATGACAGGTGCTAAGAAAGGTGCTTGTAAAAATCTAACAGGTACTCCATATGTTGGTGGAGATCAGCTCTCACAAGCATGTGATAATCCTCCACATGATGCGGCTTATGCGAATCCGGAAAAGTCTGCAGGTAACTCTTGGAAGGAATTCTCTGTTAAATCACCATCGAGAGATAAATATTCTGAAAAAAATACTCAAGGAGTTACAGGTAATGAATATGAAAATGGTTCAAAGGTAACAGGACCTTTTGATATGGCAGTTGATAAGGTCACGGGCACTGAAAAATTTAGATTTGAACCTAATAAAAATATTACTTATAAACAAAAAATGGAAATTGAAGAGAAAGAACGTGCTGCAAAGACACCAGAAAAAAGAGTCGCATCAAGGATTACTGGTGAAGGGCAATCAGTGGGAAACGTAACTGGTGATGATTGGGATCGCGGTGATAAGGTGACAGGAACAGAAGGAGCTTCTTCTAGAAAGCGAAATCCATCAAGAGCAGGATTTATGAGCGCAATGCCTCCTATGGAAGTCAAAAGAAATGAGGAAACAGAAAAACCAGCTTTCTTGATAACTGGATCTAGTGGCAATACTCGTGAAGGACAACTTGTTACCTTTTCAGGTGGTGCAAGAGGTTAAGTAAATAATGCCTTTAAGAGGACTGGCTAAAGCCAAGAACTTCACATTGGGGCCAACAGCTCCAATGAAAACTTTTACTGAAAATATCCATATACAAACTAAAGAATCAAATAATTTCCGAAATTATGGAAAGTCTCATAGATTAAGCAATAATATTCAAAATGAAAATCTATTTAGCTATGAAAGCAAAATAAAAAGTGATTTTGACGAAATTGTTCCAACTCTCAAGGAAATTGCTCGAATTCAACATCACGAAGATTTTATAAATAAGGCTCAGAAAATATCAAGGAAAAATTTAGGAATAGATTTACCCCTCCATATACTAGATAAATCTTGGGTTAAACCTCTTGATATGAGGGCTTTATATGCATGGTGTGCTTTTAAACAGCATGAGAAACTTAGCGACAATTTTTTTAATAATGATCCACTTGAAGGTGCTGCTGGAAGTAGAGATGCGGAAGATTTTGAAAAATTTCTCTTAGATTGTGGAATACACCTACTTGATATAACTCCTTGTTCAGATGGAAGATTAGCCCATTCAGTTGCTTATGTAATGAGAATACCTTTTAGTTCCGTAAGAAGAAGATCCCATGCTGGAGCACTGTTTGATATTGAAAATACTGTTAATCGATGGGTAAAAACTGAACATAAAAGATATAGAGAGAATGTTCCTAATGAAGCCCATAAAGATACTAGATACTTAAAAGTTGTAACTTATCATTTTAGTTCAGTAGATCCTTTTCATCAGGGATGCGCAGCTCATGGGAGTAATGACGAGTTAGCTGCAGCAGAAGGTAGAAATAAATTATATGCTTTCAAAGAGGCTGTAGAGAATAGCTTTTGCTGCGGAGCTTCTGTGGATTTAATGTTAATTGGACTTGATACAGATACTGATTCATTGAAAATACATTTATCAACTAGCGATGGCGGTATAGATTTAGAAAAAACTATTTCTACATTAGAAATTTATAATTCAACAATAAATTTTTCAAAAGAGGATGCGGAAAGAGAAATTTGCCAGACAATTTCTAAGCAATCTTCTAAAGATAAACTCAGTGGATTGGAAAAATTTACTTATAAATTAATTGTCAATAATATTTCTCAAATTGATTATGTTAAGAGTTTTCATAATGGTTCTTATGAAGATATTGGACATGCAGAAAGGTTTATTGGAGTAGGTATAGGTTTCAAAGAAGTACATCTCAGGAATTTAACTTATTTTGCTCATTTAGATACAGTCGAAGAAGGGGCTCCAGATTTAGATGTAGGAGTGAAGATTTTTACTGGATTAAATGTTTCTCAAGATCTACCTATTCCGGTAGTAATAAGATTTGATTACTCTGGGAAAGTACCCGGAGCAAAAGAGAGGGCAATAAATGATTGTGAAAGAGTTAATAATGCGATATCAATTAGATATAAAAATTTAGTTGATCAAGGTTTGTTACATACTTGCTCTACTATTAGAGATAGGGACAACATTCATTCCGCCCAAATTATTGGAATGTCTTTAGATAAAAAAACAGAGGAGGCTCACTAGTTATGTTAATTTGCAAGGTTGTAAAACCACTTGTTTCTACCAATAGGATTCCTGGTTTTGAACATAAACATCTGCAGGTTGTATTAGATGGTTCTTCTAATAAAGTTGCAGTTGATGCTGTTGGCTGTAAGCCAGGAGATTGGGTTATTTGTGTTGGAAGTTCTGCTGCTAGAGAAGCTGCGGGAAGTAAATCCTATCCAAGCGATTTAACGATTGTTGGAATTATTGATCATTGGGATCCTGACAAGTCATAAAAAGGAGGATATAAATTGTGGAAATTATGAAGGTATTAGGGAGGATGGTATGTACTCAAAGAGTCGCTGGCTTAGGTCACATGAATTTACGAATTTTAGAAAATAATAAAGGAAAGAAATTAGTGGCTGTTGATCCTGTTGGAGCTAGAGAAGGTAACTGGGTTTTTACTGCTAGTGGCTCTGCCGCTAGATTTGCATGCCCTAATCCAGAAGTTCAAACCGATTTAACAATTGGCGGTATTATTGACTATTGGGAGAGTGACTAAAAATTTTATCTTCAAAAATTTATTGAGAAACTTTGTTGAAGGTATAGTGTAATTAGTCATGAATAAAGAATGTAATGTGGAAAGAAAGAGAATCACCTTTGAGGATTGAAAAAAGATTTGAATTTGATCAATACTCAAAAATCAGTAAATTCATGGGGGAAATTGAAAAATTATGCAAAGAAAGGGATATCTATCCAAATATAAGCTTCGGAAAGAATTTTGTAAGTCTTTCAATATTTTTAGACAATAAAGAAATATCAGACAAAGAAAAAGTCTTTTCAATGGATATTGATAAATTTTATTTAGAAGATTAGTCTTTTTTAATAATTATTTGGCTTTGCAATATCTCTTTTGATTAAAGCCATTAGATATGTTGGTGCTTTATATCTGCCAGGTAGACATCTATTTAAAGTTTCAAGATGACCCCAACACACTGTCTTTTCTATATCTTTAACTGAGTTACCTTTTAAGATTAATAGTCTAAGAGCTTTACAAAATAAAGGATAACCTGCTTCTAGTTCATCTATATTAAGCTTAGCTGCTGACATAGATCAAAGATGAATTATCAACTAATAATCTATACAACTATGGTGCACAATTGGTTCATATTTCAAATTTCTCAATAATTAGAAATTAATTTAGAAATGCGACGCAATCTATCTCAACTAAAACTCCCTTTGGAAGAGATGAAACTCCTACACAGGCCCTTGCTGGAGGATTCTCAATATTAAAAAAATCACTATATATTTTATTGACAATTTGAAAATTATTTAAGTCGGTTAAGTAAATGGTTGTTTTTATTACATCCTCTATTTTGGCTCCACCAGCTTCAAGAACTGCTTCGAGATTTTTTAATACTTGAATAGTTTCCTTCTCTATTTCACCTAAACATGTTATCTCATTTAAAGCTGGGTCTATAGCAATTTGACCAGAACAATAGATAAAATCTCCAGCTTTTATTGCTTGATTATAAGGTCCTACTGGATCTGGAGCTTTTGATGTTTTGATTACTTGTTTGGGGGACATTTGTTTGGGAAGATACCTTTCTATTTAAACCCATAAATCTTTATTTGCTCTTAAAAAAGAAAATTCTTCTAAATCTTTTGCTCTTAAGA
Organism: uncultured Prochlorococcus sp.; assembly: GCF_902536725.1. GTDB lineage: Bacteria > Cyanobacteriota > Cyanobacteriia > PCC-6307 > Cyanobiaceae > Prochlorococcus_A. The sequence continues at coordinate 94,561 of NZ_CACAYO010000005.1, forward strand.
AAAGGTTTATTTTCATCTCTTCATCAAGTAAAAATGGAATTGTCAATTCATTGAGAGAAAGTTTTTTTTCAACTTCCAAAAGTTTATTTTTTATATCTTGATCTTTAGGCTTGAGATTCAATGCCCACAATATATTTGCCTTAGTATATTCATGTGCACAATATATGAGAGTATTTTTTGGCAATGACTTAATTCTTTCTAGTGAAGAATACATTTGTTGATAAGTTCCTTCGAAAATTCTTCCACAGCCTCCAGAAAATAATGTATCACCAATAAAAAGAACAGGATTTTTTCCATTCAAAAAGAAGGCAATATGTGAGCTTGTATGTCCTAATACTTCAATTATTTTTACTTCTTCACCTAAGATATTTAAAGTTTGACCATCCTTTACAGATATATTTTGAAGAGGAATTCGCCTTTTTTCTTTGGAGGATGCAATGACCTCTACATCTTGCCATCTTTCAATAAGAGACTTAGTCCCTCCAATATGGTCTGAATGATGATGAGTTTGTAAGATAGCTTTTAAGTGTAAATTGTTTTCATCTATATATCTAATTACTGGTTCATGTACAGATGGATCTACAACTACAACTGATTTATCTTTTATCCATAACCAAATGACGTTATCATTTAAAACTCTTAGTCCGATGATATTTCGAGCTTTATTAAATTCCATTGTTAACTTAGAATGAAGAGTCGTTGGAAGAAATTGATCTATGTTTACTATAGCTTTACCAAAAGGAGCTCTGTTAAAAGATTCAATTTCAACTTTTAAAAGAGCTGGATTAGATTTCTCTGATGCATTGGAGAAAAATAATAGATCATTAACTTTTGAATCAAATTGCAAACGGGCTAAAGCTTTATTAGTAAGAAATGGAGATGTTCCTGTTTATGTAAGTTATGGTCAGGCTGATTTAGGTATTGTTGGATATGACGTTTTACGAGAATCTGAATTAAAAGTTGCAAAGTTATTAGATTTAGGATTTGGGGGCTGTCATATGTCGTTGGCAGTTAAGAAAAATAGCAATTATTCAAAACCAACTGATCTTTCAGCGAATTGTAAAGTAGCAAGTAAATTTATAAAAACAGCAAGATCTTATTTTGACGAATTAAATATTCCTGTAGAAATTGTTCATTTGACAGGATCAGTGGAGCTTGGTCCTATTACAGGTATGGCAGAGGCAATAGTTGATTTGGTGGCAACCGGAAAGACTCTTAAAGAGAATGGTTTAATTAAAATAGATGATCTTTTCTACTCGACTGCGAGACTAATTGGAAATCCTTTATCTATGAGGTTAGATGATAATCATCTCAGAGATACGATTTTATCAATAGAATCAACTAATGAAACATAAAAAAATAGCTTAATGTTTAGTGATTTTAGAAGGATTAAAAAGTTAGGTAAATATTTAACTAAAGATAAAAAAACAATCTATCTAATCTTGATAGTTTTGTTGCCTGTTTCGTTCTCTGGAGCTATCCAACCGTTATTAGTTGGTCAAGCAATTACCATTCTCAAAAACGAAACTACAGATGTATGGCTAAGTAAAACTTTCTTTGGGCAGTCAATTAATGCCATAATCCTAACTTTATTTATAACTGTTATATTTAGGTTGGTTTTGCAAGGATACCAAACCTACAATATCCAAGCGGTGGGTCAACGTTTGACAGCAAGGATAAGAAGAGAACTTTTTGATCATTCAATATCTTTATCCCTTAAGTATCACGACAAGATGCCTGTAGGGAAATTATTAACGAGATTAACAAATGATGTTGATGCTTTAGCTGAAGTTTTTGGTAGTGGGGCAGTTGGAGTTATTGCTGACTTTGTAAGTCTCATAGTAATTTCTTTGACAATGCTTTCAATTGATAGAGGGCTTGCCATTTTACTATTATTAACTCAGATTCCTGTTTCATATTTCATTATTTGGCTTCAAAAACGCTATAGAAAGGCCAATTATCAAGTGAGAGAAGAGTTATCTCAACTCAACTCTGATTTTCAAGAGAATCTTCAAGGTCTAGAAGTCGTTCAGATGTTTAGGAGAGAAGCTTTTAATAGTAAGAAATTTTCTAATACGGGAGTTGCTTACAAGAAAGCAGTAAATGGAACTATATTTTATGACAGTAGCATTTCAGCATTTATAGAGTGGATTTCGCTTGCCGCAGTTTCCTTGGTTTTAGCAGTAGGTGGGTATCTTGTTACTTCTGGAAATATTGGTTTAGGGACATTAACAACTTTCATTTTATATTCTCAAAGGCTCTTTGAACCTTTAAGACAGCTTGCAGAGAGATTTACTCAGATTCAAGGAGGCCTTACAGCTGTTGAGAGAATAAATGAGTTATTGGATGAAGAAATTCAGATTCAAGACTCTATTTCTGCAAGAAATTTTGCAAAAGATGCTCAAACTGCAAATAAGAAATTTAAGGGTAAGATTGAATTCAAGAATGTTAACTTCTCCTACAAAGAGGGAGAGCACATACTAAAGAATTTATCTTTTTTGATCAAACCTGGAGAGCATGTAGCTTTCGTAGGGCCAACTGGTTCTGGTAAAACAACCATAATTAGATTGTTGTGTAGATTGTATGAACCTCAATCAGGTCAAATTTTAATCGATGATGTAGATATAAAAGATATTCCTATCGCAACCCTAAGAAATATGTTGGGAGTAGTTCTACAAGATACTTTCATCTTTAGTGGAAATGTTGCTGAAAATTTAAAACTAAATGCCAATATAGATAATCTTGAATTAGAAAATCTTTGTAAAGAATTAGGATTAAGCGGTTTATTAAAAAAATTGCCAGATGGTTTGAACACTTTTCTTAGGGAAAGAGGCGGAAATCTTTCTTCTGGAGAAAGACAACTTCTTTCAGTAGCTCGAGTAGCGATTAGAAATCCTGTTATTTTAATAATGGATGAAGCTACAGCGTTTATGGATCCATCTACAGAAGCCACTTTGCAAAAAGATCTTGAAAGGATTCTTACAAAAAGAACAGCACTAGTAATAGCTCACAGACTCGCGACTATTGAAAGTTCTGATAAGATTTTAGTTTTAAAAAGGGGATCATTAATTGAAGAGGGAACACATATTGAATTGAGAATGAAAAAGGGTTTATATTTTCAGCTTTCTGAGCTTCAAGAAAAAGGATTTGCGAATTTATAATGATTTTTAGAAATCAAGGATCATCAATAAAAAAATCAAACAGTTTATCAAGGGAACAGCTTATAGATATATATGGTTTAAATTCTTACGAGTTTACTCAAAAAAATAAAGAAGAAATATTTATATGTAGTAAAAGTAAAGATTTAGATCTCATAGAACTAGATCAACTTTTACAAACTGTTGGCTGGAGCAGAAGGCCAATAAGAAGAGTTAAAAGAGCTTTGGATTTTAGTATTTTGGTAGTTGGGTTATGGCGTCATGATAATAAATTTCCTAGGCTAGTAGGTTTTGCAAGATGCACTGGAGATGGGATTCTGGAAGCAACAGTATGGGATGTAGCTATTAATCCTGTTTATCAAGGACTTGGACTGGGGAAAGAATTAATGAAATATATTCTGAAAGAATTAAAAAATATTGGTATTTCTAAAGTTACCCTTTTTGCTGATGCGGAAGTGGTAACATTTTACAAAAGACAGGGTTGGATATTAGAACCAAGAGGTACCAAATGTGCTTTCTGGTATGCAAATTAATTATTTTTTGTAATAGTCAGAATATATAGATTTTATCGATTCGCCTTTTAACCATCTTCTTCTTAAATTCCAGTTCTTAAGTGCTTGGAGAAAAATATTAGTTCTTTCCCATTTCCTTGAACTTATAAAGATTGGCATATCTAATTGTTTTAAATCTTTTTTATTTTTTAATCTCCTTAAAAAATCTACGTCTTCCATTAAGGGTATCTTTCTAAAACCATTATTCTTAAAATAATTAGTTTTATGAATAATTAATCCTTGATCACCATAAGGTTGTTTAAAAAATTTACTCCTAAGATTTACAATAACTTCGAGGATTCTAAAATTCATCTTTTTATGATTAACTTTAAATTTAAAATAGTAAATATAATTCTTGTTTCCCTTGAAAATTGAATTTATTTTTCTAAACCAATCATGAGTTAATCTTGTATCGGCATGTAAAAATATGAGCCACTCTCCTTTTGAATTCTTAGCACCAATATCTAATTGTAAACCTCGATTTTTTTCTTTAGATTGATATATTTTTGCCCCATAAATGTTTGCCACATCAACTGTTCTATCTTCACTACCACAGTCAACAACAATAATTTCTCCCTCTTTATGCGAAGTCAACAAGTCCGAAAGCAATAGCGGTAAATTATTAGCTTCATTGATAGTTGGGATGATAATTGAGAATTTAGACAAATTGATTACTTTCTATTCTCAATATCAAATATTGTATCTACATCTATTTTTTTATCTAAAAACTCATACCTCAATTTCATAGAAGCAAAATTATCAATTGTTTTTTGAAGGACATTTTCAGTGCCCCACTTAATGTTAATAAAAGGTAAATATAGATGCGATGAAATAATTTTTTCTGATAAACCAATAAGCCAATAACCTCCATCATTAGATGGTCCTAAAATAAGATCATTATATTGAAGTTTTCTTTGAGTATTCAATAAATCTTGATGGCATAAATCTGGAAGGTCAGTACCAATAAAAATAATATTTTTGATCTTATTTTGTTTGCAAAATTTTTTGTTTACAATTATTTGCCTTTTCATTTTTTCTCCCAGACAGCCTTTTCCCTGTAAATTAAATCTTTTGATACCTAATTGTTTAGACCATCTTCTGCAATTTTTTTCCCCCAAACCAGATATAGCTATAGAAATATCAATTAGTTTAGTTTTTTGGAGAGATTTGGCGACTGAAATAGTGTGTTTTGTTATCACACTTTGTATTTTTGCAGAATTACTTTTACCTATATCTTTTGATAATCTTGTTTTGCATCTCCCAAAACCATGCCATTTAGTCATGATAATAAGTAATGCTTTATCCAAAAATTTTATAGAGATTTGAAATAATTATATGTTTAAAAAAATTTTTTAGAATTAATCTTCTAAATTTAGATCATGCTTTGTTAAGTAATTTTAAATTTGTCGTGATCTTATGATTTGATAATGGCCAATTAAAAAATTCCAACTAGATTAATAATCTATAGAATAAAATTTTGCAAGCAATCAATCCTATTTGGACGGAAGTTCAACAATTACTTCAAAAAACTTTAAGTAAGCCTTCATTTGAGACTTGGATAAGGCCAGCTAAATTTAACTGTTTTGAAGATGGTCTATTGACTTTAATCACTCCAAATACATTTTCCAGTGATTGGTTAAGAAAGAATTATTGTGAAACTATTGAAAAAGCTGCAAAAGAAATCTGCGGCCATGATGTAAAAGTTGTTTTTAAATCTGAAACGAAACCCTGCAGCGACATAACAAATGAAGCACAAACTAAAGAACAAAACTTTAATCATAAAATAAGACCTTTTTCTAGTATTAACCAAAATAATTCTTCAAAAAATCAATTCAAAAATCCTAATGGTTTAAATTTACGCTACGTATTTAAAAGATTTGTTGTAGGTCCAAATAGTAGGTTGGCTCATGCCGCAGCTTTAGCCGTTGCCGAATCTCCTGGGAGAGAATTTAATCCATTATTTATTTGTGGTGGAGTGGGTCTTGGTAAGACTCATTTAATGCAAGCAATAGGTCATTATCGAGTAGAAATAGATCCAGAAGCAAAAGTAAAATATGTATCCACAGAGACTTTTACTAACGATGTTATTAGTGGTATTAGGCGAGATGGAATGACAGCTATTCGAGATAAATATAGAAATGTAGATTTGATTTTAATAGACGATATACAGTTCTTAGAGGGCAAAGAGTATACACAGGAAGAATTCTTTCATACTTTTAACGCTCTTCACGAATCAGGAAGTCAAATAGTTATAGCAAGTGATAGACCCCCAAATCAATTGTCCGGAATTCAGGAGAGATTAATTTCTAGGTTCTCGATGGGTATGACTGCTGATATTCAACCACCTGACCTTGAGACGAGGACAGCCATCCTTCAAAAAAAAGCAGAACAAGAGAGTATGAGTCTGCCAAGAGATTTAATACAATTTATTGCAGGAAGATTCACTTCTAATATTCGAGAATTGGAAGGAGCATTTACTAGAGCTGTTGCATTTGCATCAATAACAGGCTTGCCCATGACAGTTCAATCTATTGCTCCAATGCTTGATCCGAATAGTGTTGGAGTAGTTGTTAGTCCAAAACAAGTTATTAAAAAAGTGTCAGATTTCTTTAAAGTTTCTACTGATGAATTGATTAGTTCAAGTAGGAGAAAACCAGTAAGTCAAGCTAGGCAAATAGGTATGTATCTTATGCGACATGGAACGGATCTAAGCTTACCAAGAATTGGAGATGAATTTGGGGGCAAAGACCATACAACAGTTATGTATGCCATTGAGCAAGTTGAAAAAAAATTATCTATTGATCCTAATATTGCAAGTCAAGTTCAAAAAATAAGGGATTTACTTCAAATAGATTCAAGAAAAAATTTATAGGTTTTCGTTTAATTAGATAAAATTTCTAGGATCTTGATCATATCTATCTCTTAAAGGTATCTTATCTATTTCATTGATATCGCTGAGTGATTCAATTTTATTTAGTGATTGCCTTAATAACCTTGCTGAAATAATTGGCATATCTCTTGGAACTGAGATTCTATTTTTTAAGTATTTTAAGGAGATTCCTGAAAGTTTTTTAGGGATTATTACTTCACCTGTGATCATATGGGTCAAAGCTGATCTTAATGATTCCTCAAAGGATTCTTTATTATATGGGTTTACTTTTAGTAAATTGTCTTTATGCTTTATTACTCTTTTAAGAGCAATTTTTGCGAAATATTTTGAATCATAATTTTTATTCAATTCAAAATTACCCAGACCCTCCCCAGTATCTATTAGCTTAGAAAAGGTAATCTGTTGTTCATTACTTTCTCTATAACATCCTCCCATTTGTGGTGGTAAATCATGAGAGTGGGTATGAAAATCTCCTTGAGTGCCTCTATAAGCACTTTCCCCTTCAAAAAGGGTAAGCCAGTTATCTACGTGACGGTAGTTAGATCTTAAATTAAATCCTTTATAGTAAATTAGTGATGCATTCATTCTTTCCATGTAGGGGATAAAAATTATATCTCCAACACCAGGCCCTATCTCACCCGTATTAGATAATGATGGATCAACAAATCCTGATTTTGATCTACTTAAGATTGCATCGAATTTGGAGATGGATTCTTTAAATCTTTTTTTTCTAAAAGAGTTTTCTATAAAATTAAAGCTTTCTCGGCAGAGCCAATTACACCATGATCTGAAAATTTCTCTTTCTAATTCTCGAATTTTGATAAGGTGATTAGATATTATAAAAGATCCAAGTGCTCCAAATTCATTTTCTAAAAAAGTTATGATATCATCGCTTTCAGTTACAACTTTCCCTTTAAATTCAATTGCGGGTAATTTCCCCGATCTCACTTTTTCAAGGAACCAACTCTCTTTTTGACCATAGCAAAACATATTTATTTTTTTAACTCTGTATGGAATTCTCTTAAATTCAAGCCATAACCATATCTTCTGACAGTAAGGACACCAAGAATGCCTATCTCTGTAAAGAGTAACCAATACATCATTTTCACTATTCCCAAATAATCTTAAATTTGCGTAGGAATTATTTATACCATGGACTCTATCAAGATCTTCAACTTCAAATTTATTTAAATCATCCCATGTCAAAATCCCATTCATTATTTGAATTAAAGCTATAAACTAACGTTATAATAATTCATTAAAAAAAAATCTTGGAATTTGAATTTGATTTAATTGTAATTGGCGCTGGATCTGGAGGACTGGCGGCGGCTAAACGTGCGGCTACTTATGGAGCGAAAGTCGCAATCATAGAGGTAAATCAAATAGGAGGAACTTGTGTAATAAGGGGATGTGTTCCTAAAAAATTGATGGTTTATGCAGCTAAAAGTAAGAAAAATATGGATTCTTCTGATGGATATGGATTAAAAAATGAAGGTATTGATTTCTCATCAAATATTTTATTGAAGAATATTAGAGAGGAGGTTTCTAGATTAAGTGATTTACATAGAAATTCTTTAAAAAAATTGAATGTAACTGTTTTTGAGGGCTTAGGAAGATTTACGACTCAAAATAAATTAGAAATTATTTGTCCAAAAACGAAGAAAATTAAAAATAAAATAAGTTCAAAAAAAATTCTTATTTCAGTTGGAGGTAAACCAAAGAAATTAAATATACCTGGAGTAGATTTGGCATGGACTAGCGATGATATCTTTGAATTAGAAAAATTTCCCAAATCAATATTAATAGTGGGAGGAGGATATATTGCTTGTGAATTTGCTTCTATTTTTAGAAATTTAGGTACTGAAGTGACTCAAGTTATAAGAGGTCAACATTTACTTAATGGTTTTGATGAGGATCTTTCTTCATGCCTAGAGGAATCACCTACTTATACTGAAATCAATATTATCTCTAACACTCAATTAAAGACTATCAACAAAGTAAATGGTAATGTGGAATCTATCCTAGACTCGGGGGATAAAATCCTAACTAATAATATCCTTATTGCTACAGGAAGAGAACCAAATCTTTTGCCTTTAAATATAGATTTTTTAAATCTAAAGATGGATGGCCAATATTTAGATGTTGATGAATTTAATCAAACAAGCAACGCAAATATTTTTGCAGTTGGCGATATCATAAATAAACCAAACTTAACTCCAGTAGCAATAGAACAAGGGAGAGTTTTTTCGGATAATTTTTTTAATTATCAAAAAAGAAAAGTAAATTACGAATATATTCCTAAGGCCGTTTTTACTATTCCTGAAATTTCAACAGTTGGCTTAAGTGAGAAAAAAGCTAAAGAGATTTACTCTGAAAAAAATATAAAAATTTTTAAATGCAAATTTACCCCTATGTCTAATACCTTTAAAAAGAATAAATCAAAATGTATGTTGAAGATTGTTGTTCATAAGCTAACTGACAAAGTCTTGGGATGTCATATGTTTGGAGAAACATCATCTGAGATTATTCAAATGGTATCAATTTCATTAAATGCAGGGATAACAAAAAAAGACTTTGATATTACAATGGCTTTGCACCCAACTATCTCAGAAGAATTTGTGACTATGTATGGATAAAATTACGAATTAGAAAATTTTAATTTTTCTTGAACAATCAGAAACATTATAAGTAACGCAAAGTAAATTAATAAACCTATCCTTAACTCAGAAAGGAAGTTAAATCCATTCAGAAAAAGTATCTTATCGAGAATGTAGAAAATATAAAGATTAAGCAAAATAAATCCCTCAATTCTGGTGATTTTCCCTTTGCTCCAGAAAATTGGTAAGCATGCAAAGGTAGTTAAAACCATAAAAGGTAAGTCAACTTTTATTAGACTTTGTTCAATTACTAAACCTTTAAATCCTGAAAAAATACTGCAACTTCCAAGGATAAGAAGTTGATTGAGCAAATTGCTTCCTACTACATTCCCAATCGCAAGATCTGTTTTGCCTTTAAATGCAGCAATTATTGAAGTTACTAATTCTGGTAAAGATGTCCCAGTGGCTACGATTGTTAAACCAATAACAATTTCATTTACACCCAAAAGAGTAGCAAGGGTTTGAGCACCATTTACTAAAATATTTGATCCAAAGCTTAAAAGAAATATTCCCAATATTAACTTTAGTAAAAAATTAAGCTTCCCTTTATAGGGATCTGTTAATTCTTCTATCTCTGGTTCAGCATCTTTTGTCTCCTCTCCTTTCTCATTGATGGTATTGATTTCCCATGTTGTATTTAAGATTAAACAAAATATTAGAAATACCCCTGCTTGAAATGTTAATAAGCCTGTTGATGACATAGCCCAAACTGCACATGAAATTGCCATTAAAAGAGGCACATCCCTTCTAACTATTCTGCTTTTTACCTTAAGAGGTGTTATCAATGAGCTTATGCCCAAAACAACGAGAACATTAAAAATATTGCTTCCAATTACATTGCTTGCCGCCAGCGAATCACTGCCTTTGTAAATTGAACTTAAACTTACTAACAACTCAGGAGAGCTTGTTCCAAGAGAAACAACTGTTAAACCAATTACTATTTGAGGTATCCCTAAAATTAAAGATAAAAATATAGCTCCTTGAATGAAGAACTCCCCTCCAGCAAAAAGTAGAACTACCCCTAAAACTATTTCTATTGTTGGTAATAAAAAATCACTCATATTTAGGCATTAATTAAGAAATAAAAATTCTAATATTTGGTTAATAACTATCCTCGAATATCTATAATTTATTGTCAATTTTAATTTGCTGTTAAAATTGATTAAATAGAAAAAATTTTGAAGACTCTAACCATAATAAAACCTGATGATTGGCATTTACATTTAAGAGAAGGTCTTGTATTAAAAAATATCATTCATTTTACTTCAGAATATTTTGGGAGAGCCATTGTCATGCCAAATACTAAAAGTCCCATAACATCAATCAATAGCGCTATTTCTTATAAGAAATCTATTGTTGATGCGTTACCAGAAAGTTCTAAGTTTGAACCACTAATGACTATTTATCTTACAGATGAAACTGATAAAGGAGAACTAATAAATGGTTTTAAAAATAATGTCTTTTTTGCTGCAAAATTATATCCTGCTAACGCTACAACAAACTCCAGTCATGGAGTTAGGAAAATAGAAAATCTATATAAGATATTTGAATCAATGGAAGAGTCTGGAATGCCTCTTTTAATTCATGGGGAAGTGACTGATTCTGAAGTAGATGTATTCGATAGAGAAGAAGTTTTTATAGATAAAGAACTCTCTCAAATCACTAAAAGATTTCCAAAATTGAAAATTGTTTTAGAACATATAACTACCTCTTATGCAGTGAATTTTGTTCAAGAAAATAATATTGGAGCAACTATCACTCCGCATCATTTACACATAAATAGAAATGCAATGTTTTTTGGAGGTTTAAATAGTGATTTTTACTGCTTACCAGTTGCTAAGAGGGAAAATAATAGACTTGCTTTAAGGAAAGCTGCAACAAGTGGGGAAAAATGTTTTTTCTTGGGAACTGACTCCGCTCCACATCTTAGGAAGTGGAAAGCTTTTTGTGGATGTGCAGGTATTTTTAATTCACCAGTAGCAATAGAAAGCTATTTAACGGTATTTGAAGAGGAGGATGCTCTAGATAATTTTGAAAAGTTTGCGAGTTTGAATGGCCCTAATTTTTATAATGTGCCCCCAAATAAAGAAAAATTAAAATTAGTTTCTAGACCTAATAAAGTTAAAGAATTTATTGATGTTGTTGAAGAGAAAAACATTGTAGGACAAGTAAAACCATTTCATGCAGGGGAAACTTTACAATGGCAGGTAGAAGGGATATTAAATTAAAAAATTAGATTTAATCTAAGAATTAAAAGTGTAAATTTTCCAATTTTTCTTGGTTAAATGGATGGCTTTCGGCTACGATTAGAAAGCGCAAATTCCTTTGGGAGTGTGGCGGAATTGGTAGACGCGCCGGACTTAAAATCCGTCGAGCGATTTAGCTCGTGGGGGTTCAAGTCCCCCCACTCCCATCATTTAATTATTTATTATTAGTTCTGACGATAACTTCCAATAGTTGTTATGTTTTAACTAAGCAACCATAAATCAAAATGGAAAGTTTTTTTAATAATTCATTCGCTACTTTAATTGCATATATTGGAATTATTTCTACCTATTTATTGGTTGTTCCATTATTACTATTTTATTGGATGAATAATAGATGGAATATTATGGGTAAATTTGAAAGGTTAGGAATTTATGGCCTTGTATTTCTTTTCTTTCCAGGTTTAATCTTATTTTCTCCATTTTTAAATCTCCGATTAAAAGGAAGTGGTAAAGGGTAAATCATTGACTAAAGGTAAAGTTATACAAATAGGTTTATTTATTTCATTAATAGGATTAATTAGTTTTAAATTTGCACCGCAAATTGGTATCGAGAATTCTACAGCTACTACTCTCTCAAGTTGTATCTTGATTTTGATTGTTATTAGTTGGGTAACATCTTATGTTTATAGAGTTGTAAATGGGAAAATGACTTTTATGGAACAAAGGAAGCGTTATAGAAAAGAGTATGAAAAAGTTGTTAATGATAAACTAGAAACCAAATTCAACGCATTGCCACAGGAAGAGCAGCAAAAACTTATGGAAGATTTAGAGAAAAATCCATAAATTTTTTATAGAAAAATATCTAAAAATCATGAAAGATAAGAAAATGCAAATTACTAAAAATGAATCTTTATCTAAGGTAGATGAGAAGTTTTGTGACTTAAAAAATAATAAAAAATTAGCTTTAATGCCTTTTATAATGGCTGGAGATCCTAATATTGAAATAACGTCTGAGATCTTATTAAGGTTACAAGAAAATGGGGCTGATCTTATTGAATTAGGAATACCTTATAGTGACCCACTTGCAGACGGACCTGTTATTCAAGTGTCGGCCTCACGCGCCTTAAAGTCAGGTACTAGCCCAATAAAAGTAATTAAACTTTTAGAGTCTTTAAAAGATAAATTAAATATTCCTATCATCCTTTTTTCTTACTTAAATCCATTACTATGCTTTGGCTTTGAAAAGTTTTGTGAGATGGCATCTAATGCTGGAGTTTCTGGACTAATAGTTCCTGATCTCCCTCTAGAGGAAGCTTATAAATTTTCTAAATTAGTTAGTAACCATTCCATGGACTTAATTTTATTGGTAGCTCCAACTACTCCTTTTGAAAGAATGAAACAAATATCTAATCATACAAAAGGCTTCACTTATTTAGTAAGTGTCACGGGTGTCACTGGTGAGAGAAACAAAATGGAAAATAGGGTAGAAAATCTTATTGCTAAATTAAAAGATGTAAATAGCAATCCAATTGCTGTTGGTTTTGGAATATCCACTCCAGAACATGTTAATAAAGTTCGTGAGTGGGGAGCTGATGGAGTAATTATTGGGAGTGCATTTGTAAAACGAATTTCTAGTTCAAGCGAAAAAGATGTCGTCGATCACATTGGTGAATTTTGTAAAGAAATGCGTTTAGCTGCAGATCTAAAAAAATAAATAAAAAGATAGATTTTTAAATTAAAAATTAATTATAGAAAATTAGTTAAAAATGATATCTAAATTATTATTGTTGTCTTTAAGATTATTCTGTAGGTAATAATCTGATTTGTTTTTTCCCAAGCTTAATCTCAAATTCATCACCAGCTTTTAAATCTAGAAGTGTTGTATATGCTTTCCCAATCAAAAGATTTCCGTTTCCTTGAACTGTTGCAATGTAACTTAGCTTTCTTCCTCCTTTGCCAATACCTGCAACTCCAGAGTCACCAAGATTAACTCCTTTTGCTTCTAAAAGTGCTTCATAAAATGCTGTAAAATTTAAGCGTTCACCTCCATTTTTCTTAGTGGAAACGTATCCACAGGCGCGAACTAGGTCAGATTTGCTAACATCACTAAGTTCTTTAACTTTTGCAAGTAGATCGCTTCCAGTTAGCATAATAAATTAAAAGAAAGTTGTATTAAATAACATAGCAATTTGTGTGTAATATATGCAATTATTTATTATGTACTTATTCTATTATTTATCTTTAAAAATGGAAAAGTTTGTAGTTTTTGGAAAGTATTGTGAAGATGCCATTACTAAAAGGGGTCCGTTTCGTGAACAACATCTTAATAGACTTAAAAACCTAAAAGATCGAGATATTCTAGTTACATTAGGACCAACTAAATGTACTAAATATTTGTTTGGAATTTTTAATGCTAATGATGAAAATGAGTTGAAGGATCTTATTGAGGATGATATATATTGGGAAAAAGGTATATGGATAAATTATGATATTTATCCTTGGATTCAGGCATTTTAAATATTATTTACAAAAATATTTTTAGTACTTATTAATTATTATTTATTAATTGAAAAAAAAATACTTTAAATAAAAATTCATAATATTTTAGTGTTAATAATTTAACTATTTATCATTTTTGGGAATTAAAACGATATTTATTTAAAGTTTATTTTTTAAATAAGTTTTATTATTTTTAACTAAAACATAATATTTTAAATAATATTTATTCACAAGTATCTTGAGTTATCTGGTTTACTAATGAGTCGATATCTAATTGATTATATGATGATGTTTGTTTTGTCTCTGGATAATCATTTTTGAAATTGTTTAACCAATTTTGTTCAATCCTTATAAGATTTTTTGCAATATTGAACATACCGCCTTTTTTATGTAATTCTTTAATCTTAAGAATAATCTCAGAGGTTCTGCTCGATTTAATATTTAATTCATTTGCTAAATCTTTTTGGTTAAATCCATGAGATTTCAACCAATCCTTAATAAAGGAGATAAGTTCTCTTTCTTCTTGTTGAGATAATTTACTCATTTAATAAAAAGGGAATAACTTATTCAGCTTGGTCTCTGCTCTTGCTCTAATTGAAGGAGTCATATATTTGCTCCATATACTAAGTACGGCGGTGAGGGCAACAAAATCATCACTAAAACCAACTAATGGCATAAAGTCAGGGAAAAGGTCAAATGGCATAATTAAGTATGCTAGGGCAGCCATTAATGAAACTCTTACTTGTGCGGGAGTAAAAGGGTCTATAGCCATCTCCAAAACTTCTAATGCAGGCTTTGCAATAGTTCTTCCTGCTTTAATAAGAATCTTGATAATGATATTTTCATCAAATGTTGAACTTTCTAAAACTTCAGCATCATAAATTTTTTCTTTGTTTTTGTAATTCTCTGTCATCCTTATCTATAGAATTTAGATTTTTTGATTGAATTTTAACTAATACTATCAACTAGCCCGTTTTGTATTCCTGCTTTTCTAAGTTTTCTTAAAGCACGTTGAACGACTTGTCGGCAATATTCCCTACTACAACCCATATGTCTTGCAACTTCAGCTAAAGTTCTCCATTCATTAGAACCGTCTAACCCAAACCTTAGACTTACTATCTTTCTTTCTTTCTCAGTTAAATTTGCTTTATCTAATAACTTCCAAGCCGAGGCTGTCCTCTCTGCTAATTCGGCTAATTCCATTGGGGGAGTTTGATCACTTGGAAGAATATCAACTAATTCGGAAGGATCTGATTTTGATTTAACAGTACCTTGGAGACTAACAGTTATGCTTCTCAATTCACAAGAGAGGAGTTCGTCAATTTCCTCTTTGGTTATTTTCATTTCTTCAGCTAGCTCATTACTACTAGGTGGAATACCTTTAAGTTGCATAAGCTTTGATTTTGCAGATCTTAGTTTTGTAAGTTTTTCATTAATGTTAACAGGGATCCTTATCGTTCTACTTTGAGTTGACAATGCTCTATTTAAACCTTGCCTAATCCACCAATAAGCATATGTAGAAAATCTATGTCCTCTAGACGGATCATATTTTTCTACGGCCCTTGTAAGACCTAATGTCCCCTCCTGAATTAAGTCCAGTAATTCTAATCCTTTACCTTGGTATCTCTTGGCAAGGTTGACAACTAGTCTTAGGTTGGCTGTTATCATCTCGTTTTTAGCTTTTTCACCAATTTTGATCTTTTTTCTTTCAGCTTCGGAATATTCACAAGCAGGCCCTTTCCCTCCTGCCTCTTGACATCTGTTAACAAGCATAACCATCTCTTGGACTTTTCTGCCCATTGTGAGTTCTCTTTCGGGAGTCAAAAGTTGATGACGACCTATTTCTCCAAGAAAATCGCTTAATGAACTCACGATTTACCTCATTGTTGATATATTCAACTTATAGTCAATTGAGTAATAAGCCATACATGTAATAATTAATTAATAATTAATTAATAATTATTAATTAGTTAATTAACCGTTTTTTCAAATTTTCATTTTAAAAATTATAAATATTAAATTTTAATTATTTAATTTTTTCTTCTCGATTCTAGAACAGCAAGTATATCTCTCCACTCAACGCCTTTATGCAAAAGGGCTACTTGCAGATGATAAATTAAGTCAGCAGCTTCATTTGAGATTGAATTTTTATCATTATCTTTGCAAGCCATTATAAATTCTGCAGATTCCTCTCCTATTTTTTTCAAAATAGTATTACTGCCTTTTGTTAATAAATGATTTGTGTAACTTTTTTCAGATGGCGTTATTGATCTTTGGTTAATTGTATTGAATAATTCAGAGCAAATATTTGAGAAGGGAGTTGTTTTTTTCTCTTTTTTATCATTTTGATTAATTTGGATTTCATTGAAAAAACAACTTCTTTCCCCAGTGTGACATGCTCCTGAACCATTTTGTTCAATCAAAAGGATTAGTGCATCATTATCGCAGTCGAATCTTATCTCTTTAAGTATTTGGGTACTTCCACTTGTAGCTCCTTTTCTCCAGATTTCTGATCTTGATCTACTCCAGTAATGAACGTTTTTGGTCTCAAGTGTCATTGTCAACGATTCTTTGTTCATCCAGGCAAGCATAAGAATTGATCCGTCGAGCCAATCTTGTGCTATTGCAGGGATTAATCCATAATTATCAAAGCGTAGATCTTCTATCGAAAAATTAGTTGAATAAGCCATTATTTTCGTTATGTTAAATCCTACTAATTGTGTTTTATTAAAAATTATCCTAACAGTTAATTGATGTATATTCATTCTTTGAAATTTTCATGCAGTAAAAGTTACGAGGATTTTCCCTGTTCACATAGGCAATGGCGCCATGAGGGACACTGCAGATTTGTACATGGATATTCAAGATCATTTACCTTTTGGTTCACTGCCAAAAAATTAGACCTTAATGGTTTTGTTGTGGACTTTTCAAGTCTAAAGCCATTAGAAAATAGACTAAAGGAGCAATTTGACCATACTTTTTTAGTAAATAAAGATGACCCTTTGTTGAATTACTGGCAAAAATTACATAACTTAGATGCTTTAGATCTGAGAATTATGGATAATGTGGGAATGGAGTTCACTTCTGAATTAATTTGGAGATGGGCTAATGAATACTTGCAGGACAAGGATAAGGGCAGAACATGTTGTTGGAAAACAGAATCAAAAGAAAATAAATCTAATAAAGCAAATTATGAGAAATTTCCTGATTGGTTCAAATCTTAGATTAAAGTTGTTAAATTTCAAGTCATATAGAATTCTTTAATTTAGATCTTTAATCAACAATTATCTCTTTATTAACCAGATAAATATTAATTTCGTCTTTATTAAGGTAATGATTATTCAATATATTATTCGAAATTTTTGTCTCAATTTGTTTTTGAATAATTCTTTTTAAAGGCCTTGCTCCAAAGGCATGATCGAAACTGTTTTCGACAATTTGGTTAAGTGCCTCATCCGTAATTTTGAATTTTAAGTTTTTTTTGTTAAGTCTTTTTTCTAAATTTTGAAGTTGGATTTTTGCAATTTGTTTTATGTCGTTTAATTCTAAATTATTAAAAATAACTATTTCATCAAGTCGATTTAAAAACTCAGGCTTGAAAAATTTTTTAAGTTCATTATCTACAACTTTTTTTATTTCATTTGTATCTTCTTTTCTAACTGATAAATCATTTATTGATTGACTTCCTAAATTGCTTGTCAAAACAATAATTGAATTTTTGAAATTGATCGTACGACCTTGCCCATCAGTAATAATTCCATCATCAAGAACCTGTAAAAGAATATCTAAAATGTCATTGTGAGCTTTTTCTATTTCATCAAGTAGTATCAACGAATAAGGATTTTTCCGCACTGCTTCAGTTAATTGACCGCCTGATTCGAAACCTAGATATCCAGGAGGCGCACCTATAATTTTACTTACTGAATGCTTTTCCATATATTCAGACATATCAAGTCTTGTAATTGAAGAATTTGAATCGAATATAATTTTGGCTGTTACTTTACTTAGCTCTGTTTTCCCAACACCAGTTGGACCTAAGAATAGGAAACTGGCTAAAGGCTTACTTGGATCATTTAAACCAGTCCTTGATCTCTTAATAGAATCTGCAACAGCCCTAATTGCACTATCTTGACCAATAATTTTTTCTTTAAGGATTGACTCGAGGCTCAAAAGTTTATCTTTTTCTGACTGGTTTAAGTTCTGTACTGGAATAGAGGTCCACTTTGAGACAACTTCTGCAATATCATCAAACGTAACTTCCTGCCTTAAAAGACTCGTCTCTCCTTTTTTATGAGAATTAACTAGATAGTCACTTTTTTCTTTTAGTTTTTTTTGTAAAAAATTTAAAGTTCCAAATTCTAATTCTGCTGCTTTGTTCAGGTCAAAACTCCTTTTGGCTTGATCTATTTGCAATTGAACAGATTCAATTTCTTCTTTTATGGTGCTAATCTCATCAATTTCATCTTTTTCTTTTTTCCATTTAGCACCTAATTCTGCCTGTTTATCTTTAAGGGATATAAGTTCATTATTGATTTTTTTTAATCTTTCTACAGAAAAATCATCTGTTTCTCTTTTTAAAGATAATTTTTCCATTTCAAACTGCAAAACTTTTCGATCAATTTCATCAATTTCTTCAGGTTTGGAAGTTATGACCATATTTAATCTTGAGGCTGCTTCATCGATTAGATCTATTGCTTTGTCTGGAAGAAATCTATCGTTTATATATCTTTCACTAAGTGTCGCAGCTGCAACTAAAGCATTATCAGAAATTCTCACACTATGATGAACTTCGTATCTTTCTCTCAATCCTCTTAATATTGATACAGTATCATCTATTGAGGGAGCCTCAATTTTTATTTTCTGAAATCTTCGCTCTAGAGCAGGATCTTTTTCTATATTTTGTTTATGTTCAATAATAGTTGTGGCACCAATACATCTAAGTTCTCCTCTTGCAAGCATTGGTTTTAATAGGTTGCTAGCATCTAAAGAACCTCCGCTAGCACCAGCTCCAACAACTGTATGAATTTCATCAATAAAAAGAATGATTTTACCGTCTGATTCTTTAACTTTCTTCAGGACATTTTTTATTCTTTCTTCAAATTCTCCACGATACTTTGCTCCAGCTACAAGTGAACCCATATCTAATGAAATTAGTTGCCTATCTTGTAGGGCAGAAGGTACATCGCCATTAATAATTCTTTGAGCCAACCCTTCAACTATTGCCGTTTTGCCAACCCCGGGTTCTCCAATTAGAACCGGATTATTTTTTGTTCTTCTACTCAATATTTGAATTGTTCTTCTAATCTCTTCATCTCTACCAATAACAGGGTCTAAAATACCATCGCGTGCAGATTGAGTTAGATCAATACCATATTTTTCCAAAGACTCATTAGAAGTATCAAATTTGTTTTTTACTGATGGATCTGACTTCATTTTCTTTATAGTTTCAAGAAATTCTGGAATTCCTTTTTGATTTAAAATTTGAAATCCGTATTTATCATCATAAGTGAAACCGTAAATTAAGTGTTCTGTTGATATCACTACATCATTTAAAGTATTTTTAATATCATTCGCTTTCAAAAATATTTTGTGAAGAGTATCACCAATATATAAATTATCTTGTTTATTTTTCATTTTTGCCTTCAAACTTAATGAAGACATTATTACGTTCTCAATCTCTTTGATATTTACATTATTTTTTTTTAGGATTTTTCTTGTAAGGTTGTCTTGTTTTATTAGAGCTAAAAATAAATTGTCAGAGTCTACGTTTTGTTGATGATTTTTATAAGCAATTTCTTTGGCGAAAATAAAACAGCTCCAGGCAGAATTAGAAAATTCGCTTGGAACTATTTTCATCAATCAAAATATAATTATGACTATAGTAAGTATTTAGTTAAAAGTACTTAAGTTTTATAAGATTTATTCAACAATAACTTTACCTACCATTCCAGCTCCTCTGTGAGGCTCGCAATAGTAATCATAAGTTCCTGCAGCATCAAATGTTTCTTCCCAAGATTCTCCTGGAGCAAAAGCTAGGTCTGCATGACTTAATTCCTCATGACCATCAAAAACAGCATTGTGAGGAGCTAATTTATTATTGACGAATTTAACTGTATCACCAGCACTGATGGTTACTGTACTTGGTTCAAATGCAAGCATTCCAGCATCCGTTCCAAGTTTTACTTCAACAGTCTTAGCTGAAACTGATGAAATTCCTAGACCTAGAGTTAAAACTATTGCGAATAACCCAGTAAAGATTGAACGTAACATAATTAAAATTTACTTATTTACATATA